>NZ_JBEYWQ010000001.1:201019-815268 GCF_040644495.1 Microbispora sp. NPDC046973 | reverse complement strand
CAGCTGGACTACTCGGCCATGCGTGATGGTGACCGGGCCGGGCTGGCGATGCTGCGCGACTCGTCGGCCTGGATCGGCCTGCGGCGCGACAACGGACAGACCCGGGTGGTCATGACCAACGGCCTGGCCATGAACAGCAGCTGGCAGACCACCTCCACCGGCACCGAGGCGGCCAGTGCTCCGGTGTCCGGCGGGCGGATCTGGCTGCGGGTCAACGCCGACATCCGGCCCGGCACCGGCCGCCAGGCGAAGTTCTCCTACAGCACCGACGGGGTGACCTTCACCTCGCTCGGACCGGCCTTCACGATGGGCAACGCCTGGCAGTTCTTCATGGGCTACCGCTTCGCCATCTTCAACTACGCCACCCAATCGCTGGGCGGCGCGGTCACCGTCAACCGCTTCGACCTCACCACCCCCTGACAAGACGCGAACACCTGCCAGACCGAACCCGGCATTCCCGCCCTTCCCGCGGGGGTGCCGGGTTTCCACTACTCCGCGACCCTGCGGTAGGTGCACACCTGCACGCCGGTGTCGCCGGTGGTCGCGGAGACAAGTTCGAGCCTGTGCCGCAGGCCGTCGCCGGGAAAGATCGTCTTTCCGCCGCCGAGGATCACCGGCATCACGATCAGCCGGAGCTCGTCGACCAGGCCCTCGTGCAGGAGGGTGCGCACGAGGCTCGGGCTGCCCATGACGACCAGCTCACCGTCGCCCGTGTCCCGCAGCTCGCGGATGCGGGCGACGGCCGCGTCGCCGGGGATCCGCGTGGTGTTCCAGGTCAGCTCGTCGTCGCCGAGTGTCTCGGACACCACATGGCATCGCGTTCAACCGGTCGGCGAACGGGTCACCGGCCCGCGCGGGCCAGGCGGCGGCCATGTTCTGCCAGGTGCGACGGCCGTAGAGCAGCCCCTCGGCCTTGCTCACCGTGTCGGCGAAGGCGCCGCCCACGACCTCCGGGTCGAAGAACGGGTGCGTCCAGCCGCCGTGCGCGAAGCCGCCGTCGGTGTCCTCTTCGGGACCGCCCGGAGCCTGCACGACGCCGTCCAGGCTCATGAACTCGATGACCGTGATACCCATGGCGCTCCTCCTTGGTTCCGCCGGCGCCGTGGTCGGCTCCGTCGTGGTACTCACGGTAGCCACCGACAAATTAAATTGTCAAGACAGCTCCATCGTTCGGTCCCGGGCCGTCTTGGTCCTGGCACCGGTTTTCGCGCGTACTGACGACGGACGGAAGCGGGCGCGGTAGTCGTCCCAGTCCCAGGTGGACAGGAAGGCCGACGCGGCCGTCCGGCCGTTGAGGTAGAGGTGCAGCTTCTGCCGCTCGTCGAGGTCGAAGTCGACCACCCCCACGCTCTCGGTGTCGACCTGGATGGTGCGGGCCCTGACCCAGGGCTGGTCCAGGTATGTCTGGTCGTGGCCGACGATCGCGGTCCCGACCAGGGACGTCAGCAGCCGCAGGGCGGGCAGGTGGGGAACCCCGACGAACGGCAGCCTGAGCGTGTCCTCCCCGAACGCGGGGAGCAGCTTGACCCCGAACGTCGGCCAGCGCGGCTGCTCCCCGTCGGGCCGGTCGAGCGTGTCGATGGGAAAGTTGGACAGCACGCCGCCGTCCACGAGGGTCGACACCAGCCCGGTGCCGGGATCGGCGATCGTGACGGGCTCGAAGAAGAAGGGAATCGACATCGAGGCGCGGACCGCGTCGGCCACCCGCTGCCTGCCCGGCTCCGTCACGCCGTAGACGCTCCGGTAGTCCCACGGCAGGCGCACCAGCCGGCCCCGGGTGACGTCCGTGGCCATCACCACCAGGCTGTAGCGCTGGTCCTCGCCCATCCAGGGCGCCGGATCGTCGAGCGCCAGGTCGTCGAACGTCTCGACGCCTAGGTCGGCCAGTTCGTTCCCCAGCCACTCCCGCAGGTAGTCGCCCTCGAACACACCCCGTTCGAACAGCAGGGACAGCAGCGAGAAACCCCCGCCGACCAGCGGGACGCGCTCCACGGCGGACGCGTCCCTGAACCTGCGGTAGTCGACGTCGAACAGGAGCTCGCGCATGCGCTCGGGCGGCATGCCGGCCGCGGCAAGCGCTCCCACCACCGCCCCCGCGGAGGTGCCGGCGACCCGGGTGCCGGCGGCCCGCCCGAACCGGTAGCCGGCCGCGTGCAGTTCGTGCATCGCGCCGACCAAGCCCACGCCCTTGACGCCGCCGCCCTCGAGCACCAGATCGGCCCGCTTGTCCACCCCGGCCATCGGCACCAGCCCCTCTTCCGATCGTCCTCACCCGGATCTACCGCGTGCGGACGGCCCGGGCCCCGGCGCCGCGCCATCACGACCGAACCCTCAGACCTCCTTGTCCTGCGGATACCAGCGCAGTTCGATGACGTTGCCGTCGGGGTCCTTCAGGTAGACCGAGGTGGCGACGCCGCGCGCCCCGAACCGGGGGCCGGGTCCGTCGATGACGGTGAGGACGCCGGAGTCGACGACCTCCTGCCAGTCCAGCGGCTCGACGACCAGGCAGAAGTGGTCGACGTTCGGCTCGCCGCGCTCGCCGCGCAGCAGGTCGATGATGGTGTCCGGCGACACCCGCACCGAGGGGAACGGCGCCTTGCCGGCCCGCCACTCGTCGACCCGCACCGGCTCGAGGCCGAGGACGTCGCAGTAGAAGGCCAGCGACCGCTCGACGTCCTCCACGGTCAGCACCAGATGGTCGAAACCCTTGACGCGCATGTTCGTTGTGCTCATGGATCCAACGATGCTCGTCGCGGCGGCCGGGACCAAGCCCCGATCACGCTACGATCGTTGACTCTCCATCAACGATCGGGATCGGCATGCTCGAACGGCACGAGATCGAGACCTTCCTGACGCTGGCCGAGGAGCTGCACTTCGGCCGTACGGCCGAGCGCCTGGGGGTCACGACCGGCCGGGTCAGCCACGTGATCAAGAAGCTGGAGCGGCGCATCGGCGCGCCGCTGTTCGAGCGCACGAGCCGGGTCGTCCGCCTCACGCCGATCGGGCGGCGGCTGGCCGACGACCTGGCGCCCCTGGCAGCCCAGATGGAGGCCGCCGTACGCCGGGCCGTCGAGGCGGGCCGCGGGGTCACCGGCCGGCTGCGGGTGGCCTTCCTCGGCGAGTCGACGGCGCCGGCGCTGCTGCGGGCCGTCGCCCTGTTCACCGAACGCCATCCGGACTGCGAGGTCGAGATCCAGGAGGTGCAGCTGTCCAACTCGCGGGCGAGCCTGCTCGACGGCTCGGTGGACATCCTCATCGCCTCCTATCCCTTCGACGGCATGGCCTGCGGGCCGGTCCTGCTGAGGGAGGCCCGCGTGCTGGCCGTGGCGGCCGGGCATCCGCTGGCCCGTGAGGAGTCGGTGTCCCTGGAGGTCCTCGGCGATCATCCCGTCGTGCAGTATCCCTCCGTCACCTCGGCCGAGTTCAAGCGCGACCGCACCCCCGGCCACACCCCGTCAGGCAGGCCCGTGCCCCGCGGACCGGTGGGCGGCACGTTCTCGGAGATGCTGTCCCTCGTCGCCCTGGGCAAGGGGGTGCTGCCGGTGGGCGAGCACAGCCGCACGTACTATCCGCGTCCCGACATCGCGTACGTGCCCATCCGGGACGCGCCGCCGATCGAACGCGGACCGGTGTGGCCGGCCACCAACACGACCGCCCGCGTACGCGAGTTCGTCCGGGCCGCGGCCGACGCGAACCCTGCCGACGCGAACCCTGCCGACGCGAACCCTGCCGACGCGAACCCTGCCGACGCGAACCCTGAGGCTCAGGCGCCTTCGTTGAGGTAGGTCAGCACGGCGAGCACCCGGCGGTGGTCGTCGTCGGACGGCGGCAGGGCGAGCTTGGCGAAGATGTTGTTGATGTGCTTGCTGACGGCCTTCTCGGTGACGAAGAGCCGGGCCGCGATGGCGCTGTTGGAGCGTCCCTCGGCCATGACGGCGAGCACGTCGCGCTCCCTCGGGGTCAGCGCGGCCAGCCGGTCCCGCTGCCGCCCGCCACCGAGCAACTGGGCGACGACCTCGGGGTCCATGACCGTGCCGCCGTCCGCCACCCGCCGGACCGCGTCGATAAAGTCCTTGACCTGCCCGACCCGGTCTTTGAGGAGATATCCCACGCTTCCCGACCTGTCGGACAGCAACTCGGCCGCGTACACCTGCTCGACGTACTGCGACAAAATCAGCACCGGCAGGCCGGGCACCACCCGCCGGGCGGCGATCGTGGCGCGCAGCCCCTCGTCGGTGAAGCTCGGCGGCAGCCGCACGTCCACCACCGCCACGTCGGGGCGCACCTCCACCAGCGTCCTGGCGAGGTCCGCGCCGTCGTCCACCGCCGCGACGACGTCGAACCCGTACGCCGTGAGCATGCGGGTGAGACCATCCCTGAGCAGGGTGAGGTCTTCGGCGATCAGGACGCGCACGGCAACTCCGCTTCGACGATGGTGGGGCCCCCGATCGGGCTGGTGACGCGCATCGATCCGTCGAAGGCGGCCAGGCGGCGCTCGATGCCGCGCAGGCCCGTTCCGCGGGTGGGGTCGGCGCCGCCGTGTCCGTCGTCGGCGACGCGCAGGGCCAGGTGGTCGCCGAGGTCCTCGACGGTGACCGTGATGCGGCCCGCTTGGCTGTGTTTGACGGCGTTCGTGATGGCCTCGACCACGGTGAAGTAGGCGGCCGACTCGACCGGCGCCGCGAGCCGGCGGTCCAGGCGCAGGTCCAGCTCGACCGGGACGGGACTGCTCAGGGCGATGGCGTGCAGCGCGCCGGCGACGCCGCGGTCGGCCAGCAGCGGCGGGTGGATGCCGCGGACCAGGTCGCGCAGCTCGGTCATCGCGGTGTGCGCCCCGGCTCTGGCGTCGGCGAGCAGGGCCTTGGCGGTGGCGGGGTCGGCGTCGAACAGGTCCTCGGCCATGCCGAGGTTCATGGCCAGCGCGACCAGCCGGGCCTGGGCGCCGTCGTGCAGGTCGCGCTCGATGCGCCGCAGTTCGGCGGCGGAGGCGTCGACGGCCTGGGTCCTGGTCTCGGTCAGCCGGGCGATCCGGGCGTTGAGCCGGGTGGCGGTGGTGGGCGTCAGCAGCCACCGGGCCTGCGCGGCCTCCAGGCGGACGAACGCCCACGGGGCCAGACAGGCCAGCGCCGCCATCACGACCCCGATCACGACCGCGCCGAAGGCGCTCGGCAGGTCGGTGACCACGAACCACTCGTAGTCCACACGTCCGTAGGTCAGCCACAGCAACGGCATCAGCACACCCTCGGCGCCCGCCAGACACAGGCCCACCGCGACCAGCGGCAGCACGTACTGCAGCGGGGACACCGCCCACAGCAGGTCGCGCCAGGTCGCGGGGGTGCCCGCGATCGTGAGCACCTTGGCGAGCAGGCCGTCCGGCATCGGCGGGTATGGCGAGGGGATGCCCCCGCCGGTGCGCCGCCGCTGGACGTCGGCCAGCCTCCGGGTCGACTCCACCGCCCATACGAACACCGGCAGGCCGAGACCGCCCACCAGGCCGAACGCGGCCGCCGCGACGGTCAGCAGGAACAGGCCGAGGCCGGCCGCGCCGATCGCGCCGCTGACGAGCAGGTGACGCATGTCGTCTCGCCATCGCCGGACCATGGCGATCAGTATCGCGTATCGCCCCATCAGCGGACGGTGGACCTAGCACCACCATTAACCGGCATGTCTGCACTCTCGTTGTCGAATCGGGCCGTCAATAGCGTCGTGACCATGAAGAATCGCCTCCGCATCTCGGCCGCCGCGCTCGCCGCGTGCACCGCTCTCGCCGTCGTTCCGGGTGCCGCCCATGCCGCCCCCGCGTCGGATGCCGTGCAGAAGTCGCTGGACGCCCTGGTCCGCGCGGACGGGTTCCCCGCCGCGCTGGCGTCCGTACGGGGCCGGGACGGGCGCGTGCGCGACTACACCGCCGGGGTGGCGGACCTGCGGACCGGGGCGAAGGTGCCGGTGGACGGCTACGTCCGCATCGGCAGCAACACCAAGACCTTCACCGCCGTGGTCGTGCTGCAGCTCGCCGGCGAGGGAAAGGTGAGGCTCGACGAGCCGATCGAGACCTACCTGCCGGCGCTCGTGCGCGGCAGGGGCGGCGACGGCCGCCGCATCACCGTGCGGCAGCTCCTCCAGCACACCACCGGCCTGCCGAACTACACCGCCTTCCTCGCCCAGGGCGCGCTGCCCTACCAGCACACCTACTTCCAGCCGCGCGAGCTGCTCGACATGGCCCTGAAGGAGAAGTCCCACTTCAGCCCCGGTACGAAGTGGGAGTACAGCAACACCAACTACGTCATCCTCGGGCTGCTCGTCGAGAAGGTCACCCGCCGCCCGCTGAACGAGGAGATCACCGACCGGGTCGTCAAGCGGATCGGCCTGCGCCACACCTACTTCCCCAACGTCGGCGACCAGGGCATCCGCGCGCCGCACCCGAAGGGCTACCACCGCGACGACCCGGGCAAGCCGCTCACCGACGTCACCGAATGGGACCCGTCCTTCGGCTGGGCGGCCGGTCAGATGAACGCCACCCCCAGCGACCTCAACCGCTTCTTCACCGCCCTGCTGGGCGGCAAGCTGCTCGAACCTGAGCAGCTCGCGCAGATGCGCACGACCGTCGACGCCTCATCCGGCCTGTGGCCGGGCGCGCGGTACGGCCTCGGCCTCGTCAGCACCCCACTCAGCTGCGGCGGCCTCGCCTGGGGCCACGGCGGCGACATCATGGGCTACTCGACCACGGACGCCGCCACCGACGACGGCCGCGCCGCCACCATCGCCGTCACCCAGTTGCCCGGCGACGCCACGGCGCTCGGCCATCTGATGAGCGCCCTCGACACCGCGCTCTGCAGTGACTGATTCGGTATGGGCTCTTCTGCAACACGTTGCGGTTGCGGTAGAAGATCACTCGTACCATTTCTCCTCTTCTCGAGGTACATGTGAGAAAGATCCTGCGAGTGGCCGCGGCCCCGATGTTCGCCGCCGCCTTCCTCCTCGCCTCCCTGTCCGCTCCCGCCAACGCCGACACCATCGGCACGACCGAGAGCGACGCCGAGATCGCCCAGGAGTGGCAGACCGTCTGGGACACCTACCACTTCACCGACACCACCCCGCCCGCCCCCGGTTCGGGCCGCAGCCGGGTCACGAACAGCATCTCCGTGGACATCGACGCGCCGATGCCGTCGACCTTCTACAAGTACTCCGACTTCAACAACCACATCGGCAGGAACCCGTTCCTGAAGCGGGTCGTCACGCACAAGCAGTGGCTGGCGGCCCCCACGCTCTACCGCAACCTCACGGCGATCGAGGAGATCCCGTACGAGGGCACGATCGTGGTCAGCAAGACCCACGCGCAGCAGCGGCTCCACGCGGACGGGTTCTACTACGAGACCGACAGCTGGTCGCAGCCCAACGTGGTCACGCATCAGAAGATCGACTTCACGACGCTGCCCGGCGGGAAGACCCGGGTCACGGAGAACCTCACCTTCGAGGCCGACTCCTCGCTGATCGACTTCGTCGCCGCGAACGGCACCGCCTCGCATCAGCAGCTCCAGGCGGCCCTCAAGCAGGCGATCGAGAGCGGCGAGCTCTGATCCTCGGGCATCCATGAAAAGACGGGCGTCTTCCGTGAGGGAGACGCCCGTTTCGTGTCAGTGCCCGATGCCGCTGCCTCTGCTTTCCTCGGCCCGCAGGGTCTGGTTGATCGAGCAGTTCTTGATCCCGCCCCTGCAGTTGCCGCTGAGGGAGTCGGTGAAGACGCTGACGCTCGACACCTGCTGGACGCCGGCGAAGTCGACGGCGCTGTTGCCCGCGGGGGCGTTCACGTTGCGCTGGCCGGTGTTGAGTTGGTAGGGCGGACTGCTGATCGTCGGCGCGTTGGCGGTGTTCATGCCGGCCGTGTGCTGCGTGCCCCCGCCGCCACCGCCGTGACCGAATCCACCGCCGTGACCGAATCCACCGCCGTGACCGCCACCCCCGAAACCGGCGAGACGGGCGTCGATGCGGGCACCTCCGCCGTGGCCGTGGCCGTGGCCCTTGCCCTTCTTCCCCTTGCCCTTCTCGGCCTTCTCGCCTTTCTTGCCCTGGCCGCCCTGGCCGCCCGCAGCGCCCTGACCGCCATGGCCGGCCTTGCCACCATGGCCGTGCGGGCCGTGACCGGCCGCCGGGGCCGGCATCGCCAGCGCCCGCGGCGCCGCCGCGACGCTCGGCATCACGATGAGGAGCGCGGCGACGACCATGCGCCGGGCGGACACCGCCACGACGCGGGATCTCCCTGCCCTGTTGTCGCCCATCCGATCCACACCTGCCTTCACTTTGGTACACAAGCGACGCATGCGCCTCATACCCCTCGCTTCGCCCCTCTTCTCCCGGCCTGCGATGTGCTGTGCGGTTGCTGATTCCTTCTTTGCGCTGAGCCCTTCCCCACGGCCGCCGTTCCCTTGGCAACGGGGAGTTCCGGCGACGTTCACTCAGGAGGCCCGCCCGTTGGGAACGTGCACGAAACGTGCATAGAACGGCTCGCAGGCTCTGCACGTCCGTGCGGCACCATGCTCGGATGTGCACATCCGCCTGGCCATCCTCCTGATCATTACGGTCGGCCTGCTGACGGCCGGGTCCACCGTCGTCCTGCCGCCCAGAAGGTCCGTCGCCGCGATCGCGACCCTGGTCGGCGACTATCTGGCCACGCACCCAACCGTGAAGCGGGTGCTGCGCTCCAATCAGATCAGCGCCACGCTCATCTCGTGCGGTGCCGATGCCGGCTCGCCGACCGACCTGTCGGCGGACTTCGGAGGCGGCTTCAGCGGCCATCTCATCAGGACGCGGGACGCCACCTACTTCCAGATGCCGATCGGTTCCGAGGTCGCTCCCGGGAAGTCCTTCGACAAGGTCACCCACTACCACGAGCCGTACAACCTGCTCGGTGTCGGGACACTCGCCGTGATGGCCACCAACCTGATCAATGGCCACCGCGCACACGCGCTCCTGATCAAAACGGGCCGTCTCACGGCTGCGGGCGTCGAGGGCGGCACCGGCCACCCCACGATCCACTACACCGTCCACATCGACGTGCGGCGAGCTGTCGAACGCCTGAATCTCCCGGCCTACGTCGCCTACACCAACCCCGCGCCGCTCGACCGACGGACCGAGGAGGAGTACGCCAAGGTGCGGGCCGGCGATCCGGCCGCACAGACACGGCTCCGTGCCCGCATCGCCGGCGATCTCGGCCCCTCCGCCGACTACCAGCTTTGGGTGGACCTGAGCGGGCGTCCGATCCGTTACGTCCTGTCCGCCAAGACACGGAGCGAGATGACCTTCTCCGATTGGGGAACCTGCGCAGTCATCGCACCCCCGTCCGAGCGGGTCCGCGAACCGAAGGGCTGACCCCGGACTCCCGGCCGGGCCAACGCGACGGCACCTGCCTGCCGCGTCCCTTCCCGCCTCCGCCTGCCGCGTCCCTTCCCGCCTCCGCCGTGGTGGCGGTCTCATCATCCCGGCACCGGCATCCCGGCCCCGGCGCCCCGGTCTGCGCGTGCCCGGGCCGCCACCCGGCCGCCTCGCCCCCTCACTCACGTAGCCGCCGGGCTCTGGTGTGCGCTGGGTGGTAGGTGAAGGCCCAGCGGTCGGTGCCTACCTTGCGGCGGGTGTAGCGGTCGGGGTGGCGGTAGCGGTCGCGGTTGTGGAACTGGCAGGCGGGACCGAGCAGGTTCAGGTCGGTGAGGCCGCCGGTGCTCCAGTTGTCGGCGTGGTCGATCTGGCACATCGTTGCCGGCAGGGGGCAGCCGTCGATCCAGCAGGTGGCGTAGCGGGTGAACACGGCCCTGCGTTGGGCGGGGGTGGCCAGGCGGACCTTGCGGCCCATGTCCAGCACCTGCCCGTCGGCGTCCATCACCAGCCGCACCAGGGTGCTGGTGCGGGCGAGGCGGTGCACGCTGGTGACCGGCAGCATCTGCCCGGTCGCCAGCAACAGCCCCGGTGCCGCCCCCAGCCACAGCCCTGGTCCCTGGCACAGCTCACCGCGCACGCCGGCGAGGTCTTCAGGCGTGCCCTGCCCATGCCGGCAGTCCCCCGCAGGCCGATACCCAGCGTGGGCGTGATGCGCGGCAGCGTCCTCGGGAGGAGGATCCGGCTGCGCTGTCGACAGAGGCGCTGTGTGCGGGGGCACTGTGGCCGGGGGCGCGCTACCACCGCATGCAGGCCATGCTGCTGCGCGCCTCGGGTGCGTTGCTCCAACGTGGGCCGCACCACGGTCGCAGTCTCCGCCCTTGGCGTGTCTGGTGTCGTCGCCCTCGGCAGTGCCATCGCCCTCGGCAACGGCGACGCTGTCGACAACAGCACCCGCGGCTGCACCGGCATCTGCCTCGGCAGTGCTGAAATCGGCAAGACGGCAGCGGCCCTCATCCTCGGCAAGGGCGAGGGCGTCAGCATCGGCCACCTCATCGGTACCTCCGGCGTCGCGGGGCGCACAGGCGCTGGTGGCACGGTCGCCGCTGCCGTCGCCCTCGCCAGGAGCGTCAGTGCTTCCGCTGCCGCTGCGGGCATGGGTGCTGGGGGCGCGGTCGCCGGTGTCGTCGGCCTCGCCAGGGGCGTCAGCGCTTCCGGCCTCCTCGGCCTCGCCGGGCTCGGCGGCTTCTGGCTGATCTGGGTGACCGGGGTGATCTGGGTGAACGGGGTGGCCGGTGTCGGCGGCGGGAGGGGCACCTTCTGGATGGTCGGTGGGGAGGGATTCGGCGGTGACCAGGACCAGGAGCTCGGTGGCGATCTTCTCCTCCAGCAGCGCGATGAACGCATCCGCGTTGCGCACGCTTTGCGGGCGGTCATCGCCCTCCGCCTGGGGTTTGGCGTAGGTGTCCAGCAGGGCCCGCAGCCGGGCGGCGGCCTCACGCGGCAGACAGAACTCCCCCTCCAGCCCCCCGCCCCGGGCCGGGCGGACCCGCAAGAACCGCCGCGCGTAGCCGGCCCGCTCGTCCCGGTCTTCCCCGTCGGGGTCGAGCACCGCCCGCAGGTAACGCCCGGCCTTGGCCACCTCCGCCGCGCCCGCCTTGCCCGCCAGCTCCAGCAAGATCGGCTCGGCCAGGGCGGCCTGCTCATCGTTCAACTGCGCGGTGGCCGCGCAGATCGCCTCCACCACCCCCGCCGCCAACTTCCCGGCCGCGAACCTCTCCCGCACCCGCGGCAGACGGGCCAGTTCCACCGCCAGGGTGAGCAGGCGGCCCGCCCCCGCCACGGTCATCCCCCCGGCGGTGCGCAGCCAACTACGGGTGGAGGCATGACCATGCTCCTTGGCCCGCCCCGCACCATGCACCCGCCCCACCCGATCAGCAAGAGCACACGTGATCCGATCCCGCGCGAACATCAACTCCTCAGCCTCAGCAAGGCACACGTCCACGTCCTCAGGCAAGGGTGTCAGCGCCAACTCCTGCGCCGACTCACGCAGACCACCCACCAACACCCACGACGACCGCACTCGGCGATCACCCGCACCGGCGGCATCCACACCCGGGCTGCCGTCCTGGCTCGCGTCCTGCGGCACCTCGGGGTCGGCGATCGGGAAATGCTCACGGGCGGCCGAGCCCTCCGACGACCACAACGGCGAACCAGAGGTCAACCGGTCCCACCAACTGTCAGCACTGTCAGAACTATTCGAACGACGAGGGTGCCCGGGATCCGAATCGAACAGACCCATAACACTCTCCTTCAATAAATTCGAATGCCTGTATGAATTCTCTCCTAGCATCATCGCTGTGAGCAACCAGTGCGACACGATTTGTTGGAGCTACAGGACTTACGGAGCAGCGGGCAGGAGATCGAGCACAGCGTGGAACACATGGGAGAGCCCAACCGCGACGAGGACGGGGATCACCAGACCGAGACAGAGGGCCAGCATGCAGCCACGACCTCCGCCCATCGGGTTGAGAACCGGATCCTGTGGCTCCAGTCCACGCCAGAGCGATCGGGGTTCGAGGAGGAGGAACAGCATCGCGCCCACCTCACCCGCCGTGAACAGCCAGAACCAGGCCCATCTGTTTCCCAGCCTGGGCCGGCCCGTACCGATCATGGTGAGGAGCGCGGCGATCCAGGCCCCGCCGACAAGCCAGGTCGCGCCGTGGAACGGCACGCGGAACGGCCAGCCCGAGAAGAACCCCTGGCGGCGGTGGGCGAGCCGGGCCTCCGGGCGGGGAACGGTGGCGTTCAGGTCGCTCAGGAGTGTGCGGGGAGTGTAGGCCCCATTCGCGGAGCGGTCGGCGTGATACCAGAACAGAGGGCCCGTCGACCACCGCAGATCCACCGGGGTGCCGTAGTAGATCACGTATGTTACCTGCCCGGCCCGGAGCGCGGCGTGGAAGTCGGCGAGGGTGCGCTCCCGCGGAGTCATGCTGAGCACGGTCACCAGAGCGCCCCACAGCAGCACGACGAGCAACACCACGCGCACCCAGAGCCCCGCGATTCGGTACGGAAGTCGCATGACGCGAGCTTCCCTCAGCGCGCCAGGCGACGGCACCCCTTATCGCAAGACGGCTACAGGCGGTCCTGGCGGGGCAGCACCACCTCGCGTGCCAGGAGGAGCAGGGCGGCCGCCAGCGGGATGCCGAGCAGCGCCCCGACGATGCCGAGCAGCGCCCCGCCGAGCAGGGCACCGACGATGGTCGCCACGGGCGGCACGTCGACCGACGACTTGAACACCTTCGGGGAGATCCAGTAGTTCTCGACCTGCTGGTAGACGACGAAGAAGACCACGCAGGCGATGCCGACCTGCACCGAGGAGAGGAAGCCCACCCCCGAGGCCACGACCGCGCCGATGACCGCGCCCACCAGGGGGATCAGGTCGGTGACCGCGACGAAGATGGCCAGCGCGAGCGCGTACGGCACCTTCAGCATGGACAGGAACAGGAACGTCACCACGCCGGCGATCAGCGAGATGATCAGGTTGCCCGCGACGTAGCCGCCGATCTGGTTGATGATCTCGTCCCCGAGCAGGCGGACCCGCGTACGGCGCGAGCGGGGCACGAACCGGTAGGCCGTCTCCTTGATGGAGTTGAGCGACCCGAGGAAGTAGAGCGTGAGCACGAGCACGGTGAATGCGCTGAACAGCGCGCTGATCACTATGCTCGCCACACCGAGGAGGCCGCCGAACATCTGGGTGGCCAGCCCTCCGCCCGCGACGTACTGCTGGATCTTGTCGAGGATCTGGTAGCGCTCGTCCACCGAGCGGATCAGCGGGTGGTTCTGGAGCTGCTGCACGTAGTCGGGCAGCTGGCGGGCGAACCCGGTGGTCTGCTCGGTGAGCGGCGGCACGACCGCGAGCCCGAAGACCACGAAGAACGCGATGACCGACCCGAACACGATCGTGATCGCGACGCGGCGGGACAGGTTGCGCCTCTGGAGCGCCTCGACCGCGGGGTTCAGTCCGATGGCCAGGAACAGCGAGACCACGATCAGCACGATCGCCGAGCCGGCGCTGGCGATCGCCTGCACCAGGAGCCACGCGGTGAGCACGCCGAGCGCGCCGGTCAGGCCGAACATGAACGGGTTGCTGCGCAGCGGGCGTCCCGGCAGGCCGAACGGCCGGTCGGAGGCCATGCCGCCGTCGAAACCCCGATCGACCCGATCGACACGGTCGGCATGGTCGGCACGGTCGGCATGGTCGACGCCGGGCCGGCTCACGCCGTCCGGGGAGCCGGTCGGCTCCGGCGTCGTCTCTCCCTGGCCGGGGAGCGAGGGGAACACGCTGGAGATGCCGCTTCCTGGGGATAGACCGCTGTCGGACACGCCCCCACTGCTGCCCCATCAAGGTCACTTGACACGGATTTATCCGGACAAGTCGCCCTTCTGTCCCTGGCTGGTGAGAGTCGTGTCCCCCAGATGGCGCTCGATCGCTCCGTTGACCTCGGCGCCCAGCAGCACGATCAGTGTGGAGAGATACAGCCAGAGCATGAGCACGGCCACGGCCGCGACCGCGCCGTACGTCTGGTTGAGGCGCCCGAAGCTGGTCACGAAGACCGACAGGCCCGCCGAGACCACCACCAGTGCGGGCATGGCGAGCCCCACCCCCCAGGCGACCGACCGCCACCGCGACTCCCGGCGGCTGCCGGGGACGAATCGGTAGAGCAGCGCCAGTCCCGTCCCGATGAGCAGGACGAGCGCCGCCCAGCGCGCCACCGAGACGGCGGCCCGGGCCACCCCGCCGAGGCCGATGTGTTGCAGCACGACCGGGAACGCGGCGACGAGCGCAAGCAGAACCGACACTCCGGCGATCGCGGCGACCGTGTAGAGCAGCGCCAGCAGGCGGGTGCCGATGACGCCGTGGGCCTCCCGGCCTCCGTACACCGTGTTCAGGCCCCGCATGAGCGCCTGGACGGCCCTCGACGAGGCCCACAGCAGGCCGGCGAGGCTCAGCGCGAGATTGGCGCCGAGCCCCTTCTCTCCGGCGCGCACGTCAGTGGTGAGCTGGGAGACCAGCAGATGCGCGACGGGTCCGGGCAGCGGCCGGGTCAGCGACGCCAGTTGCCCGGCGGCCTGACGGGGGTCGGCCACCAGCCCGTAGGCCGACACCACGACCAGCAGCATCGGAAAGATCGACAGCGTCCCCCAGAAGGCGATGCCGGCGGCCAGCAGGGACAATCGCTCCCGCTTCGCCTCCTCCCGCACGCGCCCGGCGATCCTCTTCCAGTCCTTCGCCGGCACTCTCATGGCCGGTGCGACGATCGAGCGGCCCGCAGCAGCGCGGCGCCCGTGAAATAGACGGGGAGCATCGGCGCGGGCAGGCCCCGCGAGCCGGTGAGCGCCGCGCCGAGCAGGCCCGCGACGACCAGGCCGGCCCCCGCCAGGGTCAGGGCCACCGTCCCGGCCCCGGACCTTCCGGCGCCCGGCGCCGGGCAGGGGCCCGCACGCCGCTCGACGGAAGCGAACACGGCGACGAGGGCCGCGAGGGTCGCCGTCAGGAACGCGAGCCAGGGCACGCGCAGAAGCAGCCAGGCGGCCGAACCGGGCGGCGGCTGCGGCAGCAGGCCGGAGACGTAGAGAGCGGGCACGGCGATCACGACCGCGGTCATGTGCCAGAGGAACACCGTCATGATCACGGAGTTGGCCGCGACGACGGCCGTCCACGGACGCGTACGGCGCAGCATGCGCCTGCCGCGCTCGTGCAGGAGCAGGGCGATCCCCGTCTGCGCGACCGCCAGGGCGAGCAGCGCGAGCGTCGGCGGCGAGGTGTTCTGCAGGCGGTCGCCGGGATCGGTCACCATGCTCACCGGGTAAGGCCCCGGGACGGTGAGCAGCACGAGCGCCGCCAGGCCGCCCGCGGTCATGGACACGGCCACGCGGGGACGGGCGGGCAGGGCCCCCTCCCGCCAGGCGATGCCGAGCTGGTAGACCGCCGCCCAGGCCAGCAGGTAGTTGGCCGCGCCGAGCACGGCCGGGCCGCCGAGCAGCCGCGCCGCGTCGCCGAACGCCACCGCCACCGCGAACACGGCGGGCACCGCGATGCCCGCCCTGCGGTGCAGCGCGAGCAGGACCGGGGTGAGCAGGACGACCGTGACGTACGCGATGAGGAACCACAACGGCAGGCAGGCGAGCCAGACTCCCATGCCCACGGTGGCGGGGTCGGCCCCCAGGAGGAGCGCGAGCAGGGCCGCGCCGCCCAGCGTGAGCAGGAACGCCGTCGTCGGGCGGATCAGCCGGTCGGTGCGGCACAGGAACCAGCCGATCGCGTCGCCGCCACGCCGCCGGTAGGAGCCGAGCGAGGCGGCTCCCGCGAAGCCGCCCACCAGGAAGAACACCGGCATGACCTGGAACAGCCAGGTGAGTGGCCTGGCCCAGGAGACGAAGGCGAGGATCGTGTCGCCGCCGACGCGCTCGCCGTACGTCACCACGACGGCCAGCCAGTGACCGAGCACCACCAGCGCGATGGCGACGGCGCGCAGCAGGTCGATGTGACGGTCGCGGCCGGGCGGCGTGCGCTCCGCCGCACGCCGCAGGGGCGTGAACATCTAGTCGCTCTGATGCTGTGGCTCGCTGATCTCCTTGACCACCGGCGTGAGCAGGTCGGCGGTGAGCTGGTGCATCTGGAGGAGCAGGTCGTCGATCGTCACCATGCCGACGACGCTTCCCTCGGCGGCCACCGGGAGCCTGCGGAAGGAGTGGCGGCGGAACGTGTCGAAGGCCACCTCGACCTCGTCCTCCGCCCGCACCACCACCGGGTCCTCCGACATCACCCCGCCGACCGGCGTGTCCCCGTTCTTGTCCTGCGCGAGCACGCGTACGGCGAGGTCACGGTCGGTCACAATGCCGGCGATGCCCCGCCCCTCCGACACCACGACGCAGCCGACGCCCGAGTAGTCCATGTGCCGCGCGACGTCACGCACCGGCGTGATCGGCGGGACGACGACCACCGGCGTGGACATGACATCTCTGATCTTCATGGCCGGCTCTCCCCCTCGTACGGAAGTCCGCCCCGCTTGTGACCTAATGCCCTATTTATCCACCCAAGTCCGAATAAACGTGGAGATGGAGGTGGTCCCCATGGTCACGCTGAGCATCATCAAAGCCGACACAGGGGGATTCGTGGGCCACTCCGCCGTCCATCCCCGGCTGATGGCCGAGGCGAGGCGCGAGATCGAGCGGGCCAAGTCCTCCGGCCTCCTCATCGACGGCCACGTGGAAAGCTGCGGCGACGACATCTCGCTCATCATGACCCACACCTACGGCCAGGAGGCGGGGCTGATCCACTCCTTCGCCTGGGACACCTTCCAGGCGACCACCCACCTCGCCAAGGAACTCGGCCTGTACGGCGCCGGCCAGGACCTGCTGTCGGACGCCTTCTCCGGCAACCTGCGCGGCATGGGCCCGGGCTACGCGGAGCTGGAGTTCGAGGAGCGGCCGTCGGAGCCGGTGCTGTGCTTCCTGGCGGACAAGACCGAGCCGGGCGCGTGGAACCTCCCCTTGTACAAGATGTTCGCCGACCCGTCCAACACCGCCGGGCTGGTGATCGACGAGAAGATGCACGCCGGGTTCGCGTTCGAGGTGTACGACCTGTACGAGGACCGGCGCGTCGTCTTCGACTGCCCCGCGGACCTGTACGACATGCTGATGTACATCGGCGCCCCGGCACGCTACGTGATCCACAGCGTCCGCTCCAGGACCCTGGGCACGACCGCGGCGGTGACCAGCACCCAGCGCCTGTCGCTGATCGCCGGGAAGTACGTCGGCAAGGACGATCCCGTCATGATCGTGCGCTGCCAGTCGGGGCTGCCGGCCGTGGGCGAGGCGCTGGAGCCGTTCACCTTCGCCTACTCGGTGGCCGGATGCATGCGTGGCTCGCACCACGCGCCGTTCATGCCGGTGGCCACCGGACAGGCGCACCCGTCGCGGTTCGACGGGCCGCCGCGGGTGATCGCGCTCGGCTTCCAGATCAAGGACGGCAGGCTGATCGGCCCGCGTGACATGTTCGACGATCCGGCGTTCGACGGAGCCCGGCGGCAGGCGAACGAGGTCATGGACTACCTGCGCCGTCACGGCCCGTTCGAGCCGCACCGGCTGCCGCTCGAGGAGCTGGAGTACACCACCATGACCTCCCTCGCCGAGCGCCTGGCGCATCGCTGGACACCCATCACGACCGAGGTCGCGACTCCGGTCGGGTCGTGAGGAGCATGAAGGCGATGACCATGAAGGCGTCGGTCGGCGACCGCCTGATCGTCGAGAGCATCCATCGGGGCAGGGCAGGCCGCATCGGGATCGTGGTGGCGCTCTACCACACCGACGGCTCGCCCCCCTACCTCGTGCGATGGCTCGACGAGGAGCGGGAGACGCTGTGCTTCTTCCCCGGGCCCGAGGTCCGTGTCGAACGCTACTGGGAGCGGTTGCCGGAGAGCCCCTGACCGCCGAGCAGCTCGCGTACCTCTCGCGGGAGCTGACCGAGCGCGTGGTCGACCACCCCCGGCGTCAGCTCCTCGTACATCACCGCGGTCACCGCCTTGGCGAGCTTGGGCACGTCGGCGTTGGCGATGCGGCCGGTGGCGGCGAAGTGGGCGGCGAACTCCTCGCGGTCCCGGCGGATCGGCACCGCCGCGGGGTCCCAGCCGTTGTAGTAGATCCCGCGCAGCAGGTCGGGCAGTTGCGCGGCGAGGTGCGCCGCGGCGGGCACCGGGAGGCCGTCGCGCACGGCGTGCAGCCAGGTCCGCAGCACGCGGTGGGCGAACTCCCGGTCCTCGGTGCCGATGGCCCCCGCCAGAGCGGCCAGCCACCGGTTGGTCGTCTGCATCGTGTGGTCAAGGCTGTGCACATGGTGGGTGGTGGACATGACGTCCTCCTCCGCTAACAGTCACTCCATCCCACGCTGCGCACCCGGCCGCGCCCTCTGCCAGGGCCGATGGTCCCTATTCTGCCGCGAGCCGCAGACACTCGACCACGTCCTCGTCGCTCGTCTGGGTGAAGTCGTCGTACCACGCGCCGATCGCGTAGAAGTGGCCGGGCGTGTCGAGGCAGACGACCTCGTCGGCGTCCCTGCGCAGGCTCGCGATCGTCTCGGGGGCGCCCACCGGCACCGCGAGCACCACCCGGGAGGCCCCGTGCGCGCGGGCCACCTGGCAGGCGGCGCGGGCCGTCCCGCCCGTCGCGATCCCGTCGTCCACCACGATCACCGTGCGGCCGGCCAGGTCCACCGGCTCGCGGCCGGCCCGGAAGCGGCGGGCGCGACGCTCCAGCTCGGCCCGCTCGCGCCGCTCCACCTCGGCCATCTCGTCGCGGGTGATGTTGGCGAGCCGTACGACGTCGGGGTTCACCACCCGCACCCCGCCCTCGCCGATGGCGCCGAAGCCCAGCTCCGGCTGGTACGGCACGCCCAGCTTGCGTACGACGATCACGTCCAGTGGGGCGCCGAGGGCCCTGGCCACCTGGAACGCCACCGGCACGCCCCCGCGCGGCAGCCCGAGGACGACCGCGTCCTCCATGCCCGGGAGTCCGCGCAACCGCTCGCCCAGGCGCAGGCCCGCGTCACGACGATCGACGAACACGGCGGTCACCCCTGCCTTTCACCCCTGTCTTTCACCGTCAGCCTCCGCCGCCGTCCGCGGTAGGGCCGAAGGACCTGGGGAAAGACTTGGAGCATGTCCCATCCAGGAGAGATCGACGAGCTGAAAGCCAGGCTCGACGCGACGGAACGGCACGTGGGCGCGCTCGCCGAGGCCGTCCGAGTGCTGGCGGGCGGCCTGGAGGGCGGGCCGCTGGAGGAGGCCGGGCGGGCCCGGCCCGAGCACGCCGCCCGGCTCGCCCACGAACTACTGCTCGCGGCCGGCCTGATCCAGCCGGAGGAGAGCGAAGGCCCATAGACTGTCGCCGTGACCTCGACCGACCGGGCCCTCGACGGGGAGCTTCCGCGTCATAGGCTGACCGTGGCCGAGATCGCCCATCTGGCGGGCGTGTCCGCGCCGACCGTGTCGCGGGTGCTCAACGGGCATGCGGGAGTCGCCCTGGCCACCCGGCAGCGGGTGGAGGCGGTGCTGCGGGAGCACGGATACCGGCGCCGCGACAGCGAGCCCGCGGCGATCATCGAGCTCGTCTTCCACGCCCTGGAGAGCCTGTGGGCGCTGGAGATCATCCAGGGCGTCGAGCAGGTCGCCAGGGAGCATGAGCTGGCCGTGGTGCTGACCGAGATGCAGGGTCGGCTCACCCCGGGCAGGGCGTGGACCGAGCAGGTGCTCGCCCGCCGCCCCACCGGCGTCGTGGCGGTCTTCTCCGAGCTCACGGTGCAGCAGCAGTCGCAGCTCGCCACCCGCTCCATCCCCCTGGTCGTGCTCGACCCGACCGGCGAGCCGCTGCACGAGACTCCGTCGGTCGGCGCGACCAACTGGACCGGCGGGATGGCCGCGACCCGCCATCTGCTCGACCTCGGTCACCGCCGCATCGCGATGCTGAGCGGTCCGACGCAGTGGCCGTGCTGCCGGGCGCGGCTCGACGGCTACCGCGCGGCGATGGACGCGGCGGGCGTGCCCGTGGACCCCGAGCTCGTGCGGATCAGCACGCTGTACGTGGAGGGCGGCCTGCGTGACGGGGCCGAACTGCTGCGCCTGCCCGATCCCCCGACCGCCGTCTTCACCGCCAACGACCTGCAGGCTCTCGGCGTGTACGAGGCCGCCAGGCGGGCCGGGCTGCGCATCCCCGAGGACCTGAGCGTCGTCGGGTTCGACGACCTGTCGTTCACCCAGTGGGCCGGGCCGCCCATGACGACCGTACGGCAGCCGCTCGTGCAGATGGGGGCCGCCGCCGCGCGGATGGTCCTGGCCCTGGCCGACGGCGAGCGGCTCGAACAGCACCGGGTCGAGCTCGCGACCACCCTCGTCGTGCGGGAGAGCACCGCGCCGCCGCGCGGGTGACCGGCACAGCGACAACAGTACTTTTGACCGATTCTGTCCGGGCGGCCGATCTCGTAGCCTCGCTGCTGTGCGTGTAGGGGGATGGGCGGCCGACATCGGACTCGGCGCCGTTTTCGCCGCGGTGCTGGCTTTCTGGGCTTCCCGGATCGCCGACAGCTGGGGCGGCGGCTACTGGCGGTTCGACTGCGCCGCCGGGGCGGTGGTGTGCGTGATCGCTCTGGCGCGCCGGTTCGACCCGGCACGGGCGGCCGCGGCCGGTCTGGCCGTCGCCGCGACCGCCGTCCTGGCCGCCAGGTTCGCCGATCTGCCCAGCGAGCCCGGTCCCGGGATGGCCCTCGGCCTGGCGGTGCTGGTCGCCACCGCGGTCAGGGCGTCGCAGGTCCTCACGGCCTGCGGCGTGGCGGCCGGTGGGCTGGCCGTGGCCGCCGGCAGCCTGCTGACGGCGCACACCTTCGCCGCCGGAGTGCCCTCGGTCACCCTGATGAACGTCCTGGCCTGGGCCGTCGCCGTCGTGGCAGGGCTGTGCCCGCGGCTGCTCGACGCCCGCAGGCGGGCCGTCGCCGACAGGGTGCGCCGCGCGGAACGGCTGGGGCTCGCCCGCGAGCTGCACGACGTCGTCGCCCACCACGTCACCGGCATCGTGGTGCAGGCCCAGGCCGCCCGCCTGGTGGCGCGGAAGAACCCCGAGAAGGCGGGCGACGCCCTGGCCGAGATCGAGGCCGCCGGCTCCGACGCGCTGGCCGCGATGCGCCGCGTCGTCGGCCTGCTGCGCGACCCGGACGACCCCGCGGGGCCGGCGACCACCCCTGCCGGGCTCGGCGAGCTGGTCGGGCGATTCGAGGCCGGCGGCCGTGCGGTGCGCCTGCGGCTGCCGGGCGAGGAGGAGACGGCGACGTGGCCGCCCGAGGTGGCCGGCACGGTCTATCGGGTCGTGCAGGAGTCGTTGACCAACATCTCGCGCCACGCCCCGCACGCCCGCGCGGTGACGGTCAGCGTGGAGCGGGACCGCGAGACGCTCGCCGTCGAGATCGCCGACGACTCGCCCCGGAGTCCATCGCGGCACCATCAGCGCGGCGGGTACGGCCTGATCGGGATGCGCGAGCGGGTCGAGGCCCTCGGCGGCACGCTGCGCGCCGGGCCGCGTCCCGGGTCGGGCTGGTCGGTGCTCGCCACCCTGCCCGTGCCCCGGTCACAGGCGCTGCCGGAGCGGGCACGCCGATGACGATCACGGTGCTGGTGGCCGACGACCAGGCGATGGTCCGCGGCGGCCTGCGGCTGATCCTGGAGGACCAGCCCGACATCGAGGTGGTCGCCGAGGCGGCCGACGGCGCCGAGGCCGTGGAGGCGGCCCGGCGGCTGCGGCCCGACGTGTGCCTGGTGGACGTGCGCATGCCCCGGCTCGACGGCATCGAGGTCACCCGCGCCCTGGCCGGGCCTGGCGTCCCCGACCCGCTGCGGGTGGTCGTGGTCACCACGTTCGACCTGGACGAGTACGTCTACGGCGCGCTGCGGGCGGGCGCGACCGGCTTCGTGCTGAAGGACTGCGGCCCCGCCCTGCTCGTCGAGGCCGTGCGGGCCGCCCACCAGGGAGACGCCCTGGTCTCCCCGTCGGTCACCCTGCGGCTGCTGCGCCACCTGACGGCTCACCTGCCGGGCTCCGGCCGCGCGGACCATCCGCTCTCCAACCGGGAGCTCGAGGTCGTCCGGGCCGTCGCCCGGGGTCGTACGAACCAGGAGATCGCGGCCGAGCTGTTCATCTCGCTGAGCACGGTCAAGAGTCACGTGGCCGGCATCCAGGCCAAGCTCGGCCTGCGCAACCGGGTCGAGGTCGCGGCCTGGGCATGGGAGAACCGCATCGCAGGCTCCTGATTCTCCGGTTTTGTCGCGTTTTGTCCGGTTTTGCCGGGGCAGAAGGCAGGCAGCCGAACACAAGGAGGGTGGCAGCATGGCCGTCAGCGGCATCATCTCCGCCATAATCATCGGACTCATCATCGGCGCTCTCGGCCGGCTGGTCGTGCCCGGGCGCCAGGCCATTCCCATCTGGATGACCATTGTCATCGGTATCATCGCCGCTCTCATCGGCTCGGCGATCGCCCGGGGCCTGGGGGTCGCCACCACTCCCGGGATCGACTGGATCGAACTGATCATCCAGGTGGCCCTCGCCGCCGTCGGCGTCGTGGCCGCGGTGGCGCTGTACCGCCGCAGAAGCGTCGGGTAGGTCCTGTCCGCCGATGGCCCCGGCACGACCGGGGCCGTCGGCGTGCCCGGACTGTAGTGGTCTTTACGAAATCACCGACATCTATTGATTCCCCCCGTCACAGCGCGGCGTACGGTCGTTAACCAGGGGCTTTCCTGAGGGAAGACGCGATCCGGGGGAAGTGGTCCGCGATGGACCAGGCGGTCCTTGCACGTGTTCCGGAGGTGTTCGCTCGTCGTGTGGGGCCGGCGCTCGGCCTTGCCGACGAGGCCGACGTGGTGGCCAGGGCCTGTCACGCGATGGCGACGCGCTTCCACGGCGGCGGCAGGCTCATCGTCTTCGGCAACGGAGAGGCCGCGACCGACGCCCAGCACATCTCGGTGGAGTTCGTCCACCCGGTGATCGTGGGCAAGCGGGCGCTGCCGTCGTTCTCGCTCACGAGCGACGTGGCCACGATCACGGGGGTGGCCGCGACGGCGGGCCTGGAGGAGGTCTTCGCACACCAGCTTCGCCGTCTCGCCGCGCCGCGCGACATCGCGCTGGGCATCTCTTCCGACGGCGGCTGCGTGAACGTGCTCAGGGGCCTGGAGACGGCGCACCGGCTCGGCCTGCTCACGCTGGCGCTGACCGGCGGCGACGACGGCGGCCCCATCGGGCGCAGCCCGGCCGTCGACCACGTCCTGATCGCCCGCTCCGCCGATCCCCGCGTGGTCAAGGAGGTGCACGTCACCACCTACCACATCCTCTGGGAGCTGGTGCACGTCTTCTTCGAGCAGCCCGGCGTGCTGGATCCACGGGTCATCCCATGAACTGCCACGACGAGACCTGCGTCACCTGCTCCGACGAGGCGGTCCCGGTGACCGTCGTACGGCTCCTTGAGGCGGACCTCGCCCTCGTCGACACCGGCCGCGGCCGGGAGGTGGTCAGCGTCGCCCTGGTGGAGACCGAGCCCGGCGACACCATCCTGGTCCACGCCAAGGAGGCCATCGCGGTCGTGCGGGAGGTGAGGCAGTGAACGACATCGAGGCGTTGTATCCCTTCCTCTACTCGGGGTCCACGGACCTCGACGCGGTGATGACCTCCGTACGCCATTCGACCGTGGAGAAGGTCGACGAGATCGTCACCCTGCGCCGGACGGTGCTGGAGCGCGACGGAGAGCGGATCGCCGCCTGCGCCGAGGCGATGGCGGAGGCGTTCGCGGCGGGGGCCCGGCTGTTCGCCTTCGGCAACGGGGGCAGCTCGACCGACGCCCAGGACGTGGCCACGCTCTTCATGAACCCCGGCCCCATGAACGGCGGCCCCATGAACGGCGGCACGGCCCGGCCACTGCCCGCGTTCGCCCTCACGGCCGACATCGCGGTCGTGACGGCGCTGGCGAACGACATCGGCTTCGAGGTGGTCTTCGCCCGGCAGCTCGCCGCGTCCGCCTTCGCGGGAGACATCGCACTGGGCCTTTCCACCAGCGGAAACTCGCGCAACCTCATCGCCGCGTTCGAGGAGGCCGACCGGCGCGGCATGCTCACGGTCGGGCTGGCCGGTTACGGCGGCGGCCAGATGGCCGAGCTCGGCACCATCGACCACCTGTTCGTGGTGCCCTCGGCCTCGGTCCACCGGATCCAGGAGGCCCAGACGACCGTCTACCACGCGCTCTGGGAGCTGACCCAGCAAGCGCTGATCCGATCGGAAGCTGGTGACAGCGATGGCGGCGCCTGACGGACAGCCAGACGGACAGCACGAGCCGGTCGTCCACATCCTGTGGATAAACGCGGGGCTGAGCTGCGACGGCGACTCGGTCGCGCTCACGGCCGCGACCCAGCCGAGCATCGAGGAGATCGTGCTCGGCGCGCTGCCCGGCCTGCCCAAGGTCGCGGTCCACTGGCCGCTGATCGACTTCGAGTGCGGCCCGATGCAGGGCGCCGACACCTTCATCGAGTGGTACTTCAAGGCCGACCGTGGCGAGCTCGACCCGTTCGTGCTGGTCATCGAGGGATCGATCCCCAACGAGTCGATCAAGCGCGAGGGCTACTGGTGCGGGTTCGGCAACAACCCCGACACCGGCCAGCCGATGACCACGAGCGAGTGGCTCGACCGTCTCGCGCCCAAGGCGACCGCCGTGCTCGCCGCCGGCACCTGCGCGACGTACGGCGGCATCCACGCGATGGCGGGCAACCCGACCGGGGCGATGGGCGTGGCCGACTACCTGGGCTGGGACTGGCGGTCGAAGGCCGGGCTGCCCATCGTCAACGTGCCCGGCTGCCCGATCCACCCCGACAACCTGTCGGAGACGATCCTCTACCTGCTCTACCAGCTCGCCGGGCAGGCGCCGATGATCCCGCTGGACCACATGCTGCGCCCCACGTGGCTGTTCGGCATGACCGTGCACGAGGGCTGCGACCGGGCGGGCTACTACGAGCAGGGCCAGTTCGCCGCCGAGTACGGCTCGCCGAAGTGCCTGGTGAAGATCGGCTGCTGGGGGCCGGTCGTGAAGTGCAACGTGCCCAAGCGCGGCTGGATCAACGGCATCGGCGGCTGCCCCAACGTGGGCGGCATCTGCATCGCGTGCACGATGCCCGGCTTCCCGGACAAGTTCATGCCGTTCATGGACGAGCCGCCCGGCGCCCGCGTCTCCTCGACCGCGAGCGAGGCGTACGGCACGGTGATCCGGGCGCTGCGGAGCATCACGTTCAGGACGGTCAACAAAGAGCCGAAGTGGCACAAGAAGGGCCGCGAACTGCTCACCGGTTACAAGGCGCCCTGGAGTTAGCGATGACGCTGCAACACGACCGGGAGCGGCCGCTCCCCACGGAGAAGGAACGCGAACTGGTCGAGATGGCCTGGGACCCGATCACCAGGATCGTCGGGAGCCTCGGCATCTACGCGAAGGTCGACTTCGCCAACCGCGAGGTCGCCGAGTGTTACAGCACCTCGTCGGTGTTCCGGGGCTACAGCATCTTCATGAAGGGCAAGGACCCGCGCGACGCCCACTTCATCACCAGCCGTATCTGCGGGATCTGCGGCGACAACCACGCCACCTGCTCGGTCTACGCCCAGAACATGGCGTACGGCGTGCGCCCGCCGCACGTCGGTGAGTGGATCATCAATCTCGGCGAGGCGGCCGAGTACATGTTCGACCACAACATCTTCCAGGAGAACCTGGTCGGGGTCGACTACTGCGAGAAGATGGTCCGCGAGACCAACCCGGGCGTGCTGGCGCAGGCCGAGCACACCGAGGCCCCGCACGCGGCCGACCACGGCTATCGCACGATCGCCGACATCATGCGCTCGCTGAACCCCCTGGAGGGCGAGTTCTACCGCGAGGCGCTGGCGATGAGCCGCACCACCCGGGAGATGTTCTGCCTGATGGAGGGCAGGCACGTGCACCCCTCCACGCTCTACCCCGGCGGGGTGGGGACGGTGGCGACCGTGCAGGTGTTCACCGACTACCTGACCCGGCTGATGCGGTACGTCGAGTTCATGAAGCGGGTCGTCCCCATGCACGACGACCTGTTCGACTTCGTCTACGACGCGATGCCCGGCTACGAGCAGGTGGGCCGGCGGCGGGTGATGCTCGGCTGCTGGGGGAGCTTCCAGGACCCCGAGCACTGCGACTTCGACTACCGCACTATGAACGACTGGGGCCGGAAGATGTTCGTCAGCCCGGGCATCGTGGTGGACGGGCAGCTCGTCACCAACGACCTGGTGGACATCAACCTCGGCATCCGCATCCTGCTGGGCAGCTCCTACTACGACGACTGGACCGACAGGGAGCCGTTCGTCACCGAGGACCCGCTGGGCAACCCGGTGGACATCCGCCATCCGTGGAACCAGCACACGATCCCGCATCCGCAGAAGCGGGACTTCACCGACAAGTACAGCTGGGTGATGTCGCCGCGCTGGTTCGACGGGCAGAACCTGCTCGCGCTCGACACCGGCGGCGGGCCGCTCGCCCGCCTGTGGGTCACCGCCCTGTCGGGCCTGGTGGACATCGGCTACGTCAGGTCGACCGGCCACAGCGTGGAGATCAACCTGCCGAGGACGGCGACCCGGCCGGAAAAGACGTTCGAGTGGCGTATCCCCCGGCGCAACGGGGAGTTGCTGTCCAACGCCATCGAGCGCAACCGGGCCAGGACCTACTTCCAGGCGTACGCCGCCGCGTGCGCGCTGCACTTCGCGGAGCAGGCGCTGGGCGAGGTCCGCCAGGGGCACACCCAGACGTGGTCGCCGTTCACGGTGCCCGACGAGGCGATCTCCTGCGGTTTCACCGAGGCGGTGCGGGGTGTCCTGTCGCACCACATGGTGATCAGGGACGGGAAGATCGCCAACTATCACCCGTACCCGCCGACGCCCTGGAACGCCAGCGTCCGCGACTTCAACGGCACGCCGGGGCCCTACGAGGACGCGGTGCAGAACACGCCGATCTTCGAGGAGAACCCGCCGGAGAGCTTCAAGGGCATCGACATCATGCGCACGGTCCGCAGCTTCGACCCGTGCCTGCCCTGCGGCGTCCACATGTACCTCGGCCGGGGCCGCCAGCTGCGCGTGGTGCACAGCCCGCACGCGTTCACGGGGACGCCATGACGTACGACGTGGCGGTGTCGGGCGAGCGGATCGAGCGGTTGCTCGGTGCGCTGGCAGGCGCGCAGACCCGTGCCACGGCGGAGGAACTCGTGCGGGAGATCGTCGGCCTGTACGGCGCGGGCCTCGAACGCGTCATGGCGATCGTCACCGAGGCCGGGGCGGCCGGCACGCTGCGCGGCCTGGTGGAGGACCCGCTGGTCTCGGGCCTGCTCGTGCTGCACGACCTGCACCCGCTGACCACCGCGGAGCGGGTGCGGGCCGCGCTCGACGGCCACCCCTATGGTCACGGGGCCGAGCTGCTGGGCGTGGAGGGCGGCGTCGTGCGGCTGCGCCTGAAGGGGGCCTGCGGCTGCCCCTCGTCGCGGACCACCGTCACCCAGTCGATCGAGCGCGCCATCGCCCGGGTGGCCCCCGAGGTGGCGCGGGTGGACGTCGAGAGCCCGGTCAGGGATGCCGTGACCCTCCTGCAGATCGGCAGGCGCCCGTCGTGAGCACCGGCCTGCGCCGCTTCCGCGAACCGGCCCTGGCCGCGCCGGCGGAGCGGTGCGAGATGTGCGCCGAGCTCCTGGAAGGGGAGCACGGGCATGTCGTCGACCTGGAGACCCGGGCGCTGATGTGCGCCTGCCGAGGCTGCCGCCTGCTGTTCGTCCGGCCGGGTCAGGGGCGGTATCGCGCGGTGCCCGACCGCTTCCTCTACGCGCCGTCCTTCCAGGTCTCCCCCGCGGACTGGGACGACCTGGGCATCCCGGTGCGTACGGCGTTCTTCTTCCACAACTCCTCGCTCGGCCGGACCGTGGCCTTCTATCCCAGCCCGGCCGGGGCGACCGAGTCGCTGCTCCCGCTCGCGACCTGGGAGCGGGTGCTCGCGGACAACCCGGCGCTGGCGGACGCCGAGCCCGACGTCGAGGCCCTGCTGGTGGACCGGGCTCCCGACGGGTCGTTCTCCTGCCATCTCGTGCCGATCGACGCCTGTTACCGGCTCGTCGGCCTCGTACGGCTGCACTGGAAGGGCTTCGGCGGCGGGCGGGAGGCGTGGGAGGCCATCGACGGCTTCTTCGCCGCCCTGCGCCGGCGGGCCCGCATCGTCACGCATCGTTGAAAGGGGCTGAACTTGGACGGTGATCTCCGCTTCGACTGCCTGGACGCCCGGCCAGAGCCGTACGCGGCCTCGCCCACGCTCGTCTTCCGCCTGCGCGTCACCGACTCCTCCCCCGAGGGCGTCCACGCCATCGCGCTGCGCTGCCAGATCAGGATCGAGCCGCGCCGCAGGTCGTACGGGCCGCAGGAGGCGGCGCTGCTGGCGGACCTGTTCGGCGAGCCGGCCCGGTGGGGCGACACGCTGCGGCCGGTGCAGTTCGCCATGGCGCAGGCGATGGTGCCCGCCTTCACCGCGAGCACGGAGATCGACCTGACCGTGCCGTGCGGCTACGACCTGGAGGTGGCCGCGGGCCGATACTTCGCTTCGCTGGACGACGGCGAGATCCCGCTGCTGCTGCTGTTCAGCGGGACCGTGCTGGCCCGCTGCGGCGGTGGCGTGAGCATGCGGCAGGTCCCTTGGCACTGCGAGACCCGCCACCGCCTGCCGGTCGCCGTGTGGCGCGAGACGATCGACACCGCCTTCCCGGGTTCCGGGTGGCTGCGGCTGCGCCGCGACACCGTGCGCGAGGTCCTCCGCTTCAAGTCCGAACGCGTGCTCGCGACCGTCGACGAGGCGATCGAGCTGCTCTTCGAAGAGGCGGGCCTGAAGGAGGGAACGCGGTGACCGCGCCGATGGAGGCGGCCCGCCGCGTCGCGGACGCCGTGCTGTACGAGGGCTACCTGCTCTACCCCTACCGCGCCTCGGCCGCCAAGAACCGCATGCGCTGGCAGTTCGGCGTGCTCGTGCCGCCGGACTACCCCGGGGAGCCGTCGGGCAGCGTGACCGAGTGCCTGCTCGAGGCCCCGGGCGAGGACGCCACGCTCGACCTGCGCCTGCGGTTCCTGCACGTCAGGAGCAGGACGGTCGAGCGGGAGGAGGACGACGGCTACTGGCCCGTGCCGAAGCTGACCGTCGACGGTCGTGACTACCTCAGCTTCGACGAGGCCACCGAGCGGGAGGCCAGGACCACGCTGTCCCTGCCGCATGTGACGGCCAGGCGGCGCACGATCGAGGTCCGGGTGCCCGGCGACCGCGTCATCCAGCCCATCGACGGCCCCGGCGGCGAGCGGACCGGCCGGATCGTCTGCGAGCACCAGCCGCTCGACGCGGAGATGCGGATCTCCGCCGAACCGCTGCCCGGGCCGTACGGGCTGGTCCGCCTGCGGGTCGAGGTGGAGAACACGGCCCGCTGGGAGCGGGCGGACGCGCCGCGCGAGGAGGCCCTGCGCCGCTCGCTGGTCGCCGCCCACCTGCTGATCGGGGTGAGCGGAGGGGCCTTCGTCTCGCTGCTCGACCCGCCGATGTGGGCCGAAGGGGCGGCGCGGCAGTGCCGCAACGAGAACACCTGGCCGGTCCTGGTGGGCGAGCCCGGCCGCCGCGACGTCGTGCTGTCCTCGCCGATCATCCTGTACGACCACCCGGCCATCGCCCCGGAGAGCCCCGGCGACCTGTTCGACTCGACCGAGATCGACGAACTGCTCACCCTGCGCACGCTGACCCTGACCGAGGAGGAGAAGCGGGAGGCCCGGGTCACCGACCCGCGCGCCGCCGAGATCCTCGAACGGGCCGCCGACCTGCCGCCGGAACTGCTCGAACGCCTCCACGGCGCCATCCGCCACCTGGAGGTCCCCGCCAGGACGACGCCGGAGGACGACGCCGTGACCGTGGCCGGGGTGCGGATCGCCAAGGGCAGCCGGGTGCGGCTGCGGCCCGGCCACCGCCGCGCCGACGCGCACGACATGTTCCTGGCCGGGCGGACCGCCGTGGTCGAGGCGGTGTTCCTCGACGTGGACGGGGTGCGCCACCTGGCCGTCACGCTGGAGGACGACCCGGGCTCCGACCTGCAGCGCGAGCAGGGACGGTTCCTCTACTTCGCGCCGGACGAGGTGGAACCCGCATGAGGACCCTGGTGGCCGGCGTGGGCAACGTCTTCCTCGGCGACGACGGCTTCGGCGTGGCGGTGGCCCGGCGCCTGGCCGCCAGCGGGGTGCCCGACGGGGTGGAGGTCGGCGACTTCGGCATCCGGGGCATCCACCTCGCCTATGAGCTGACCTCGGGATACGACCTCACGATCCTCGTGGACGCGATCCCGGCGGGACTGGCCCCCGGAACGCTGTCCGTCGTCGAACCGGCGCCGGAGTCCCCGACGCCGGCCCCCGGTGGATGTTTCGTGGACGCGCACGCGATGACCCCCGACGCGGTGCTCACGCTGGCCTCCGGCCTCGATCTGCCGCGGGGAGACAGAGTCCTGCTGGTCGGCTGCGAGCCCGCCGACGTGACCCCGGGGATGGACCTGAGCCCGCCGGTCGCGACGGCGGTCCCCGAAGCGGCCGCCCTGGTGCTCGAACTGATCGCAAAGGAGGCGGGGCGATGCGCAGACCTGTGATCACCGTGCTGCTCCTGGCCGGCGCGGCCGGGGTGGCCGTGCTGGTCGTCCAGTCACTGCCCGACATCCGACGTTATTTGCGGATCAGAAGGATGTGACCCCGATGCACGAGTTCGGGATCGCCGAGGCCGTGGTCGACGCCGTCGAGCGCCGGGCCGACGGCAGGCGGGTGCGCCGGGCCAGAGTGCGGGCGGGCGCGTTGCTGCGCATCGCTCCGCAGGCCCTCGACCAGGCCTTCTGCCTGGCCTCCGCCGGCACCGTCGCCGAGGGCGCGACGCTCGACCTGGTCATCGAGCCCGTACGGCTCATCTGCCGGGGCTGCGGGCACTCCGCGATGTGCGCCGACCCGCTCACGATCTGCGGCCTGTGCGGCGGGATCGACGTCGACACCGAGGGCGGGGACAGCCTCGTCCTCGAATCCATCCAGCTCGACCCCGACATCACTGCGGAGGCGTCCTATGTGCCTGGGCATTCCGGGCGAGATCGTGGAGATTCCGCCCGACCAGACTGACCTCGCCAGGGTCGACGTGAGCGGGGTCCGGCGGGCCGTCAACATCGGCCTGCTCGACGGCCAGCCCCTGCGACCCGGCGACTGGGTCCTGATCCACGTCGGCTTCGCGCTGTCGAAGATCGACGAGGCCGAGGCCAGGGCCGCGCTGGAGTTCCTGGAGGGCATCGGCCAGGCGTACGAGGACGAGCTGGCGGCGCTGCGCGACTCGTCGATAGAGAGGTGAGCAGCGGTGCGTTTCGTCGACGAGTACCGCGACGCGGACAAGGCGCGGGCGCTGTCCTCCAGGATCGCGAGCCTGTGCGAGCCGGGCCGGGCCTACAAGTTCATGGAGGTGTGCGGCGGCCACACCCACACCATCTACAAGCACGGGCTGGAGGACTACCTGCCCGAGACGATCACGCTGGTGCACGGACCGGGATGCCCGGTCTGCGTGATCCCGATGGGCCGCGTGGACGACGCGATCCACATCGCCGAACGGCCGGACGTGATCATGACGTCGTTCGGGGACATGATGCGGGTGCCGGGCGGGCGCGGGTCGTTCTTCGACTCCACGGCCCAGGGCGCCGACATCCGCATGGTCTACTCACCGCTGGACGCCCTGAAGATCGCCCGGCGCGAACCGGAGCGCCAGGTGGTCTTCATGGCCATCGGGTTCGAGACCACCGCGCCGTCGACCGCCATGACCGTGCTGCGGGCGGCGGCCGACGGCGTGCGGAACTTCTCGGTCTTCTGCAACCACGTGACGATCATTCCCGCGATCAAGGCCATCCTGGACTCGCCCGACCTGCGTCTCGACGGCTTCATCGGGCCCGGCCACGTCTCCACGATCATTGGCTGCCGGCCGTACGAGTTCATCGCCCGCGACTACGGCAAGCCGCTGGTCGTGGCGGGCTTCGAGCCGCTGGACATCCTCCAGTCGGTCTACATGCTGTTGCTCCAGCTCGCCGAGGGGCGGTCGGAGGTCGAGAACCAGTACGCCCGGGTCGTGCCGTGGGCGGGCAACGTCCGTGCCCTGCGGGCCCTCGGCGAGGTGATGGAGCTGCGGCCCTACTTCGAGTGGCGCGGCCTCGGCTTCATCTCCCACTCGGCGCTGCGCATGCGCGAGAAGTACGCGGCGTACGACGCGGAGCGGCTGTTCGACATCCCCGGCAACCGGGTGGCCGACCCCAAGGCCTGCCAGTGCGGCGAGGTGCTCAAGGGCGTGCTCAAGCCGTGGGAGTGCAAGGTCTTCGGCACGGCCTGCACGCCGGAGACGCCGATCGGCACCTGCATGGTGTCGTCCGAGGGCGCCTGCGCGGCCTACTACAACTTCGGCCGCTTCTCCCGGCAGCGGGTGAGGGAGGCCACGAGGTGACCAGCCGTGAGGAGCAGGTCCTCGAACGCATCGACCGGGCCAGGCACCGCAAGGCCCGCGTGCGCGAGGAGCACATCACGATGGCCCACGGCGCCGGCGGAAAGGCGACCCAGACCCTGATCGAGGCGGTCTTCCTCGACGCGTTCCGCAACCCGCTGCTCGAGCCGCTCGAGGACGGCGCGGTGTTCTGCGCGGGCGGCGCGCGGCTCGCGTTCACCACCGACTCCTACGTGGTCTCCCCGCTGTTCTTCCCCGGCGGCGACATCGGCGACCTCGCCGTCAACGGGACCGTGAACGACCTGTCGGTGTGCGGGGCCCGGCCGCTGTACCTGTCGGCCGGTTTCGTCCTCGAGGAGGGCTTCCCGGTCGAGGACCTGCGGCGCATCAGCGCCTCGATGGCGCGGGCCGCCGAGGCGGCGGAGGTGTCGATCGTGACCGGGGACACCAAGGTGGTGCAGCGCGGCAAGGCCGACGGCTGCTACGTCACCACGGCCGGCGTGGGACTGCTGGAGGGGGACGCGCGCCTCGGCGTCGCACACGCCCGGCCCGGCGACGCCGTCCTCGTGTCCGGCCCGGTCGGCGAGCACGGGGTCACGATCATGCTGGCCCGGGGCGAGCTGGACATCGAGGCCGACGTGACGTCGGACACCGCCCCGCTCAACGGTCTGACCGGCGCGCTCCAGGCCGCCGCCGGCCGGGGAGTGCGGTGCCTGCGGGACGCCACCCGGGGCGGCGTCGCGACGGTGCTGAACGAGATCGCCCGCGCCTCCGGTGTCGCCGTCGTGGTCGAGGAGGACGCGGTGCCCGTACGGCCGGCCGTACGCGGAGCCTGTGAGCTGCTCGGCATCGACCCGCTCTACGTGGCCTGCGAGGGCCGGATGGTCGCGGTGGTGGACGGGGACGCGGCCGAGTCCGCGCTCGCCGCGCTGCGGAGCCATCCGCTCGGCGCGGGCGCCGCGGTCGTCGGCCGCGTCCGGGACGATCCCCCGGGCCTGGTGCTGCTGAAGACCGCCTTCGGCGGCACCCGGATCATCGACGTGCTGGTCGGCGACCCGCTGCCGCGGATCTGCTGACCGGGAGGTGACTTCATCATGAGCGAGACCGAGCACGGCTACTCCCCGGATGTCGGAGGCGGCAGCGAGGAGACCAAGCGGGCGGGCGACCTGGCGTTCCGGCCGGAGGCCGCGGGCGAGCCGGGGCCCGGGCGGAAGCCGTCCGCCGAGGAGGAGTCGGGTGTGACCGCGGGCGAGTCGCTCACCAGGGGCGGCGAGGAGCTCGCCAAGCAGAAGCAGGAGCCCGGCCGTGACCATCTGGGTGTGAAGGGCGAGACCGACCGTCCGCACGGCCGTTCCACCATGGAGGACTCCACCGGCATCGCACCCGAGGGACCCATCGACGAGGAGAGCCCGCCGCTGCCCGCGGGCGACCAGGGCGGCTGAGTCCGCGCCCGGTCCGCGATTCAGGGATCTCCGCGGTCGAGAGCGGCGGCGACGGCGGCCTGGCCGAGGCTGACGCCGCCGTCGTTCGGGGGGACGCGGTGGTGGGTGAGCACCGTGAAGCCGCGCTCCTCCAGGAGGGTCACGGCCCGGCCGAGCAGCAGCAGGTTCTGGAACACGCCGCCGGACAACGCGACCGTGGACAGGCCGCGTGCCTCCCTGATCAGGGCGCATCCGTCGGCGACGACGCGGGCCACGGCGTTGTGGAACCGCGCGGCGACGACGTCGCACGGCACACCGGCGCGAAGGTCGTCGGCGACCGCGCGGACCAGCTCCACGCCCGGCACGGCGAACCGCGTGCCCGCGGGAAGGACGCCGCAGGGATAGGCGCCGTCCACCGCGGGGTCGGCGAGCTGCTCGAACTCGACCGCGGCCTGGCCCTCGTAGGTGATCGCGTCGCGGACCCCCGCGACCGCCGCCACCGCGTCGAACAGGCGGCCCATGCTGGAGGTGAGGGGCGCGTTGCCGCCCCGGCGGGCCAGCGCGACGACGGCCGCCCACTGCCCGGCGTTGCGGCGTACGACGTCCAGGTCCTCCGGGACGTCGCCGTCGTAGGCGAGATCGAGGTAGGCGGCCGCCATGCGCCACGGCTGCCGGATCGCGGTCGCGCCCCCGGGCATCGGCACCGGCGTCAGGTGGCCCGCCCGTTCGAAGCCGGCCAGATCGGCGATGAGGAACTCGCCGCCCCACAACGTGCCGTCCGAGCCGTAGCCGAGGCCGTCGAAGGCCACCCCTGCGACCGGCCCCGCGGCGCCGTTGTCGGCCAGGCAGGAGGCGATGTGGGCGTGGTGGTGCTGCACGCCGATCAGGTCCACGTCCTCCCGGTCCGGCATGTCGAGGGCCCACTTCGTGGACAGATATTCGGGGTGCAGGTCGTGGGCGACCACCTCGGGCGTGATGTCGAACAGCCTCCGGAAGTGCTCGACGCCCTCGGTGAACGACCGCAGGGTCTCGTAGTTCTCCAGGTCGCCGATGTGGTGGGAGACGAACGCACGGTCCTCCTCGACCAGGCAGAACGTGTGCTTCAGCTCCGCGCCGCACGCGAGCACGGGCCGGGGCGCCGCCCGGGCGAGCGGCAGCGGGTGGGGCACGTATCCCCGCGACCGTCTGATCGGCAGGTCGCGGCCCCGGAAGATCCGTACGACCGAGTCGTCCGTACGGATGTGGATGGGGCGGTCGTGGGCGAGGAAGGCGTCGGCGATGCCGCCGAGCCGTTCCAGGGCCTCGTCGTCCCGGTAGGCGATCGGCTCGTCGGACACGTTTCCGCTGGTCAGCACGATGGGCTCGCCCAGCGCGCGGAGCAGCAGGTGGTGGAGCGGGGTGTAGGGCAGCAGCACGCCCAGCCACCGGTTGCCGGGCGCGACGGACGGCGCGACGGGCGCGTCCGGCAGGCGCCGCAGCAGCACGACAGGGCGGGCGGGACCGGTCAGCAGGCGCTCCTCGGCCGGGTCCACCACGCACAGCCGCCGGGCCGCGGCCGGGTCGCCCGCCATCACCGCGAAGGGCTTGTCCTCGCGGTGCTTGCGCGACCGCAGCGCCGCCACGGCGGGCTCGTCCGCCGCGAGCGCCGCCAGGTGGTAGCCGCCGAGTCCCTTGACCGCCAGCACGCCGCCTTCCCGCAGCGCCTGCACGGCCCGCTCCAGCGGGTCGCCGGCGCCTTCCGAACCGGCGGAACCGGCGAGGCGCAGCCGGGGCCCGCAGGCGGGGCAGCACACGGGCTGGGCGTGGAAGCGCCGGTCGGCGGGGTCGTGGTATTCCCGGGCGCAGTCCGCGCACATCGGGAAGGCCGCCATGGTGGTGTTGGCCCGGTCGTAGGGCACGTCGCGGACGATGGTGAAGCGCGGGCCGCAGCCGGTGCAGTTGGTGAAGGCGTAGCCCCACCTGCGGTCGGCCGGGTCGGTCAGGTCGCGCAGGCAGGCGTCGCAGGTCGCGACGTCCGGCGGGACGAGCGCGTGCCGGTCCCCGCCGGCCACGCTCGGCGCGATCTCGAAGGTCCTGCGGCCGGTGACGGGCGCGGGGCCCGTGCTGATCCGTTCGATGACCGCCAGCGGCGGCGGGTCGCCGGTCAGCGCGGCGAGGAACTCCTCGACCAGCGCGCTGCCGCCCTCGACCTCGATGAAGACTCCGCGCTCGTCGTTGCCGACGAGCCCGGCGAGGCCGAGCCGCGTGGCGAGGCCGTACACGAAGGGCCGGAAGCCGACCCCCTGCACGATCCCCTCGACCCGGACGGCGACGGCACGCCTGCTCACCCGCACATTGTCTCAGCGGGGCAGGGAAATCACGCGGGGAGGCCCAGCACGTCGTCGAGGGCGACGACCTCGATCAGATGGCGCAGGTAGGGGGTGAGGGCGACGATCCGGAAGGCCGTCCCGCGCTCCTCCGCGTCGCTGTAGGCGTTCATCACGACCGCCATGCCCGACGAGTCGATGAACTTCAGCCCCGCCAGGTCGAGTTCGAGCACGTCGACGCCTCCGGCGAGCGTCCTGGTCACCTCGGCGGACGCGTCGCCCGCGGTGGTGAAGTCGAGCTCACCGGTCATCACCAGGCGCGCCGCGCCGGGTTCGGGAGTGAGCGACTCGACCTGCAACGGGGTGTCCTGCATCAGACGCTCGTCTCTGTTCGATGATCCGCACAGCACGTCTGTGCCGCGGCGACGCCCTCGGTCAGCAGCGCCCGGGCGTGGGGGCAGTCCGTCAGTGCATCACGGAAAGCACCCAGCCCGAGCACGACGGACTCCGCGGGCACCTTCCTGGCCGCCAGCACCTGGCAGGTCCAGGTGACGAAATCGGTGAACAGCGCGGCGTCGTGGACGTACGTCCCGGCGATCAGGAAGTCGGCGATGTGACCGAGATCCTCGGCGGTGTGCTCGAGTTGCCGCGCGCTGTAGTCCCCCATCGGGGCGTACGCCTCCTTCAGCCTGTCCATGACGCGGGCCACCAGGTCGGCGCGGTGCCGGGTCAGGTACGCGTACTCCTCGCCGCCGAGATCGGCCTCGGCCTCGCCGGGGCCGTCGTGGGCGGTGGGGAAGGACGGCAGCCCCGCGGCGAGCCGGTCGGCCGCCGCGTCGGCGGTGGGCGCCCAGGCGTCCGCGCCGAGCAGGCGGGCGAAGCGGCCGTCGGCGCCGAACCCGGCCCCACCGGCCAGCACGGGGATGCCCACGGCCTGGCAGGCGGCGATGGTGGCGTGCGCGCGGGGCAGCCGGGTCGGCAGCATGCAGCCGAGCGCGACCACGTCGGGCCCGGTCTGGTGCAGGTGCGTGATCAGGTGCGGGCCGGGCACGCTGGCCCCCAGGAAGTCGATTTGCCATCCCCGCAGGCGCAGCACCTCCGCCATGATGCGGGTGGGCAGCGCGTGATACTCGCCGTCGGCGCAGGCCACGGCCACCCGGCCGCGGGTCGCCGCAGGCCGCACGCGCCCGCTGACCGCGGCCACGACGCGCTCGCTGACCGCGGTCGCCGCGTGCTCGCGCGCCACCGACCACTCGTTCGACGCCCACAGCTCGCCCACCCGGCGCTGGCCGGGGGCGACGACCCGCAGAAGCACGTCCTCGGCGGGGACGCCCTCGTCGATCAGGCCCAGGACCAGGTCGACCGCCCCGTATTCGTCGGCCCGGCCGATCAGGTCCAGGTAGCGCCCGGTGACGGCCTCCAGGTCCGGCGTCACCATGATGTCTCCGTCCGTCCCGCCCCCGCGCGTACGGCGAGCAGGGCGCGGTCGTCCTGCTGCCCGCCGCCAGGACCGCCGCCGCCGAGCCACTCGGTGCTGAGCTGCTCCAGCCGCTCCACCAGGGCCTCGACCGGCATTCCCGGGCAGGTCGCCAGCGCCTCCTTCAGCCGTTCCTCACCGAACATCTCCCGGCCGCTCGGGCCGCCGAACGCCTCGGTGATGCCGTCGCTGTACAGCAGGCACACCTCGCCGGGCGCCAGGTCGAGCGTGACGGGCCGCAGGGTGATCTTCTTCAACGCGCCGAGGATGGAACCCCGGACGGCGACCTCCTCGACCGTGCCGTCCCGGCGCAGGACCAGCGGCGCCGGGTGCCCGGCCACGGCCAGGTCCACCAGCACGTGATCGCCGGGTGCGGTCCGCAGCGCCGCGAGGATCATCGTGACGTAGGAGTTCGGCGACGGGGAGGCGAGCAGCGACCGGTTGAGCAGTTCGAGCAGCCGGTCGGGACGGCTTTCCAGCAGCAGCAGCGTACGCAGGCTGTGCCGGACCTGACCGGCCAGGACCGCCGCGCGGGCGCCCTTGCCGCAGACGTCGCCCAGGATGACCAGCGGCGGCCGTTCGACGATCCCGCTGTCGTCGGACGCCGCGTCGGGCAGGTAGACGTCGTAGAAGTCGCCGCCGATGGCGCCCGCCTGCTGTGATGCCCGCAGCCGGCCGGCCAGCCGCATGCCCTCGATCTCCGGCAGCTCGGGCGGCAGCAGATCGCCGGTCAGGATGGCGTTGATCGTGCTCTGCTCCCGGAACAGGGCGGCCGCCGAGATCGCGGCGCCGGCCCGGACCGCGAGGTCGCGCGCCATCAGGTGGTCGTCGTCGTCGAACGGCGGCCGTCCCGCCCTGCGGGCGAGCGCGATCGCCCCGGCGGACACGCCGTTGCCGGGCAGCGGGAGCACCAGCAGGTGGCCCGCCGGGCCGAGCCCCTCCGGCAGCAGCCAGTCCGGCGCGCCGCCCGGATCCTGCTGTCCTGCGGCGCCGTGCCGCAGGCCCGCGAACGCGTCGGTCAGGCCGGGCACCTCCGCCGCCGCGGCGGCCGGCAGGGCGCCCTCCTCCGGGCCGTACCGGCCGGAGACGGCGCGCACCCACTCCACCCGGCGGCGGGAGGTGGGCGGCAGCAGCACGATCGCCACGTCGGACAGGAAGTCGGCGCCCAGCTCCGCCGCGGCCCGGGCGCACCGATGCGGGTTGAGCGAGGCGGACAGGCGGCGGGCGGCCTCCAGCAGGAACTCGGTGCGCCGCGCCGCGTTCAGGTCGGTGAGGTACCAGGCGAGCCGGCCCTCGCCGACCGGCTCCGCGTGAATCCGGATCGCCCGGCCGCCGTGGATCACGGTCCCGCCTTCGGGGGCGGACGGGACGGAGTCGAGCGGCGCGGGCGCGGGGAGGCCAGGCTCGATCCGCGGCACCAGGCGGACCGCCGCCGCGTTGGCCAGGGCCACGACGCCGTCCGCGTCGCACAGCACGATGCCCTCGCCGCTGCCTTCGAGCAGCGCCGCGACGAGGCCGGGAGACAGCCCTGTCGTCCCGTGCCGGGGGTCGGCCGAACCGGTGGCGCCTTTCACGCGTGCGTTCCCGTCATGGCCGCATCCCCCGATTCCTGTTCGTCCCTCCAGACTACCTTTGCCCCAAAATCGGCAGAATGACGATCTTGCCGATGACCTGGTCGTGTTCCATGTCCGCGTGCGCCCGGCGGATGTCGTCCAGCGCGTACACCGTGGGCGCGGGCACCTCGATCCGGCCGTCGGCGAGCCCGTCGAGATAGTCCTGCAGGACCTCGGGCGGCAGGTTCCCGCTCGTCCCGCTGTACCCCGTCAGCCGTACGCCGGTGGGGATGTAGCCGATCGGGTAGAAGTCGCGGACGATCCACTGGTTGGACAGCATTCCGGCGAAGCAGACCGTGCCGTGGACGCGGGTGGCGGCCAGCGTGTCCGGCAGGGTGGGCGTGCCGACGAGTTCGAGCGCGGCGTCCACGCCCTCGGGGACGATCCGGCGCACCTGTTCGGCCACCGTGCCCGTGTCCACGATCGGATGGTCGACGCCGATCTCCGCCAGCGCGGCCGTACGGTCCTCGCGGCGGGTGGTCGCCAGCACGGTCGCGCCCATCTGCTTGGCCAGCACGGCGGTGACCACGCCGAGGGCCGAGGTGCCGCCGCGGATCAACAGGGACTGGCCGGCCCGCAGGTCGAGGCCGACGGTGAGCGATCCGTAGGCCGTCTGCAGGGTCTCCGGGACCGCCCCCAGCACCTCCCACGGCAGATCGGAGCGGAACGGGATGATCTGGGTGCGCGGCACGACGGTGTACTCGGCGTAGCCCCCGTCGAAGGTGCGGCCCATGCCGCCGAGTATCGCGGCGACCTGCTGCCCGGGGACCAGCTCGCCGGACGGGTCGGCGTCCACCGTGCCCACGCACTCGATGCCGGGCACCCGGGGAAAGGTCACCCCCTCGGCCAGGCCGAGCCGGGTGTGCAGCTCCGAGCGGTTGAGCCCGAACGCCCTCACCTTGATCCGCACCCAGCCGGGCGGGGGCTCCGGGACCGGCAGTTCCTCGATGGTGAGGTTCTCCACCGGGCCGGGTTCCTTCAGGACAACTGCGCGCATGGTGGCGGTCATCGCGTCTCCTCCGTCAGCCGTGACGGAACTCCCCAACGTCGCGGGCCGGGGTTGGTGTTCCGGCCCGCGGCGGCCGGGAAGCGGGCGCGGGCCGGGGGTCAGGACCGGCCCGCGCTCCTGCTCCGCCTGCCTCCTACTCGGCCCTGATGTCGTCGATGTGGAAGGTGCCGGGGCTCACCCAGACGAACATGCCGCGCACGTCCTTGAGGTCCTCGGTCGTGCAGGACATCGCCGAGGCGAGGTCGATCTCGACCGTTCCCGTGGCGTCCTGGTTCTGCCAGCCCCAGGTGGACTGGCACCAGGCCCAGCCGGAGCCGGTCTGCAGCGCCACGCTGGTCGAGGTGCCCGCGGCCCCCGTCTTGATGTCGTACTTCAGCGTGCCCTTGGCCGACAGGTCGACGGGCTCGGGGAAGGCCGCGCCGAACCAGCCGCCGCCGGTCGCGTCCACCCGCAGGCCGTGCGTGCCGTCGGTGGCCCACTCGGAGGACTGGGCCACCGTGCCGGCGTCGCTCTGCCAGTTGCCGGGCGCCCAGCCCTGCACGCCGTCCTCGAAGGAGAACAGCCGGATCGCCGCGCCCGGGTCGGGCTTGACGGTCACCGTGATCGTGGCGGTGCCGGACCACCGCAGCAGGCTGTCGCGCACCCGGTAGGTCGCCGTGGCCCGCCCGCTGAAGCCGTCCGCGGGGGTGAAGGCGACCTTCCCCGAGGCGTCGGCGGTGAACGTGCCGCCGGTCACGGTCAGGCTCGCCTGGCGGCCCGCCGCGGCCGGGTCGAGGTCGAGCGTCTCCGGCCTGATCCTGGCGAGGTAGGCGATGTCGTTGGCGGTGGCGTCCACCGTGACCGGCGTGCCGGAGGTCGTGACGGCCGTGTCGTCGTCGGCCACCGGCGGGAAGAGCGGCAGCCTGCCGCGGATCGTCGCCGAGGCGTTGGTGATCGTCGTGCACACCGGGCTGGGACAGTAGACGGTGAAGCCGTCGTAGTCGGGATAGAGCGTGCCGTCGTCCTGGGTGCCCGCGATCAGCCAGTACAGGAAGCCCGCGCCGCCGCCGGACACGAACGCGTCCGTCCACTCCCGGTAGACGGGGTTGCGCTCGGCCTTGCTCAGCAGGCCGAACTCGCCGAGCATCACCGGCTTGCCGATCCTGCGGCCGTCGGCGAGGTGCTTGTCGATCCAGGTCGTGCCCCAGGTCGTGCCCCAGGCGGCGTCCTTGCCCCATCCGTCCGGATAGAGGTGCAGGGACATCAGGTCCATCTTCGGCAGCCTGGCCAGCGCGACGGTGTCCACGCCCTCGCCGCAGTTGTCGGTCCAGTCGGAACCGCCGGGATCGGTGCAGTAGAAGCCCTCGTCACCCGCGCCCACCAGGTGCCTGGCGTCCACCGACTTGATGTGCCGCGACATCTCGTCGGCCCAGGCCGTGACGGTGGCCGTGGTGCAGCCGGGCGAGGCCGGGTAGTTGCCCGACCCCTTGCACCGGGGTTCGTTGGCCAGCTCCCAGGCCATGATCGTGGGGTCGTCCTTGTAGGCGACGCCGGTCAGCGTGTTGACCCGGTTGAGCAGGTGGCTGATCCAGTCCTTGAACCAGCCCTTGATCGTCGGGTTCGTGTAGAAGTCGTCGTGATATCGGCCCTTGGCCCAGCGGACGTACTGGTCCATGCCGCCGTAGGCGTTCCAGTTGTTGACGAACGGGATGACCAGCTTGATCCCGGACTGCCTGGCCTTCCACAGCACGTAGTCGAGGTGCTCCAGACCGTCCGCCCCGTCGTTGTAGGCGGGCCTGGTCCCGTTCCAGTACTGGAAGTAGACGCCGTCCGCCTTGCCCTGGATGGAGTCGGACCCGTCCTGGCCGCCGATGTCCAGCGATCCCCAGTTGCGGATCACGGACAGGTCGGCGGCCTTCGCGCGGGCGAACACGTCGTCCACCATCGCGTATGACTTGTACATCAGGTAGTAGTTGTTGGCCCCGGCGAAGCGGAAGGGCTTGCCGTCCAGCACGAGGTGGGCGCCCGCGCGCTTCACGAAGCCGGCATCCCCGGTCGCGGCGCTCGCCGTGGCCGGCGCGGCAGTCAGCCCCGCGAGCACGGCCGCCAGCGCGGCAGCCGTACGCAGTCCTCTCATCGACGCTCCTTGTGGTCGGGGAGGCCCGGGCCGGTCAGGTGCCCGGGTCGTCGTCCTGCAACAGGACGAGGGCGGCGGCGCCGAACAGCCCGGCGTCGCGGCCCAGGGAGGTCGGGTCCACCCGCAGGCGCCGCAGGAAGCCGAGCCCGGCGTTCCTCTCGATCGCCTGCCTGAGCGGGTCGAACAGGATCGGCCCCGCCGCGGCCACGCCCCCTCCGATGACGACGTGGTCGAGGTCGAACAGGGCGGACGCCGTGAGCACGGCGGTGGCCAGCGCGTCGGCCGCGCGCCGGAAGGCGCGTGCGGCGGTGGGATGCCCGGCCCGGGCGTCGGCGGCCAGCGCCCGCGCGTCCTCACCGGTCCAGCCGTTCGCGGTGGCCCAGCGGACCATGCCGGGCCCGCTCGCGATGGTCTCGACGCAGCCGGCACCCCCGCAGGGGCACGGCTCGCCGCCGGGATCGACCGTGATGTGGCCGATGTGCCCGGCGTTGCCGGTCGGGCCGACGTACGGCACGCCGTCGAGGACGAAGCCCCCGCCGACGCCGGTGGAGACCACCATGCCGAGCATGGCCCGGCTCCGCGCCGCGCCGTCCTCGGTCAGGCCGCGCCACCACTCCCCGAGCGCCATGCACTGGGCGTCGCCCGCGAGCCGTACGGGCCGGCCGGGCAGCACCTCGCCGAGCGCGTCCACCAGCGGGAACTCGCGCCAGGCGGGGATGTTCACCGGGCTGACGGTGCCCCGGCGGGGGTCCAGCGGCCCGGCCGAGCCCACCCCGATCCCGTCGAGGCGAGCGGGCGGCACGCACTCGGTGATCCGTTCCACGACCTCGGAGAGCGTCCGGTCTGCCGACCCCGGGCCGCGCAGCGGCACCTCGGCGCGGGCCAGCATCTCACCGTCGGGCGCGACGGCCGCGGCGGCGAACTTCGTGCCGCCGATGTCCACCGCGAGGACGGTCATCGCCGCATCCCCGGCCACTCGACCACGCTGACTCCCGCCTTGTGCCTGACGAACATGTCACTTAACCGGATAAGGCCCGGCAAAGGTATTGGGTGCGTGACCACCACGTCAACGGGTGATCAGCGATGCGATCCCTCCGCGACCTCCCGGAGTCCCGATCATGGCGAGAAAACGCAGCCAGGCACGGGTGACCGGCCCGCCGCGGGGTACGCCGCGACAGATCGGCCGAACCGGTTCAGCGAGAAAGGTTCACCACAAGAAGGGGGTATCCATAATTCCGATGGGTTAGGTAGGGTTAGCGGGTGCATTTCGACTACACCATGGCGATCGGCTCATTCCTGGTCGCCGTCGTCGTCGGCCTGACCGGGATGGGCGGCGGCGCCCTGATGACGCCCATGCTCGTGACGTTCTTCGGCGTGCCGCCCCTCGCCGCCGTCTCCAGCGACCTCGTCGCCGCCGCCGTCATGAAACCGGTGGGCAGCCTCGTGCACCTGCGCCGGGGGACGGTCAACCTGAAGCTCGTCGCCTGGCTGTGCGCGGGCTCGGTCCCCGCGGCGTTCTGCGGAGTGCTCATCGCCCGCGCCCTGGGCAAGGGCGAGGCCGTGCAGGAGGTGATCCAGAAGGGTCTCGGCATCGCCCTGCTCATCGCGGCGGGCGGCCTGGCCGTGCGCGGCTACCTCGCGATGCGCGACCGCGCCGAGGGCCGGACCCCCGAGACCGGCCGCCGCACCGCCGCCCCCGGCGAGCCGGCCGCGACCGAGATGCCCTCCGTCACCGTACGGCCGCTGCCGACCGCACTGGTGGGGGCCGTCGGCGGGCTGGTGGTCGGCATCACCTCGGTCGGCTCCGGATCACTCATCATCGTGGCCCTGCTGGCGCTCTACCCCGCGTTGAAGGCCAACCAGCTCGTCGGGACCGACCTGGTCCAGGCCGTGCCGCTCGTGATGTCGGCCGCGCTCGGGCACCTGCTGTTCGGCGAGTTCACGCTGTCGGTCACGCTCGCGCTGCTGGTGGGCTCCATCCCCGGCGTCTACCTCGGCTCGCGGATCTCCTCGCGCGCCCCCGGCGGGCTCATCCGCCGCGTCCTGGCGTTCGTGCTGCTCGCCTCGGCGCTGAAGATGTTCGGCGTCGGCAACGCCCAGACCGTCTGGGCTCTGCTCGCCGTGCTGCTGCTCGCCCCGGCCTTCTGGATGGTCCTGCGGGTGCGGTGCGGGCTGCCCGCGCTCCCCTGGAGGCGGGAGGCTCAGACCGCCGGGAGGTGACGGCGCAGGAAGTCCATGGCCAGCCCCCACGCCGTACGGCCCGCCTCCGGGTTGTGGAACATCGGCGCGAAGAAGTTGTGGAAGGCGTGGCCGGCGTCCTCCTGCACGTGGACCTCCACGTTCGGCCGTCCGGCCGCCGCCTCCTCCACGACCGCCACCCTGTCGCGGGGGATGTAGGGGTCCCGGCCGCCGAAGTGGAACTGGATCGGGCAGCGGATGTCGTCCATCAGTTGCGGCGCGTCCGGCACGGCCGAGCCGTAGAAGGACACCACGGCCGACAGGCCGCTCCCGCCGGCGCCGGCCGCGACCGCGTAGGCCAGCGAGCCGCCGAGGCAGAAGCCGAGCGCGCCGGTCCCGCCCGTCACCTCGGGCCGGGCCGCGAGCGCGGCCAGCGCGGCCGCGCAGTCGTCCGCGGCCTTCTCGGGGTCCAGATCCGCCGACAGCTCCAGCGAGGCGCGCAGCCCCTCCTCGTCGTGGGCGGCCGCCCAGCCGGGCCGCAGCCGCCAGAACAGGTCCGGCACACCGACGACGTAACCGAGCCCGGCGAGATCGGCGGCGACCGCCCTGATGTAGTCGCTCACGCCCCAGATCTCCGGGATCAGCAGCAGCCCCGGGCCGCTCCCCCGTTCCGGGATCCACAGGCGCAGGTCGAAGCCGCCGTCCGCGGCCGTCACCGTCTGCGTGCGTTCGGGCATCGGTTCCTCCCATCCGCGTGCCGACGGTGATCATACGCGTCGCGTCCTACAGGTCGCGCAGCGCGGGGAGGAGCTCCTTCTCCGACCACTCGAAGAACTCCCGCTGGCGCTCCCGTCCGACCTGCACGAGCGCGAGGTGGGTGAAGCCGGCCTCGGTGTACTGCCGCACGGCCTCGACCACGGCACCGACGTCCGCGCCGCAGGGCACCTTCTCGGCCACGTCCTCCGGCCGCACGGTCTCGGTCGCGGCCGCGAAGTTCACCGGCGCGGGCAGCTCCGACATGACCTTCCAGCCGGCCACCGACCAGCGCCACAGGCGGTGCGCCCGCTCGACCGCGGCGTCCTTGTCGGGGTCGTAGCAGACGGCCAGCTGGCCGTAGACGGGCTTGCCCTCGCCGCCGGACGCGGCGAACTTCTCCACCAGCGAGCCGTCCGGGTCGGTCGCCACGAGGCCGTCGCCGAGCTCGGCCGCGATGTCCACCGACTGCTCGCCGGACGCGGCGACCGCGATGGGCACCGGCCGCTCCGGCAGGTCGAACAGCCGGGCCGAGTCGATGTCGAAGTACTCGCCGCGGTAGTTGCGGTAACCGCCCTGGAAGAGCTCCTTGATGACCTCGATGGCCTCGCGGAACATCTCGTGCCGGGTGTTGACCGGCGGCCAGCCGTGCCCCACCACGTGCTCGTTCAGGTTCTCGCCCGCGCCCACGCCGAGGGTGAACCTGCCGTCGCTGAGCACTCCCATCGTGGCCGCCTTCTGCGCCACCACCGCCGGGTGGTAGCGCATGATCGGGCACGTCACGTAGGTCATCAGCGGCAGCCGTTCGGTGGCCTGCGCCGCCGCGCCCAGCACCGACCAGGCGTACGGAGAGTGGCCCATCTCCTCCAGCCACGGGAAGTAGTGGTCGGAGATGACCGCGTAGTCGAAGCCCACTCGCTCGGCGGTGACCGCGTCCTCCACCAGCTCCTTGGCGGGTGTCTGCTCGCACATCAAAGTGAAACCGATCTCTGCCATAGGGCCACCCCTACCCAGGTCCGTACGGCGAATGATCCGTTTAGGGTCGAATCATGGCCAATCACTCGTACGTCGTGACCGGAGGAGGACGCGGGATCGGGAGAGCGGTGGTGGAACGGCTGCTCGGCGACGCCGCCACGGCCGCCGTCGTGGCGATCGAGCTCGACCCCGCCGCGCTCGGCTGGGCCCGCGACGACCCCAGGGTGCTCGCGGTGACGGGCGACGCGGGCGACGAGGCGGTGACCGAGCGGGCCGCCGATCTGGCGGAGTCAGCGGGGACGCTCACCGGATGGGTCAACAACGCCGCCGTCTTCCGGGACGCGTCCGTGCACTCCGCGCCCGCGAGCGAGGTGCTCGGGCTCGTCACCGCCAACCTCGGCTGCGCGCTCGCGGGATGCGCGACCGCCGTCCGCCGGTTCCTCGCGGCGGGCACGGCGCGTGCCCGGCCGGGGGGCGCGATCGTCAACGTCACCTCCCACCAGGCCCGGCGGGCGGTGCCCGGCTGCACCCCGTACGTGACGGCCAAGGCGGCCATCGAGGGCCTGACCCGGGCGCTCGCGGTCGAGTACGGCCCGCGCGGGATCCGCGTGAACGCCGTCGCGCCCGGATCGGTCGCCACCGAGCGCTACGCGTCGTTCCTGGCCTCGCTGGAACCGGCCGCCGCCGCGCGCGTGGAGGCGCAGATGGCCGAGCTGCACCCGCTGGGGCGGGTGGCCGGGGCCGGCGAGGTGGCCGACGTGATCGTCTACCTGCTGTCGGACGGCGCGAGCTTCGTCAGCGGGGCGACGGTCCCCGTGGACGGCGGCCGGTCGGTCCTCGCCAGGGATCCGGAAGCACACGACCCCGGGATCGACGACGGGACCGGCTGACAGCGCTCAGACCGCACGGTGGTACTGGTCGGGCCGGCGCTCACGCGCGCCGAGCTCCCGCGCCGCCAGGTTCGGCCAGTAGGGGGTGCGCAGCAGCTCACGGCCGAGCATGACCGCGTCGGCCCGCCCAGAGGCGATGATCTCCTCCGCCTGGCGCGGCTCGGTGATGAGGCCGACGGCCGACGTGGGCAGGTCGGTCTCCGCCTTCACCCGGGCCGCGAACGGCACCTGGTAGCCCGGCTCCAGGGGGATCCGGGCCCCCGGCGCGATGCCGCCCGTCGAGACGTCGAGCAGGTCCACCCCGTGGGCGAGCAGTTCCTTGACCAGCCTCACGGTGTCGTCGGCCGTCCAGCCCTCGCGGGGGTCCTCGGGGTTCTCGCTCAGCCAGTCGGTGGCCGAGACCCGGAAGAACACCGGCAGCTCGTCCGGCCACTCGGCGCGCACCGCGTCGACCACCTCCAGCGCGAAGCGGGCGCGACCGGCGAAGGAGCCGCCGTACGCGTCGGTGCGCCGGTTGCTGAACGGCGACAGGAACTCGTGGATCAGGTAGCCGTGGCCGCCGTGGATCTCCACCACCTGGAAGCCGGCCGCGAGCGCGCGGCGCGCGGCCGCGGCGAAGTCGCCGACCAGCCGCCGGATGTCCGCCTCGCTCAACTCGTCCGGCACCGGGTGGCCCTCGTCGAACGGAATCGGGCTGGGCGCGACCGGCCGCCATCCGTGGTCCTCGGGGCCGACCGGCGCGCCGCCGCGCCACGGCCGGTCGGTGGACGCCTTGCGCCCGGCGTGCCCGATTTGGATGCCGGGCACCGCGCCGTGCTCGGCGAGGAACCGGGCGATGCGGCCGAACTGTTCTTGTTGGCGCTCGTTCCACAGCCCGAGGTCGGCGGGGCTGATCCGGCCCTCGGGGGACACGGCGGTGACCTCCACCATGATCAGACCGGCTCCGCCCACCGCCCGGGAGCCGAGGTGGGTGAGGTGCCAGTCGGTGGGCACGCCCTGCTCAGGCCCCTCCACGGCCGCGCTGTACTGGCACATCGGCGACATCCACGCGCGGTTGGGAATGGTCAGGTTGCGCAGGGTCAGGGGCTCGAACAACGCGCTCACGCCGCGCTCCTCTCGTCGGGACCCTTGTACGATAGCTGCCGTAGTACGCAATCTGTCAAACTACGAAGACTCTCGTATAAGGGAGGCCCGATGGCCCGTCAGCCCCGGACGCTCGACCATCCGGACCGGTCCGAGATCCGGCTGGAGGGCGTGCTGCACGCACTGTCCGATCCCGTACGCCTCCAGGTGGTGTGCTTCCTGGCCGCCGGCGGCGAGTCCTCCTGCTCGGCGATCGACCTCGCGGTCAGCAAGTCGACGACCACCCATCACTTCCGGGTGCTCCGCGAGGCGGGCGTGATCAGGCAGGTCTACCGGGGGACATCGAAGATGAGCTCGCTGCGCCAGGAGGACCTCGACGCGCTCTTCCCCGGCCTCCTCGAGACCGTGGTCGACGCGTACGCCGCCCAGCGAGCCAGGGCGCTGTAACCGGTCAAACGAGCTTGACCAGTCACGCCCCTTTGCCGTACCTTTGTAACTGCCTAAGAAATTTAAGACAGTTACAACGGAGACCTGGACGGTAATGATGTTCTACGACTACTCCATGGCCACCGAGCGCGTCACCGAGTTGCACCGCGAGGCCGACAACGCACGCGTCGCCAGCCGCCTGGTCGCGGCCCGGCGCTGGTCACGCCTCGCGTCCTGGGCGCAGCGTCAGGCCCGGAGGGCGAGCCACGACCTGGGCTGACCGCCGTCACCGCGTCGGTCCGGAGGGGAAGGGCCGATGCGTACGACACGCGACATCCGCACGGCGGTGGTGAAGCCGACGATCGCCGCCCTCATGGAGGACGCCGGAACCGGCCTCGACTACGGCACCCGGCCCGACCGCCTGCCGGGCCTGCTCACGCCCCTCGACCGCTTCTTCGTCCGCAACCACGCCCCGACCCCCCGTCTCGACGCGAGAACCTGGACGCTGTGCGTCGAGGGCGGCGGTGTACGCCGCACCGTCCGCTACACCTATGACGACCTGTGGCGCCGGTTCCCGCTCGTGTCCGTCGTCCGCACCCTGGAGTGCGCGGGCAACCGGCGCGCCCTCTTCGGCGCCGAGCACGGCCACCGCTTCGGCGGAGTGCAATGGGGCAGGGGCGCGATCGCGACCGCCGAGTGGACCGGGATCCCGCTGCGCGACCTGCTCGAACCCGCGGGCCTCACGGACGCCGCCGTCGAGGTGATGCCGGAAGGGCTCGACGAGGCGCGCGGGCGCCGCCCGATGCCCCTCGCCAAGGCCCTGGCCCCCGACACCCTGCTCGTGCTCGCCATGAACGGCGAGATCCTGCCGCCCGACCACGGCTTCCCCGCCCGCGTGCTGGTCTCCGGCTGGCTCGGCGCGGCGAGCGTCAAGTGGGTGGGCCGAATCGAGGTGTCCGACCGGCCGCTGCACGTCCCGTGGAACACCGAGGACTACGTGATCGTCGCCCCCGGCCGTCCGGCCGTGCCCATCGCCTCCACGCCGGTCGCGAGCCTGGTCGAGCTGCCCTGGCCCGCGCGGCTGCGTCCCGGCCCGCAGACGATCCGCGGCCGGGCGTACGCCGGAGAGGACCGCGTGGCCGCCGTCGGCTACCGGATCGACGACGGCCCCTGGCGGCCCGCCGCCCTCGACGGGCCGGACCTCGCGGGCGTCTGGACCCGCTGGCGGTTCCTCTGGGACCCCACCCCCGGGGCGCACGTCGTGCGGGTGCGGGCCACCGACGAGCACGGCCGCTCCCAGCCGGACGCCACCCCCTGGAACGACCTCGGCTACTGCCACACCTCGGTGCTCCCCCACCCCGTGCTGGTCGCCTAGGGAACGAGCACCACCTTGCCCGTGGTCGCGCGGGTCTCCAGCGCGGCGTGCGCGGCGGCGGCGTCCTTGAGCGGGAAGCTCTGCACCAGCGGGACCAGCGCGCCCGACCCCGCGGCCGCCAGCGCCCGCTCCTCCAGGCCCCGCAGGCCGCCCGGCCGCTTCAGCACGCGCGGGCCGACCGCCACCGCCGCGGTGATGCCGCGCGCGTACAGGTCCTCCGTGGTCAGCGCGGTCGGGCCGCCCTCGGCGTCCGCCCAGCCGAACAGCACGATCCTGCCGCCGACGCCGAGCAGTTCCAGGGTCGCGCGGCCGAGGTCCCCGCCGACGCCGTCGAGCGCCAGCGTGACCTCCCGGTCGCCGAGGAGCGCCCGCACCTCGCCGGGCCAGCCGGAAGCGGCGTAGTCCACGGCGTGGTGCGCGCCCAGCGCGAGCACCCGGCGGGTCTTCTCCCCACCGCCGGCGAGCCCCACGACCGTGGCCCCGGCCCGCACCGCCGCCTGCACGAGCAGGTTGCCGATGCCTCCGGCCGCCGCCGTCACCACGACGACGTCGTCCGGCCGGATCTCCGCGACGTCGAGGATGCCCATGGTGGTCCGGCCGGTGCCGATCATCGCCACCGCCTCGCCGTATCCCAGGCCGTCAGGGATCTCGTGGATCGCCGAGGCGTCCCGCACGGCCAGTTCGGCGTAGCCGCCGGGGGCCATGCCGAGGTGGGTCACCACCCGCCTGCCGACCAGGCCGGGATCGGCCCCGGGGCCGACGGCGTCGACGACCCCGGCGACCTCCCGGCCGGGGATCGTGGGCAGGTCGGGGACGGGGATCGGGCCGCCGGCGTACTTCCCGGCCCGCAAGGTGGTGTCGACGAGGTGCACTCCCGCAGCCCGTACGGCCACGCGGACCTGGCCGGGCCCCGGCTGGGGATCCTCCACCTCCTCGTAGACGAGATTCTCGGCGGGACCAAAGGCGTGAAGTCGAACGGCGTACATGTGTCCCGTTATAGATCTCCGAGCTGCGCCTCCACATCGGGCGATGGTCCTAGGCCCTGTGTAGGGCCATAGATGGAGTCACAGACTTATGGCGTTCTTCGTTGGGTTTTTCCCCAGCGGCCCTTATGCTCGCACCTAGTCCTCTTTACTACCGTGAGTGAGGAGATGTTGCGTGGCTGATGACGCGCCGCCACCCGGTATCGATGCGCGCGTCCCCAATCCCGCGCGCATGTACAACTACTTTCTCGGCGGAAAGGACAATTTCGCGGCCGACCGGGAAGCCGCGGAACGGGTCATGAAGGTCGCGCCCGAGGCCCCCGCGCTGGCCCGCCGCAACCGCGCCTTCCTCCGCCGGGCCGTCCGTTACCTGGTGGCCGAGGCCGGGATCCGGCAGTTCGTGGACATCGGCACCGGACTGCCGGCCGAGGGCAGCGTCCACGAGGTGGCGCACGAGCTGGACCCCGGCGTCCGGGTGGCGTACGTGGACAACGACCCGGTCGTGCTCGCGCACTCCCGGGCCCTGCTGTCGGGCACCGCCGCCGCCACCGTCACCGTGCAGGGGGACCTGCGGCGCCCCGAGGAGATCCTGGCCGATCCGGAGCTGCGATCGCTGATCGACCCCGCGGAGCCGGTCGCCATCCTGCTCGTGGCCGTGGTGCACTTCCTCTCCGACGACGACAAGCCGGCCGAGCTCGTGGCCCGCCTCAGGGACTCCGTCGCCCCCGGGAGCCACCTCGTGCTGTCCCACGTCACCGACGAGGAACGGGCCGGCGACGCCCGCGAGGGGGCGGCCGTCTACCGGCAGGCCAGCACCGGTGTCACGCTGCGGAGCCGCGAGCAGATCCAGGAGCTGTTCGACGGGTTCCACCTCGTCGAACCAGGCCTCGTCCCGCTGGACGACTGGCGGCCCGACGACGAGAACCTGCTCGCCCGGCAGGCCCGCCGTCACCTGCCCACGTGGTTCCTCTGCGGAGTCGGGCACGCGCCCTGAAAAGGCCGTGAATATTGTGTTACGTCCTGCGTGTACTTGTTTCTTCCTTTAGGGGCGATACGCCAGGCTATGCGGCATGCTCAAGCGCACCAGGTTGTTCGGGCAGAAGACCCGAGTCACCTTTACCCTGCCCATTGACGAGCCCTCGGGGACGGTCAGCGTGGTGGGCGACTTCAACGACTGGCTGCCCGGCCGCCACGAACTGATGCGACGCAGGAACGGCACCCGCACCGTGTCGGTGATCCTCCCGCCCGGCGCGCACCGGTTCCGCTACCTCGCCACCGGCGGCGTGTGGTTCGACGACGAGGCCGCCGACCAGGTGGACGAGCAGGGCGGCGTGCTGCACCTCTGACAGACAGGGACACCGTTTCTCCCGCCAGAAGTAGGGCATACGGGAACGATCGCGACACCCGGCCCTTCTGAAGGGGAAACCATGAAGGCAGTTACCTGGCACGGCAAGCGCGACGTACGGGTGGAGGAAGTCCCCGACCCGGCCATCAAGGAACCCACCGACGCGATCATCCGGGTCACCACGACCGCGATCTGCGGCTCCGACCTGCACCTGTACGAGGTGCTCGGCCCGTTCATCGGCGAGGGCGACGTCCTCGGCCACGAGCCGATGGGCATCGTGGAGGAGGTCGGCGCGGAGGTCACCCACATCAGACCGGGCGACCGCGTCGTGATCCCGTTCAACATCTCGTGCGGCCACTGCTACATGTGCGACCGCGCGTTGTACGCCCAGTGTGAGACCACCCAGGTCCGCGAGTACGACACCGGCGCCGCGCTCTTCGGCTACACGAAGCTGTACGGCGAGGTGCCCGGCGGCCAGGCGGAATACCTGCGCGTCCCGCAGGCGCACTTCGGGCCGATCAAGGTGCCGGAGGGGCCGCCGGACGAGAGGTTCGTCTACCTCTCCGACGTGCTGCCCACCTCCTGGCAGGCCGTCGAGTGGGCCGAGGTGCCCGACGGCGGCAGCGTCGCCGTCTTCGGCCTCGGGCCGATCGGGCAGATGTCCGCCCGCATCGCGCGCCACCGGGGCTACCGGGTGATCGGGGTGGACATCGTCCCCGAACGCCTGGAGATGGCCCGGCGGCACGGCGTCGAGGTGATCGACGGGAACGAGATCGACGACGTGCCCGAGGCGATCCGGTCGATGACCGGGGGCCGGGGCACCGACTCGGTCATCGACGCCGTCGGCATGGAGGCGCACGGCTACACCGTGGGCAAGCTCGCCCAGACGGTCACCGGGATGCTGCCCGACAAGGCCGCCGCCGCCATGATGACCCGCGCCGGCCTCGACCGGCTGGCCGCCCTTCAAGACGCCATCGAGACCGTACGCCGCGGCGGCACGATCTCGATCAGCGGCGTGTACGGCGGGATGACCGACCCCATGCCCATGCTGCAGATGTTCGACAAGGGCATCACGCTCAGGATGGGCCAGGCCCACGTCAAGCGGTGGGTGGACGATCTCATGCCGCTCCTGACCGGCGACGGCGACCCCCTGGGGGTCGAGGACCTGGCGACCCACCGGCTGCCGCTCGACCAGGCCCCGCACGGCTACGAGATCTTCCAGAAGAAGGAGGACGGCGCGATCAAGGTGCTGCTCAAGCCCTGACGATCAAGCCCTGACGATCAAGCGCTGACGACCGCGGCCCGCCTGACCCGGCCGCGTACGGCGGTGCCGAGGAAGACCGCCCCGAACACCAGGCCCACGAACAGGGCGATGGAGGCTCCGGTCGCGACGTTCCACCGCGTGGAGACCCACACGCCCGCGAGGGCGCACGCGACCCCGATCGCGGCGGCGAGCGGGAACAGCGGCGCGAGCCTGTCAGTGAGCAGGCGGGCGGTCGCGGCCGGGCCCACGATCAGCGCCACGGCGAGGATCGTCCCCAGCGCGGGCACGGTGGCGACGACGGTCACCTCGACGACCGCGAGCAGCGCGAAGTCCAGCAGCACGGTGGGCAGCCCGAGCGCCGCCGCCCCCACCGGGTCGAACGCCGCGAGCAGCAGTTCCTTGCCCAGCAGGGCGAGCAGGAGCAGCACGCCTGCGGCGACGACGACGGTCGCCACCAGGTCGCCCGTGCCGACGGCGAGGACGTCGCCCACCGTGTAGGCCGCGAGGTCCTTGGTGAAGCCGTCCTGGGCGGACACCAGCACCACACCGAGCGCGAAGCCGCCCGACAGCGCGATGCCGGTGGCCGTGGTGAAGTCCTGCCCGCGGCCCCGGCCGAAGACGAGGACGGCGGCGACCACCAGCAGCCCGAACAGCCCGCCGCCGAGATAGAGGTTCACCCCGAGCAGGGCGGCGACGACGATGCCGGGGAACGTCGCGTGCGTGAGGGCCATCGTGAAGAACGGCAGCCGCCGCGCGATCACGAAGACCCCGACCACCCCTCCCAGCGCGCCGACCAGGACGGCCTCGACGAGGGCCCGGTGGACGGTGGAGTCGAGCCAGTTCACGCCGCCTCCAGGACCGAACGGCGGCGGGCCCGGGTCAGGCCCGCCCTCCTGCGGACGAACGCGGCGGCGTGGGCCAGGCCGTACATCGCCACCAGCACGAGCACCACGGTCGCGCCGGAGGCGAGCCTGACGCCGTACCCGATCGACGCCTCGTAGCTCACGACGAGCCCGAGCCACCCGGCCGCCGCGCCGACGAGGCAGGCCAGCGGCACGATGACCGTGAGCCGGTCCGACAGGCTGCGCGCCGCCGCGGCCGGCACGATGAGCAGCGCGATCACGAGGACCGTGCCGACCGCCTTGACGGCGGCCACGACGACCAGCGCGACCGCGACGTTCAGCACGAGGTCGAGCAGGCCGACGCGCACACCGGCCGCCTCGGCGCCCTCGGGGTCGAAGGCCCGCAGCAGCAGCGGCCGCCGCAGCACCGCCAGCAACGCCACGACCAGGACCGTCACGACGGCGGTCTGCGCGAGTTGCGCCTCGGTGACCGTCAGCACCCGTCCGAACAGGAACGCGGTGAGGTCGGCGGTGAAGCCGGTCTGCCGCGACACCATCACGACGCCGACCGCGAACAGCGTGGTCAGCAGCATGGCGAGCGCGGCGTCCTCGCTCACCCGGCGGCGCCGGGTGAGCAGCGTGAGCAGGACGGCCGTGACGACCCCCGCGGCCAGCGCGCCCCAGAAGATGCCGTCGTCCCCGGCCATGAGATGGCCGATGACCACACCGGGGAAGACGGTGTGCGTCAGGGTGTCGCTGACGAAGGCGAGCCGGCGCAGCAGCACCAGCACGCCGGCCGTGCCCGCGAGCGCGCCGAGGAGGACCAGTTCGACCAGCGCGCGGGCCATGAACGGCAGGTGGAAGGGTTCGAAGAGGATCATGTCTGCGCCGCCGTCATGTCTGGGTCACGATCACGCGGTCGCCGCGCAGTTCGAGCGCGTGCCCGCCGTACGTCGCGCGCAGCCGCTCGGGCGTCAGCACGTCGCCGGTCGGGCCGAAGCCGAACTGGTGCCGGTTGAGCAGGCACACCTCGTCGCAGGCGAGGTGCGCGATGGCGAGGTCGTGGGTGCTGACGACGACGGAGGCGCCCTGCGCCTTCAGCGAGCCGATCGCCTCCAGCAGCGCGTGCTGGCTGACCGCGTCCACGCCGTTGAACGGCTCGTCGAGCAGCAGCATCCGCGGCTTGGCGGCGATGGCCCGGGCCAGCAGCACCCGCTGGCGCTGCCCGCCCGACAGCGTGCCGAACCGGTCGCGGGCCCGCCCGGCCAGCCCGACCCGCTCCAGCGCGTCGGCCACCTCGGCCCGGTCGGCGGCGGACGGGCGGCGCAGCCAGCCGATCCGCCGATAGCGGCCCATCATCACCACCTGCTCGACCGACACCGGGAAGTCCGGGTCGAGTGTGTCGGCCTGCGGCACGTAGGCGACGTCGCGGCGGGCCTGCGCCGGGGGCCGGCCCAACACCTCGATCCGGCCGCGCACCACCGGCACCAGGCCGAGCAGCGCCTTGATGAACGTGGACTTGCCGGCGCCGTTCGGGCCGATCAGCGCCACGGCCTCGCCCTCGTGGACGACGCCGTCGAGTTCTTCCAGCACCGGGACGTCGCCGTAGGCCACGCTCGCCCGGTCGAGCACCAGGGTCGGCGCGCGCTCACTCATGCGGCGGTCCCCCTCAACGCGTTGACGATGGTGTCGGTATTGTGCTCCTCCATCTGCAGGTAGGTCGCACCGGCCGACCCCTCGGGGCCCAGCGAGTCGCCGTAGAGCGCGTCCTCGCCCGCCACGACGGTCACCCCGGCCTCGCGGCCGATCGCCTCGGCCGTCTTCGGCGGCAGCGACGCCTCCGAGAAGATCGCGGCCACCCCGGTCGCCTTGATCTTGGCGACGAGGTCGGACACCTGCTTGGCGGACAGCTCGGCAGAGGTGTCGAAGCTCGGGATGATCGAGCCGACGAACGTCAGTTTGTACCGGTCGAGGTAGTAGCCGAAGGCGTCGTGGTTGGTGACGAGCTTGCGCCGGTCGGCGGGGATGGACTCGATCTTCCTCGTGATCTCGCCGTCGAGCGCGTCCAGCTTCGCGTCGTACGCCGCCCGGTTGGCCTGGTAGGCCGCGGCGTCGTCCGGATCGGCGGCGGCGAACCCCTTCTCGATCGTGGCGACCATCGTCTTGACGTTCAGCGGGTTGTGCCAGATGTGGGGATCTCCCCCGGCCTCCTCCTCCGACCCGTCGCCCTTGCGGATCCGGACGCCCTGGGAGGCGTCGACCACGGGCCCGTCGAAACCGGCGGCCGAGATCGTCTCGTCCAGCCACTTCTCCAGGCCCACCCCGTTCTTGACGAGCACGTCGGCCTCGGCGATGGCCTGCATGTCGGCCGGGGACGGCTCGTAGTCGTGGGGATCGACGTTCGGCCTGAGCAACTGGTGGACGCTGACCCGGTCGCCGCCGACGTTGCGGGCGAAGTCGGCCACCTGTGTGGTGGTCGCCACCACTTTCAGCGGCTGGGCGGGATCGGAGGGGGAAGAGGGCTTGTCCGCGCCGCCGCACCCGGCGGCGAACAGCACGAGCAGAGCGGCGGACGACAACGTACGGGCGAGCGGCGAGAGCACGACGAATCCTCAAGTCGGCATATCAAAGTCGGTGCATCAGGGGAAACATCCCTTCCAAATGTCTCGCAAATGAAAATCATTGTCAACTTAGGACACTTCGGCCGTCCGCCCGACGGCCGTGCCACCACGTGAGCCCGGCCGCGGCCACGGCGAGACCGCCACGTAGGGCGCGGACTGGTTCAGCGAGGCCACCGTCGGCCGCATTCCCGCCGAGGGAAACTCATGATCAGATGCTGTTGCGGCGTCGTGACGCTGAAGGAGAACACGCCGCAGGCGGCGACCGCCCCCAGTGCCGTCGGGTACGAGCCGCGCAGCGCCGGCACCAGGAGGCGGACGGCGGCGAGGAGCAGCGTGCCGGCGATCACGATGCGGCGGGGCCCGCGACGGTCGGTGAGGTGCCCGGCCGCCAGGTTCCCCACCGTGCCCCGTGGCCGGCGCGTACACGGCGCTCAGATACGTGTAGGGGATGCAGATGCCGGTGAACGCCGCGACCGTGGTGGTGAGCACGCCGAGCACCCGCCGGTCGGCGAGCGGGGCGAGCCGCCGGCGCAGGCGGCCGGCCGGGCCGCAGGCTCCCCAGCGGATCCACCGTCACTCAGGGCGACTGCGAGTGGGTGAAGACGACACGCCGCGAGCTCGTGACCGCGTCCGAGCAGAGCGTCATAGGTCGCCGACAGCACAACGCGTACGGCTCCCGCGCCGGGACGCGGGAGCCGTACGGAGATGGGGGAACCGATCGGTTCCTCGTGAAGCTGATCAGACCTGGCCGGCCTTCTCCAGAGCGGTGCAGCAGGTGTCGACCATCAGGCGGGTGACGACGTAAGGGTCGACGTTGGCGTTGGGACGCCGGTCCTCGATGTAGCCCTTCTTGTCCACCTCGACCTGCCACGGGATGCGGACCGAGGCGCCGCGGTCGGAGACGCCGTAGCTGAACTTGTCCCACGGGGCGGTCTCGTGGTGGCCGGTGAGGCGGTCCTCGATGCCGTGGCCGTAGTTCTTGACGTGCTCCATGGCGTTGTCGGCCAGGGCCTCGCAGGCGGTGATGATCGGCTCGTAGCCCTCACGCATGGCCTTGGTGGAGAAGTTGGTGTGCGCGCCCGCGCCGTTCCAGTCGCCCTTCACCGGCTTGGGGTCGAGCGTGGCGGCGACGTCGAACTCCTCGGCGGTGCGGTAGAGCAGCCAGCGGGCGACCCACATGTGGTCGCCGACCTCCAGCGGACCCCCCGGGCCCACCTGGAACTCCCACTGGCCGGGCATGACCTCGGCGTTGATGCCGGAGATCTTCAGGCCGGCGGCCAGGCAGCGGTCGAGGTGCAGCTCGACGATGTCACGGCCGAACACCTCGTCGGCGCCGACACCGCAGTAGTAGCCGCCCTGCGGGGCGGGGAAGCCGCCCAGCGGGAAGCCGAGCGGGCGGCCCTCCTTGAAGAAGGTGTACTCCTGCTCGATGCCGAACCACGGGTCCTGGTCGGCGAACCGCTCGGCCACATCCGTCAGCAGGGCGCGGGTGTTGGACGCATGCGGGGTCATGTCGGTGTGCAGGACCTCGCACATGACCAAAATGTTGTCGCCGCCCCGGATCGGGTCGGGGCAGGTGAACACCGGCTTGAGCACCAGGTCGGAGGAGTGACCGGTGGCCTGGTTGGTGCTGGACCCGTCGAAGCCCCACAGCGGCGGCTCGGCGCCGTCGGCAAGGACCTTGGTCTTGGAGCGGAGCTTCGCGGTCGGCTCCGTGCCGTCGATCCAGATGTACTCGGCCTTGTAGGTCACGTCGATCCCTTTCGAACGAGGCGGCCTGGCGTTCGTCCGCCACGCTCGAGATTGCCGTTTTGGGATTTCGTAGCTTTTGCCCGTTTGTGAACACGGTGTTAACGCGCATTCTTTGCCTTGGCCCTGCTGTGACCCGGCGCACATGATCCGCGCCTGTGCGGGCAGTCGGAGACCGTCCACGAATCGCAACCGCACGGCAACCAGTATTTGGGAGTGAAGGCAGATGGTCTTACTGGGCCTGCTTCTGATCCTGATCGCGGCGGCGGCCGTCATCGAGGTGTCGGTCAACGACACCGCGAACACCATGCCGATCACGGTCCTGGACCGGACGTTCAACCTCAGCCCGTTCGAGCTGTTCATCGCCGGCGTCGTGACCGCCGCCGTGTTCGTCGCCGGCCTGCTGCTCATCACCGGCGGCATGCGCCGTGCCGCCGTGAAGCGCCGCCGGCTCCGTGAGGCGCGCCTGGCGGAGCGGGACCGCGTGTCCCGCCTGGAGGCCGAGAAGCGCGACCTGGAGCGTCGTCTGGAGACGAACACGACGACCTCGGCGACCTCGACCACCTCGGCGTCCACGGACTCCACTCCGGCGGCTGAGCCTGTGACCAAGCAGTATCCGAAGGTCGACCGGGACCGCGACGGCGTCGACGACCGGGCCGAGCGCGCCGAGCGTCCCACCGCGCCGCACAACCGCCTCTCGGTGCCCGCGCAGCAGTCGTCCCCCGACCAGCTGGTGGCGGGCGGGCGTCACGCGGCCGACGACCGCCGCGCCTGATCCGTCATGCCAGGGGTGACACTCGCCCGTCCGGTCACGACCGGACGGGCTCGGGTGCCCGCTCGGGGAGCCGCGCCCTGCTGACGTCCCGCCCCTGCGCGCAGGCCAGCTCCGCGAAGGTGACCGCGTTGCGCACGGCGGCGCCGCCGGGGTCGTTGTTGAAGTAGACGTAGGCGTCCGGGACGTCCCCCAGGCGGTCCACCCAGCTGCGCAGCGCACGCCGGCCGTAGTTGGGCCAGGGTTCCGCCCCTCCCTCGTGGAAGCGCAGGTAGACCCAGTCGGCCGTACGCCACAGGGGCCCGGCGGGCCGGCCGAGCCGGTCCGCCCAGCACAGCGCGGCCCCGAACTCGGTCAGCAGGGCGCGGACCTCGTCGGTCCACCACGAGGCGTGCCGCGGCTCGACGGCGACCCGTACGGCCCGCGGGAACCGGGCCAGGCACGCGCGCAGCCGTGCGGCGTCGACCTGCAGGGTCGGCGGCAGCTGCAGCAGGATCGGGCCCAGCTTCGGGCCGAGGCCCTCGGCCACGCCCATCAGCCGCTCGACCGGCTCCTCCGGGTCCTTCAGCCGCTTGATGTGCGTCAGGAAGCGGCTGGCCTTGACCGCCATGACGAAGTCGGGCGGCGTACGCTCCCGCCACGACTCGAACGTCTCCCGCTTCGGCAGCCGATAGAAGGCGTTGTTGTTCTCGACCGTGGCGAAGATCTCGCCATAGCTCTCCAGCCACAGTCGCTGGGGCACGCCGCCGTAGACGAGGTCGCGCCAGTCGGCGTACTGCCAGCCGGAGGTCCCCACGAGCACGGGCATGTCCGTCCCCTACCCAGCGGACGGCATAGATCGCATCCCTCCGGGCACGCGACGTCAAGAACGAGCAAAAGAGGGGAGCAACGATGATCCAGGGTAAGACGATCGCGTTCCTCGTCGCCCCCGAGGGGGTCGAGCAGGTCGAGCTCACCGAGCCGTGGAAGGCCGTCCAGCAGGCGGGCGGCACGCCGAGGCTGGTCTCGGTGGAACGCGGGGAGATCCAGGCGTTCAACCACCTCGACAAGGCCGACACCTTCCCCGTGGACGCCGTGGCCGGAGAGGTCTCCGCCGCCGACTTCGACGGGCTGGTCCTCCCGGGCGGGGTCGCCAACCCCGACTTCCTGCGGATGCGGCCGGAGGCCGTGCGGTTCGTCAAGGAGTTCTTCGACGCGGGCAAGCCGGTCGCGGCGATCTGCCACGCGCCGTGGACGCTGGTGGAGGCCGACGTGGTGCGCGGGCGCACGCTGACCTCGTGGCCCAGCCTCCAGACGGACCTGCGCAACGCGGGGGCGACCTGGGTGGACCAGGAGGTCGTGGTCTGCACCGACGGCCCGAACACGCTGGTGACCAGCAGGAAGCCGGACGACCTGAAGGCCTTCTGCCAGGCCGCCGTGGAGGCGTTCGGCGCCTGAGGCAGGGCTTTCCCGTGCGGATCGGGCTCTGCCATGCTTTCCGGGTGCGATCCCGCGGACTTACGGCATGACCGAGGTTTTCACGCTCGGAGAGGCATTGGGCGTCGTCTCCGGCGACCGGCTCCGGCATGACATGACCATCCGCCTCGACGTGGAGGGGCCCGAGCTGACGACGGCGGTCGGCCTGGCCCGGCTCGGCCACACGGTGAGCTGGCTGGGCCGGGTCAGCGCCGACGAACTGGGCATGCGCACGCTGACCGTCCTGCGCGGCGAGGGCGTGGACGTCTCCCACGTACGGGTGGACGAGACGACGGCGACCGGCCTGATCCTCCGTCAGCGGCGCATCGGCCGTTCGTCGCACGCCGTCCACTACCGGGAGGGCTCGGCCGGGTCGCACCTGTCGACCGGCGACGTGCCCGGCGAGGTGGTGCAGTCGGCGCGGATCCTGCACGTCACCGGCGTCACCCTCGGGCTGAGCGGCCTCGCGTGGAGCGCCGTCCACCACGCCGTCAAGATCGCCAAGGACGCCGGGGTGCTCGTCTCCGTGGACGTCAACCACCGCGCGAACCTGTGGGCGAGCGCGGAGGACGCCAGGCAGGGGCTCACCGAACTCGCCGCCTCGGCCGACGTGCTCTTCGCGACCCAGGACGAGCTCATGCTCGTGGAGCCCGTGCTCGCGTCCACGCCCGAGCTGATCGTGACCCGGGGCGCCAAGGGCGCCAGCGCCACCGTCGAGGGCCTGCGCTACGACACCCAGGCCGCCCCCGTGACCGCGGTCGATCCCTCCGAGGTCGGCGGCGCGTTCGTCGCGGGCTACCTCAGCGCGATCCTCGACGGGCTGCATCCGGCGGACCGCCTCAAGCGCGGCATCTCGGTGGCGGCCTTCGCGGTCGCCTCCCACAGCTCCTGGCAGGGCCTGCCCTCCCGCGGCGAACTGCCCCCGTGACCGGTCACCTCCCGGCTGCCGCCCAGGGCTCGGCCCTGACGCGGGCGCCCTCGGGGTCGTAGAGCGGCTCACGGGTGACGGTGGCGCCCACCCGGCGGCCGTTGACGCCGATCTCGACGCGCTCACCGTGCTCCACCCGCACCGGCAGGAATGCGTACGCGATCGACCGGCCGACCCGGTGGCCGAACCCGCCGCTGCTGACGCGGGAGACCGGACGGCCGTCCAGCCGGACGGGCTCGCCGCCCAGGCAGACGTCACGCCCGTCGTCGAGCACCAGGCAGCGCAGCGCCGTACGGGGAGGCGGCAGGGCGGCCCGGCGCTGCGGCCGTACGGCGAAGCCGAGCCCGGCCTCCAGCGGGGTGGTCTCGGGCGTGACGTCGAGGCCCCAGACGCGGTAGCCCTTCTCCAGCCGCAGCGAGTCGAGCGCGCGGTAGCCCGCCGGCCGCATGCCGTGCGGCAGGCCCGCCTCCATGAGGGAGTCCCACAACGTCAGCCCGTACTCGGACGGGCAGTAGAGCTCCCAGCCGAACTCGCCCACGAACGTGACCCGCTGGGCGAGCACCGGGACGTGCCCCACGCTGATCTCGGCGGCCCGCAGGTAGCCGAAGGTCAGGTCGTCGTCGGTCAGCGACGCCAGGATCTCGTACGCGCGGGGCCCCCACAGGCAGTAGCACGCGTAGGCGGAGGTGACGTCGGCGACCGCGAGCCCGTGCCGGCGCAGCAGCGCGGCGTCGTGGGCCCCGAACGCGGTGCCGGTGACGAGGCGGAACCGGTCCTCCGCCAGCCGGGTCACGGTCACGTCCGCCTCGACGCCGCCGCGCCGGTCGAGCAACTGCGTGTAGACGACCGAGCCGGCCGGCCGGTCCAGCGTGTTGCCCGCGAGCCGTTCCAGGTCGGCGACGGATCCGGATATCTCCAGCTTGGCGAAGGACGTCTGGTCGAACAGCCCGGCGGCGTCCCGCGTCGCCAGGCACTCCTCGCGGATCGCGGGAGACCAGATGCGCCCCGCCCAGCCCCTCGGCCGTCCGGACTCGTCGTCCGAGGCCGGCGGATACCAGTCGACCCGCTCCCAACCGGCCTTCTCCCCGAACGACGCGCCCAGCGCCTCGTGCCGCACCCAGGCGGGCGAACGGCGCAGCGGACGGGCGGCGGTGCGCTGCTCGCCGGGATAGACGATGTCGTAGTACGTGCTGTAGGAGTCCAGGGCCCTGGCGCGGGCCCAGCGGGCGGATCGGGCGTGTCCTCCGAAGCGGCGGACGTCCATGCCGAAGACGTCGTACTCGGGAGCGCCCTCGACGATCCACTCGGCCATGACCTTGCCCACGCCGCCGGCGGCGGCCAGGCCGTGCACGCAGAAGCCGGCCGCCACCCACAGCCCGGCGACCGCGGTCTCCCCCAGCAGGAACTCCCCGTCGGGTGTGAACGCCTCGGGTCCGTGCACGACCTTGCGGAACGCCGCCGGGTCGTCGCCGTCCCCGACCGTCTTCAGTGACGGCACCCGCCGGACCGCCGAGTCCCACGACTCGCGGAACTTCGCCATGTCGGGGGTGAAGAGCGTGCGGGGCTCGGACAGCGGCCGGTCGGTGTCCCAGACCTGCGGGCTCCTGATGTAGCCGCCGACGAGGATGCCGCCGTCCTCCTCGCGGAAGTACACGATGTTGTCCGGATCCCGCACGGTCGGCGTGTCCGCCGGGACGCCGGACGATGGGGTCACCACGTACTGGTGTTTGATCGGCACGATCGGGATGTCGGCCCCGGCCATCCGGCCGACCGCCCCGGCCGCCGCCCCTGCGGCGTCGACCACGGTCCGCGTGCGCACGACGTGCTCGCCGTCCTCACCGCGCGTCCGTACGGCGGTCACGCTGCCGTCGTGGACGTCGACGCCGGTGACCTCCACGCCGGTGAAGATCCGTACGCCGAGCCTGCGGGCGCCCTCGGCCAGGGCGTGACCGAGCCGGGCCGGGTCGAGCCACCCGTCCCCGGGCAGCCACAGCGACCCGAGGACGTCGCCCACCTCCAGCAGCGGCAGCCGGTCGAGCGTGCCCCGGGGGTCGAGCACCTCCAGGTCGAGCCCGTACGTCTCGGCGGCCCCGGCCTGGCGCAGCAGTTCCTCCATGCGCTCGGGGGTGGTGGCCAGGCGCAGGCCGCCCACGCCGTGCCAGCCCGGATCGAGCCCGGTCAGCTCGCGCAACTCCGGGTAGAGGCCGGCCGAGTACATGATCATCCGGGTCTGCGTGACCGTCGACCTGAGCTGCCCGACGAAGCCGGCGGAGTGCCAGGTCGTGCCCTCGGTGAGGTCGTGCCGCTCGACCAGGATCACGTCGGTCCAGCCGAGCCGCGCGAGGTGATAGGCGACGCTGCATCCGGCCACTCCGCCGCCGATGACGACGGCGCGGGCGTCTGCGGGAAGTTGCGACATCGGTACCGTCCTGTAACACCCGGCCCAGACAATCGGATCAATGGTCTGAAGGTAGACCAAAAGGAGCCGGGCATGCCAGATCCCGTCGCAGACGCAATGGATCTCGTCACGGCCTGGGCCGGGCGGCCCCTGACCTTCACGACGATCAAGGGCGGGCTCAGCCACCACATCGCGAGGGTCGACGCCGAGGACGGCGGCCGCCTGCTCCTGCGGGTGCTCGACCCGCGCATCGCCGAGACCGGCCTCGGCATCCCGCTCGACCAGGAGATCGCCAACACTGTCGCCGCGGCGTCGTCCGGGATCGGCCCCCGCGTCGTCCACGTGCTGCCCGGCGTCCTCCTCCTGGAGTACGTCGAGGGGGTCACCCTCGACGCCCCGGGCGTTGCCGCGCGGATCGAGGAGGTGGCGGACGCCTGCCGCCGCCTGCACGCCGGCCCCCGCTTCGGCAACGACTTCTCGATCTTCGACAAGCTCCGCGAGTTCGTGGCGCGCTGCCGCGCCCACGGCCTGGCCCTTCCCGCCGGATACGAGGACGTGCTGCCGGTCGTGGCCGACATGGAGGCGGCGCTGGCCCGGCGTCCGCTTCCCGCGGTCCCCTGCCACAACGACCTGCTGGCCGAGAACCTGATCGCCACCGGCGACGGCGTCCGGATCGTCGACTACCAGCTCTCCGGCGACAACGACCCCTGTTTCGAGCTGGGCGACATCGCCGCCGAGTCCGACTTCGACCCCGACCAGGTCGTACGGCTCACGCGGGCCTACTTCGGCGACGACGAGCACGTCCCCCGGGTGCGGCTCAACCTGATCATGTCCAACCTCACCTGGGCGCTCTGGTTCGTCATCCACCAGGGGCTGGTCCGCGACGGGGCCATGCCCGGATTCGACTACTCCGCCGAGGCCGCCGACAAGTTCGCCCAAGCCGTACGCGACCTCGAGGATCCATGCTTCGGCCGCCTGATCGACGGCGTCCGACAACTCCGCACCGGTTAGAGGAGGCCTCAGTGGCGCAAGCCCTCGACGACGACGCCAAACGACTAGCGGAACTCGGCTACAAGCAGGAACTGGCCCGCACATGGAGCGGGTTCTCCAACTTCGCGATCTCCTTCTCCATCATCTCGATCCTGGCCGGGTGCTTCACCACCTTCAGCCAGGCCTGGAACAACGGCGGACCCCTTGCGATCTCCATCGGCTGGCCGCTGATCTCGGCGTTCATCCTGATCATCGGGTTCTGCATGGCGGAGCTGGTCTCCGCGTACCCCACGGCGGGCGGCATCTACTGGTGGGCCGCGAAGCTCGGCCGGCCGGTCCACGGCTGGTTCACCGGCTGGCTCAACCTGATCGGCCTGATCGCGGTGACCGCGTCGGTCGACTACGGCTGCGCGACGTTCCTCAACATCACGATCGGCCGGTTCAGCGACTCCTGGGCGAACGGCAACGCGCTGCACCAGACCTTCCTGCTGTTCGCGATCGTCCTGGTGCTGCACGCGTTGATCAACATCTTCAGCCACCGCCTGATCTCACTGCTGCAGAACATCTCGGTGTGGTGGCACGTGTTCGGCGCGGCGGCGGTCGTGCTGATCCTGGTCTTCGGCCCGTCGAAGCACCAGGATGTGGGCTTCCTGTTCGAGACGTTCAACAACTCCGGCTTCGGCGACGGCGACTCGGGCCCGGCGTTCTGGCTGTACGTGCTGCCGCTGGGCTTCCTGCTCACGCAGTACACGATCACCGGCTTCGACGCCTGCGCCCACGTGTCGGAGGAGACCCACGGCGCGGCCCGCACCGCGGCCAAGGGCCTGTGGCAGTCGATCTTCTACTCCGCGATCGGCGGCTGGATCCTGCTGCTGTCGTTCCTGTTCGCGGCCACGAACGTGGACGCCGTCAACGCCGAAGGCGGCTTCGTCGGGGCCATCTTCACCTCGTCGCTGTCGTCCACCCTCGCCACCGTCGTCTTCGGGATCTCCACGATCGGCCAGTTCTTCTGCGGCATGAGCTGCGTGACCTCGATGTCGCGGATGACGTACGCGTTCTCCCGGGACGGCGCGGTGCCGGGCTGGCGGCTGTGGTCGAAGGTCGACCGCAACCGCACTCCGGTCAACGCGATCATCGGCGGTTGCGGGGTCGCGCTGCTGATCACGCTGCCCGCGCTCTACGCGCCCGAGGGCACGACGACGCCCGTGGCGTTCCTCGCCGTGGTGTCCATCGCGGTGATCGGGCTCTACCTCGCGTTCCTCATCCCGATCTGGCTGCGCCTGCGCGCCGGGGACTCCTTCCAGGCCGGGCCGTGGACGCTCGGCCGCAAGTACAAGGCGCTGTCCTGGATCGCCGTGATCGAGATCGCGATCATCTCGGTCTACTTCGTCCTGCCCATCGCCCCCGCGGGCGTGCCGGGCGACAAGGACTTCGCCTGGACGTCGGTGAACTACGCCCCCATCGCCGTGGGCGCGGTGCTCATCGGCATCGCCCTGTGGTGGCGCCTGTCGGCCAAGCACTGGTTCACTGGGCCCCGCCGTACGGTCGACGACGTCGGCGACGACGTCAGCGACCCCGAGCCCGTCGCCTGATCTCCCTGTGTACGGCCCGCCCCACCCCGGCGGGCCGTACGCTCGCCTGGTGATCGACGACACCGGGCGCACGCCGTTCGAGGCGCTGAGCCGGGCGGGGCGCACGCGCCGCCTCGCCGCGCTCGCCCGCACGGCCCTGGCGGCCTACGACGTGCCGGTGGCCCGCCTGACCGCGATGGCGAAGGGCTTCAACACCACCTTCCGGGTGGACGGCGCGGACGGCGGGCGTTACGTGCTCCGCGTCCAGCGTCCCGACGGCCCCGGCCCGGAGATGGTCAGGTCGGAGGCCCTGTGGCTGCGGGCCCTGCGCCGCGACACCGCGCTGGCCGTCCCCGAACCGGTGCCCACCCGCACGGGCGACCTGCTGACCGTGGCCGAGCACGCGGGGGTTCCGGCGGCGCGCAGTTGCGTGCTGTACCACTGGGTGAACGGCCGGTTCCTGGACACCGCGCTCACCGCCGCGCACCTGCGCCGGGTGGGCGCCTTCACCGCTCACCTGCACCTGCACAGCGCCGCGTGGAGGGCGCCGGCCGGTTTCACCCGGGGGCGCGTCGACGCCGTCACCGAGCCGGGCCGCCGTGCCGCGACCCCACTGCAGGAGGAGGCCGAGCAGGCGGCGCGCCTGGTGGAGCGGGTGCATTCGGCGGCGGGCGCCGAGATCGTGCGGACGGTGACGGACCGCGTCCGGCGCGTCCGTGACGCCCTGGGCCACGGCCCGGACGCCTACGGGCTGATCCACGGCGACCTGCACCAGGAGAACTATCTCTTCCACCGCGGCGAGGTCCGCGCCATCGACTTCGACGACTGCGGCTACGGCCACTTCGTCTACGACCTGGCCGTGACCGCGAGCGAACTCGCCCACCTGCCACACGCCGCGGATCTGCGTGCCGCCCTGCTCGCGGGATACCGCGCCGTACGGCCGCTGCCCGCGAGCCACGAGGACGCGATCGGGGACTTCGCGGCGTTGCGCCGGCTCCAGCTCACGCTGTGGGTGGTGCAGGAACGGGCACAGCCGATGTTCCGCGACGACTGGCGGGATCGGGTGACCCGAGGCCTGGAAAGCGCGGCCCGGGCCCTGTGACCGACCGCCTCGGCAAGACCGCCCGCGTCAGCAGGGCCGCCGGCGTCAGGAGGCCTCGAACGCCTCCGCGACGACGCGGCGGGTCTCCTCCATGGAGGCCCGCCCGCGCTCGCGGGCGATCGAGGTCATCTCCACGTCGGGCATGCCGCAGGGCACCGCGAGGTCCCACGGCGTGAGGTCGCCGTCCACGTTGAGCGCGAAGCCGTGGCTGGTGACCGACCGGCTCGACCGCATGCCGATCGAGACGATCTTCCGCCCGGTGTCCCGGGTCCACACGCCCGTGAGCAGCTCCGACCCGGGCGGGGTGTCGCGCCGCTCGGCCGGGACGCCGAGCGTGCCCAGCGCCTCGACCAGCCGCAACTCGACCTCGCGGATGTAGTCGACCACGCCCTCGCCGTCCCGCAGCTTCACGATGAGATAGCCGACGAGCTGCCCGGGCCCGTGATAGGTGAGCTGCCCGCCGCGGCCCGTCGGCACCACCGGGATGCCGGCCGACGGGTCGGGCAGGTGGGTCTCCAGCGTCCGCTTGCCGACCGTGAAGACCGGCGGGTGGCTGAGCAGCCACAAGGTGTCGGGCCGCGCGTCGTCCTGCCGTTCCTCGACCAGCGCGGCCATGCGCTCCATGGCCTTCTCGTAGTCGACCAGGTCGTCCTGGACCAGCGTCAGGGGCCGTTGCCGCATCATCGCTCACCTCTCCTGATGTGAGCATAAACGGGCCCGCGCGGCCGCGTGCCGCCTACCTGCGCCCGTACGAGTAGTCGTAGCCCGGAGCGGCGGCGGCCGGGGCCTTGGGGAACAGCACCCACATGATGAGGTAGGCCACGAACTGCGGACCCGGCAAGATGCAGGACAGCAGGAACAGCACCCGCACGACCGTCGGCGACATGCCGTACCGGTCCGCGATCCCTCCGCAGACGCCAGCGATGATCTTGTGCTCTCTCGATCGGTACATCGATCGGCTCCTTTCGTCATCCGGTTCAACGGACGGCCGTGGAAGTCACGTTCCACGAGGAACCCTGAGAAAACCCCGATCCCCCGACCCTGAGGTAACAGGGGCCTATCCGCGCTGCCAGGGCGCGCCCGGGACGACCAGCGGGCCGCCCGTGACCGGGTCCGGCACGACGACCGACGTGAGTCCGAAGACCTCCTGGACGAGATCGGCGGTGATGATGTCGCGTGGCGCGCCCTGGGCGACGATTCGTCCCGCCTTCATGGCGATGAGGTGGTCGGCGTAGCGGGCGGCCTGGTTGAGGTCGTGCAGGACGACGACGACGGTCCGGCCACGCTCGCGGTTGAGCTGCCGGACCAGGTCGAGCACCTCCACCTGGTGCGCGATGTCAAGGTAGGTCGTCGGCTCGTCGAGCAACAGAAGGTCGGTGTCCTGGGCGAGGGCCATCGCGATCCAGGCCCGCTGCCGCTGGCCGCCGGACAGCTCGTCGACCAGCCGCTCCGCGAGATCGCCGGTAGCGGTGCGGTCCATCGCCTCGCCGACGGCCTTCTCGTCCGCCGCCGTCCACTGCTGCCACCACTTGTGGTGTGGCTGCCGTCCGCGGGTCACCAGTTCGGAGACCGTGATCCCTTCCGGCGGCACGGGGGTCTGCGGCAGGAGCCCGATCTCCTGGGCGACCCGTCTCGTGGGGATGCGTGCCAGTTCCGTGCCGTCCAGCAGGACCGAGCCGCGCCGCGGCTTGAGCAGCCGGCCCAACGCGCGCAGGAGGGTGGACTTGCCGCACGCGTTGGGCCCGATGATGACGGTGACCTGCCCGTCCGGGATCTCCAGGTCGAGGCCGTCCACGACCGTGCGGTCCTCGTACGTGAGCACGAGCCCTTCGGCCCTCAGGCGGTTGCCGGTCATGCGGTGCCTCCGGAACGGCTGCGAGTGCGGACGATCAGCCACATCAGATAGGGGGCGCCCACCGCCGCGGTGAACACGCCGACCGGCAGCTCGATCGGGGAGAACAGCCTGCGGGCCAGCAGATCCGCGATGGTTACGATCAGGGCGCCGGTCAGCGCGGAGCCGACCAGGGGGATCTGTGCGGTGCGGGTGAGGCGGCGGGCGATCTGCGGGGCGAGCAGCGCGACGAAGTCGACCGGGCCCGCCGCGGCCGTCGCCACCGACGCCAGGACGACGCCGAGGACGGTCAGGCACAGGCGGACCCGGCCGAGCCGTACGCCGAGAGCGGTCGCCGTGTCGTCGTCGAACGACACCGTGCGCTGGGCGCGGGCCGCCCACAGCAGCGCCGGCAGCATGACGAGCAGGATCGAGGCGAGCGGTGCGGCATGGTCGTAGCCGCGGCCGTTGAGCGATCCGGTGAGCCAGACCTTGGCCTGCTGGGCCACCAGGTAGTCGCCCTTGGTGAGGAGCAGCTGGGTCAGGGAGCCGAGGGCCACCGAGACGCCGATGCCGATGAGCACGAAGCGGGCGGCGTGCAGGCCCCTGCGCCAGGCGAAGACGTAGACCAGCGCCGCCGCGGCCAGGCCGCCGAGGATCGAGACGTACGGCAGGGTGCTGTGCGCGGTGACGCCGAAGGTCATCGCGGCGACGGTCGCCGCGCCCGCGCCGTGTGTCACACCGATCACGTCCGGGCTGGCGAGCGGGTTGCGGGCCACGGTCTGGATGAAGGATCCGGCGACGCCGAAGGCGGCGCCGGCGAGCAGTCCGACCACGAGGCGGGGCATCCGCAGGGTGCCGACCACGAACTCGTCGGGGCTCGGCTGCCCCCCTCCGCCGGCAAGGAAGAGCACGCGGACGACCTCCCCGGGACTCACGAAGGACTCGCCGACGCACAGATAGACGACGGCGGTCACCGCGAGCACCGCGCCGAGCAGGGCGGCGACGAGGGCCGCCCTGCGGTGCAGCAGGAAGCTGCCCCGCCCCGCGCGCAGGACCGAAAAGCCGGTGGGGCGCACCGGGCTCCTGGTGACGGTCACGCCGCCACCACCGCCTTCCTGCGTACCAGTGCGATCAGGAACGGTACGCCGAGCAGTGCGGTCATGACGGCCACCGGCACCTCCGAGGGCGGGAAGACGACGCGGCCGAGGACGTCCGCGACCAGGAGCATCACGGGACCGAGCAGGGCCGCCGCGGGAAGGACCCAGCGATGGTCGGTGCCCACGAGCGCTCGCGCGATGTGCGGGACGGCCAGGCCGGTGAAGGCGATCGGACCGGCGGCGGCGACCGCGACGCCGGTCAGGACGGTGGCGCCGAGACCTCCGAGTATCCGCAGCAGGGGGACGTTGTGGCCGAGCCCCCTGGCCACGTCCTCCCCGAGCGCGAGCGCGTCGAGCCCCCGGGCCGTCGCGGCGACCAGCAGCAGCCCCGCGAGGAGGAACGGCCAGGTCTGACCGGCGATCTCAGCGCTCCGGCCGCTGATCGAGCCGACCTGCCAGAACCGGAACTCGTCCAGGGCCACGGCGTCGGTCGTCACGATGCCGGAGACCACGGAGGCGAGCAGGGCGTTCATCGCGGTGCCGGCCAGGGCGAGCTTGACCGGGGTGGCGCCGCCGCGCCCGCCGCTGGCGATGACGTAGACCGCGACCGCCGCGATCCCCGCGCCCGCGAAGGCGAACCACACGTAACCGGTGAGCGAACGCACTCCGAGGAACGCGATCGCGCACACCACGCCCACCGAGGCGCCCTGGCTGACGCCCAGGATGCCGGGCTCGGCGATGGGGTTACGGGTGATGCCCTGCATGACCGTGCCCGCCACGGCGAGTGCGACGCCGACCATCACCCCGATGAGGGTGCGCGGCACCCGCAACGACCGTACGACCTGGGCCTCGTCGCCGCCGCCGCCGTGCAGCAGGGCGTCCACCACCACGCTCGGCGCGATCTGGCGGCTGCCTATCGCGAGGCTGAGCAGCACGGCGAGGGCCAGCAGTCCGGCGAGGACCAGCAGGAGCGCGCCCCCGGCCGTCGGGCCGATGCGGCGTCGGGTGGCACGGGACATTCGTTCGCCTTCTCGGAGTACGGGACCGCGTGCGCCTATCCGGCGAGGTACCTCTCCAGATCGCCGACGACCTCCATGGCGGCGGTGACACCGAGGCCGAGATACCAGGTCTCGTCGGGGACCTCGTAGGCGTGCCCGGCCTTGACCGCCTTGAGGTTCTTCCACAGCGGATTGCCCTGGACCGCCGACTTGTCGGTGGCCTTCGGGTCGCCGTAGACACCGGTGAAGATGACGTCCGCGTCCGCCTGGCCGATGTTCTCCGCGCTCACCTCCGCGGCGAGGTCGGGGATGTTCTGGTTGTCCGGGCGCGGGATGCCGGCGTCCTTGAGGATGGTGCCGATGAAGGAGGCGTTGGCGTAGAGCCGGATCACGCCGTCGGGCAGGAAACGCACCATCGAGACGACGGGCTTGTCCTCGCCCAGCTTCGCGCCGAGGGCCTTCACCTTGCGGTCGTACTCTGCGAGTTTCGCCTTGGCCTCCTCGGTCTTGTCGAGCGCGGCCGCGTTGAGGAGGTAGTTCTCCTTCCAGGTGAAGCCGGGACGGATGGAGAACACGGTCGGGGCGATCTTCGACAGTTCGTCGTACTGGTCGGCGGCGCGCAGCTGGCTGCCGAGGATCAGATCCGGGTGCAGCCCGGCGATCGCCTCCAGGTTGAGGTTGTTGATGGTGCCGACGTTCTTCGGGGTGCCTGCGTCCTGCTTCAGGTAGGACGGCAGCTCGGGAGAGCCCTCGGTGGGCGCGAAGCCGACCGGCTTGACGCCCAGGGACACGACGTTGTCGAGCTCTCCGACGTCCAGGACGACGACCCGCGTCGGCTGGGCCTTGATCTCGGTCGTGCCCATGGCGTGGGTGACGGTGCGCGGCCACTCGCCCGGTCTGGCGTCGGTGCCCATCGCCGCGGTCTTCTCCGCGGCGGTGCCGAAGTCCTGGCCGCCCTTGGCGACGGCCTTCTTGGCCGCCTCGGCGGCGGGGGCGCCGGAGTCCGCGCCGGTGACGGAGGAGGTGCCGCAGGCAGCCAGCGAGAGTGCGACCGCGACGGCGCCGATACCGAGACCGATACCGCGGTGCCGGAGAAACATACAGGGCTCCCTGCCGAGACATTATTTAGGCAAGCCTTACCTTACAGGGATCTTCCCTGGTTGCATCAAGTCCGAAAAGTGTGGTTATGGTCACTCAAGCTGCCTAGTCCGCCGGGTCGTCGATTCGGCGGCATCTCGCCTGTGATCTTCCTCCGAGAGAGGGCATATAGGGAGGCAAAAGACCGTCCTTGGAGTCTCATATGGATATAGCGACCCTGCAGGCACAGACCCGCCTGTACCTGCGCCAGAAAATCACCATGATGGTGAACAGGTACGTCGTCCATGTGGCTCTCCCCGACGGTTCGGAAGGCGAGATCGTGGGCTTCGCCGAGCAGAAGCGGATGGCCCTCAAGGAGCAGGTGACGCTCTACACCGACGAGTCCCGGCAGGCGACGCTGGCCGGGTTCAAGGCGCGCAAGGTCCTCGACCTCGCCGGTGAGTACGACGTGGTGGACGACGCGGGCAACCCCCTCGGGACGTTCCGCAAGGACTTCGGCCGCTCGCTGCTCCGCTCGACCTGGCATCTCCAGCAGCCGGGACTGCCGACGCTGACCGGGCAGGAGCGGAACCTGGCGGTCGCCCTGCTGCGCCGGTTCTCCGACTCGCTGGAGTGGCTGCCGTACCACTTCGACTTCAGCATCGGCGCCTCGATCGCGTTCTCCGTGGACCGCAGGTGGGGCCTGCGCGACCGGTACGCCATCGAGATCCGCGACCCGCGCCTCGACCGCCGCCTGGTCATCGCCATGGCCGTGGCGCTCGACGCCCTCCAGGCCCGGTAGATCTCAGGGATTGCGGCGACAGTTGAGCCTGTTATAGTCAGCGACAAGCCGTATGGTTCTGGCTCCGCGGTCCGATGACCACCAGTCGACACTGATGAGCCCATACGCGCATCGCACGTATCGCACCAGCGTCTGTCAGCCACCGGTCGACGCAGCATCGGCCGACATGCGTTGAGACGCTGCGCCGGGAGGCGCCTTTCGGACCTCGCGAAGCCCGCTCCGCCGGGCCTTCGCCGCGGTCCCCGCTCCCTCCCGCCCTGCTCCGGCCGGACCGGACATCTCCCCACATCAGCGTGTACCTGCACCTCCCGGACCGAGGAGTCCCATGACCCACACTCTCAGCGTTCCCCAGCAGCGCAGCGCCTCCCGCGCCGCGCAGGCCCGTACGAAGAACACCCGGACCATCGAGGTCACCGGCCTGGTCGACCGATCGGGCAGGAACGCGGTCATCCGCGCGAACGGCTACCTGCCCGGCCCGAAGGACGTGACCGTCCCGGCCGCGCTCGTGGACGCGCTCGACCTGCGCCGCGGCGACCACGTCCGCGGCATCGCCCAGAACGGCATGCTCACCGCCGTCACGGTCGTGAACGGCGCGCCCGTGGACACCGCGCGGCCGCACTTCGCCGACCTCGTGCCGATCCACCCCGACGAGCGGCTGCGCCTGGAGACGACGCGCGACGTGCTGGCCACGCGGGTCATCGACCTGTTCGCGCCGATAGGCAAGGGGCAGCGCGGCCTGATCGTCGCCCCGCCGAAGGCCGGCAAGACGATGTTCCTCAAGGCCGTCGCGAACGCGATCACGACCAACCACCCCGAATGCCACCTCATCGTCGTCCTGGTGGACGAGCGGCCCGAGGAGGTCACCGACATGCGCGAGTCGGTCCGGGCCGAGGTGGTCGCCTCGACCTTCGACCGTGCGCCGCAGGACCACATCACCGCGGCCGAGCTCGCCGTCGAGCGGGCCAAGCGGCTCGTGGAGGCGGGCCGCGACGTGGTCGTGCTCATCGACTCGATCACCCGCCTCGGCCGGGCGTACAACATGGCCGCGCCGAGCGGCGGGCGCGTGCTGACGGGCGGCATGGACGCCCGGGCGCTGCACCAGCCCAAGAAGGTGCTCGGCGCCGCCCGCAACATCGAGGGCGGCGGCTCGCTCACGATCCTCGCCACCGCGCTGGTCGAGACCGGCTCGAAGATGGACGACAACCTCTTCGAGGAGTTCAAGAGCACCGGCAACATGGAGCTGAAGCTGAGCCGGAGCCTGGCCGACCGCCGCGTCTTCCCCGCCGTCGACGTCGTCGCCTCCGGCACGCGCCGCGAGGAACTGCTGCTCCACCCCGCGGAGCAGCCACTGATCTGGCGGCTGCGCCGGGCGTTGCAGGACCAGGAGGGGTTCGAACGCTTCCTCACCACACTGAAGAACACCGGCTCGAACGCCGAACTCCTCCTGGCCCTGGCGAAGGGCTAGACCCCGATCGGATGCCAGACGGTCTTGGTCTCCAGGAACGCCGTCATCCGCTCGATGCCGGGGTCGGCGAGCCAGTCCACGCGATCGGCCGGCGGCCGGAGCACCCGCTTGAGGTTCTCCGCGGCCAGTTCCTCACACGTGACGGCCAGCTCGGGGCCGGCGCCCGTCAGGTCGATGCCGTTGACGTCCATGTGGCCCGCGAGCCAGGGGGCGATCTCGGCGGCCGAGCCGGTGAGGATGTTCACCACCCCGCCCGGCAGGTCGGAGGTCGCCAGCACCTCGGCCAGCGTGATCGCCGGCAGCGGCGCGCGCTCGGAGGCGACGACCACGCAGGTGTTGCCGGTCACGATCACCGGCGCGATCACGCTGACCAGTCCCAGCAGCGGTCCCGCCGGCGGGGCCACCACCGCGACCACACCGGTCGGCTCCGGGCTCGACAGGTTGAAGTACGGCCCGGCCACCGGATTGGCCGACCCGAGGACCGCACCGATCTTGTCGGACCAGCCCGCGTACCAGACCAGCCGGTCCACCGCGGCGTCCACCAGCTCGCCCGCCTTCTTCGCGGAGACGCCGTCGGCGTCGGCGATCTCGGCCACGAACTGGGCGCGCCGGCCCTCCAGCATCTCGGCGATGCGGTACAGGATCTGGCCCCTGTTGTACGCCGTGGCGCCCGACCAGCCGGGGAACGCCTTCCGCGCGGCCGAGACCGCGTCCCTGGCGTCCTTACGCGAGGCCCTGGCCGCGTTGGCGAGGAAGTCGCCCTTGGAGGAGGTCACGACATACGACCTTCCGCTCTCCGAACGCGGGAACGCGCCGCCGATGAACAGCTTGTACGTCTTGCGCACGCTCAACCGTTCGGTGCGCTCACTCATCGAAGGTTCCAATCTCCAGAGGACGGGCCGGCTGATAGGTCTGGCCGCACCGGCACACGCCGCCGCGATGCGCGAACCAGCCGTGCCGTACGGCGAAGCGGCGGGAGCGGCGGCCCCGGGAGAAGCCCTCGCCGGCGCCGGCGCGGGCCCGCCGCACCAGGCGGCGGCGCTGCCCGTCGCCGCACCTGCCGGACGGCCGGCCGGAGGGATGATCACACCGCAAGGTAGGCCTCCAGACCGTGCCGCCCGCCCTCGCGGCCGTAGCCCGACTCCTTGTAACCGCCGAAGGGCGAGGTCGGATCGAACCGGTTGAACGTGTTGGACCAGACGACGCCGGCCCGCAGCCGGGACGCCGCCCACAGCATGAGGGAGCCCTTCTCGGTCCACACACCCGCCGACAGCCCGTACGGCGTGTTGTTGGCCTTCTCCACCGCCTCGGCGGGGGTGCGGAAGGTCAGCACCGACAGCACCGGCCCGAAGATCTCCTCCCTGGCGATCCGGTGCGACTGGGCCACGCCCGTGAAGACGGTCGGCGGGAACCAGTAGCCGCGGTCGGGGATCGGACAGGCGGGCGACCACCGCTCGGCGCCCTCGGCCTCCCCGGCCTCCGACAGCTCGCGGATCTTGGCGAGCTGCTCGGCCGAGTTGATCGCGCCGATGTCGGTGTTCTTGTCCAGCGGGTCGCCGAGCCTGAGCGTGCCGAGGCGCCGCTTGAGCGCCTCCAGCAGGTCGGCGGCGATCGACTCCTGCACCAGCAGCCGCGACCCGGCGCAGCAGACGTGGCCCTGGTTGAAGAAGATGCCGTTGACGATGCCTTCGACGGCCTGGTCCAGCGGCGCGTCCTCGAACACGATGTTGGCGGCCTTGCCGCCCAGCTCCAGCGTGAGCTTCTTGCGGGTGCCCGCGAGACTCCTGGCGATCAGGCGGCCGACCTCCGTCGAGCCGGTGAAGGCGACCTTGTCCACGCCGGGGTGGTTCACGAGCGCGGCGCCCGTCTCTCCGGCGCCGGTGACGATGTTGACGACCCCGGGCGGCAGGTCGGCCTGGCGGCAGATGTCGGCGAACGCCAGCGCGGTCAGCGGCGTGGTCTCGGCCGGCTTGAGCACGACCGTGTTGCCGCAGGCCAGCGCGGGCGCGATCTTCCAGGCCAGCATGAGCAGCGGGAAGTTCCACGGGATGACCTGCCCGGCCACGCCCAGCGGCCGGGGGTCGGGACCGAACCCCGCGTAGGAGAGCTTGTCGGCCCAGCCCGCGTAGTAGAAGAAGTGGGCGGCGACCAGCGGGAGGTCCACGTCGCGGGACTCCCGGATCGGCTTGCCGTTGTCGAGGGTCTCCAGGACGGCCAGCTCTCGCGCCCGTTCCTGGATGATCCGGGCGATCCGGAACAGGTACTTGGCCCGCTCCGCGCCCGGCATGGCCGACCAGACGGGAAACGCCTTGGCCGCGGCCTGGACCGCGCGGTCGACGTCGGCCTCCCCCGCCCACGCGACCTCCGCGAGCACCTCCTCGGTGGCCGGGTTGACGGTCTTGTGGCGCTCCTCGCCTTGCGGCTCGACCCACTCGCCGTTGATGAACAGGCCGTACGACGGCCGGATGTCGACGATGTCCCGCGACTCGGGCGCGGGTGCGTATTCGAACATGCCTCAGTCCAGCCCTCAGTCCAGCGTGAAGTAGTCGGGACCGGCGTACCGGCCGGTGGCCATCTTCTGCCGCTGCATGAGCAGGTCGTTCAGCAGCGAGGAGGCGCCGAGGCGGAACCAGTCGGGGTGCAGCCAGTCCGGCCCGGCGGTCTCGTTGACCAGCACCAGATACTTGATCGCGTCCTTGGTGGTGCGGATGCCGCCCGCGGGCTTCACGCCCACCTTGCGGCCGGTCGCGGCCAGGAAGTCGCGCACGGCCTCCAGCATGACGAGCGTCACCGGCAGCGTCGCGGCCGGCGACACCTTGCCGGTCGAGGTCTTGATGAAGTCCGCCCCGGCGATCATCGCGAGCCAGGAGGCCCGCCGCACGTTGTCGTACGTCGCGAGCTCGCCGGTCTCCAGGATCACCTTCAGATGCGCGTCGGCACAGGCTTCCTTGGTGGCGACGATCTCCTCGTACACCTTGAGGTAGTCGCCCGCGAGGAATGCACCGCGGTCGATGACCATGTCGATCTCGGCCGCTCCGGCCGCCACGGCGAGGGACGTCTCGGCGACCTTCACCTCCAGGGAGGATCGGCCGCTGGGGAACGACGTGGCGACGGACGCCACCTTCACGCCGGATCCGGCGAGCGCCTCGACGGCGGTCGCGACCAGGTCGGGGTAGACGCAGACGGCGGCGACCGGCGGCACCGACGCGTCGGCGGGGTCGGGCCGCACCGCCTTGGCGCACATCGCCCTGACCTTGCCGGGGGTGTCCGCGCCTTCCAGGGTGGTGAGGTCGACCATTCCGATGGCCATGTCGATGGCCTGCTTCTTGGCGGTCGTCTTGATGGATCGCGTGCCCAGCATCGCGGCCCGCGCGTCCGCCCCGACGCGGTCGACCCCGGGAAGGCCGTGCAGGAACGCCCGCAGCGTCGAGGGTGAGGAGGCGACCTCCGCGAGCGGAGTAGTCATAGTTGGCACGAGACCAGCATCCCCGACCACGAGGAATGATTCCAAACCCGGGGACCCGGCCTCTTGATCCTTGCCGCGGCTCAGGCGGAGGTGGAGGTCCGGCGGGCGCGGAAGGCGGCCACCGTGTTCCGGTTCAGACAGGCCTTGGAGCAGTAGCGCCTGCGGGGTCCCCGCGCGATGTCGGCGTAGACGCGCTCGCATCCGGCGTCGAGGCAGACGCCCAGGCGCTCCGCGCCGTACTCGCAGATCACGAAGGCGAGCCCGACCGCCGTGTTGGCCCTCACGCGGTCGACGAGCGCCGCCCCCGGCGGGCCGTAGTGCAGGTGCGGCCCCAAGCCGTGGTCGGAGATGTGCGGGCGCATGGGCGCCTCGGCCATCAGGGCGTTGAGCAGGTCGATCGCCCGCGCCTGGTCGGGCTCGGCGAACACCGGCCGGAGCCGGCGGGCCCAGTCGCGCAGCATCTGCGTCTCGTCCTCGGTGAGCGGCTCGTCCACCTTGAAGTTGTACGAGGCCAGCAGGGCCCGCAGCGTTTCGGCAGAGACGTCGCGGCCGCCCGTCGTGACGGCGTTGACCAGGGCCGCGGCCGTGCCCACGCCGTCGTTGCGGTAACCGGTCACCTCGGTGGGGCTGGTCCTCGTCATGCCCCCAACTGTAATCTAAATACTCAACCATTGAAATTACGGCGCGCATCGGAGGCCGGGAATGGATCTGAAGGCGTGTGACGTCTGCGGGCCGGCGGCGCAGCGGGAGATCCTCTCGGCGCACTCGACCTCGGTGGGGCTGGTGATCTACCTGCGCTGCGCGTGCGGAAGCGTGGGTGTCCGCCTGATCGCCTATGAGGGGGCGTGGCGGGAGTCCTAAGCCGTCGCCTTAGCCGCCTTAGGACTCCCCTTAGGGTCCTACGCCGCAGAGCCGTGCCAGAGATAGGGCATCCGCCCGATGTGTCGCACCACGCCTTAGACCGAACCTTGAGGAGTACGGAAAGAGACCCGAAACAAGGAGACACAGCGATGGGTCCCGAGCTCCACTACCAGGTAATGATCAGCCGGGCGGCCGAGCTTCAGGAGGAGGCCGCCGACCACCGCCGCGCCCGCCAGGCGCTGGCGGGCAGGAAGGCCCAGCAGCGCTCCGGCCAGCGCCGGCTGCGTGCGGCCTTCGGCAAGCTCCGCACCTCATGAGACGCGCACGAAGGCCCGGCCGGAGCCTCCCTCCCGGCCGGGCCTTTCAGCCGCCGTGAATCCCACAGGCCACAAGGGTCTGTCCGAAAAACCAGGCGAAGCCACGCAAAGGGTCATGACATGCTTGACGGCATGACACGCCGGGCGGTGAGCCCCGTCTTCGTCGGGCGGGGCGCGGAGCTTGAAACCCTGGGCGAGGCCTACGACCAGGCCAGAAAGCAGATGACCGCGGCGGTGCTCATCGGCGGCGAGGCGGGCGTGGGGAAGACCCGCCTCGCCGGCCGGTTCGCTGAGCAGGCCGCGCAGGACGGCGCCCACGTGCTCGTCGGGGGCTGCGTGGAACTGTCCGCCGAAGGGCTGGCCTACGCGCCGTTCACCGCCGCACTGCGGCAGCTCGTCCGGGAGTGCGGCGCGGCCGAGGTCGCCGCCCTCCTGCCCGACGGCGCCGCCCGCGACCTGGCCAGGCTGCTGCCCGAGTTCGGCGAGCCGAGCGGCGACGGGGAGACCGAGTCGGCCCGCGCCCGGCTGTTCGAGCTGATCCTCGCCCTGCTCGAGCGTCTCGCCGAGCGGCGGCCGGTGGTGCTCGTCATCGAGGACATCCACTGGGCCGACCGCTCCAGCCGGGACCTCATCGCCTTCCTCAGCCGCAACCTCAAGTCGGCCCCCGTCCTGATGGTCATGACGTACCGCTCGGACGAACTGCACCGCACCCATCCCCTGCGGCCGGTGCTGGCCGAGCTGGGGCGGGTCGACGGCGTGGTCCGGGTGGACCTGCCCCGCTTCACTCAGAACGAGGTCGCCGCGCAGATGGCCGGCATCCTCGGGGTGACCCCGGAGTTCGCCAAGGTGGACCGGGTCTTCGACCGCAGCGGCGGCATCCCGCTGTTCGTGGAGGCGCTGCTCGACTGCGGCGACGACTGCTCGTTCCCCGACTCGCTGCACGACCTGATCATCGGCTCGGTGGAGCGGCTGCCCGAGGAGAGCCAGCGGGTGCTCAGGATCGCCGCCGCCGGGGGCGTACGCGTCGGGCACGAGCTGCTCGCGGCGGTCAGCGGCCTGTCCGACGTTGAGCTGGAGAACGCGCTGCGGCCGGCCATCGCGGCCAACGTGCTGCAGGTGGCCGACGGCGGGGCCTACGCGTTCCGGCACGCGCTGATCCGCGAGGCGGTCCACGACGAGTTGCTGCCCGGCGAGCACGCGCGGATGCACGCGCGGTACGCCGAGGAGATCGACCGCGACCGCACCCTGGTGCCTCCCGGCCGGGCCGCCATCGAAATCGCCCACCACTGGTACTCCGCCCGCGACGACCTGTGGGCGCTGATCTCGGCCTGGGAGGCGGCGGAGAAGGCGGCCAAGTCGTTCGCCTACACCGAGCAGGTCCAGCTCCTCGAACGCGTGCTGACGCTGTGGGAGAAGGTCCCAGACGCCGCCGAGCGCATCGGCCACGACCACTGCACGGTCCTCGAGCGGGCCTCCGAGGCGGCGTACGTCAGCGGCGACATGGAGCAGAGCCTCAAGTACGTGCGCGGCGCGCTCGCCGAGCTGGACGAGCGGACCTCCCCCGAGCGGGTGGCCGAACTGCTGGTCCGCATGGCGAACATCAAGATTCAGAAGGGCAAGCCCGGCGGTCTGGAGGACCTGCGGCGGGCCGAACGGCTGGTCCCGCTGCCCGGCGACATCCGCACGCTCGTGCTGACCCGGCTGGGCACCGTGCTGATCAACTCGGACGAGATCGACGAGGGCACCGCGCTCACCGAGGAGGCCCTGCGCATCGCCCGCGAGACGGGCGACAAGGTGCAGGAGGCCGACCTCCTGATCAACCTCGCGCTCGGGCACTCGATCAACGGCGACCTGGAGACCGCTTTCGCGATCAACGAAGGCGCCCTGACTATCGGGACCCGGCTCGACTCGCCGCGCATCATCCTGCGCGCCCTGGCGAACAACGTCGACGCCCTGGACAACCTCGGCCGCTCGGAGGAGGCCGTGGCGCTCGCCCTCAAGGGTGAGAAGCTCTCCCGGCGATACGGCAGGTTCCGCCAGCACGGGGTGTTCATCGCCAACAACCGGGCGGAGGCGCTGGAGTCGCTCGGCCGGTGGGACGAGGCCGTCGAGATCATCGAGCGGTCACTGACGATGGGACCGACCCTGCGCAACCGGTGGCACATGCTGCGCGTCCGCGCCGACATCGCGATCGCACGCGGCGAGGAGGAGCTGGCGCAGGACATCCTCACCGAGGTCGGCGCCTTCTCCCCCCACCGGGACGAGCAGACACAGGAATGGACGAACAACACCCGCCTGGCCCTCGCCTGGCACCTGCTGCGCGGTGAGCCGCTGCAGGCCCTGACCGTCCTGGAAACGGCGCTGGACGATCCGCCGCTGTCGCGCAAGGCGATGCTCGCCGGGCGGCTGCTCGCCTCGGTCCGGTACGTCTGCGACGCGGGGGCTCCGGTCGCCCCCGATCGGGTGGCTCATGTCCGGGAGCTGGGCGACCGTCTGGCCGTCAACCTGGGCGACGGGCCGGTGAACGAGGCGTTCGGGCTGGTCTACCGGGGCGAGTTCGACGCGGCGGCCGAGGCGTGGCGGCGGCTGGACCGTCCGTACGTCCGGGCCAAGGCGCTGCTGCACGGCGCCATGGCCGCCGCGGCGAGCGGCGACCGCGAGGGGGCCACGGCACGTCTGCGCGAGGCCTGCCCGCTCGCGGTCGCGCTGCGCGCCGCCCCTCTGGTCACCCAGATCGAGACGCTGGCCCGCCGCGTCGGCTCGCCTCTCTCCGACGCCACGCCGTCCGAGCCCGTACGGCAGGCCGACCTGACCCCCCGCGAGCTGGAGGTGCTGCGCCTGGTGGCGGCCGGGCGCAGCAACCGGGACATCGCGGCCGAGCTGTTCATCTCGGCCAAGACCGTCAGCGTGCACGTGTCGAACATCCTGCCCAAGCTGGGCGTGTCGACCAGGGGCGAGGCGGCCGCCGCGGCCCACCGCCTGTCTCTCCTCGACTAGGAAGACGAGAGTCAGGCGAACAGGGGCTCGACGAGCAGCAGCACGCCGAAGACGGCGAACGCGGCGGCCGCGCCATACTTGATCCACTTCTCGGGCAGGCGCGTGCCGAGGAACCGGCCGACCAGGATGGCCAGCGCGTCGGCGGCGACCATGCCCACGGTCGAGCCGACCCACGTGCCGAACCAGCCGTGCTGGGTGGCCAGCGTGATGGTGGCGAGCATCGTCTTGTCGCCCAGCTCGCTGAGGAAGAACGCCACGGCGACGGCGATGAACGCGTTGCGGGTGCTCTTGGCCGCCTTGCCCTTCTCCTCCTCGGTGAGCTCGTCACCGCGCAGCGTCCACGCCGCGAAGGCGAGGAACGCGACGCCGGCGATGATCGAGATGGCGGTGGTCGGGAGGGCGTCGCCGACGACCCGGCCGAGGCCGACGCTGACGAGGTGGACGAGCGCGGTCGCGGCGGTGATGCCGGCCAGCACCGGCCCCGTCTTGAACCGGGTCGCGAAGGTCAGAGCCATGAGCTGGCTCTTGTCGCCCAGCTCGGCGACGAAGATGACAACGAGGGAGATCCAGAGGGCTTGCACGGGGTCGCCTTCCTCCAGGGGAGATGCGACCGGGCCGCCGTACGACACCCGGGGAGTTCGGGCACGACTTCGGCCCGGCAGCATGTGATCATGACTGTCGGGCCGAAGGTCTCGTCCGCCACGAGGGCTCCACGACCGGGCGTACGTGCCGCCAGTGTGTCGATCAGTGGATTTCGGACTACTCCCCTTCGGTGTTGCCCCAGTTTAACCGAGCTAAAGACTTACTCCCACCAGCACGGGCTCGTTGACCAGCCACACCCCGAACTTCTCGTGCACGCCGTCGCGCACCTCGCGGGCCAGCGCCAGCAGCTCGCCCGCGCCCGCCTCGCCGGTGGGGTTGGTGAGGGCCAGCGTGTGCTTGGTCGAGATGCGGACCCGGCCCTTCTCGTAGCCCTTGGGGAACCCGGCGTTCTCGATCAGCCACGCCGCCGGCACCTTGACCATGCCGTCGGGCGTGTCCCAGCGCGGATGGCCGGGGGCCCGCAGCGCCAGGGCCGCCGCCTCCTCAGGGCCGAGCACGGGGTTGGTGAAGAACGACCCGGCGCTGCGGGTGTCCGGATCGTCGGGGTCGAGCACCATGCCCTTGCCCCGCCGCAGCTCCAGCACGGCCTCCCGGGCCTCGGCCAGCGGCACCCGCGCGCCGATCTCCACCCCGAGCCGCGCGGCCAGCTCCTTGTAGGCCACGGGCCCCGACAGCGCGGAGCGCTCCAGCGCGTAGGTGACGGCCAGCACCACATGCCGGCCGGGGTCGTGCTTGAACGCGCTGTGCCGGTAGGCGAAGCCGCACTCGGCCGCCGTGAGGTCCCCCACCTCGCCGGTCTTCCGGTCGTACACCCGGACGACGACCACGGTCTGCGAGACGTCCTGCCCATACGCGCCGACGTTCTGGATCGGCGTGGAGCCCACCAGCCCGGGAACGCCCGACAGGCACTCGGCTCCCGACCAGCCCTCGGCCACGCAGCGGGCGACCAGAGCGTCCCAGTCCTCCCCCGCCTGCACGGTGACCAGCGCGCGGCCGTCCTCGACCGTCACGTCGACGCCCCGGGTGGCGACGCGCACCACGAGCCCGTCGAACCCGTCGTCGGACACCACCAGGTTGCTGCCGCCGCCGAGCACCAGGACTGGCTCGCCCTCACGGTCGGCCTCGGCCACGATCGCGACCAGCTCGTCCTGCGTCCGCGCCTGCGTGAACGCCCGGGCCGGTCCGCCCGTACGCAGCGTGGTGTACGGGGCGAGCGGCACCCCTGCCAACCGGTCAGCCATCGGTCTCCTCGCACCCGGAACATCCCGACGAACAGGATAGCTATCCGCGGTCCTCGCGCTCCGCCTCGGCGATCGACTCGTCGACCCTCGACGTGGCCGAACTGCCGTCCCACAGGAGCTGGGAGGCGACCACCGACGGCTCGCCCGAAGGGGTCAGCGCGGTCTCGATCGTCCCGCCGGGAGCGATGTCCCGCTTGACCTCGGCGATCTCTTCCGGGCCCGCGGCTCCGGCGGCCTCCCTGGCGTTCTCCGCCCGCGGGCGCGGCAACGCGCCGCCGTGGGCGTCGCCGGCCTTGCCGGGGTCCTGGGTCTCCGCGGCGACGCCGGCGACGTCGCCGTGCTCCCGCTGGGTGGTGACCGGCTCGTTCTTCGCTTCGATGTCTCGCTCGCTCACGATCCGACCGCTACCCAGCACCGCCACGGCCAATCAGGCCGGCCAGGACGGGGCGCGCTCAGGAGAGCTGGACCACCGCGCGGGCCTTGGACAGGACGCGGGAGTCGCCGGACCTCGCGGTCAGCGCCACGACGACGCGCTTGTCCTCACGCTTTTCCTCGACGATCCCGCTGATCGTGATCGTCGCGCCGTTGTCGTCGTCCGGCACCACGACCATGGAGGAGAACCGGACGCCGTACTCCACCACCGCACCGGGGTCGCCCGCCCAGTCCGTCACGAACCGGCCGCCCTGCGCCATCGTGTACATGCCGTGCGCGATGACGTCGGGCAGGCCGACCGCCTTGGCGTGCCGCTCGTTCCAATGGATGGGGTTGAAGTCGCCCGAGGCGCCGGCGTACCTCACCAGGTCCACCCGGCGGACCCGGTATTCGACGGCCGGGATCTCCTGGCCGGTCTCCACCTCGTCGTACTTGACCGTCGCCGCCATGATCAGGCCGCCCCTCCGCGCTCCACGATGATGTTGTACGTCCGGCAGACCAGCTCACCCGAGGTGGTCGAGACGTCGCTGCGCAGGGTCATGAACTCGTTGCGGCCGACGCTGCGGATCTCCGCGATGGTCGAGGTGCACACCAGCTCGTCGCCCGCGTGGATGGGCCGCTCGTACTCGAACCTCTGCTCGCCGTGCACGACCATCGCGAAGTTGAGCCCGAGGCCGGGATCGGCGAGCGCGTCACCGGTCCCGAGAAGGCTGAACACGATGGGGAACGTGGGCGGCGCGACGACGTCCGGGTGCCCGGCCGCCACGGCGGCCTGCCTGTCGTGGTAGATCGGATTGGAGTCGCCGATCGCGGTGGCGAACTCGCTGATCTTCACGCGGCTGACCTCGTAAGGCGCGGACGACTCGTACGTCCGCCCGACGAAATCGCGGTTCAAAGGCATCGGGCCGGGCTCCTTCGGATGAGCTGAGTAGGCCGTACCGTAACAGACCCACGCCGGCGGACACCGGTCCGCGCGCCGCTCCGGACACGACAAACCGGCGTCCCCGGAAGGGAACGCCGGTGTCGGAAGTGCATGCGGTCCGTGCCGCGACCTAGCGGGTCTCGCGGTGCGCCCGGTGCGTCTTGCAGTTGGGGCAGTACTTCTTCAGCTCAAGCCGATCCGGGTCGTTGCGCCGGTTCTTCCGCGTGATGTAGTTGCGGTGCTTGCACTCCTGGCAGGCCAGCGTGATCTTCGGCCTAACGTCTGCGGCAGCCACGTGGGAGTGCCTTTCTGCGTTCGGGACTACTGGACAACCCGCACCGGGGCCGCCTTCTTCAGGTGACCCGGCAGGGTAGTAGCGGAGGCCGGACTTGAACCGGCGACACAGCGATTATGAGCCGCTTGCTCTGCCTGACTGAGCTACTCCGCCTCGGCCGGAACTGGATCCGGCCACGCAAGGATACCCGACCTGTACGGCTATTCGCGCATCGGGATCAGCCATGATCGAGGTCGGTCTTCCGGTGAGAATGAGGCATCCCCACCAAGCCGAAAGCCCCACCCTGCAGCGCTCAGTCAGAAACGCTGCTTGGATAGGACTTTCCGGCTAGAGCCCCCAAACGGAATCGAACCGTTGACCTTCTCCTTACCATGGAGACGCTCTGCCGACTGAGCTATAGGGGCGGGTCCGCCTGCCGCTCTCGCGCTGCGGACAGGTGTAACCATACACGGCCACGGCGGTGTTCGCGAATTCGAATCTCCCCGCCGGCGCACGGCTCAGGGCGTCGGCAGCACCCCGGACAGGTCGGCCTCGGGACGGTGCAGGACGGGCACGTCGGCCGTCACCGCGTACCGGCTGAAGTAGCCCTTGCCCTTGACCGGGACGATGCTGCTCAGCGTCACCGTGGCGGCGTAGGGCGCGTCCGCGCACTCGGGCAGGCACCAGGTGCCGCTGAGCTTGCCGGCGCCGGTCGCCCGGGTCGGCCCCCAGGTCCGCCAGGTGACCCCGCTCATCGTGCTGAACTCCGAGAGCACGAGGTTCGCCGGCCGTTGCTCGGCCCTGCCCCGCTCGGAGTTCTGCAGGTTGAGCACGTACACCGGCGTCTCGGCCGCGGAGTCCGTGGGCGCCGACCCGCAGCCGGCGGCGGCGAGGCAGAGCGCGGTGACGGTGACGGCGGCGGCCAAGCAGGCACGCAGACGGACAGGCAGGCTGGCAGGCAGGCGCATCGATTCCCCCTCGGCACTCTGAGTGCCCAGGGCCCGCTGCTGTTACGCCTGTGAGCAGGCTACTTGACGGCCGTACGGGCGTCGGCGGCCCTGACGGGCAGCGGGATCACCTCGCAGAGGTCGGCGAGATCGACATACCGGGCGACCTCCTCGACCGAGAGACAGTCGGCGACCACCTGACCGTTGCGCCGCACCCGCAGCACCTGGCGGTCGCGCCGGTACGCGGGGACGATCTCGTATCCTTCCGGTCCCACCCATCGGCTGTCCATAGGGGAACAAGCTATCGGGTTCTCCCCACGGCTATCTCCCGTCCCATGGGAATCGTCTTAAGTAGGGTCTTAATCGACCCCAAGTGCCGGGCCGCACAGTGAGCGTGACGCACCACCGTCCCCCACGTTCACGAAGGGTCCTCCGATGTCCGACACCCCCAACCTGCTGGGCTTCCGCATCGCGCACCGGGCGATGCGCACCGACTCCCGGCGCCTCGCCGACGTCACCGCCGAGATCGCCGCGGGCCGGCAGCCGTGCGGCCCGGAGCGCGCCGCCGCCATCCGCGAGTACGCGACCAAGCTGTGCCGCGGCATCCACCACCACCACAAGGCGGAGGACGACCACCTGTGGCCGCTGCTCGTCCGCTCGGCGGGCGCCGAGATCGACCTGAGCGAGCTGAGCGAGGACCACTCCGAGCTCGACCCGCTGCTCGAGGAGATCCAGGCGGTCGCGGGCAACCCGGCCGAACTGGCCAAGCCGCTGCGCCGGCTGGCCGACCTGCTCGACGAGCACATCCAGGAGGAGGAGCGCACGATCTTCCCGATCATCATGCGGCACGTCTCCGGCGCGGACTGGGAGGAGATGGAGCAGCACGTCCGCAAGGGCGGCGACGTGCGTTTCGAGCTGCCGAGGATCGAGCAGCACGCGCGGCCGGAGGAGCTGGCGGAGCTGCGCAAGCTGGCCGGGCCCGTCCTCGTCGTGATGCTGGCGCTGATGCGCCGCGCCCACCTCCGGCGCGAGCGGCTCATCTTCGGTGCCGCGTGAGCGCCCGGCGGGCGGCCTCCTCCCAGTGCGGGGAGCCGACCTGCCGGGCGACCTCGGCGGCCCGCAGGTAGTGGGCCTCGGCGTCGCCGGGCCTGCCCAGGAAGGCCGCCAGGTCGCCGAGCGTGTGCGCGACCGGCCCGAGCGTGACCGAGCCCGAGTGCAGCCCGGCCAGCTCGCCGTCGGACGCCAGCAGCAGGCGGTAGCACTCCTGCGCCGCCGCCCGGTGACCGAGCGCGATCGCGTTGTCCGCGCGCAGGGACATGAACACCAGCCAGTAGTAGTCCCGGCGGGGAACGCGCGCGGAGGCCCACACCGTGCGCGCCTCCTCCAGACGGCCGGCGCCGACGAGCGCCCGCGTGTACAGCTCGCCCACGTCCTGCGGCAGGCGTTCCCACAGCGCGGCGAGCTCCTCCACCGACTCGTGGACCCGCCCCGCCGCCAGCTTGACCACGAAGCGGCCGACCGTCCCCACCATCGCGCCGTTGGCGTCACCGGTGCCGGCCAGCCGCTCTCCGAGCTGCGTGTAGACGCTCTCGGCCCGCTCGAACTCGCCCCTGACCAGCAGGTGCAGGGCGTCGAGGAAGGCCAGGATGCCGAGGGCCAGGCCGAGCTGGCCGCTCGTGGACAGCTCCATGGCCTTGTCGGCGTGCCGGCGGGCCGTGGTCCAGTCGTTGCGGCTGAGCGCGGCCATGAGCAGCGAGAAGTGGCCGAGCGTCTGGTAGCCGAGAAGCCCGGCGGCGGCCGAGGCGGCCAGCAGGTCATGCCCGAGCGTTTCCAGGTCGTCCCGCCTGTCCGGGGTCAGGCAGACCCAGTAGCGGCCGTTGAGCGCCATGCACCGCAGGCGGAGGTCGCCGAGGGCGTCCGCGATCGCCAGCGCCTCCGCACTGGCCGCCTCGATGCGCTCCGCGTCGTGTCCTTCGAGCGCGTGGCAGAGGGCGACGAGCATCCGGCAGCGCAGCTCCCCCGCCTCCGCGGGCAGCGACTCCTCGATCGCCGCGACGAGATCGGCGTCGAGCACGCGGTCGGGCTGGATGGTCCAGATGACCGGCGCGTCGAGTGAGGCCACCGCCCGCGCCACCGCCGCCCGGTTCCCCGTCCGGCGGGCCACCGCGAGGGCCTTCGTCCGGTTGCGCACCGCCGTGATCACGTCGCCCGCGTGCGACTGCGCGGACACCAGGCGGCACAGGAGGTCGAGGCGGACGTCCCGGGACGCGTCGTCTGCCCCTTCGCTCACCAGGTCGAGCGCGCCCAGCGCGCCCTCCAGCAGCGCCGCCGCCTCCTTGTGCGCGTACAGCGCGCTCGCCTGCCCGGCGGCCCGCGCCGCGTACTCCGCCGCCGTGAGGGCCGTCGCGGTGGTCGCGGCGGCGAGCGCGTGGTGCCCGAGCGCCCCCACGTCGCCGGGGCGCACCCGCTCGAGCGCCGCCAGGACCTTGCCGTGCATGCGCGTACGGCGCAGCCGCGGGATGTCCTCGTACAGCGTCTCGCGGACGAGCACATGGGCGAACCGGACGCGGCCGGCGCGCGGCTCCTCGAGCAGGCCGGACAGCACACCCGCCTCCAGGCCGTCGAGCACGGTCTCCTCGTCGGCCCCCGGCATGGCGATCAGCACGTCCGCGTCGGCCTCCCGGCCGAGAACCGCGGCGTTGCGCAACGTCGTCCGGGCCGTCGCGGGCAGCCGGGCGAGACGCCGGCGGATGAGGTCGCGCACGCCGGGCGGCAGCGCGTGGGCCGCCGACGGGCCGTCCACCGCGAGCAGCCGGGCCGTCTCCGTCACGAACAGCGGGTTGCCGCCGGTGCGCTCGGTGACCGTGCGCACCGTGGCCTCGTCGACCTCCGCGCCGGAACGCTCCGCGAGCAGGCGGGCCACCTCGCGTTCGCCGAGACCGCCCAGGGTGATGTTCTCCACGGCCTGCACGGCGAGCGCCGCCCCGGTGGTGGTGAGGTCGTCGCCCGCCTCGGCGGGCCGGTGTGTCAGCAGGACGAGGACCGGCGTCCGCGTCAGGCGGCCGGCCAGGTGGCGCAGGAGCTGGAGGGTCTCCTCGTCGGCCCGGTGCACGTCCTCCAGCACGATCAGGAGCGGTCCCGGCACGCCCTCCAGGTAGTCGCCGGCCGCCCGGGCCAGCCAGAACTGGCCCACCGGCGCGGCGTCATCGGTCAGCAGGGGCGCCAGCCGGGCCGCGGTCCCGGGTTCGGGCGGGCAGGTCGCCGACAGCTCGCGCAGCACCTCGCTCCACGCCCACGCGGGCGGCACGCCGCCGGTCGTCTCGGGGCAGCGCCCGACCACGGTCTGCCAGCCGTCCGCCGCCAGGCGCCGTACGAGCGCGTCGGCCAGCGTGCTCTTGCCCGAGCCCGCCTCGCCGCCCAGCCAGGCGATGCGGAAACCGGCCCGGGCCCGCTCCGCCGCGGCGGCCAGCCGGGACAGCTCGGCCGTACGGCCGACGATGCGGACGGGTTCAGGGCCCGACGTAGGCGCGGGAGCCGGAACCACGGAGGCCGGAACCACGGAGGCCGGAACCACGGAGGCCGGAACCACGGAGGCCGCAACCATGGGGGCCCGGACCGCAGGGGGCGCGTCGAGCGACTCCGCCTGCGCGAGGATGTCCGCCTCCAGCGCGCGCAGTGCGGGCCCGGGATCGACGCCGAGCTGGTCGGCGAGCAGGGCGCGGGTCCTGCGCAGGACCGCCAGCGCCTCCCCCTGCCGACCGGCCCGGTAGTAGGCGAGTGCGAGCAGCCGTACGGCGTTCTCGCGCAGGGGATGAGCGGTGAGGTGACGCTCCAGCTCGGGGACGACCTCGGCGTGGCGGCCGAGCGCGAGCCCCGCCTCGGCGCGGTACTCCACCGCGACCGCCCGGAGCTCGTCCAGGTGGACCACCTCGGGGACGGCCCACTCCTCCTCGACGAACTCCGCGTACGCCTGGCCGGTCCACAGCGCCAGGGCCTCGTCCACGACCTCGAGCGCCCGCGCGTGCCGCCCCTCGGTGAGCAGGCCGGCGGCGGACTCGACCAGCCGGGGGAAGCGCCAGGCGTCCACGTCGCCGGGCTCCAGCGCCAGCCGATAGCCGGGAGGAGCGCTCACCAGCACGCGGGCGGCGGCGCGGGGGGCGCGGCCCGGCTCCAGTGCCCGCCGCAGGTTGGAGACATAGACCTGGAGCGCGCCCAGCGCGCGCGGCGGCGGCTGGCCCCTCCACAGGTCGTCGACGAACCGGTCGGTCGACACCACGTGTCCCTGGGCGCAGACCAGCCGGGCCAGGACGGCGCGCTGGAGCGAGGTCCCGAGGTCCGCCGGGCGCCCGTCGACCTCCGCCGTGATCCGCCCCAGAACCCGCAGTCTCACCATGACGGGGGCAAGCATAGGGATCAGGCTCGGTAGTGGTAGTAACCGAGCAGATCGTCCAGCGCGGACACGTCGTCCATGCGGATGCGTGTCCCGGTGGCGAACGCGTTGATCATCTTTCCTCCGCCGACGTAGACCCCGACGTGGTGGGTCCTGCCGGGCCTGCCGTAGAAGACCAGGTCGCCGGGCTGCGGCACGCCGACCCTGCGCAGCCGGCCGATGTGGTCGTCGGTGTTGCCGGGGCCGAGCACGTCGTCGCCGAACGCCAGGTCGTACACCCAGCGGGTGAAGCCCGAGCAGTCGAGGCCGCGCGTCCGGCTCGCCGGGCAGGGCTTGACCGAGCCGCTGTAGCCCCGGCAGGTCCCCTTCGAGGGCCCCGGCCGCGCCGCGTGTCCCCCGCCCCACGAGTACGGCAGGGCACCCTGCGCTGCGTACGCGACGGCGACGGCCCTGCTCAGCTCCTCGTTGAGCGGCGCGGATCCCGCGGCGGCCAGCGCGACGACGCCTCCGATCAGAACCAGCCGGCGCCTCAGCGCGCGGTTAACCCCCATGGATCGTGACAATAGCCACTCGACTCCTTCGTGGCCATGGAAGCTTTGCTTCACGCGATCGACGCAACGGAGGGGGATTGTTACGCTGAGTGCGGCTCAGCTCGTACGTTCATCGGCGTGTCGGTCGAAGCGCTTCGTCGGTCGCCCCGGACCTCCCCGTCCTGCTCCCCCGGTGGTCCCCGGCGCCAAGGAGAGCGAAGGGAACCACCGTGGAGACGTGGACGGCACAATCCCCTTCCCCCACCCGCTGGTGGGTGCTCGGACTGCGCGGAGAGCTGGATCTCCACGCGGTGCGGCACCTGCGTGAACCGCTGCTCGCCCAGATCGAGGCCCACGGCCCGTGGCTGGCCCTCGACCTCAGCGAGGTGCGGTTCATCGACACCACGGGCGTGGGGCTGCTCGTGCGCCTGGTGCACAACCTGCGCGACAGGAACGGCGACCTGGCCCTCATCGCGCCGGCCGGCCAGGTGCTGCGGATCCTCCGCTGGACGAACCTGACCCGGCTGTTCCGCGTCCTCGACACGGCCGACGCGCTGGACGACTAATTGGGCAGGATCGTCACCGGCGTGTCGCCGCCTCCCGTCGGGCCGTCGCCCCCCGTCGGAGGCGTCACGGACACCAGCCCCCGGCAACTGTCGCCACAGCCGCCGAACCGCTCGCTGTCGACCGGCGTGAAGTCCGTCGCCGGCACGCCGCGCAGGGCCCTCAGCATGGTGTCCTTCCAGATCGGGCCGGGGATGCTGGCGCCGAAGACCGAGCCGTAGTAACGGCCCCCGATGGTGACGCCGTTCAGCTTGTACTTCTGGGCGCCGCGCGGATCGCCGACGCTGACCGCGCCCGCCAGGTCGGGGGTGAACCCGGCGAACCAGGCGGAGGAGGAGTTGTCGTTGGTCCCGGTCTTGCCCGCCGCGTCACGCCCGATGCCACCGACCGAGGCCATCGTGCCCTTGGTCAGGACGCCGGACAGCACGTGCGCCGCCGCGTCCGCCACCTCGGGGTCGAAGGCCTGGCGGCACTTCGGCTTGTAGTCGGTGGTCTTGCCGGTGCTGTCGGTGATCCGCGTGATCGCCATCGGCGCGCAGTACTTGCCGCGCGCGCCGATCGCGGCGTAGGCGTTGGCGACCGTCACCGGGTCCATCTCGTTGATGCCGAGCGTGAACGTCTCGTACTCCTGGAGCGGGGCGCCGTCGGCGCGGTGGATGCCCAGCGACTTGGCCGTCTTGACCACCTCGCAGAGCCCGACGCGGCGCTCCAGCTCCATGAAGAACGTGTTGACCGAGTGCCAGGTGCCGGTCTGCAGGGTCAGCCAGCCGGGCGCTCCCTCGTCGTTGGTGACCGTGAAGCCGGTCTCGCCCACGTTCGTGCCGTCACAACTCTTGAACGCCGTGGAGGACGGTGCGGTGTAACCGGCGCCCGCGCTGAACCCGTCGTTGACCTTCATGCCCTGCTTCAGCGCGGTGAGCAGGGTGAACGTCTTGAAGGTCGAACCTGCCTGGAAGCCGATGCCGCCGCCGTGCGCGACGTCGGCCACGAGGTTGTAGGACACCTCGTTCTTGCTCTTGCGCGTCCCGTACGGACGGCTCGCGGCCATCGCCTTGATCGCCCCGGTGCCGGGCTGGACCAGCGCCTCGGCGGCCACGGGGTTGTCGGTCGGGTGGACCCACTTCCTGATCGCCTTGTCGGCGGCGGCCTGCATCGTGGGGTCGATCGTGGTCTTGATGGTCAGGCCGCCGCGGTTGAGGAACGCCAGGCGCTGCTTGGCCGTCTTCCCGAAGTCGGGGTTGCTGAGGATCTCGTTGCGCACGTAGACGCAGAAGTACGGATATGTGCTCGACTCGCAGCCGCCGGGCAGCGGGGTCCCCTTGTAGCCGAGCCTGGCCTTCTTCGCCTGAGCCGCCTGATCCTTGGTGATCTTGCCCAGCTCGGCCATCCGGTCGAGCACGACGTTGCGCCGCTTCAGCAGCCGGTCGCGGCTGGTCTTGCCGAGGTTGGGGTCGGTGGCGTTGGGGTCCTGCACCGCTCCCGCCAGCGTCGCCGCCTGCGGCAGTGTCAGCTCGCTCGCGTCGACCCCGAAGAACCGCTTGGCCGCGGCCTCGACGCCGTACGCACCCGCGCCGAAGTAGGCGATGTTGAGGTACTTCTCCAGGATCTGGTCCTTGGAGTACTTCTGCTCCACGCCCATCGCGTAGCGCAGCTCGTTGAGCTTGCGGGCGTAGCTGGCCTCCAGGGCCTTGTTCTTCTCCGCCTCGGTCTGGGCGGCGTTGAGCAGCACCTGCTTGACGTACTGCTGGGTGATGGAGGAGCCGCCCTGAGCCACCCTGTCCGACTGCAGGTTCTTCGCCAGGGCGCGGAGGGTGCCCTCGATGTCGATCGGGCCGTGCTCGTAGAACCGGTAGTCCTCGATCGAGATGATGGCCGTCTTCATGATGTCGGCGATCTCGTCGAGCGGGACGACCTCGCGGTACTGCTCGTAGAACCGCGCGATCTCGTGGCCCTTCACGTCCTGCACGACGGAAACCTGCGCCAGCGGAGGCTCGGCGAGGTCCCGGGGCTCGAGGCCCACGTCCTCCACGGCCGACACCAGCCCGACGCCCGCGCCTCCGACCGCCGGCAGCGCGATCCCCGCGACCAGCACGCCCGCCGCCGCTCCCATGGCGGCCAGACGCAGCACCTTCCCCGTGGCGTTCACACGAACCTCCCCCAAATGGCTATAGACAAGGTTATGGGGCCGTAAAGCGCGATCGGCCCCATAACGCGGTAACGCGGTATTTACGAGAGCCGGCCGAGGCCGCGCGCGAGCACGGTCGCCGCCCGCGCGATGACCGTGTTGTCGACCGCGCCGTCGGCGGCGAGGCGGGCGGTGTAGATCGCCATGATGATCGGGGCGGCGCCCTTGGCCGGCCAGACGACGGCGATGTCGTTGGCGGTGCCGTACGTGCCGCCGGTGCCGGTCTTGTCGCCGACGATCCACGTCGCGGGCAGCCCCGCGCGGATGCGCGCGTCCCCGGTGGTGTTGTCGCGCAGCCACCCGATCAGCCGGGAGCGGTCCTTCGCGCCGAGCGCGTCGCCGACGGTAAGCGCGCGCAGGTCGCGGGCGACGGCCGCGGGCGTGGTGGTGTCCCGCTTCTCCTTGGGCGACCACTCGTTCAGCTCGGTCTCCCAGCGGTCCAGCCGGGAGACCGGGTCCTTGAGCGTGCGGAAGTAGCGGGTGAGCCCGTCGGGACCGCCGATCCGCTTCAGCAGCATGTTGCCGGCGGTGTTGTCGCTGTAGATGATCGCGGCCCGGGCCAGCTCCGCGAGGGTCATGCCGTCCTCGACGTGCTTGCTCGTCTCCGGCGAGTTCGGCTTCACCTCGCCGGCCGTCCAGTGGACGATCTTCCGCGTCAGCTCCCGGTCGGTGGTGCGGTCCAGCACCGCCGCGGCGGCCACCGCCTTGAAGGTGGACAGCAGCGCGAACCGCTCGCCCGCCCGATAGCCGATCGTCCTCCCGGTGGCCGTGTCGATCGCGTACGCGCCGATGCGGCCCTTGAACGAGGTCTCCAGCGCGCGCAACGCGGCGGCCACGTCCGTCCGGGGCGCGGCGGCGGTGGCGGCGGTGGCGGGGGTCGCCGCGGGAACGGCGCCGGCCAGGAGGGCGACCGTGATCACGGCGGCTTTCAGCGTGACCGGCAGGGTTCGTGTCATGGCGTGTCCTTGCTCTCGTCCGTCACAGATGCGTCAGACGCAGGAGCAAAGCAAAAGGTTCAGAACATGTCCAATATTCATATGGACAGCCGATCGATATGCGTTCTCGTATAGACACAGCTCACAAGGGCGGGGCGAACCGGCGACCGGCCGCGACGAGATCGTCGACCGCCCGCACGGCGGCGGTCAGCCGCTCCTCGGGCGGCCCGGAGACGACGACGTGCGGGAGCCCGCGGCCGGCCAGCTCCGCGCGCAGCCGCCGGTCCATGCCGTGCCGCACGTGCTCGCCGTCGCGCCAGCCGTCCTGCTCGAACGGCACGCCGTCCACGGACGTGTGGATCCACAGGTCGTGGCGGGCCCGTTCGTGGACGCGCAGCACCTCGGGGCTCACCGTGCCGAGATAGCGCTCGTGCCACAGCGCGGTGGCGAGCGCGTCGGTGTCGCAGAACAGCACAGGCGACCCGGTCCGCGCCGCCGCCTCCTCCCAGGCGAGCTGCCGGTGGGCGATCAGCGTGAACTCCTCCGGCTCCCACTCCAGGTCGTCCAGCCACGGCTGCGGCGCCCCCGCCGCCGCGGCCGCCCGGCGGGCCAGGGCGAGCTTCTCCTCGCAGTACGTCCTGCCGTACTCGGGCACCCACCGGGTCGCCGCCCAGACTCCGCCGCGTGCGGCGTAGTGGGCGGCCAGCGCGCGGGCGAGCGTGGTGGTGCCGGTGGACTCGGCCCCGACGACGACCACCCGCCAGGCGAGGTGGGCGCGCACGGCGGGGCTCAGCCAGGGCCACGCGGACACCGGATCGTCGCGGACCATCGTCCCGCTGACCGGGTGGCGGACCCTGTCCGGATCGACCGCCACGTGCGCGCCGCCGAACCTGCGGGCCAGCTCGGGCCCGTACGCCTCGGAGGAGAAGACGGCGTCGACGTCCGGCGCGAGGCCGCCGTGGGCCAGCGCGAGCGCGTGCCGGAAGACCTCGACGTGCGCGGCCCAGATCTCCGGGTCGTCGTAGTCGATCTCGACGTCGTCCACCACCGGCGCCACCACCACGTGGGGCTGCGGGTGCGCCTCGCGCAGCCATGCCGTACGCAGGGCGAGCGGGATGCTCTCCACGCTGGCGGCGGCGACGACCACCGTGACCAGCGCGCACCGCTCGGCGGCGGTGTCGACGAGGTGGTGGTGGCCGGCGTGCGGAGGGTAGAACTTGCCGACCACCAGCCCGTGCGCGTACCGGGCGCTCATCGCGTCGCCGCGGGAGCGGGAGCGGGCCGGGCGGCCGGGTGGCGCCGCCAGGCGAGCAGCCCGGCCACGCACAGCGCGAGGAACAGCACGTAGAGCGCGCTGGTGAGGTAGAGGTCCTTGTACGCGTAGAGGGGGATGTAGACCAGGTCGACGGCGATCCACAGCCACCACGACTCCACCCGCTTGCGGCACTGGCCGTAGGTCGCCATGAGCGACAGCGCGGTCGTCAGTGCGTCCCAGAACGGGACGGCCGAATTGGTCCAGGTCGCCAGTGCCGTGGTGAGCAGCGCGGTCACCGCGGCGCCCGCGAGCACGAGCCATCCCCACTCCGCGCGGCCGGTCCTGGTGACCGTGAGCGTGGTCCGCCCGGCCCCGCCGTACAGCCACTGCCACCAGCCGTACAGGCCGAGGAGCACGTAGACGATCTGCAGCGCCGCGTCGGCGTACAGGCCCACGGCCAGGAAGACGAGGCCGAGCAGGACGACGTTCGCGACGCCGATCGGCCAGTTCCAGACGTGCTGGCGGACCACCAGCCAGACGGTGAGCGCCCCTGTCGCGAATCCGAGCAGCTCGGCCCAGCTCGTCGACACGCCGCCCAGGGTGATGGCGGGCTCCAGGAGGGGCCCCAGCAGATCGGTCAGCGCCACCACGACCTCCTTAATCGTCACAGTGACGATAACAGGAGATCGTGATCGGGGAACAGGCCGGGAGCCGTCGGCGACGCGGACCGGGACGGCCGCGCGAGCCGTCCCGGTCTCGAGGGTGCGTCAGACCGATTCCTGGATGAGCCGGACCCGCTCGGCGCTCTCCCGGTTGTGCCGGTCCGTCCACGTGATCAGCGCCGTACGGCAGGCGTGGTCGAGGTGGCGCAGCCCGATCAGGTCCAACTCGATCGGGCGGTCCGTCGGCAGGGCCTCCAGAGTGTCGAGCATCGTCGGCAGCCGCAGGAAGGTGGCGTTCCCGGCGAGCCTGACCAGCACCGGGCCGTCGCCCCCGTCGTCGACCTCGACCTGGATGTGCGAGGTCTCCCACGCGGCCTTGACCACGGCGAGGACGAGGCCGATCAGGACGCCTTCGAACATGTTGAGGGTCACGATCGCCACCGCGGTGACGACGAGGATCACCGCCTCACCCCGGTGTGCCCGCCACAGCGGGACCAGCTTTCCGACCGGCAGGAGTTTGAACCCCGCGTGGATCAGCACCCCGGCGAGCGCCGCGACGGGGATGAGACCGAGGACGGCCGGCAGCAACGCGGCGAACAGCAGCAGCCACACCCCGTGCAGCACCCGGGACAGCCTGGTCTTCGCGCCCGCCTGCACGTTGGCCGCGCTGCGCATGATGACCCCGGTCATCGGCAGCGCGCCCAGCAGGCCGCACAGGGTGTTGCCCACCCCCTGGGCGAGGAGTTCCTTGTCGTAGTCGGTGCGCGGCCCGTCGTGCATCCGGTCCACCGCCGCCGCGCAGAACAGCGTCTCGGCGGAGGCGATGAGGGCGAACGCCACGATCGCGGCGAGGACGCCGAGGTCGGCCAGCCGCCCCGCCTCGGCCGGGCCGGGCGGCTGGATCACGTCGAGCAGGCCGCGCACCTCGATCTTCGCCACCGGCAGGCGCAGCGACGCGGTGACGACGGTGGCGAGCACCACCGCGGCCAGCGCGCCGGGCACGACGCGGACCCGCGCGGGCATCCGGCTCCACAGCGCCGTCACCGCGATCGTGCCGGCGCCCACCGCGAACGCCGTCGCGGCCGGGGCCGAGGTGACCAGGTCCGCGGCGAGACCGGGCAGGTGGGCGATCTTCGCGAGCCCGCTCGCCGGGGCCTTCACCCCGGCCATCGCGTACAGCTGGCCGGCGATGATGACCAGGCCGATCCCGGCGAGCATGCCCTCCACCACAGCGACGGAGATGGCCCTGAACCAGCGGCCGAGCCGCAGCCCGCCGAGGGCGAGCTGCAGCAGCCCGGCGGCCAGGACGACGACGCCGAGGACGCGCAGCCCGTAGGCGTCGACGGTCTCGGCGACCAGAACGGTCAGGCCTGCCGCCGGGCCGGAGACCTGCAGGCTGCTGCCGGGCAGCAGGCCGACGACCAGGCCGCCGACGATTCCGGTGACCAGGCCGAGTTCGGCCGGCACGCCGGAGGCGACGGCCACGCCCACGCACAGCGGCAGGGCGACGAGAAAGACCACCGTCGAGGCGGTCAGGTCGGTACGGAGCGCACGCCGGAGCGGCGCGGTTCCGCGTCGAGGGAGTGACTGCATGAATGGCCTCGCGCTCTTCTGTCGTTCTTGAGGTCGGCGGGAAACGTGACGTCAGGCGCGCTCCGGACCTGGCGGCCGTGCCCGCTCCGATCGCGGGCAGGCGGGAACCCCGGCCGCGGGCAGGCGTAAGGAACGCCTCGCGGCCGCAGGGGCGCCGGTGCGGTCAGGTCGTGCGGAACGCGCTGCCTGTCAGCAGCGGAAGACCTGCAGGACGACGGGAGTCGGCGGCTGCCCCGCGCTGGGGGCGTGTCTGCTTCGCGCGGTACGCGCGTGGGTGGCCCCGGCGGACGTGTCCGGCTCGGCGGACTCGGTGACGGTCGTGGAGACCTGGACCGACTGCCGGCGGGGGGAGGGCGCGGAATGCTGCCGCCCGCCGAGGCCGCGCAGGACGCAGCCGTGGTGGGGGGCCGAGGCGCTCGTCCGCCCCTGCGAATGCGGCGCGTCGTACTCGAAGTCGCGGGTGTGGGACTCCGAGCGCTCCACGGTTCGTTCCGTCACGGCGGCCAGGGCCGGCCCGTGATGCGGCAGCACGAGGTTGACCAGGAGAGCGGACAGCAGCAGCGTGACGACCGCCGCCGTTCCGCGCGCCATGGGTGATCCCCCCGTCGCCCTCGCCACGTTCTGCCGGAATTCCGTACGGACCTGGTGCCTGTCGCGCGGAACGCTCACGCGCCGGTAACTCCGGAAAAGACGGACGCCCGCGGCGTCCACCCCGTCTCACAGGATGGTTGACTCGCGAGTGACATCCGAAGTCGAACCATATATAGAACGGCGCGAAGAGAATGGCAAGGCCCACAATGGCGGCCATATGTTAAATTCCGGTTACTTACCCACAACCCTATAAGCAGACAAAGGTTCCAATCGATAAATGATTATCGAATAGGTCACGGTTCGGCGTGACCGGGGAGCACGTCAACGCCCCAGGTTCCGGCTCTCCGGCGGGCCGAGATAGCTCGGGATCAGGCCGCCGGTGTCCACCACGAACCGCTGCACGATCACGGTCGGGTCGACCATCCAGAACTTCAGCGTGTGCACGCCGGGTCCGCTGACCGTGTGGGTCGTCGTGGTCACGTTCACGTTGTCGGACGTGTTGCGCGCCCACTGCGCGTTCATCGTGGTGTCGTCGGCCCCTGTGACCTTGGTGACGTTCACCACCTGCGGCGCGCCGTCGTCGATCGAGACGGCGTACCGCAGGCCCTCGGTCGGCAGCACGTTGTTGCGCGGGGAGAGGTAGGCGGACACCTTCACCGGCCCGCCGCCCGTCACGGTGCCCGTCAGAGTGAACGTGTACTCCAGGCGGGCGCCGTCGCCACCGGGGGTGCGGCTCGCGGCGGTGACCGGCCACGGGGTGACCCCGTCACCGGTGCGGCCGATGCCCGGGACGACCTTCCAGCCGGCCCCGGCGGCGCCCACGGCCCGGGTGTGGTGGGCGGCCTCGATCGCGACGTAGCCGCCGGCCTCGACGAAGCCCTCGGCCCGCACGTCCGGCTTCTCGACGACGGCCGTGACCGTCACCCGCGCGCCCGACGGGCCCGTCACCGTGATCGGCACCTCGGTCGTGCCCTTCGGCGCGCGGGACCAGTCGACGCGTACGTCCGCGCGCACCTGGTCGGTCACCTTCCCGGCGGCGGGCGTGACGCTCACCCACGGCGCGGACGGCGTGATCGAGTAGTCGAAGGGCGTCGTCCCCCGGTTGAACACCTCGATGTACTGCCCCGGCGCGGTCTGGTAGGGGCTGAACGCCGGCAGCACGGCCGGGGACCGCTCGTCGGGCCACCACTTGTCCGAGCCGTCGATCGCGACGCCCATGTCGGCTACCTGGGGCACCTCGATCCGCGCGAGGTGCGGGTAGAAGGCGTCGGGCAGCGCCACGTTGTTCCGCTCGGGCTGCTGCCAGGGCGCGTTCGGGCCATACCGCTCGACGTCGCCGTAGCCGATCTTGGGCTGGGTCTGGAAGCCGTTCCACTTCCCGCCCGCGAGCGTCTCGTTGTAGTACGCCGACATGGCCTGGTCCTCGTCGAACCTCGCCTGCGCGAGGTCGGCCATCCGGTTGGTCGCCGCCCTCCCCTGCCGGGCGTACAGCAGGTTGGTGAACTGCGCCCTGCGCAGCTCGTACAGGTTGGCGCTCGCCTTCACCTCGTAGTAGACGAGCTGGTAGAAGGCGTCGTCGTATCCCGCAGGCAGGGCCTCGCGGATCCTGCCGGCCTTCGCGGCGAGCCGCTGCCACTCCGCCGTGACCCGGTCCATCTCCTGGTAGGCGGTGAGGCTGAACGGCGTCGCCCGGTCGTCCTCGACGATGGCGGAGGAGTCGGTGGCGGGGTCCTTGGCCGGGTCGACGGTGATCTTCCGGTTGAGCAGCTCCGGCTTGCGCCGCGACTGCAGCCGGCCGTACTCGTCGAGGACCTCGGCGATGTCGCCGGCGAGCTCCGGGCCGAAATTCCGCGCGGCGTACGCGCGCCTCCACTCGCCGAGCCGCTCCAGCGGCCACCGGCCCGGATCCCAGGCGTAGTCGAGGAAGAACTGGAGCGGGAGCTCCTGGCTCTTCATGTCGCCGACGTTCGCCACCCACAGCCGGTCCACGCCGTAGGTGTAGGCGAGGTTGAGCTGCTCCCACGTGCCGGCCAGGTTGGCCGTGTCGACCCACTTGTAGTTGCGCCCGGCGCCGACGTAGTCGAAGTGGTAGTAGATGCCGTAGCCGCCGGAGCGCTCCGGCAGCGACCGGTCGGGCAGCTTGCGCATGTTGCCCCAGTTGTCGTCGCAGAAGACGACCGTCACGTCGTCCGGCGGGCGCAGGCCCTGGTCCCAGTAGCGCTGGACCTCCTTGTAGAGGGTCTGGACCTGCGGGATCGTCGTGACGTCCGCCCCGCTCTCCTTCGCGAGGATCTCCCGCTGCGCGGCCAGGATGCTCTTCATGAGGTCGATGCCGTCGCCGTCGGGCAGGCCGACGTCGCCGTTGCCGCGCATGCCGAGCGTGACCACGCCCTCGAAGCCCTGCTCCTTCATCCGGCGGATGCCGTCGGCCCAGTACTTCTCGATCGCCTCGCCGTTGCGGCGGAAGCTCCACTCGCCGGTCCCGCCGTACGGGTCGTGGCCGGGGGTGACGACGGTGCCCCGGCTGTCGCGTACGGCGGCCACGGCGTGCCGGTTCCACTCCTCGATGCCGCGCATCATCGGCGCCTCGTGCGAGGTGCCCATGACCACGCCGTACCGGCCCGCCATCTTGTGGTTGTCCGGGTCGTCCTCGGCGAACGCCCGGCCCCAGACCGCCGGCCACAGGTAGTTGGCCTTGAGCCGCAGCATGACCTCGAAGACCCTGGCGTAGAACCTGCTGGTGAAGCCGCCCTCGTAGCCGGGGGCGAGGCCCGGGCCGAAGAACTTCGGCGCCCAGGTGCCGAGCGCGGGGTTCTCGTCGTTGATGAAGAAGCCCCGGTATCTGACCTTCGGCGTGCCCTGGCTGTGCCGCCCCGGCAGGACGTACAGCGCGTCGCGGTGGCGGACAGGGACGTCGTCCCACCAGTACCAGGGCGAGACGCCGATCTCCTTCGACACGTCGTAGGCGCCGTAGATCGTGCCCCGCTGGTCGCTGCCCGCGATGACGAACGCGCGGCGCACGCCCGGCAGCGGGTTCTGCACGACCTGCTCCAGCGACGTCTCCCACGTGCCCGCGATGCCGCGTACGTCGAGCTTGCCCGCCTTGATCAGACCGTCGATGAGCGGGCTCTTCCCGATCGTGCCGACCAGCACCACCTCGCCGGTCTTCGGCACGGTGTCGGTGGAGACCGCGGGCTTCACTCCGGTGACCCGCTCCACGTCGGCCTGCAGGTCGCCCACGACCCGGGTGACGCCGGGGAAGTCGCTCGCGCTGACGACGATCGGGGCCGCCCTGCCCTGCGTGACGAGGGGAAACCGGCCGGCCCCCGGCGCGAAGGCGATGTAGGAGTCGCTCCGACCGCTCATCACGCCCCCGTGAGTAGAAACTTTCTATTTCATTCCGAAACTTACTTGGTGCGCATCGAATGAATGGCGTATCCGGCGGCGGCGCCCAGGGCGTACCAGAACAGGTCGGGGGCGTTGAACGTCGTGCCGAGCACCAGCCGGGCCAGGGTGCTGCGCGCCGACAGCTCGGCGGGCACTCCGGTGAGCTGGGCGAACTCGACCAGCCAGCTCACCCCGAGCGCCACGGCCGCCACCACGGACGGCCGGGCGCGCGGCGCGGCCACGACGACCAGCGCGTACACGAGAAGGGTGTAGAGAAGGTCGCCCGCATACTTGGCGACCACGCCCAGCGGCAGCGCACGGACCGCCAGACCGGCGGCCACGACCACCACGGCGGCGGCCAGGGCGGCGAGTCGGCGATGCGGCATCCGGGCACCCTATCGGGAAGCCGGTATCTCTCGATCGTCAGGGGATTCGGTGGTAGCGCACCCAGATGTCGCCGCCGATGTGCCCGGACAACCGGAGCACGACGCCGTCCGGGTCGGGCGGCACGGGAGAGGTGTTGTGGACGCGGTTGGGCCGGATCCACCCGCCGGAGGTCACCTCGTCGGCGACGACCCGCCAGCCGGCCGGGACCCGGATGATGACGTCCCCGAACATCGAGTCGCACCGGACGGTCATGTCGATCTCGCGGTGCGGGCAGTCCGCGCGCCGGAAGTCCACCACGGCCGTCCGCCAGGTGCAGTCGAGCGTGATGCGCGGCGGCACCCTCCAGCGTCCGGTCTTCCTGACGGCACGCATGCCCCGGGTGAACATCAGCAACTCGTCCGCCGGCTCCGGCCGTCTCTCCCCCGCCGGCGTCAGAGGCAGGTCCGCGACAACGGAGTCCAGTTCGCCGTACGTGCGCGCGGCGTACACGCGGTCGAGCCGCTCGGTCATCTCCTCCAGGGTGATGCGGCCCTCGCCGACGGCGGCGCGCAGCCTCTCCGCGATACGGTCCCTGTCCCGGTCTCCGGCGCGTAATTCCGCCTGGTCGCTCACGATCGAGCAGTGTAGTTATTGGTTTTCCGCACTCGCCAGACGCTTATGCCCGTTACGTACGTGTATGGCGGCCCGAAATACCCGGGCACGCGTGAGCCCTATGCTGACCGGCCATGGACGGCATCGCGGCCACGCTCGGCACCGCCTGTGCGGTCTTCGCGGGCACCAACATCGACGACGTCGTCATCCTGACCGTGCTGTTCCTGTCGGCCCGGGCGAAGGGGCGGCCGCGCTCCTGGCAGATCGTCACCGGTCAGTACGCCGGGATCGCCGCACTCGTCGTCGTGTCGGGCGTCGCCGCCCTCGGCCTCGCCGTCATCCCGGACCAGTGGGCCGGCCTGCTCGGCCTGGTTCCGCTCGCCCTCGGCGTACGCGGACTGGTCGCGGCGCTGCGGGCGTCAGGCGGGGACGATCCCCCTTCGACGCCGGTGGCCACCGGCGTCCTGTCGGTCGCGAGCATCACCGTCGCCAACGGCGCGGACAACATCTCCGTCTACACGCCGCTGTTCCGCACCATCGGGCCGGCGGCCACCCTGCTCACCGTCGCCGTGTTCGCCGTCCTCGTGGCCGTCTGGTGCGCGGCCGGGTCCCGGCTGGGCTCGCACAAGAAGGTCGTCGAGTTCGCCGAGCGGTTCGGGCACTGGCTCGTCCCGCTCGTCTTCGCCGGGATCGGCACGCTGATCGTCCTCGAATCCGGGGTCGTCGGCCGTCTGATCGCCCTTCTCTGAACTTCCCGGCCTCGCGCCCTCGGCGACCGGCGTTGACAGGTTAAGACGACCGGTCATATTGTCGCCTCGGTCGCTCGCCCCAGAGCGCGGGAAGCACGAACGGAAAGAAGGCCGACCATGGCCAGCACGACGCCGGTCCCCACCCGGCTCCCCCTCAACACCCTCGGCATCGGCTTCGGGCTCTCCGGACTCGCGGGCACCTGGACGGCGGCCGGCCCCGCGCTCGGCGCTCCGCCCGCGGTCGGCGAGGCCCTCTGGGTGACGGCCGCGGCAGTGTGGGCCGGCACCCTCGCCCGGTATGGCGCGAGGGTCGCCCGCCTCGGCGACATCGCCGAGGACCTGCGGCACCCGGTCCTCGGGCCGTTCGCCGCCCTCGCCCCCACCACCGGCTCGCTCCTCGCGGCCCACCTCGCGACGTACCTCCCGGGCGCCGGGACCGCGCTCGTCTGGACGATGCTCGCGATCGCCGCGGCGTTCGGCGCGTGGTTCGTCGCCTCGATGCTCACCACGCCGCGACAGCCCGTGGCGCTGCACGGCGGCTATCTCCTCCCGACCGTCGCGGCCTCCCTCGTCGCCGCGCAGTCGCTCGCGACCATCGGCCACCGGGCGGCGGCCACCGCGCTGTTCTCCGTGGGCATCCTCTTCTGGCTGCTGATCGGCGCCGTCCTCCTCGTGCGGTTCGCCACCGGCCCCGAACTGCCCGGGCCGCTCATGCCAACGCTCGCGATCTTCTCGGCGCCGCCGGCCGTCGCCGGCAACGCCTGGTGGGCGATCGCGGGCCCGCACCTGAACACCGTGCACGAGGTGCTGCTCGGCGCCCTCGCCGCCCTGCTGCTGCCCCACCTGTTCCTGCTCCGCAGGTATGCGCACATCCCGTTCGTGATCGGCTTCTGGGCCTTCACCTTCACCACGGCGGCGAGCGCGACGTACGGCGTGCGCCTGCTGACGCTCACCCCGTCGGCGCCGCACACGACGCTCGGCTGGCTCGCGGTGACGCTGGCCACGGCGATCATCGGCGGCATCGCGGTCCGCTCGCTCGGCCTGGTCCACCTGCCGCGCCGCCGTCACGCCGAGCACGTCCAGCCCGCCTGACTTTTGACACCTCCAAGACGAACGGTCATATTGAAGCCATGCCTCAGGTAAGCGTGAAGAACAAGCTGGTCGAGAGCGCCGAGGACGTGTTCCGCCGGCAGGGGTTCAACGGCGCGAGCGTGCAGGACATCACCAGCGCCGCGGGCGTCCCCAAGGGGTCGTTCTACAACCACTTCGAGAGCAAGCAGGCGCTCGCCGTCGAGATCGTGCGGCGCTACGCACGCGGCGCGAACTTCGCCGCCCTCGGCGGCGACGGGCCCGCCCTGGAGCGCCTGCGCGGCCACTTCGCCGCCATGCTCGACCGGACCCGCGACACCGGCGTGGAGTTCGGCTGCCTCCTCGGCACCTTCGCCGGCGAGAGCAGCAGCGCCGGAGACCAGGTGCGTACGGCGGTCCGCGAGATCCTCGATGACTGGACCGAGAACGTGGCCCGCACGGTGCGCGAGGGCCAGGAGGCCGGCGAGATCACCTCGGCCCGTCCGGCGAGGACGCTGGCGGCCTTCCTGATCGACTCGTTCGAGGGCGCCACCCTGCGGGCCAAGGCCATCGGCGATCAGTCCCTCGTCGCCGAGCAACTGGAGATCGCCCTCGGCGCGCTGCGCCCGTGAACTCCCGGCCCCTGAACCCTTTCGACCGCTTCCTCTCCTGAGCGCCTGTCACACAAGCGAAAAATCACTCCATGGAACGATCTAGCCGGAAAAACGATGGCTAGTTAAACTCCGAGTCAGCTTCGGCCACCCTCTCGGGTGGCCGTTCGCTCGCCGCCCAACGGGGAGGGCCGTTGCCCTCCCATGCCCTTGGGCGGCGCGGCTCCTCCACGCCCTGGACGGCGAGGCCTCACAGGTCTCCATGGAGGTGTCGTGTCGAAGAAGCCCCCACCTGCCTACGTACGGACCACAGCGATCGTCGCCGGCCTCGGCCTCGTGACAGCGATGATCCCGGCGGCCGCCGCCGCGGACCCCACCCCCACCCCGTCGCGGTCGTGGAGCGCCACGGCCGTGACCGGCGCCGAGCGCGTGCAAGGCGCCAAGTCGGCCAGCGGCCGGCTCGCCAAGAGCGACGCGGCGCTGCTCGCCTCGAAGTCGCCCGAGCGGACGAGCGTCGTCGTGAAACTCGACTACGACGCGCTCGCGGCGTACAAGGGCGGCCTGCCGGGACTCCCCGGCACCAGCCCGTCGGTCACCGGGAAGTCCCTCAACCTGAAGAGCGGTGACGCGGCCAAGTACCAAAAGCACATCGAGGGCATCGAGAACACCTTCCTCAGTGAGCTGGGCAAGAAGATCCCCGGCGTCAAGGTGGGGCAGAGGCTCCGCACGGTCTACGGCGGCGTCGCCCTGACGCTGCCCGCCGACAAGGCCGCCGACCTGCTGAGGCTGCCCGGCGTGGCGGCCGTGCAGGAGGACAGGCGGGAGCAGCCCCTCACCGACTCCAGTCCCGAGTTCATCGGCGCGACCACCATCTACAACCAGCTCGGCGGCGCGAAGTCGTCGGGCAAGGGCGTCATCGTCGGCATCCTCGACACCGGCGCGTGGCCGGAACACCCGTCGTTCGCCGACCCGGGTACGCTTCCGGCTCCCCCGCCCAAGGCGGACGGCACCCCGCGTACGTGCGACTTCGGCGACAACCCGCTGACCCCGGCGGCCGACCCCTTCCCGTGCAACAACAAACTGATCTCGGGCCAGCCGTTCCTGGAGACCTACAACGCCGTGGTGGGCGGAGAGGTGTACGGCGACAGCGCCCGTGACTCCAACGGCCACGGGACCCACACCGCCACGACGTCGGCGGGCGGGCCGGTCGACCACGCCAACCCGCTCGGCATCGACCGAGGCGCGATCCACGGCATCGCGCCCGCGGCCCACGTCGCGGTCTACAAGGTCTGCGGCGCGGAGGGCTGCTACCAGTCCGACTCGGCGGCCGCGGTCGCGCAGGCCATCGCCGACGGCGTGAAGGTGATCAACTTCTCGGTCGGCGGCGGCGCCGACCCCTACAGCGACCCGGTCGAGCTCGCCTTCCTCGACGCGTACGCGGCGGACGTGTTCGTGTCGGCCTCGGCGGGCAACTCGGGGCCGGGCGCCGGGACGACCGACCACCGCGGCCCGTGGGTGACCACGGTGGCGGCCTCGACGCAGAGCCGCACCTACCAGTCGACGATCACACTGACGGGTGGGCCGTCGATCAAGGGCGCGTCGATCACCCAGGGCGTCGCGTCGCCGCTGCCCGTGGTGCTCGCGTCGGCCCCGCCGTACAACGACCCGCTGTGCGTCAACCCGGCGCCCCCGGGGCTGTTCACCGGAAAGATCGTCGCCTGTGAGCGCGGCCCGAACCGGGTGCTCAAGGGATTCGCGGTCAAGCAGGGCGGTGCCGCGGGCATGATCCTCTACAACTCCTCGCCGCTCGACGTCATGACCGACAACCACTGGCTGCCGACGGTGCACATCGACAAGCCGGAGACCGACGTGCTGCTCGCCTGGCTGAGCGCGCATCCGGGCGCCACGGCGAGCTTCACCCAGGGCGAGAAGACCACCTGGCAGGGCGACGCGATGACGACGTTCTCCTCGCGCGGCCCGGGCGGCGACTTCCTCAAGCCGGACGTCACCGCGCCCGGCCTGCACATCCTGGCGGGCAACACCCCGACCCCCGAGTCGCCGCTGGAAGGCCCTCCGGGCAACCTCTACCAGGTGATCGCCGGCACCTCGATGTCGTCGCCGCACGTCGCGGGCGCGGGCGCGCTCGTGTTCGCCCTGCACCCCGGCTGGACGCCGGGCCAGGTCAAGTCGGCCCTGGAGACCACCGCGACGACCAAGGTCACCAAGCAGGACCGGACCACCCCGGCCGACCCGTTCGACTACGGCGGCGGCCGCATCGACCTGACCAAGGCGGGCGACCCGGGCCTGACCCTCGACGAGACCGCGGCGAACTACGCCGCCTCGGCCGCCGACCCGATGAACCGGATCGACCTCAACCTCCCGTCGGTCAACGCGCCCGTCATGCCGGGGGTGATCAGCGCCAAGCGCACGCTCGTCAACGCGACCGGCAAGACGCTGACCTACGCCGCGACCGGCACCACCGTCAGCGGGGCGAACATCACCGTGCTGCCGCCGCTGTTCACCGTGAAGCCGGGCAAGAGCCAGAAGATCACCGTCGTGATCACCGCGCCGGACCTGCCTGACGGGCAGTACTTCGGCCAGGTGGATTTCAAGCAGGTCGGCGGCAAGCGGGAGCAGCACCTCCCGGTGGCCTTCCACCGGCAGGAGGGCGCCGTGCCGATCGACCAGACCTGCGCCCCGAGCACCATCGCCAGGAACACGGGCGAGTCCACCTGCACGGTCACGGTGCAGAACACCACCCTGGAGGACACCGACGTCACCGCGCTCAGCACACTGGACGCGAAGCTCCGGCTCAACGGCGTGACCGGCGCGACCGCGATCGGCAGCCAGATCGTGACGGCCAGGAGCACGCTCGCGGGCAGGCAGCCGGACAAGCCGGCCATCGCGCCCGGTGAGACCCCGGCGGGCTACCTGCCGCTCTCGGCCTTCGGCATCGCCCCCACCCCCATCGGCGACGAGGAGGCGCTGAACTTCAACGTCCCGGCCTTCACCTACGCCGGCCGTACGTACAACAGGATCGGCATCGTCTCCGACGGCTACACGGTCGCGGGCGGCACGAACGGTTCGGCGGACATCCAGTTCGCCCCGCAGACGCTCCCCGACACCACGCCGCCGAACGGCGTGCTCGCGTCGTACTGGACCGACCTGAACGGCGAGGGCGCCCCCGGCGTCTACGTCGCCAGCCTGACCGACGGCGTGAACAGGTGGCTCGTCGTCGAATGGCAGGTCTACCTGTACGGCACGAACAGCCTCAAGGTCTTCCAGCAGTGGATCGGACTCAACGGCGCCGAGGACGTCTCGTACGCCTACGACCCGGGCAACCTGCCCGGTGACCCGGGAGCGGCCTACGGCCTGACCGTCGGCGCCGAGAACGCGGACGGCACCGCGGGCAGCCAGATCAGCGGCCCGCCGACGCAGGACTACCGGATCACCAGCACACCGGGCGCCCCCGGCGGCACGCTCACCTACTCCTTCAAGGTCAAGGGCGTGTCCTCGGGCACCGGCACCGTCACGACCGGCACCTCCACCCCCCAGGTGAAGGGCATCACCGTCGAGGTCGACAAGATCACCGTTCAGTAGAAACCTCTGCAGGGCCCGGCGGACGCGCGTCGTCCGCCGGGCTTCGTTACGACGAGCGTGATCAGTCCACGGTCACGGTGGCGTACTGGTAACGGGTCGAGCCGTTCTCGTCCCCCTGGTGTATGCGGCCGGTCATGACCTGGTTGTAGCCCGCCTTCGACAGGTGGTTGCTCTCCTTGTAGTAGGAGGACCACCCCGCCCCGGTCAACTGCACCAGCCGCCCCTGCCAGAACAGCTCAGCGGGCCGGTATCTCGTCAGGCCGTTCTCATCACCCTGGTGCCACCTGCCGATGAGCGCCTGGCCCACCGGGGCGATATAGACATGGCTGCTCTCCCTCTGCGCGGAGCTCCAGTCGAGCACGCGCACCTGCACCCGCTCGCCGTTGATCCAAATCGAGCTGCAGTAGTAGGTGGTCTGCTTGTTCTCGTCCCCGTAATGCGATCGCCCCGTGAGCACCTGGTCTATCGGACAGGTGAACTGGACGCCGTCGGGCTCCCACACGGTCTGGGAGTAGTTCTCTTCGACGCTGATCGTCACCGCCGAGGCGGAGGCGGAGGCGGGAGAAGCCACGGCAACGGCCGCAGCGGCGGCCAGGGCGGCGATTAGCGACTTGGGGTATGTCCTCATTTTCTGCGGTTCCTCTTCACTTTCGACCGGCTTCCACATGGCTGCCATCGGCGAGGAGCATCACCGCTCCCTGGCCGTCGACTTGTCGAATCGGCGGTGGTGTTCCGTCTGGGGGAAGTCGAACGCGTGGACCAGGGCGACGGGCAGCAGACTTAACCGGTGGGCGGCGGGCGAGATCAGCCCTCGAAGGTCACGGTGGCGTACTGGTAACGGGTCTTGCCGTTCTCGTCCCCGTCGTGCGAACGGCCGGTCATGACCTGGTTGTAGCCCGCCTGGGTGATGTGACTGCTTTCCTTGTACTCACCGGTCCAGTAAGCGCCGGTCAACCGCACCTGCCGCCCCTGCCAGTACAGCGCGGCGGTGCGGTACCTGGTCGAGCCGTTCTCGTCACCCTGGTGCCATCTGCCGACGAGCGCCTGGTCCAGCGGGGCGACATAGCTGGAGTGGTTCTCCTTCTGCGCGTAGGTCCAATCACCCATGTGCACCTGGACCTGCTCGCCGTTGATGAAGATCCAGCTGCAGTAGTAGGTGGTCGCCTTGTTCTCGTCCCCGTAGTGCGAGCGGCCGGTGAGCACCTGATTGGTCGGGCAGGTGAAGGCGTCCGCCCACTCGCGCACGGTCTCGGAGTAGCCCTGCCGGACGCTGATCGTCACCGCCGAGGCGGACGCGGAGGCGGGAGAAGCCGCGGTGACGGCCGCCGCTGCGGCCAGGGCGGCGAGTACCGCCTTGGGGTAGGTCCTCATCTTTGCCATGGCCCAAGAGCATCGCGGCGCTTCCTAGTGATCCACTAAAAGCGACCGGCCTGTGATGCCTTCATGCGGGCCAGGCAGGGAGGAAAGGCCGAGCAAGGCCGCGCCTCCTAAAGGCCGCCAATGGAACCGCAAGCGGCGCTCGAGAACATCGCCGGCCTGCGCCCTGCGCGAGAAGGCCGGCCGCCGCCCGCGCGACGGCGTCCCCCTCGGACAGCGCAGCACCATCACGGGTCTCTGACCGTCTTCCGGCCTGCCGCGCACGCCCCCGTGCTCACTCGGCGATGGCGATCTGGGCGCGTACGGCGGGGCTGAGCCCGGCCAGGAGGCGATCGGCGCGGCCGTCCGTGGTCGCCCTGAGCAGGGCCGCGGTGACCGGCGGCGGCACGTACTCCAGCACCTGCCGGGCCCGCCGGGTCGTCATCGCCTCGACCAGCCGGACCGCGGCGGGCGTGACGCCGAGCGCGTTGAGGATGTCGGCGGCGACCCGATCGGGGACGTCCGTCAGGATGCTCGCGCCCCGGCTCGCGGGCAGCTGCCGCAGCAGCGCGGCCGCTCCCCCCGCGGTCATGTGACCGAGCACCCGCCCGGCCTGACCGGACGGCAGCAGGGCCAGCACGCCGGCCGCCCGGGACGGATCGCCGGCCATCGCGTCCAACGCCTGCCCGGCGGCGCCGGGCGCCATCGCGGCGAGCGCCGCGGCGGCACTGCGCAATGAAGAAGCGTGCAGGGAGGTGCGCGGCGCCTCGATCGGCGGCTGGGGTGGTCGTGATCGCGGCCTTCCGACCGGCGGCTGCGAACGCGGCCTCTCAACCGGCGGCTGGGGCCGCTGCGGGGCGGCGATCGCCGCCAGCCTGCGGTCGAGTTCGGCCGCCCCCATCCGGAGAGCGGGGTCCTTCCTGAGCAGCCCGGCGATCACGTCGTACAGCGGCCCGCGGCGGCGAGGCGGCGGAAGGCGGTCGTTGCAGACGGCGTGCACGGTCGCATAGGGGTTGTCCCGCCTGAAGGGCGAGTAGCCCTCCAGCGCGCAGAAGAACGTGACGCCGAGCGACCACAGGTCGGCGGCGGGTCCCACCGCACGCCCGTCGATCCGCTCCGGCGCCATGAACTCCGTGGTGCCGAGCATGATGCTGTGCGAGGTGAGCCCGCTCTCGCCGACGATCTGCGCGATGCCGAAGTCGACGAGCACCACCTTTCCGTCGTGGCCCACCACGATGTTGGCCGGCTTGACGTCACGGTGCAGCACACGCGCGGCGTGCGCGGCCGTCAGCCCGGCCAGCACATCGCGCCCCAAGGCGGCGATCTCGCGCTCGGACAGCGTCCGCCGCCGGATCAGGTCGTCCAGAGAACCGCCCTCGACGTAGACCATGACGATCCACGGCGAGCCGCCCTCCTCGAAGACGTCGTAGATCTCGGCTATCGCGGGATGCCTGATCCTGGCGAGCGACCGGGCCTCGCGCAGAGCCCTCACCCGCTGGACCTCGGTCCCCTCGCCGTACGGCGTCAGCAGGACTTCCTTGAGCGCGACGAGCCGGCCGAGCATCCTGTCCATCGCGAGCCAGACCGTGCCCATGCCGCCTCGGCCGAGCTGGGACCTCAGCTCGTAGCGGTCCCTGATCACCCGTCCCGGGCCCGCCATCGGAGCGTCAGTCGTCATCGGGCAGCAGCTCGACACCGCCGGGGCGCTCGGCACCGGTCCGCGGCACCCGCATGGTCCTGGCGTCCGGCATCCGCCTCAGTTCCTGGTCCTCCATCGACTCGTACGCGTCGGTCTCGCCGACGGTCTCCGCGCGGGTGCCGGTGGGTCCCCGGTACGCCGCGCCGTCCTCGGGGACGGTGACCACCGGCTGCGGGCCGGTTTCGCCCGTACGGGACCAGATGCGCCAGACGTCCTGCGAGCGGGCCGAGGGCGAGGCGGGCGTCCCGGCACCGCCCGCGCCCGGCGAGGCGAAGGCGCCCTGTGCGGCGAAGGTGCCCCGCGCGTCCCGGAACTCGTGCTTCTCGGCCAGCGCGAGGACCTTCTCGTAGTTGCCCGGCCGCTGCATCAGCTTGATCGCGACCGGCAGGCACTCGATGAGGAGGAACAGCAGGAACAGCAGCAGGCGGGTGACGCCGAGGCTGCTGTCCTTGCCGGTCACCTCGTTGAGCGCCTGGATGCGGATGAGCAGGCCGTTGGTCGCCATGTTCTCGGCGTCGAAGGACGCTTGGAGGTCGGTCTGCCGCTTGATCCCCGCGTCGAGCTGCGCCTTCGCCTTGGGCAGGGCGTCCTGCGCGCTCGCGAGGCGGGCCTGCTTGGCCTCCTCGCTGCCGGCGTTCAGCTCCCGCTTCCGGTTCTCGATCTGCCGGTTGATCAGGTCGATCCGCCGCTTGTCCTTCTCGTACGCGCGCCGGCTGTCCTGGGCGAGAGGGCCGTCGCCCTTCTTCGGACAGGACGGTCCTCCGTACAGCTGGCACTGCCACTCGCCGTAGTGCTTGTCGGCCAGTTTCTGCTGCCTGGCGCGCTCTGCGGTCAGCGCCTTGACGTTCGGGTCCTGTTCGGTGTCGATGGGCACGTCACCTCCGGAGGAGATGACTTTCTCCAGGTCCGCCACCTCTTTGCGGAGCTGGCCGACGTCCTTGCCGACGTTGCCCTGCTGTTGCCGCGCGGCGAAAGCGTCCGCGCGCTGCTGCTTGATCTGGACAATTTGGGCATCGATTTCGGACCGGAAGATCTGGAGCACTAATGGCGTGGAGATGACGAACCCGAGCAGGAGCGCCATGAGAACGCGCGGAACGGCCAGCGGCCAGCGGCGCGGGGCGTCCGCCTTCATCGTGCTGACCAGCCAGCGGTCGAGGCTCAGGATCATCAGACCCCAGACGAGCGCGGCGAGGACGGCCAGGATGACGTTGACGCCCAGGGCGCTGTTGAGGGCGAACGTCATCGAGACCACCGCGAGGACGGCCGTCGTGAGCACGGCGCCGCCGATGCCCTCGAACTTCCCGTACTCGCTCGGACACCGTTCGAGCACCTCGGGCCGCGCTCCGGACAGCGCGATCAGAAACCGCCTCATGTTTCTCCTCGCCTACGCGCACATATTGGAACGTGGCATAACGCTCGAGACTCGGGCTATCGTAGATCCCCGCCGTAAGATTGCGGGAAACTGAGAATGATTCGACGCAACGACACAACAAGAACCCTACCGTTATGACAAGTCGTCTTTTCATAGTTACCGGCTAGTTCGGATATAGGGGGACGGGGGCGACGAGCAGGACAATCAACGGAGGATCCGTGTCAGAGCCCGACAAGGCTCTGCTTCGCAAGGCCGTCGCCCGAGCCGTTGCGGGGCTGACCGCCACCGGCCGCCTCACGATCGTGGAGGTCGCCGCCGACGGGATGACCGTCTTCCGCATCCACCGGGACGACAACGGCAGGCCTCGCTGCCGTTACTGGTCGTCGTCATGGGAGGACCTGACCTCCGAGCAGGGGTGGGGGCACGAGTCCTCCCGGCAGGCCGTGCTCCGGGCCGCCGACCTGCTCGCCGCCGACGAGGTCGTCCTCGTCTGCTCGTTTCCGGACGGCGCGGAGGCCGGCCGGGCGCTCGGCTGGCTGGGCGAGGCGCGGCCCGCCGCCGTTCTCCCCTGTGACGGGCCGGTCATCGCGATCGTCGAGGACGTCCTGGCCTCCGACCCCCTCTCACGGTCGTACGACCTGGTCGTGTTACGCGCCGACCACGCGAGCGGGCGGCTGCGGCTGGGAAGCAAGCAGCTGTTCCCCATCGGCACCCTTCCCGGGACGCGGGCCGAGGTGGCCGTCCGCTGCGAGCCGGGCGACGAGTACGGCACCGCGTTCGCCGTGGTCACCTGGCAGGGCCGGGAGCCCCGGCTGCTGTCGGTGCACAGTGCCAGGCTCACCCCCGGCCGTTATCTGCTGACGGCCGAGCTGGTGCGACCGGGGAAGGTGCGGTTCACCGGCGTGCCCGAGCTGACCCGGGACCCGCGCGGCTGGAACGACCTCGTGGCGGCGGCGCCGTCGCAGCTGCCGCCCAAGGCCGGGCCGGCACACCTGATCTGCGCGGTGGAGGTGTGCGGGCCGGACGCGATGGTGGAGGAGCGCCTGAGCCGGGTGCGCCAGATGGTCAGTCATCTGTCCGCCGAGCTCGCGGACCTCCTGCGGGTCTCCCTCGTGGCGTACGGCGCGCACTCCTACGACGACCGGTCGGCCGGAGAGCATCCGGTGGAGGTCGCCGCGTGGCAGGTCACGCCCGAGCGCGCGCTGGCCGCCCTGGAGCGGCTGGAGGAGCGCGGTGCGATCACCGAGGGCTACCCCTACTATCCGCACGCCGCCCAGGTGGAGGACATGCTGGACGTGGTGGCCCGGCGGCTCGCGACGTCGGAGCGGGTGCGCACGGTCCTGCTCACGGCCGGCGACCGCCCGCCGCACCCCGCGCGTACGAACCGGTCGCTGATCCTGCCCTGCCCGCGCTCGCACGACTGGCGGTCGCTCGTGGGCCGCGTGCAGAGCCGGCCGGACGTCCTGCTCGCCGCGATCTGCGACCGGCAGGACACCGCCGCGCACCCGGCCTGGCGTCGGCTCGGCGCGAACGGGCTCGCGCATCTCGACGCCCTCGACATCCGGGGGCTGGCCGCCGACCTGGGGCTGGCCGCGCCCGACGGCCTCCCCATCCCGTTCCCCCTCCTCGACGAGACGGAGTGAGACCAGACATGCAGTCCGACCCCGCGCAGGGACCACCGGCCCACGACATCGCCATGTGGGGCGCACCCGGCAGCGGCAAGACCACGCTTCTGGCCGCCCTGAACATCGCGCTGATGCGGCGGAAGGACGACTGGAAGATCATCGGATCCGACGCCGCCTCGTCCGACTACCTCATCGAGAGAACGAACGCTCTGTCGAACGGGAAGATCTTCCCGGAGGCGAGCCAGAGCCTGGAGCACTACCGCTGGACGCTGGTCGGGCCGGCCGAGCGGCAGGAGCGCCGGTGGCTCCGCAAAGCCCGGTCCGCCCCACCGCTGAAGATCGGCATCAGCATGGTCGACGCGCCGGGCGGTCTGTTCAGCGCGGGCCCCCTCCACACGGGGAACGGCGGCGGCGTCGGCGACGACCTGCGCCGCCGCCTGATGGACAACCTGGTGAAGAGCCGGGGCCTGGTCTTCCTCTTCGACCCCATCCGGGAGTTCGAGCTCGGTGACGCCTTCGACCATCTGCACCCGCCGCTCACCCGCCTCGCCGAGAAGATGCTCGAGATCGGAGAGCTGCGGGACGGGATGCTCCCCCACCACGTCGCGGTCTGCATCACCAAGTTCGACGACCCCCGCGTGCTGGAGACCGCGGAGAAGCTGCACCTGCTCGACTCCGCGCCCGACGACGAGTACGGATTTCCCCGCGTGACCAGCGAGGACGCCCGCGACCTGTTCCGCGCGCTGTGCGAGGTGTCCGCGAGCGGCAACGCGGACATGGTCGTCAACGCCCTGGACCAGTTCTTCCACCGCACCCGCGTCGAGTTCTTCGTCACCTCGTCGATCGGCTTCTACGTACGGCCGCACACCAAGACGTTCGACTGGAACGACTACCAGAACCTGCTGCCCGAGGCGGGCAGGGAGCTGCGGATCCGGGGGCAGGTCCATCCCATCAACGTCGTCGAGCCCATGCTGTGGCTCGGTCGGCGCCTCGCCGCCGGCGGTCCGCGGTGATCGGTTTCGAGTGGGCGCTGGAAGGCAAGCGGCCCGGCAGCTACGACGAGTACGGCCTGCTGGAGTGGAGCGACGGGCGGCTCGATCGCGGGGTGTTCGACAAGCTCAGGCACCGCTACACCGCGAGCACCGCCGGCGACCTGCCCCAGGTGACGATCGGGACCGCGAGGATCAGCGAGAACGGAGAGATCTCCTACTACCTGGTTCTGGCGATCCGGGAGTGGTCGGGTCACCGCGACTTCGCCAACCGCAAGATCGCCTACACCCGGTGGTTCTACGTACCGTACGAGCAGCTCGTCGACCAGCCGGTGTCGTACACGGCGCTCTACACCGCCTTCGCCGCCCTGCCGCTGGAGCCGCGGCCTCCGCTGACCGTGGCCGTGCCGCCGTACGACCCGGAGGCCCTGCCGCCCGGGCCCGACACGCTCTGCGCCGCGGCGCTGCTGCTGAACGGCCGGCCCGTGTGCGTGATCGGCGCCGACTCCGTCCCCATGATCGACCGGCTGCGATTCGCGGACACCGTCGCGGCGCTGCTGCCGTACGGGACGCGGACCAGGTTCACCGCCGCCACCTGGACCAGCAGCACGAGCGAGCACAGCATCAAGCTGTCGTTCGCGCGGTACGCCCCCGAGGGGGCGCAGACGGTGGTCTGGGGACGCCCGGCCGACAGCGTCCTCGACCAGACGCCGTCGAAACTCTGCTACCAGTTCTACACACGGTCCGACGTCCCGGCGACGGAGATGATCGCCAGGCTCGCCCGGCAGACCGAGCCGCTGTCGATCGAGAAGGACCGGCCCAGAGTGCTCCAGCTGGTCGAACAGTCCGGTTCCGCGGCGCCGGAGCCCGAACCCGAGCCGGATCGCTCCCCGCCCGGCCCTCCTCCCGCCCTGCGCACGAGCTCCACGGAGCCCACGGTGGCGTACCGGAACGGCGCGGGAAACGCCTACACCGAGGCGCTGGCCGACGCGCTCACGTACGCCGCGGACGTCCGCGCCGCGGTCGAGGATCTGGCTCGCTCGGGCACGAACCCCACCACCCGGCAGCACCTCCAGAGGGTGCTACTCCAGCGCAACTGCTTTCGCGGCGTGATCGATCCCCGCAGTGACGCGACCCTGCTCTACACGCGGCTCGTGGACGCGGCCTTTCCGGCCGAGGAGATGTGGAGGCAGTCCAGCCAGGACGCCGCCGACGCCCTCATCTGCTCGCCGAGCACCCCGGATGTCGTACGGCGGAAGCTCGCCTCCCTCATGGGCACGCCTCCCGTCGAGCGCCGGTGGAGCTGGCGGGGTCTGGACCGGCGAGTCCGCCTGGCGGTGACCCTGACGGGCACGGCCGCGTTCGTCGCGGCGGCCGTCGTGGCCGTGTTCCTGACCCTGGGCGACGTCGGCGAATCCCCTCCGGAGAACCTCTCCGCTTCTCCGGCGCCGCCGGCGGTGGTCGTCCAGGCGCCCGCCGACCAGCGGTACGCCGCCGAGGCCTTCGCCGAGAGGCTCCGCCGCGACGGCTACGCCCCGGCCGTCGAGACGATCGACCCCGCGACCGTCACGCCGCCCGTCGGCACGCCGGCCGTGACCATCGCGTACGACCTCGACGTCCTCGGGGCGGTCAGCGGCGGCCGGTACTCCGGCAGGGACGTGCGGGGGGACCTGCAGACATGGGGCCTCAGTGAGCTGGCGGACCTTGGGGTGACGAGCCCCGACGTCCTGCTCGTCAGGGACGGCGTCAAGCCGGGAAGGTTCCTCGACCACCCCGGCGAGGGCGACGACATCCTCATCCGCAACACGATCGGCGACGAGCAGCTGCGCGCGCTGACCGATCGCGGCGTACGGCTGAACACCGTGTCGGTCCAGGACATCTCGCGTCGGCTGGCCGAGCGATCCGCCGACGCCGCGATCGTGCCCGAGAGCGTGAGCGCCGTCGAGGGCTACCAGCGCTCCGCGCCGCGGGACCTACCGCTCCCCCAGCGCAGGCTGGTCGTGCTCGTCAACCGCGCCGCGGACGAACCGATGCGGCAGGACCTGCTCCAGGTCATCCAGGCACCGGGCTTCGGGCGGGCGTCCCAAGGCGATCCCGGCCTGGCCGCCAAGGCCCTCGTCGATCAGATCGCCCCGGTGACGGAACCGACGTCCCCGGACGAACCGGAGGCAACCCCGTCCTTCCCGTACGTGCTCTTCTTCGTGGTGGTCGCCCTCGCCTTCGCGGCGGTGGTGCTGTTGATGTGGCGGCCCGCCCGGCTCGGCGGCACGATCAGCCGTCACCGCCGGTGACCGTCTCGGCGGCGCAGCAGGCGGAGCCGGTCTCCTTGGAGAGGATGTCGACGGTGAGGGCACCGGCTGTGGGGCTGTCGGACTTGACCACGTACACCTCCCAGGGCTCGCCGCCCGGGCCGTGGACCCACACCTTGTCCTGGAGGGCGTAACAGCAGGTGGTGTCGTTCTCCTCGAAGGTGGCCAGGCCCGCCTCCTTCAGGCGTCCGGTCGCCGCCGTGACCTCGGCGTCGTCCTCGACCTCGACGCCGAGATGGTCCATCCGGGTCGGCTCCCCCGGCTCGCCCTCCAGGAGCACCAGCTTGAGCGGCGGCTCCGCGATGGCGAAGTTGGCGTACCCGGGCCGGCGCTTGGCGGGCTCGACGCCGAACAGTTTGGAGTAGAACGCGACCGAGCCTTCCAGGTCGGCGACGCGCAGAGCGAGCTGGACACGGGACACGTGGTTCTCCTTGCTTAGATGAACTTCTAATCAGGATGCCCGCAGTTTGCGCGTCTGCCTAGATGGACGTCAAATTAGAACTGTGTCGAAGCAAGAGCTGCAGATCATCGATGCCTGTTGCGCGCCGCTGGCCTGCGAACCGCTGTCCGAAAGCGAGGCCGCCGAGCTCGCTCCGCTGTTCAAGGCGGTCGCCGATCCCGTACGGCTGCGCCTGCTGTCGCTGATCGCCTCTCACGAGGACGGTGAGACGTGCGTGTGCGACCTGACGGCGGCCTTCGACCTCACCCCGCCGACGATCAGCCATCACCTGAAGGTGCTCAGACAGGCCGGGCTCATCGAGTCCGAGCGCCGGGGCACCTGGGTCTACTACCGGATCGCCCCGGCCGTACTGGCCCGCATGTCGGCCCTGCTCATGCCCGCGTCGAGGGCCCTCGCCGAGACGGCGTGACGCTGATTGGAGGACACATGTCCGAGCTTGCCGAGGTGGGAGCGATCCTCGTCCGCCCCATGCGGGAGACCGACGCGGCGCAGGTCCTCGCGATCTACCAGGCCGGCCTCGACGGCGGAAACGCCAGTTTCGAGACCACGGCACCGGCCTGGCAGGCGTTCGACGCCGCGAAGCTGCCGCTCCACCGGCACGTCGCCGTCGACGCCGTCAGCGGACAGGTCGTCGGCTGGATCGCGGTCAGCGCCGTCTCCTCCCGCTGCGTCTACGCCGGGGTGGTCGAGCACTCCGTCTACGTCCACCCCGGCCACGGCGGCCGCGGAATCGGGCTGGCGCTCCTGAACGCCCTCATCCAGTCCACCGAGACCGAGGGCATCTGGACCATCCAGTCGGGCGTCTTCCCCGAGAACACCGCCAGCCTGCGCCTGCACGAGAAGGCCGGCTTCCGCGTCGTCGGCACCCGCCATCACGTCGGCCGCCACCACGGTCGCTGGCGCGACGTCGTCCTCCTCGAACGCCGCAGCACCGTCGTGGGTCTCTGACCCTCGTGCAGCCGACCATGAGGAGCACCGTGCCCGGCACGATGAACGAGGACGAGGTGGCGAAGTGGCTCAAGGCGCGAGCGATACCACTGAACGGCCTGGAACCGGCCGCCGGAACCGCTGACCTGGCACCGTTACGCGTCGCACTGGACGGTGTGCGGGTGGTGGGGCTCGGCGAGGCCACACATGGCAGCCGGGAGTTCTTCTTGATCAGGCACCGGTTGCTGGAGTTCCTGGTCGAGGAACTGGGGTTCACGACGCTCGCGGTGGAGGCCAGCGCATCGGCGTCCCGAGCCGTGGACGACTACGTGCAGGGCGGCTCCGGCGATCCGGTCGAGGCGCTCGCCGGGCTGGGCTTCTGGACGTTGCACACGGCGGAGATGCTGGCGGTCGTCGAGTGGCTGCGCGACCACAACCGCACCGCCTCGCGGAAGGTGAGGTTCGTGGGCATCGACCCGCAGCATCCGGCGGCATCGCTGGACGCCCTGGGTACCTGCCTCGGCGATGACGCGGCGGGCCTGCTCGACCCCCTCGCTCCCCTCGCCGGAAAGCGCCTGGGCGTCGGCCCACCGCTCGACCGGCGGATCGAAGCCGACGCCCGCCGCGTCGAGGACTTCCTGGCCGGCGTCTCCCTTTCGGATGAGGCGCTTGCGCATGCGCGGATCGTGCGCCAGAGCGCCGACCTCGCGAGCCGGCCGTTCCGGCACTCGGACCCCGCACAGACCGTGAGCGTCGCCCGTGACCGCTACCTCGCCGACAACGTGGACCTGCTCCTGGACGACCCGGACGCCAAGGTCGCCCTCTGGGCGCACAACGGCCACGTCATGAAGGGCGGCCACAGCGGCGGGTCGGTGCCCGCGATGGGCATGCATCTCAGGCAGCGCCATGGCGAGACGTACTACGCACTCGGCGTGCTCTTCGGGTCGGGCCGGTTCCGGGCCCACCGGCGACGATTCGGCAGGGTGGACCCGGCCAGGCCTCCGGTCACCTTCCGCGTCCCACTCGTCCGGAGACCGACGATCGTTGAGGCTCGCCTGGCCACCGCTCACCCGGGCGATCACGTGATCGACCTGCGGAGCGGCCCACGGCCGGAGGCCGTGACGCGGTGGCTCGGCGAGCCCCTTCACATGCGCGGTTACGGGGGGGCGGTGGCGAGGCGGTTCACCTACAAGCTCGGCTACATGCCCACGGTGCTCGCCGAGCACTTCGACGGCATCGCCTTCGTGCCCGAGACCACCGCATCCACCCCTCTGTGAGTCCTCACCGGCCGAGAGCGAGGGTGGCGAGGTGGCGGGCGATGCCGGCGGTGTCGGTGTCCTGCACGTTGCTGAGCACGACGACCTGGATGTCGTCGTCGGGCAGGTACATGTTGCTCGCCGTGTAGCCCATGAAAAGACCCGGGTGATACCGGAGCCGGTGTCCGTGGAGCCGGTCGACGAGCCAGCCGAAGGCGTACGCGCTCGACGGCAGGTTGAGGCAGCCGGTGGGGGGACACTTCGCCTGCGGCGTGAACGCCAGCTTGACGGTCGCGGGTGGCGCGACCGTGTACGAGCCGAACGCCCGGTCCCAGCGAGCGAGGTCGTCGACGGTGGAGTAGAGGCCGGTCGCGGAGAACAGCTCGGAGCCGTTCAGGAGCGGGGCCGGTGACCCGAGTGTGAAGTAGCCCTTCGCGTACCCGGCGGGCGGATAATTCCTGCTGTAGCCGGTGTGCTCGAGGTGCAGCGGGCCGGTGATCTCGTCGCGGAGTACGGTGCCGTACGGCTTGTGCGTCACCGCCTGGATGATCGCGCCGGCCAGGACGTAGCCGGAGTTGGTGTACTTCCAACTGGTGCCGGGCGTGAAGTCCAGTGGCAGGTTCACGAACTGCTGGATGAGTTTCCGGGGCGTGGTCGGTCGCGTCACGTTGGCGAGATAGCTGGGCAGTGTCTCGATGTTGGGGATGCCGGAGGTGTGGGTGAGCGTCTCGCGGATCGTGATGGGACGCCACGCCGCCGGGCAGGCCTTGATGTACGCCGGGACGAGATACGGGCAGATCCGGTCGTCCAGCTTGAGCAGCCCGCGGTCTTGCAGCTTCAGCACGAGCATCGAGGTGAACTGCTTGGTGATCGACATGACCCGGTAGACGGTGTCCGGCCGGTTGGGGATGTGCTTGTTCTCGTCCGCCTCGCCCGCGGCGAAACGCGCCAGCACCCGCCCACGCCGTACGACCAGCGCCGAGCCGGTGAACTGCTTCTTCGCGGCCAGATCCCGCAGGTAGGCCAGCATCTCCGCACTGGTGGAATCGTCCGGCGGCGCCGATGACGTGCCCGGCGGGTCGGATTTCTGCGTGGAATCGCTCGTGTCGCCGGTGGCCGATGAGTCCGTTTTCTGGACGGGCCGGTTCGTGATGTCCGACAGGTTGTTCTGATCGCTGAAGGAGTTCGCAGTCGCGTCCGTTTTCTGCCAGTTGTACGGCAGAGCCCGCGAATCCGTCTCGCCCTTCTGCATCGGGGTGAGGGCGAGCGTGACGTCGCGGAGCAGGTTCTGCCGTTGCCGCTGCCGCTCGCGCTCCGACTGCCGCCGCCCGTCGCGATGCCCGGCGCCACGGCGGCCGTGACCTCGGGCGTGATCGCGTCCGACCGGGTGATCGACGTCGAGGCCCGTCACGACCGCGCCTTCGGCGGACGCGGCGACGGCGGGAGTGCCCAAGGGGACGGCCCCACCGGACAGCGCGGTGCCGAGCATAAGGAACCCGACAACATTAGGACACTTGGGCATTTTCTCCCCCACGAAACGTGCCACTGTCCGAATCAAGACATTTCCCGAAACTAATTGAGTTCGAGAATGCCCTGCGGACAATTCTTCCGGGGGGCTGCTTTCCGTTCACCGGCGCCACAAACGCCGATCGACGCGGCTTTCCTTGTTCGTTAGAACGTCAATGTGCCGGTTCGGAATCAAGCCGCGCACGCCATCCGTCGATCAGCAGGTCGAACACCGTCTCCACAGCCGCACGCGGATCATGCCGGCCCTGCACCAGAGTCGGGATCTCCAGGACGAACCGCGCGAGAGCCGTACATTCGAGATCATCCTCCTCCCGCCCGAGTTCCTCCGCGATCACGACGCCGAGGGCGGCCGCATGCCGCATCCACATACGCTCCGCGTACTCGCGGAGCGCGGGCGTCCGGTCCACCAGCGCGTGGAGCTGGTCCAGACGAGGATCCGACACGACCCGCACCCAGGACTCCAGCGCGTGGGCGCGGAGCGCCTCGATCACACTCCGGCCCTCGGGCCGTTCGCGGACGGCGGCGGTCAGCGCCGCCTCCACTTCCTCCTCGCGGTCGAAGACCAGCGCCTCCTTGCCCGGGAAGTGCGCGAAGAGGGTCGTCGTCGACACGTCAGCCCTTTCGGCGACGTCGCGGACGCTCACCCGTTCGAAGCCGTGCTCCAGGAAGAGCTCCAGGGCGGCGTCGGCGATGGCCTGCCTCGTCGCGGCCTTCTTGCGCTCGCGACGGCCAACGGCCGGAGAGTCGGGCATGACGTCACTGTACTCCATAGGTGAACTGAGACCGAAACTGTAACGGTTGCAGTTTTGTACTCGTTTCTGCTTTGGTGGACTTCGCGGGAGTCGCCGTCCCGAGGGGGCGCGGCGCCGGTCGTCGCCGCGCGTAGCGGCACCGGGAACCCCGCCGACGAAAGGAATCCACCGTGGAATCTCCGACGCCCGCGAACGCGCGGATCGGCATCATCGGCGCCGGCCCGGGAGGCCTCACATGCGCACGCATCCTGCAGCGGCACGGCGTTCCGGTGACTGTGTACGACCGGGATCCGGATGCGGACTCCCGCGACCAGGGAGGCTCGCTCGACCTGCACGAGGAAGACGGCCAGCTCGCACTCCATGAGGCGGGTCTGCTGGAGGAGTTCTTCGCGCTCGCGAGGGTCGAGGGGCAGGAAATGCGCCGAATCGACCCAGCGGGACGTGTCCTTGCCCACCACGTGCCGGACGAGGGCGAGACGGTCAGCCCCGAGATCGACCGCGGGCAGCTTCGCGATCTCCTGCTGCGCTCACTCGCCCCGGGGACGGTCCAGTGGGGACGGACCCTCGAGTCGGTGAGCGGGCCGGCCGACGGGCCGCGAACGCTGACGTTCACCGACGGGACGGCCGTCGAGGCGGATCTCGTGATCGGCGCGGACGGCGCCTTCTCCCGCGTCCGCGCCGCCGTGTCGCCCGCGACACCGCGCTATGTCGGGGTCGGTTTCCTCGAGGCGTGGTTCGACGACATGGACGACGCGCACCCCGAGCTCGCCGAACTGGTCGGGAAAGGCAGCGCCCACGCCGCCGACGGGGAGCGTGGCCTCTTCGCACAGCGCAACAGCGGCGGCCACATGCGGGTCTACATCATGCGGCGCGTCCCCCTGGACTGGATCGCGGCGAACGGGCTTCGCGCCGAGGACACCGAGGGCATCCGTGCGCACCTGCTCCGTGAGTACGCGGCCTGGTCGCCACGGCTGCTCCGGATGATCACGGACAACGACGGCGCCTACGTCGACCGTCCGCTCTTCGCCCTGCCGGTTCCGCACACGTGGGAGCACTCGCCCAGCGTGACGCTCCTCGGAGACGCCGCACACCTCATGCCGCCGTTGGGCGTCGGCGTCAACCTCGCCATGCTCGACGCCTGCGAACTCGCGCTCGCGCTCGTCCGCTCCTCCACCATCGACGACGCCGTACGCGGCTACGAGAAGACGATGCTCCCGCGCTCGGCCGAAACCGCCCAGATGCTCGAACACGGCGCAGAGTTCCTGCTGGCCGTGCCCGACCCCGACGAGATCGAGCCGTTGGGTCACGCCCACCACTGAGGTCGATTCGGCCAGGTCTTCTCGGAGCAGAGCACCCGGGCGGCCTCGTGGGGTTCCGCGTCGCGGACGTGGTAGCGCCCGTCCTCCATGCCGAGCGTCGTCACGATGCCCGAGGCGAGGACACGGCGCGGGGCGCCGCCGGGAGCGGCATCAGCGCTGTGTCGGCCTGGCGGCCTGAACGGCGGCGGGAACCTCCCGGAGATAGAGCCGAAATCCCTCCGCCTCCGGCTCGAACCCCAGCGAGGTGTAGAGGCGATGAGCACCGTCGGCGGCGTGGCGCTTGTGAGACAGCAGCCGGACCTTGTTGCATCCGGCAGATCGAGCGTCGTCGAGGAGCCGACGCATGATCGCGGTGGCCACGCCTCTGCGACGGTGCGCGGCGGCCACGACGACGGCCTCGACAAAGGCGGTGGGGGCACAACCGTAGGTCAGGTTGGGCATCGTCATCAGCGTTGCCGTCCCGGCCACCTGCTCGTCGATCTCAGCGAGATGTCGCGTTGTCCGTGCTGGTCGGCGTCGCAGGGCTGTTCGTCGCTCCGGCCCTCACCGCCTACATGCTGGCGGACAAGGTCGCGGCCCCCGACTCGAAGACACAGGCCGGCGCGTGGGTCAATGCGGCGTTCAACACCGGAAACGCCGTGGGCTCGGCTTCCATGGGACTGCTCGTAGGACAACTCACCCTGGCCGCGTCCTTCGCGGTCGGCGCACTGCCGTCCCTCCTCGGCGCGCTCGCGGGAATGAGGAAGGCTCGCCGTCCCGCCGACCTCTCCGAAAGGGAAGCGCCGCGGGAAGTTCCGGCTGACTGTCGGCCGTAGGAGCCGCACCGGATACTCGGCGCAGGTGTTCACCGCCTGCGGCGTCCGGCTCCATGAGACACTTGTCGTTTCTGCCTTTCAGGGAACGTGAACACACCGGCTTGTGCGGCGAAAAGCGTCTTGTCCGATCGCATGACCGCGACGCCGCCGATGAGCTCGGATCCGCCGACGACGTCACCACTCGTGGAGGGATTGGCATGCCTGACGGATGGCAGTGGGACAGCACCCTGTTTCAGGGGTGCGCAGCCTATTACGAGCGCGGCCGACTGCCGTATGCTCCGGGACTCGCCGAAACTCTGGCCGCGGCACTCGGTCTGGACGGCCGGGGCCGGCTCCTCGACGTCGGCTGCGGACCGGGCACCGTGATCCTCCCTCTGGCGCGCTTCTTCACCGAGGCGGTCGGCGTCGACCCGGATGTGGACATGCTGGCCGAGGCCGAGCGACAGGCCAAGCGCCGGGGTGTGACCAACACGCGGTGGGCGGCGGCCCGCGCGGAGGACCTCCCGGCCGGTCTGGGCACGTTCCGGGTCGTGGTGTTCGCCCAGTCCTTCCACTGGACCGATCGGGATCGTGTCGCTGCGACCGTGCTGGAGATGCTGGAGCCGGGAGGCGCGTTCGTCCACGTGGCCGACGCCAAGAATCCCCCCGCAGAACCGGCGCCACTGCCGCTGCCCGCTCCCCCGTACGCGCAGATCAGCGACCTGGTGCGCCGGTATCTGGGCCCGGTGCGCCGCGCGGGACAGGGAACGCTCGTCAACGGCACGCCGGATCGCGAGGACCTCGTCCTGGCCCGGGCCGGGTTCGAGAACTTCGAACGACACGTCGTGGAGGCCGGAGCGGTGGCCGATCGCACCGCGGACGACATCGTGGCGTGGGTGTTCTCCCGATCCGACTCCGCCCCTCACCTGTTCGGCGACAGGCTGGAGGACTTCGAACGGGACCTGCGCGCGATGCTGCGGCAGACGTCACCCGGCGACCGCTTCGCGGAGCGCCTTCCCGCGACCGAGATCATGATCTGGCACAAGCCGCTCACTACCCACAGCGCCGCATCGCCGTCGACCTGACCGCCTACTGACCGCCGCTCCTCTTCCGGTCGTGCCGCAGCGCTGGTCGACCAGCCGATACATCTCAGGACATCGGCGAGTCGATGAGCGCTCCGGCGCGCAGGGCGGCGGCCAGCGCGTCCGGATTCCCGGTGCGGGTGTAGACCTCGGCGGCGGTGTCGGTGAACTTGATGACGTGCTCGTCGGCGTGCGCGACGGCCCGGTCGAGAACCTCCGCTGCCCCGTCTGCGGCCTGCGGCGGCTCCGGCAGTGCGGAGCGCGGAGCGGCCTCCTTCGGGGCGTAGGCGGCGTAGAGGGCCGCGGTGGTGGTCCAGATGGCGGTCAGGCTGGGCGACCACAGCTCCCGGGGGAGCGCGGGCAGCGTGTGCAACACGGCGTTCGGCGCCGTTGCGGTGTGCACCAGCAGCACGGGGTGAGCGTGGCCGTGGGAGAGGTAGCGCAGCGTCGCGGCGGCGACCAGGTCGGCCAGGCGGGCGGGCACCTCGTCGGGGACGGCGGCGGGCGCGAGGCCCGCGACCGCCGCCGCCCAGCCGGGCATGCCGGGGAGCTGACCGAAGCGGTTGGCGACGTTGCCGCTCTGGTCGGGGACACGGGGGACGCCATCCAGCGCGGCCCCCGCGTCGAGCCTCCCGGCCGGCGCGGCCGCGGCCGGATATGGGCGCGACCTGGCGGCCCAGAAGGCCAGGCCGTGGGCGAGCTCGCCGAGCGTGTGCGGGGTCTGCGCGCCCGCGAGCAGCGCCCGCACGACATGGCCGACGCGGATGACGCCGTGTGTGGTGCCGGCGACGATGCCGGGGAGGAGCCGCTCCCACCAGACGGCCAGCACCTCCCGCCACGGCCGTTCCCTGAGGGCGCGGGAGAAGTAGACGGTCCAGTCGCCGACGCGGCGTCCGTCGCCCAGGGCTTCGGCCCAGTTCGCGTCGGTGATCGTGCCGGTGGGCGAGGGCAGGTCGTCGAGGCGGCGCAGGTAGCCGCTCGTCCAGCGGTCGACCAGGTCCGCCCGGCCGCGCCGGACGAGGACCTCGACGGCCATGGGACCGTGGTTGGTGAGCTGGTCCTCGCCCCATTCCGGGCCGGTGCGGTGGAAGCGCTCGTAGGCGTCGTTCAATATGCCGCCGGTCATCAGCAGTCGTCTCCTCCGGTCGTGGGCTCGTGGAGCCAGTGTCACGAGGGCGGCGGAGCGGGGCATCCGTGCTGACCACCTATCCAGCACTCAGATGGGTTTCGGAGGATGTAGGGGTGATGGTGATATAGATCGGGTGAGTCCGGAAAGGGTGTCGCCGCGTGAGGCCGAGGTGCTGGCGCTGCTCGGCGAGCACCTGACCAACGCCCAGATCGCCCGGCGCCTGAGCATCTCGGTGCGGACCGTCGAAAACCACGTCTCCTCGCTGCTGCGCAAGCACGACGCCGCCGACCGGCGGGCGCTGGCGGCGTTCGCCGGTCGGGCGCGGGCGCCCATGGCCGCGATGCCGTCCTGGCGAACGGGGTTCACCGGGCGGGCGCACGAGCGGGACACGCTGCCGGCGTTGCTGCGGCCGGGCGCACTGGTGACGATCACCGGGCCGGGCGGGGTCGGCAAGACCCGGCTGGCGGCCGTGGTGGCGGAGGCGGCCGCACCCGACTTCCCGCTCGGCGGGGCGTTCGTGGACCTCGTTCCGGTGCGCGACGGCGAGGTGGCCGGGGCGGCGGCACGAGCGCTCGGGGTGGGCGAGTCGCCGGGCCGCTCGCTGGCCGACGCCGTCGCACACGCGCTGGACGGCGGGCGGCGGCTGCTCGTGCTGGACAACTGCGAGCACGTCCTGGACGGCGCGGCGGCCCTGGCCGACCGGGTGCTGTCGTCGTGCCCCGGCGTCACGGTGCTGGCCACCAGCCGGGAACGGCTCGGCATCCCCGGCGAGCACGTGGTGCCGATCTCGCCGCTCCCGCTGGCCTCGGAAGCGGAGGCCCTGTTCGTGGACCGGGCCAGGGCGGTGGACCACGCGTTCGCCGCCGACCCGGTGCTGGTGGCGGAGATCTGCGCACGCCTCGACGGCATGCCGCTGGCCATCGAGCTGGCCGCCGCCCGGTGCGCGTCTCTGGGGGCGCACGGGGTGCTGGCTGCGCTGGAGGACTCGCTGCGGCTGCTGGCGGGCAGCCGGCACGCCGACGAGCGGCACCGGTCGCTGCGGGCGGTGCTCGGGTGGAGCCACAACCTGCTCGGGGACGACGAGCGGGCGCTGTTCCCGAGGCTGGGGGTGTTCGCCGGCGCCTTCGACCTGGACGCGGTCTGCCGGACGGCCCCGTACGCCTCTCGAGGGGAGGTGGCGGACGTGCTGGGCCGGCTCGTGGACAAGAGCCTGGTGGTACGCGACGGCGGCTCGGACAGCGAGTGGCGGCTGCTGGCGACGGTCCGGGCGTATGCGCTGGAACGGCTGGCGGCGGCGGGTGAGCTGGAGCGGGTGCGGGAGTTGCACCTGCGGTGGGCGGCCGGCACGGCCAGGTCCCTGGCCGACGAGACGCTACGGCCCCTCGTGACCGAGACGGCGTGCGGCCCGTCAGCCGACATGGCGTGGGGGCGGGCGGGGAAGCGGACCCCGCAGTGGCAGGAGAGGTTCGACGCTGTCGGCGCCGACCTGCGGTCGGCGTTGCGGCACGCGCCGCCGGGGCCCGGCGCCGCGGCACACGAGCTGGCGCGCTCGCTCGGGCGGCTGGCATACGCGCGGCGGCTCATGCGGGAGTCGGTGGCGCACTTCCGTGAGGCGGCTCGGCGCGCGATGGACGCCTCGGACGCCGCCGCCGACCTGCGGTGTGCCGCGCAGGCGGTGTTCGGGGCGGGACTCGCGAGCGGGGCCTTCGAGTTGCTGGTGGAGTCGGCGGAGCGGGCCCGGGTGGCGGGCGACAGGACAGCCAGGGCGATCGCCCTGGCTCAGGCGGTGGTGACGGCCCGCCGGTTCCTGTCGGGCTTCGCCCAACCGGTGGCCGAGCCTGCGCTGCGTCAGCTGCTGGAGGAGGCCGTGGCAGCGGCGCGGCCTGGGACGGCGGTCGCAGGAGACGCCGGGACGACGCCCGGCGACGGCGGGAAGCCGGCCGTGCCGGATCACATTGTGGCGGCGCATGTGGCTGTGGCGCTTACCTGGTGTCCGCCGTCGCCGCAGGCGTTTCCCGACCCGTCTCTGGCCGGGGCCGCGGTGGTGGCGGCCCGTGCCACAGGCGATCCGGTGCTCGTCAGTGCCGCGCTGGACGCGCCGGCTTCGCTGGCGATGCGGGCGGGGCGGTTCCGGCGGGCGTACGCGATCGCACGTGAACGGCTGCGGCTCATCGACGGGATGAACCGCAGCGATCCTGCCTGCGCGGCGGAGATCCTCGACGCGTTTCATCACACGTGGCTGTGCGCCTTCGCGGTGGGTGACGTCGAGGGCGCGCTGGGGGTGGCCGAGCGGATCGCGGGTGACGAGTTGCTGGGCGCGCACCCGTACCGGCCGGCGGGCAAGCTGATCCCGCCGCTGGTGCTGCTCGGACGATGCGAGGAGGCGCTGGAACTGGCCGAACCGATGTGGCGGGCGTGGCGAGGCTCTGGTGCGCCGATCGCGGCCTGGCTGTCTCCGGCCGCGTCGGCGGTCGCGCTGGCCCACGGCCTGCGCGCGGATCGGGAGGCGTTCCTGCTGTGGCGGGAGCGGGCGGAACTCGCGCTGGGGCCCGGTGCCGATCCCTCCAGTGAGCCGATGGTGTTCGCCGCGTTCGCCGCCGCGCTGGCCGCGGCGGAGACGGGGACGGCGACGGTGGAGGGCGCCGCGGAGCTGGTGGCCCGAGCGTTCGCGGGTTCGCCCACAGGCTGGTCGGCCGCGTACGCGCGGGCGGCGGGAGCGGAGCTCGCCGTACGCGCCGGTCTTCCGGACGCGGCGGACCGGGTGGCGGCGGCACGCGAGACCGCGGGCGAGAACGTCTGGGCATCGGCCCGCCTGACCGACCTGGCCGCCCGCATCACACTCCCGCCTCGCCCTGGAACGGGATCATGCGACTGATGTGGCTCCTGCCGAGCGCGGCCCGGGAAGATGACGGCCCCGGCGGTCCTCGTCGTTCGCTCATCGCACTACAGGCACCTGAGCAGGTGCGCGGTGAGCCGCACGCTCACCGCGCACCTGCGCCGGCCGCGCTCCCCTATGGCCGTTCGAGGAAGGCGGAAACGGCGGGGAGCAGCAGTTCGGCGTTGTTCTCCATGCCGACGTGGGTGGTGCCGGGGAGGACGGCGAGTTCGGAGGCGGCCGGGCCACCGGCTCCGTCGCCGGGGAGGCCGCCGCCGCGGAGGCGGAACATCTCCGCGGCGTGTTCGATGCTGGGGAGGTCGGTGTCGCCGATCGCGATCAGGGTCGGCGCGCGCATCCCGCGGATGGCCGAGGGCGGATAGCCGGGGGCGTGCCGGTTGATGTCCTTGATCTTTTCGACCAGGGTGGGGAAGTCCTGCGGGCGCGGCGCGGTCTGCAGGTAATCCTTGAGCCAGACGGTGTCCTGGAAGTTCTCGGGGCGGAGTTGCTCGATCTGGTCGAGATACCCGGGCGGCAGGCCGGAGGCGTCGAAGACGGTTGAGGCGACCACCAGCTTGCGCACCTGGGCCGGATAGCGGATGGCGACGTTCAAGGCGATGCCACCGCCCATGCTGTAGCCGAAGAAGTCCGCCTGCCTGACGCCGAGCCGGCGGAGCAGTTCGACGGTGTCGTCGGCCATGTACTCGTAGCGCAGCGGGCGGTCGATGTCGGCGGTATGCCCGTGTGCCTGCTGCTCGATGGCGATGACCTGGCGATCCTTGGCAAGAGCCGGCAGCAGGCGTCCGAAGGAGACGCGGATCGACGACATTCCGCCGTGGAGCAGGACGAGCGGTGGTTCGCCGTGGCTGCGGCCGTGCACCTCGTAGTACATGCGCAATCCGTTGACGTTGGCGTAATGGCCGGCGCCGGTGGCGGATGCGGCGGACTTACCGACACTCAGCACGAGAGCGATCACGGTCAGTAACGTCGCGGGAATCGACTTCTTCATCGTCGTCTCTCATTCAGGTTCAGGCGGCGGGCCCGGCCGGGCGGTAGTCGAGGACGATGGCGCCGGAGTCGAAGGTGTGGGTGCCGGCCAGGCGCCACGCCTTGGCGTCGAGCCCGTCGGCGAAAAGGCGCTTGCCCCTGCCGACGACGACCGGGTGGAGGAAGAGCTTGAGCTCGTCGAGCAGGTCGTGCTCGATGAGGTAGTTGACCAGGTCACCGCTGCCATAGATGAGGATGTCCTTGCCGTCCTCGGCCTTGAGCTTGGTGACGGCCTCGGCGACATCGCCGTCGATGACGGTGGCGTTCCACGTCGGCTCCTTCAGCGTGGTCGAGGCCACGTACTTCGGGATGCTGTTCATGACGCCCACGTCCTCACCGGCCTTCTCCATCGCGGGCCAGGCCTGGGACATGCCGTCGTAGGTGACGCGGCCGAGCAGCAGGGCGCGGCTCTGGGAGAGCTGGCCGGCCTGGAACTTGCCGTGGTCGTCGCTCCAGTACGGGGCGGTCCAGGCCGGCTCTTCCACGACGCCGTCCATGGAGATGTAGACGACCGAGACGATCTTGCTCATGATGCTCCTTGCGACGGTTGGGATTTGGTGTGTAATGAGAGCTTCCCGAGCCGTCGAATCGGCCGGTAGTGCCACGTTCACGAGTGCCGTGTGAAGGATTCACAGTGATCAGGATCATGATCGCGGAGGATGTCCGGATCCTCAGGGAGACGCTGTCCGCGGTCCTCGATCTCGAGGACGACCTGGAGGTCGTCGCCCAGGTAGAGCGTGGTGACCGGATCATCGCCGCGGCGCTCGCGCATCGCCCCGACGTGGCCCTGCTCGACATCGACCTGCCCGGGCTCGACGGTCTCACCGGCGCGGACCAGCTCCGGCGGCAGCTCCCCTCGTGCAGGATCATGGTGCTGTCCGGGCTCGCCCGTCCCGGCTACTTACGCCGCGCCCTGAACTCCGGCGTCTCCGGTTTCCTGCTCAAACACGCGCCCACCGATGAGGTCATCGACGCGATCCGCCGGGTGAGCGCCGGCGAGCAGGTCGTGGATCCGCAGCTCGCGCTCATCGCGCTCCAGCGAAGCGAGAGCCCGCTCACAGAGCGCGAGGCCGAGGTGCTCAAAGCGGCCGCGACCGGGGCGGAGGCCGACGAGATCGCCGGGATGTTGTCGCTGAGCCGTGGCACCGTACGGAACTATCTGTCGTCGGCGATCGTGCGCCTCGGCGCGCGCAACCGCGTCGACGCGATCCGCATCGCGACCGACGAGGGCTGGATATGAGCCGGCTCGAGCGGAGTGAGCGGGATCTCGGCGGTCAGCTCGTAGGAGCCGTCCACGGCCTCGCTCGTCAAGGTCCCGCCCACGGCGTGCAGCCGGTGCCTGAGGTTGTCCAGACCCGCTCCGGGCGGGACGTCGTTCGCCCGGACGCCGTCGTTCCGCAGGCGTAACCGCACCGTGCCGCCGGTGACCCCGGCCTCGATCGTGCAGCACCGCCCGTCGCTGTGCCGCAGGACGTTGGTGACGCCCTCACGCAGTACGGTCGCGAGCACGTTGCTCTGCTCGGCGGTGAGCGGCGGGGTGTCGACGGTTCCGTTCACCGCGAGCCCCGCCGTCCTGAGTACGGCTCTGGCCGACTCGACCTCGTCCGGCAGGCAGATGCTGCGATAACCCGCCGCTACGGCCTCGATGTCCGCGAGCGCCTGGCGGGCGGCGTCCAGACCGTCGTCCAGCTCTCGTTCCGCGCGCACCCGATCCTTGTCGAGCAGGCGGAAGGCGAGCTCACTCTTGAGAACGATCACCGAGAGGCTGAACCCGAGCAGGTCGTGCAGGTCCCGGGCGAACCGCAGGCGTTCACGAGCGATTTCGGTCCGTGCCAGCTCGGCGCGAGCGTGCTGCAGTTCGCGCGTGAGGCGACCCATGCGGACGAAACCGTAGACGACGAGGACGCGCTCGCCGACCCAGACGATCTGGTAGGTCTGGTCGACGAAGGTCGGCCCCTGGAGCGTGACATCCCAGAGCGCGAGGGTGAGCCAGTCCTGCGCGATCAGCGGGATCGTCACCGCCCAGCGCAGCCATCCGCGCAGCAGCATGAGCGTGAGCGCGGGCAGGAAGATGCTGAGATACCAGAACGACCGCTCGAAGACCAGCTCGGGAGCCAGCGCGACGACGAACGCGGCGGCGAGCGCGGTCCGCCAGAAACGCGGCCGCCCGTCGTCGCCGCCGATCGAGCAGCACCACAGGAACAGCGCCGTGAAGACGGCCACAAGCCCGAGGTACAGCACGGCCTCGCCGCTGGTCTCGTCCGCCTTGAGTACGGACTTGATCGGGTTGGTGAGCAGCATCAGCAGCACCGCGGCCACGCCGAGCCCCATGACGACGCTCGCCGTCAGGTCGTCGGCGACCCGCCGTCCCGCGGGGGCGCCGTCGCGATGGGCGTGCGCGACCGACCGGGTGTCGGCCAGCGCGGACCTGGCCGTCGCCAGGCTCTCGGCCAAGCGTTCGCGGGCGGCGGGCACCTCGGCCGCCCGCCTGACCGCCTCACCGTGGCGCACCACCTCCTCAAGGCTCGTCCCGACCCGCTCGTTGAGCAACTGGGCGAACGTCAGCCGTTCCCGGGTGACCTCGGCGTCGGCCAGAGCCGTTCTGGTCCTCTCCAGGTCTCCGACGAGGTCGGCGAAGCGGGCGACGCCGTAGAGCGCGATGCCCACGAAGGCCGTATGGCCGATGGCCAGGTAGGCCGCGTCCCAGACCGTGGGGCGTACCTCGAGTCCCGAGAGATATTGCGCGAGGACGATGACGGCGAATCCGGCCCAGGCCAGCCCCGCCGGCCGGATCAGCAGGAGGATGGCGGCGGCGAGGAAGCCGGTGTTGCCGTACCACGTGCTCGGGAACACCAGCAGTCCGGTACCGGTCAGTACAGCCTGCAGGGCGAGCGTCCACTGCCACGCCTTCGGGCGCCGCCCGTCTACCATCCGTACGCAGTTGTAGAGGTGCATCAGGAGCAGGCCGACCAGGAGCCCGCATCCCAGCGCCTTGCCGCCGGCCGGGTCGTCGGAGCGGAAGATGCCGATGAACCCCCCGTAGGAGAACCCGACACTGACGACGATCGCGACGAGACGCGCGAGCCTGTACGCCGACCACATGGCTCGGAACCTAGCCGGAACCCACCAAGCCGTACAGAATGAACCGCGCCGGGCCTCGGCTGGGGGAAGGTCGTTGCAGGCACTCAGGTTGCATGCGCAGCCCGGAGGTCATGAGGCGTGACGTCCTTCAGACTGCCGCCTCCACGGCCGGGTCGAAGTGCCACCGGCGCCAGGCGTTCATGCGGAACGCCCGGCGATCACCCTGGTGACGATCGCCGGGCGTCTTCCCGTCTTGCCTAGCAGCATGACTTACCCGCGCTCACTGTCTCCTTTTCGGCGTCGCCGGTGGTGCAGCATACGGAGTCGGCTTCCTTGGTGAGAGTGCCGGCGTCGGCCTTGACCACGTAGACCTCCCAGGGCTCGTTTCCGGGACCGTGGACCCACACCTTGTCCTGAAGGGCGTAACAGCAGGTGGTGTCGTTCTCCTCGAAGGTCGCCAGCCCGGCCTCCTTCAGGCGCTCGGTCGCGGCGGTGACCTGCGCGGTGTCCTCGACCTCCACGCCGAGGTGGTCCATCCGCGTCGGCTCGCCCTCCTCACCCTCAAGGAGAACCAGCTTCAGCGGGGGCTCGGCGATTGCGAAGTTGGCGTAGCCGGGCCGCCGCTTGGCGGGCTCGACGCCGAACAGCTTGGAGTAGAAGGCGATGGAGCCTTCGAGGTCGGCGACTCGGAGGGCGAGCTGGACACGGGACATGGGTTCCTCCTGATGTGAGACGGGTCTGGCGGGTGGGCTGGGTCAAAGGCGGCCGAAGCCGGCCGTGAGAGCACAAGTACGGACCTGCTCAAGACGAGCGTTGCTGCGGCAGGCGGCATCGCAGACCTCACCCGTGGCCTCGTTGAAAGTCACGAGGCCACGCACCGGGTGGGCCCGGCCGGTGGTCCTGCGAAGCAGAGCGAGAAGTCGAGGCGCCATCGCAAGCTCCTGATTCGATGAATATCTAATTAGTGCTCTGGGCTCAGCTTGCACCCGTACATAGATATCTGTCAAATTAGAAACATGTCGAAGCAAGAGCTGCCGATCATCGATGCGGGCGTGGACGTGTCCGGCGCGGCGTGCTGCGCGCCGCTGGCGTGCGAGCCGTTGTCGGAGAGCGAGGCCGCCGAGCTGGCCCCGTTGTTCAAGGCGATCGCCGACCCCGTACGGCTGCGCCTGCTGTCCCTGATCGCCTGCCACAAGGGCGGCGAGACCTGCGTGTGCGACCTGACGGCGGCTTTCGACCTGACCCCGCCGACGATCAGCCATCACCTCAAGGTGCTCAAGCAGGCCGGGCTGATCGACTCCGAGCGCCGGGGCACGTGGGTGTACTACTGGATCAAGCCCGAAGTTCTGGCCCGCATGTCGGCCCTGATCGGCCCGGCGTCGCCCGTCCTCGCCGGTACGGCGTGACCACGGGCCTCGAACGGCGGGCGTTCGCCGAGTTCCTGGGTACCGGCCTGCTCGTCGCCGTGGTGATCGGGTCGGGCGTGACGGCCGTACGCCTGTCGCCGGACGTCGGGGTACAACTGCTGGCCGACAGCGCGGCCACCGCGGCTGCTCTGCCGGTCGTCATCATCCTGGTCGGGCCGATCTCCGGCGCGCACCTCAACCCGGTCGTCTCCCTGGTCGACTGGCTGCTCGGACGCCGCGACCGAAGCGGGCTCACCGCCCGCGAGGTGATCGCCTACCTGCCCGCCCAGGTCGCCGGAGGCATTGCCGGGGCGATGCTGGCCAACCTCATGTTCGCCCTGCCGCCCGTGACCGCCTCCACCCACATACGGTCGGCCCCGTCGCTGTGGCTCGGCGAGGTCGTCGCGACCGCCGGCCTGGTCGCGCTCATCGTCGCCCTGGCCCGGCAGGGCCGTGCGCATCTGGCCCCGCCACTCGTCGACGCCTACATCGGGGCCGCGTACTGGTTCACCAGCTCGACCAGCTTCGCCAACCCAGCCGTGACGATCGCCCGGGGTTTCTCCGACACCTTCGCCGGGATCGCCCCGTCCTCCATTCCCGCGTTCGTCGCCGCCCAGCTGCTCGGCGCCCTCGTCGGAGCGATCATCGCCATCGCCCTGTACCCCGCATCCGGCCCGGCCGGAACCGATGCCCGTCGGGACCACGGGGACCACGACGTCGTCGTGCCGCACTCGTCCTGACCCCTGCCGCTGAGACCGTCAAGGAGCCCACGTGTCCGACATCCCCGAGGTGCTGTTCGTCTGCGTGCACAACGCCGGACGCTCCCAGATGGCCGCCGCCCTACTCGACCACCACGCCGCCGGCCGCGTACGGGTCCGGTCCGCCGGATCGGCTCCCGCCGACACCATCAACCCCGCCGTGATCGCGGTCATGGACGAACTGGGTCTCGACCTGTCCAAGGAGTTCCCCAAGCCGTTGACGACCGAGGCCGTCCAGGCCGCCGACGTCGTCATCACCATGGGCTGCGGCGACGCCTGCCCGATCTTCCCGGGCAAGCGCTACCTCGATTGGCAGCTTGACGACCCCGCAGGCAAGCCCATCGACCAGGTCCGCCCGATCCGCGACGAGATCGACCGCCGCGTCCGCGACCTGCTCGCCGAACTCGTCCCCGCCCACTAGAACGGCGTCATCTCAGACCGGCCCGGCATCCGCCGGGCCGGTTTTCGTCTTCCGCGACAGGCATTTCATCGTTTATCGTCGATGAACGATGAATGAGGGAACGAGGCCGCTCGACCGGGCCACCGCCGCCGAGTACGCCAGTTGGTTCAAAGCCCTGGCCGACGCCACACGCATCCAGATCGTGACCCTGCTCGCCCGCGCCCAGACGCCGATGGCGGTCAAGGAGATCGTGGAGGCCGTCGAGGTCGGGCAATCGACCGTCTCCGCGCACTTGAAGGTGCTGGCCGAGGTGGGGTTCGTCCTGGTCGAGCATCGCGGGACGGCCAGCCTGTACCGGATCAACGACGCCTGCGTGGAGTGCTTCCCCACCGCCGCCGACGTCGTCATGGGCCGCCCCGTTCCCGACCCTGCGCCGCCCTGCTGAACGGAGAAGACATGTCCGAGAACGTGGAAGCAGTCAGAGCCGGGGTCGTCACCCGCTACGGCGAACTGGCCAAAGCCGCCCAGGCAGGCAAGCAGGTCATCGACTGCGAGCCGCAGGAGTTCACCGACGGCTGCTTCGGCGCGTCCGGCTACGACGACACCACTGGCCTGCCCGACGGAGCCCTCCGGGCCAGCCTCGGATGCGGCAACCCGGTCGCCGTCGCCGACCTCCAGCCCGGCGAAACCGTCCTCGACCTGGGATCGGGCGGCGGCATCGACGTCCTGCTCTCGGCCCGCAGAGTCGGCCCGACCGGCAAGGCGTACGGCCTGGACGCCACCCCCGAAATGATCGAACTCGCCCGAGCCAACGCCACCGAAGCCGGAGCGACCAACGTCGAGTTCCTGCACGGCCACATCGAAGACATCCCGCTCCCCGACGCAAGCGTGGACGTCATCATCTCCAACTGCGTGATCAACCTGTCCGCCGACAAACCCCGCGTGCTCGCCGAGGCATTCCGCGTGCTCAAGCCCGGCGGCAGGCTCGGCGTCTCCGACGTCATCGCCGACGACGGACTCGACCCCGCCCAGCGCGCCGAGGCCGAACACCTCGTCGGCTGCTCGGTCGGCACCCTCACGGAACCCGAGTACCGCGCCCTGCTCGCAAAGGCGGGGTTCACCACGTACACGATCACGCGCACCCACGCAGCGACCGGTGGCCTGCACTCGGCGATCGTCCAGGCGGCCAAGCCTGACGCCCCGCCCGGGATCCTCATCCGCCCCATGAGGGAGACCGACGCGGCGCAGGTCCTCGCGATCTACCAGGCCGGCCTCGACGGCGGAAACGCCAGTTTCGAGACCACGGCACCGGCCTGGCAGGCGTTCGACGCCGCGAAGCTGCCGCTCCACCGGCACGTCGCCGTCGACGCCGTCAGCGGACAGGTCGTCGGCTGGATCGCGGTCAGCGCCGTCTCCTCCCGCTGCGTCTACGCCGGGGTGGTCGAGCACTCCGTCTACGTCCACCCCGGCCACGGCGGCCGCGGAATCGGGCTGGCGCTCCTGAACGCCCTCATCCAGTCCACCGAGACCGAGGGCATCTGGACCATCCAGTCGGGCGTCTTCCCCGAGAACACCGCCAGCCTGCGCCTGCACGAGAAGGCCGGCTTCCGCGTCGTCGGCACCCGCCACCACGTCGGCCGCCACCACGACCGCTGGCGCGACGTCGTCCTCCTCGAACGCCGCAGCACCGTCACGGGCCTGTGACCACCGATTGTGCTGCCTAATCGCGCTCATAGGGATCAAGGCGACGGCGCAGAGCGCCGGCGTAGCGGTCCGCAGCGCCCGGATAGTAATACCTCCGGCAGGGGCTGCGGCTCCGGGGTGATCAGGTAAGCGAGACGTGCGCGTCCGCGCCGGGTTTCGAACTCGATCGCGTGCCATGCGGGGAGCAGAGGGAGTCAGGGGTACTCACGGATCAAGAAACGAAGAAGCCCCCGACCGGCATCTCTGCTGATCAGGGGCAATCAAATGAAGGGATCGCGCCGAAGACACCACCCAAGCGCCTCGCCAATCTACGCCCCCAACCGATTGTTGCGCAGCTGCCTACCACCGGCGACCTGCTGCTCCATGAGGGGTAGTCGAAATCTTAACCTTCTGATCCGTAGCAAGATCGGAGATGTCTACAGGCGTCCACCGTCGACACGAGCACCTGCTCAGAAGGGATGTCCGGCCTCGGCGAGTCCAGACCCGTCCGTGGTAGTCCCGGGCCGTCGTCAGCAACAGCGTTGGCAAGATCCTTATATGCGCGCCTCGCGTCGAGGCCGCACCACGCCGGCTTCGTAGGCGAGCACGACCGCCTGCACGCGATCCCGCACACCGAGCTTGGCCAAGATGCGGTTGACGTGCGTCTTCACGGTCGCCTCGCCGAGAAAGAGTTCCCCCGCGATCTCGCGGTTGGACAGCCCCCGAGCCATCAACCGCAGCACCTCGGCCTCCCTGCCGGTCAGGTGAGCCAGGCCGGGGGCACTGACCGGCGGAGCCATCGCGGTGTAGTGGTCGATCAGGCGGCGGGTGATCTCCGGTGAGAGCAGCGCGTCTCCACGTGCGGCAGCGCGCAGCGCGCTCGCCAGTTCTTTCGGCGGAGTGGTCTTCAGCAGGAATCCGCAGGCGCCGGCGCGTAACGACCGGTAGACGTACTCGTCGAGGTCGAACGTGGTCAGCATGACGACTCGGCGGCCGGGGCGGTCCGCCAAGATCTGCTCGGTCGCGGCCACGCCGTCGAGCCGGGGCATGTGGATGTCCATCAGCACAACGTCCGGTTGGTGTCGGGCGGTGAGCAACACCGCCTGCTCGCCATCCGCAGCCTCTGCGACCACATCGATGTCGGGCTGAGTGCCGAGGATCATCCGCAGACCGCCGCGTATGAGCGCCTCGTCGTCAGCGATGAGAACGCGCGTCACCCCGGTGCCCCCGTTTCCGCCAGCGCGGGTGCCATGGATTTCGTGTTCAGGGGCAACTCGACGCGCACCTCGAACCCATCGCCTTCCAGAGGACCGCTGCTGGCCGTTCCCCCGAAGAGTTCCACACGCTCGCTGATCCCGGTCAACCCGTAGCCGCTGCCGTCGCTTCGGCGGCCGGCCCGCGGACCGTTGTCGACGACGCGCACCCGCAGATCTGTGCGTCCGACATCGATCGAGACCGAGACCGTGGCACCCGGCGCGTGTTTGGCCGCATTGGTCAGGGCCTCTTGCAGCACCCGGTAGCCGCTGACGTCGACGGCTGCGGGTACCCTGCCGAGGTCGCCGTTGACCGTGACGTCGACCTGTCCACCGGCGGCCCGCACTCCGGCCAGTAGCGGGTCGAGGTGCCGTAGTGAAGGAAGCCGCTCCGTACCGCCCTCAGCGCCACGGAGGACGACGAGCAACCGGCGCAGCTCGATGACGACGTCGCGGCCGACATCCTGCACCGCGTCCAGCGACTCGCGGGCCTGCTCCGCGTCTGAGTCAAGCACGGCCTGGGCGGCTCCGGCCTGCAGCACCATCACGGTCACGCCGTGCGAGACGATGTCGTGTAGTTCGCGGGCCACCCGTAGCCGCTCGTCGAGGCGCGCGGCGGCCTCCCGTTCGATAGCCAACGCGACCAGACGTTCCGCCTGCGCTCGCCGCATGCGAACAGCGTAAGCCGGCCCCAAGACCGCGAGCGCGACGAAGACGATGAAGGCCCAGTCAGGGTCGTCCGCAACCGTGGTCTCGATGCCGAGCGAAACGAAGTAGGAGACGCCCCCGATGACCGGTCCGTGGCGGCCGCCGACGGCGACGCAGCCGAAGCAGGCTACGACCAATGCCAGGAGCGGCACGACCGGCCATTCCGGGAGGAGCGGCGTGAAACTCTGCGCGGTGAAGCAGGCGCCGGCCAGGACCACCGCAACCCGTGGATACGACCTGCAGGCCGCGACCGCGAGGCCGTAACCCGCGAGCAGCACGGTCAGCACAGCCGTCCAGCCGCCGGACAGCGCGGTGATATCGGGACCCTCACCATCGACGTACGGGGGCAGCGGCACGTAGAGCTCGGCCAAGCCGAACCCGAACAGCGCGAGGCCGGCTGCGACGGTGGCGAGGTCCCCCCGGCGCCGTCCAATGTCCCGAACCCATGCCATGGCTGGGAGCGTATTCGAGCCGCCCGCGACACGGCGTCCACCCATGGTTGGAGTGGGCGGCGGATGACATCCACCCGCCGGTCCACATCCCGGCCGACGACCGGAGCGGTACGAGGTTCCTAGCGTCTTGCGTTGCAACAGACCACGACGGGAGATCTCGATGAGTGACCAGACCACCCGGCCGTACGGCCGGCGTTTCGCGGCGGCCGCGATGGCCGGTGGCGGCGTTCTTTACGGCGTCGCGAACGCCTTCTACTGGTTGATGTTTCCTGATCAAGTGTCCGAGACCGCGGCGAATGTCGACGTGGCCGCCTCCGGCCTCGGTGCCTGGCGGATCGAGACGATCCTCTTCGCGCTGACGCATCTGCTGCTCCTGCCGGCGATGGCAGGTCTGATCGTGGCGGTCGGGCGCCGCAAGCGCCTTGGCGCCACCATCGGCGGAGCTTTTGCCGTTCCCGCCCTCTACTTTTCGACGATCCACCTGTGGCACTACAACGCCTTTTTTGGGGCCCTCGCCGGAGGGGGCGTGAAGACGGAGGCGGTCCGGCCGGTCGTCGATGCTCTCGAGAAGGACGCGCTGGTGGTGGCGTCGTTTGCGGTCTGGATCCTGGGTTGGATGGTCGGGCTCCTCGTACTGGCCTTCGCTGCGTGGCGAGCCGGCCTCGTGTCCTTGTGGGTGCCACTCGTTCTCGCCGGCGGTCAGGTGCTCGACTTCGTCTCCAGCGATGTGGCGCCCAAGCTCGTGGTGAGTGCGTTGATGACCGCTGGCCTGATCGGCTTAGCGCTTGGCATCCGTCCGCGGCGGGTGGCGAGCGCGGCAGCGACCGTTTAGAAGTGACCAGTGAAAGCCCAGTTCATCGAATGAGCTGGGCTTTCGTGAGCGTCCGCCGTGGAACACCCGGACGGGGGCCGACGGCTACGGCACCAAGAGCCGTACGTCAATGGCGATCCCCCACGTCGCCGGCGTCATGGCGCAGATGAAGTGGGCGCACCCGTCCTGGTCACCGGCGACCATGATCAGCGAACTCAAATGACCCGCAGGGCCTTCCTCATGTCAGCTGTGTTGCTCGCACGCCAGATGCAGCTTGGTGGTCATCCCGCCACGAGAGTGCCCCAGCGCGTGATCGTCTGGTTCCGGGCCACCCACCCCGCCGGGCGGCTCGGCTTGAAGACGGAGGGCCTCTGAGCTGCTGTTCTGCTGGTGGCAGGTCCAGGGTTCGAACCTGGGTAGGCTGAGCCGACGGTTTTACAGCGCGTGACCATTTCAGGTTCCTCTACGCTCTTGACCTGAACGGGAGCCCGCTCGCCTGGCCCTCATCGGCAAGATCATTACACGCATATTGCACAGCGGCCGTGAGGTCACGGCCGTAAACTGACAGTGCCGTCGCGGGCAAAGGCGATGCTGGGAAAGCCGCTTCAATCTTCGAGATTGTGGCCGTCTGATGGGCGTTCCGCGTCCGGAGGCCTGAGCCGGTTCGAGTCCGGTAGCTCCGCGGCGGCTCGTCTTGTGTGCGGACCGCACGCGCGTCCCCCTTCCGCGCATCCCGTATGCCGTCGACCCGCTGCGGAGCAGCAGCAGGCCGGCGACGGAGGGGCAAGCCCGTCTCCGCGTGTACGCCAGCCGGTCGCCGTTCCTCGGCAATTGGACGCCAAGGGTCACAGACGGGCTTGAGCCGTAGGAGCTGGTCTGCTGGGCTTGCCCGGGTCGATGGCAGGAGGGATGGGCGGGCTCCTACCTCAGCCACCTGAGACCCGCGCTCTCCAGCTCGGCGGCATCCCGGAGCCGGAGCGCCCCCGCCGGAGGCACAATATGCGCATGACGGCGATCGCTCTGCCGTGCGTGGGGTCTCCGAGGTGGGTCGCGTGGCAGGCAGGAAGTGGGATCGTGAGGCTCGCCGGGTCCTGCTCGGCTGGACATGCTTCTTAACGTGTTGGTGCGTGTGGGATCTGCTTTCGGGCCTTGTCGTTGACGGCCCGCAGAAGATCACGGCGGTGCATGTCGTCGCCCGTGTTGTCGTTGCCGCAGCTTTCTGGCTCGTGGGTGCGCTGCTCTTGCGCTGGCTCGTCCGGGCAGTGAACGGGAAATCCGAGAGCGGGGAAGACACCGACAGCTAAGAGGTCAGCGGTTGTTGGTCGGGGCGTTGTGGGCGGGCCCCGCGATTGCCTGTGGCGTTGGTTCCGGCCTGGTGTGTGTGGCGGGCGGCCCGAGCTGCCGGCGGCCGGGACCGGCCCCCAGGCCGCACGCCCGGCCGCCGAGCGGGCGTAGGGCCGCGAGGCGGCGCGCAGCGCCGCCCTTGACCTAACCGACCTCGGTGAGACGAAAACGGTACGCCTGGCGCTCGACGCGCTCGCGCTTCGCCTCGACGGCAAGGCGGCCAGTGCCAACACGGTCAGGCGTAAGCGGGCCGTCCTGCACGCGGTCTTGGAATACGCGGTGGAGCTGGAGGAGCTTCCGGCAAATCCGCTGCACCGGATCAAGTGGAGGCCTCCTAAGACGACGGAGACGGTAGACCCTCGCGTCGTGGTCAATCCACGGCAGGCTCAAGAGCTGCTGACTGCGGTGACCTATGTCGGCAAGCGGGGACGTGGCCGGCGGCTCATGGCCCTGTTCGCCTGCATGTACTACGCCGCGCTTCGGCCGGGTGAGGCCGTCGCTCTCCGACAGCAGGACTGCCATCTTCCGGCAACCGGCTGGGGCCGCCTCCTCGTCGACGTGTCGCGTCCCGAGGTCAACACACAGTGGACCGACAGCGGCGACGCTCACGAGGAACGCGGGCTCAAGCACCGGGGCCGGGACGACGTACGGCCGGTGCCCATCCCTCCGGCCCTAGTGAAGATCCTTCGGCAACACATCGAAGAGTTCGGGGTCGGCGCGGATGGCCGGATCTTTAGGAGCGAGCGCGGTGGGGTCGTCGCCTCGACGGCCTACACGGAAGTGTGGCAGGAAGCCCGCAAGCTTGCCTTCACCCCTGCCCAGGTCGCCTCTCCCCTGGCTCGTCGGCCGTACGACCTCCGGCATGCGGCCGTTTCCCTCTGGCTCAATGCGGGAGTATCGGCTCCCGACGTAGCGGAGCGGGCCGGGCACAGCGTTGACGTCCTCCTCCGGGTCTATGCGAAGTGCCTCGACGGTCAACAGGAGATCGCTAATCAGAGGATCGATGACGCCTTGGCAGCGTAAGCAGCACTGCTACAGGGTGAAGTCCGAACCCAAGATCTTCACAGAGAGGTATCTAAGGGATCTGTGGGATGAATCGGAATAAATAGGATCTATCGGTATCAAAGTGATCCACGGCCGGAGCGGCTTGCATGGCAGGCGGGAGCAGGACAGCCATAGGAAGTTACATCCCGCCATCTGCCTGACCTGCAAAAACGTCGGCGACAGGTTTCCGCATTCCCGCATCCCGGCTGCAGTTGAGGGCGACGGACGATAACCCCACAACCTCAGGTTGCAGTAATTATTTGGCGCGATCCGCCGTAGATGCCGTTGGGGATTACGAAATTAATCTCATCGGGCGCAGCAGCGGGTTAATTAATCTGGGGAGTTAACGTCTCGCGGTGTTGCTAAGATGGCTAACACCCGATCGGAGTCCAGACAGGACTACGCAGGGAGGGAACGAGAGGCCCCGCAGCCGGCCGGTCAAGCAAGCAGCGGAGCCTCATCGCCCGGGGCTCAGCTAGCGCTATCGCTAGCTGAGCCCTCCGTGGTTGAGCATCCAATCGAGCAGGATCACCAGCAACTGCATCAGCAGCAGCCTTTCCGCGTCGTCGGGACTCTCATCCGGGCTCGCGCCTTGCATAGGATGTCTCCCCCTCTCGGTGGACCAGTTCCCTCAGGAGGGGCCGGGTCCTATCGGCCACCTCCGGAAAGTGGCCGCGTACGCCGAGCGGTGCGAAGCACGAGCAGGTGGCCATCTTAGCAATCTCATGACCCGCCCGCGCCATTCATTGGCGTACTCGGAAGTTTTCTAGAATAGTGGTCAGAGTTCGATGGAAACCTCGGCGGAGTTTCGCAGGTACTCTCTCCGCAACCCATTGCGGCCTTGGTGCCAGCCAGATGAACGACAGCGCGTGCACCTCGCGGACCCCATGCTCGGCCCGGGAGTCGTGGCCGCGAGAGCCGCTGCCCCGGAGACGCAAGCAGCACATTCGATCTTGGTTGCGACGATGCGTGCCGACGAGACCTCCAGGCAGCCCACCCCTGAGGGCCGGGAGACGCTAGATGACCTGCGGATACACCGCGAAGATCATTGCGCGTATATTGCGCGACCCCCGACAGATGGCCGCTCTGGGTGACCTACGGCTGCATGGGCCGGAAAAGCAGAAGAGGCCCCGAAGGGCCTCTGAGCTGCTGTTCTGCTGGTGGCAGGTCCAGGGTTCGAACCTGGGTAGGCTGAGCCGACGGTTTTACAGACCGCTCCCTTTGGCCACTCGGGCAACCTGCCTTGTCTTCCGCTCGCTGCGGCGACAGGTAGAAGAATAGCGGACTTCCCGGGTGCACGTGACATGGGTTCCGGCTCGGCGGACTCGCCCACCGCGGGGCCCCGGAAATCCGGGAGCGGGCGCGGCGGCACACCGGCCATAGTGGGACGGTGATCAGACAGGCCGAGCCGGCGGATCTCGCAGACCTGGCGGGCATCGAGAAAGCGGCGGACGCGATGTTCGTGCCGCTCGGCATCGTCTTCCCGCCGGGCACCACGGTCATCGAGGAGTGCGACGATCCCCGGCGTGTCATCGTGGCCGGCCGGCCGCCGGTGGGGTTCGCCCTGCTCGGGGTGGTCGACGGCCTGACCCACCTCGACCAGATCGCCGTACACCCCGATCACGGCAACCAGGGGGTCGGAACCCGCCTTCTCGACGCCGTCTGCACGGCGGCCGCGGAGGCCGATACGGCCGCGGTGACGCTGACGACGTTCCGGGACGTGCCGTGGAACGCCCCCTGGTACGCCCGGCGCGGGTTCCGCGTCGTACACCCTCACGAGTGGGGGCCGGAACTCACCGCACTGATCGAGCACGAGCGGGCCCTCGGCATAGAGGTGGCGCCCCGCGTCGTCATGAGGAAAGACCTCTGATCACATCGGGGCCCACTAATCTCGAAGGGCAACGGAGAGAGGACACGGACACCGATGGCCGACAGCAGTTTCGACGTGGTGAGCAAGATCGACCGGCAGGAGGTCGACAACGCCCTGAACCAGACGGTCAAGGAGGTCGGGCACCGCTTCGACTTCAAGGGTACGGGCGCGAGCATCTCCTGGTCGGGGCAGAAGGACATCGAGATCAAGGCGAACAGCGAGGAGCGGGCCAACGCGGTTCTCGACGTCTTCAAGGAGAAGATCGTCAAGCGCAACCTGTCCCTCAAGATCCTTGACGCGGGCGAGCCGAAGCTCTCCGGCAAGGAGTATCGCCTGATGGTGTCCCTCAAGGAGGGCATCGACCAGGAGAACGCCAAGAAGATCTCCAAGCTCATCCGGGACGAGGGCCCGAAGGGCGTGAAGGCGCAGATCCAGGGCGAGGAGCTCCGGGTCAGCTCCAAGAAGAAGGACGACCTCCAGGAGGTGATCTCCCTGCTCAAGGGCAAGGACCTCGACATCGCCCTTCAGTTCGTCAACTACCGGTGATACGCGTCACAACGCGAGTCCGACGAAAAGGCCCTGACCTGCGGGTTCAGGGCCTTCGTCGTTTCTGATAGCCCCCGGACCATGACCATATGGTTGCCCGGAGCAACGATCAGCATATGATTGCTTAGGGTAACTAAGTTTGATCACACGGGGAAGGACTTCGATGGCGAATGCGATGACGCGGGAGACGCCGCCAGGCACGGCGGCCCCCGCGATGACGCACCGGGAGATCCTGGAGGCGCTCTCGGGCCTGATGCTGGGGATGTTCGTCGCGATCCTGTCGTCGACCGTCGTGTCGAACGCGCTCCCCACGATCACGGCGGAACTGCACGCGGACGAGACCACCTACACCTGGGTCATCACCGCGACCCTTCTCGCGGCGACGGTCTCGACGCCGATCTGGGGCAAGCTGTCCGACTTGTTCAGCAAGAAGCTGCTGATCCAGCTCGGGCTGATCGTGTACGTGATCGGCTCCGCCATCGCCGGTCTGTCGCAGAACCCGTCGATGCTGATCACGGCGCGGGTCGTCCAGGGCCTCGGCGTCGGCGGCCTCACCGCGCTGTCCCAGGTGATCATGGCAGCGATGATCTCGCCGCGAGAGCGGGGACGCTACTCGGGTTACCTGGGCGCGGTGTTCGCCGTCGCCACGATCGGCGGCCCGCTCATCGGCGGGCTGATCGTCGACACCTCGTGGCTCGGCTGGCGCTGGTGCTTCTACGTCGGCGTGCCGTTCGCGATCCTCTCGCTGATCGTGCTGCAGAAGACCCTCCACCTGCCGGTGCTCAAGCGCGACGTGCGCATCGACTGGGGCGGCGCGGTCCTCATCGCCGCCTCGGTCTCCCTGCTGCTGATCTGGGTGTCGTTCGCGGGCAACAAGTACGACTGGTTGTCGTGGCAGACCGGCGCGATGGTCGGCGGGGCCGTCGTGCTCGCGGCGCTGTTCCTCCTGGTGGAGTCCAAGGCCAGCGAACCCATCGTCCCGCTGCGCCTGTTCAGGATGCGGACGGTCAGCCTCGCGGTGGTCGCCAGCGTGCTGGTCGGCGTGGGCATGTTCGGCGCGACGACCTTCCTGAGCCAGTACTTCCAGCTCGCCCGCGGCGAGACGCCCACGGTGGCCGGCCTCATGACGCTGCCGATGATCCTGGGCCTGGCCATCTCCTCCACGGTGTCCGGGCAGATCATCACCCGCACCGGCCACTGGAAGGTCTTCCTGGTCTCCGGCGCGTTCTTCCTCACCGCCGGGTTCGCGCTGATGGGCATGCTGCGGTACGACACCGACTACTGGCTCGTCGCGATATTCATGTTCTGCATCGGCATCGGCATCGGCATGAGCCAGCAGAACCTCGTGCTCGCCGTGCAGAACCAGGTGCGGGCGGAGGACCTCGGCGCGGGCAGTTCCGTGGTCGCGTTCTTCCGTTCCCTCGGCGGTGCGATCGGCGTGTCGGCGCTCGGCGCCGTGATGGTCAACCGCGTGAAGAACTACCTGGAGGAGGGCCTGGCGGCGCTGGGCGTCAAGGGGACCGGCGGCGACAGCGGCGCGATTCCCAAACTGTCCGCGCTGCCCGCCCCGATCCGCACCGTCGTCGAGAGCGCGTACGGCCACGGCGTGGGCGATCTGTTCCTCTACGCCGCGCCGGTCGCCTTCCTGGCGCTGATCGCCGTGCTGTTCATCAAGGAGGTCCCGCTGCGGACCAGCGCGATCACCGTCCGCGCCGACGAGCCGGAGACCGGCGAGACCCTCGACCCCGAGATCGCCCGCCAGCGGAACGGCGCAGTGACCGGACGCCACGCCCAGCGAGACGGGCAGCAGCGCGACCAGCAGTGGCCCATCACGGCCGAGCCCGAGTTCGCCTCGCCCAACGGCCACGCCTCCACGCAACCCCTGAACCCGCAGCCCCTGAACGCGCAACCCCTGAACCCGCAGCCCCTCAACGCACAGGTCCTCACCTCCACGCAGGCCCAGCCGTACGCCGCGCTCGCCATGGAGACGCACGAGCCGGGCGGCGTCGGCATCCGCGGGTTCGTCAAGGGCCAGGACGGCGTGCCCGTGGGCCGCGCCACGCTCACGCTGATCGACGTGCGCGGCCACCAGCTCGGCCGTACGGTCACCCGGGACGACGGGGGCTACGCGCTCCAGACGCCGGGCGGCGGGACGTACGTGCTGATCGCGTCGGCGGGCGACCGGGAGCCGCAGGTCGCGACGCTGGTCGTGGGCGACCAGCCGGTCGACTTCGACATGGTGCTCGCCGCCTCGGGGCGGCTCGTCGGCACCGTACGCGGAACGGACGGGACGCCGGTCGCCGAGGCGGTGGTCGTGGTGACCGACGTACGCGGCGAGGTCGTGGCCAGCAGTTCGACCGACGCCCAGGGCGGCTTCTCCTTCTCCGGCATCGTGGCCGGCACCTACACGCTCACGGTCAGCGGCGCGGCGTACCGTCCGGCCGCCGTCCCGATCGAGGTGCTGGGCACCGGCCAGACCCGGCACGACGTCGTGCTGCTGCCCGGCGCGCGGGTGCGGGGCACGGTCCGCGTCAAGGACGGCGTGCCGCTGGCCGACGCCAGGGTCACGCTGCTCGACGCCGCCGGCAACGTGGTGGGCGTGGCGACCACCGGAGAGGACGGCGAGTACGCCTTCACCGACCTGACCGGCGGGCAGTACACCATCGTCGCGAGCGGCTACCCGCCGGTGGCGAGCACGCTGAACCTGGGCGGCCAGGGCGACGAACCGTACGACGTGTGGCTGGGGCACGAGCGATGAGCGTCTCCGGAACGGTCCCCAGGGGATTGCACGCCCTGGTCAGGAGCAAGGACGGCTGGGCCGTGCAGCACGCGGTCGTCACCGTGACGGACACGGCCGGCCACCAGGTGGCGCGGGCGGAGGCGGACGCCGACGGGCAGGTCGTCACCGCCCCGCTGCCGCCGGGGGTCTACACGGTGGTCGCGACCGCGATCGGGTACGCGCCCGCCGCGTCCACCGCGATCGCGACCGCCTCGGGCGCCGCCGAGGCCGGCACGCTGGTGCTGGCCCGGCAGGGCGGCACCGAGCTTCCGCCGCCCGGCGTGTGGACGATCGACCCGGAACACTCGAAGATCTCGGCCACGGCCCGGCACCTCGGCCTCAGCAGCGTGCAGGGGCGCTTCACCGAATTCTCCGGCCGGATCGAAATGGGCGCCACGCCGGAGGAGTCGTCCGTGGTCGCCGAGATCGTCGCCGAGTCCATCGACACGGGCAGCCGGATGCGCGATGATCACCTGCGTTCCGCGGACTTCCTCGACGTCCCGGTGCACCCGGTGATCACCTACCGGAGCACCGGGCTGTCGCCGGCGGGCCCGGACCGGTGGACGGTGCACGGCGTGCTGACGCTGAGCGGCGTCAGCCGCCCGGTCGATCTCGACATGACCTACCTGGGCACGGGCCCGGACCTGTGGGGCGGGCTGCGGGCGGCCTTCCGCGCGGTCACGGAGTTGCGCCGTGAGGACTTCGCGATGACCTACAACCAGGTCGTCCAGGCGGGAATCTCACTGATCGGCGCGACACTGAAAGTAGAGCTGGACATCCAGGCGGTGCGCGGGTAGACCCCCTGCCACACGCAGTCAGGAGGAGGCAGGCCATGACGGAGGCGGAGATCGCTCCCCGACCGCCCACGGCCGGCGAACACGAGGCGTACTGCGCGGTCGAGAGGCAGCTCGCCATCCTGCTCCGGCGCGCCAAGGCGTTCTCCGCCGGGATGGGGCGCAAGGTACATCCCGAGCTGGATCCCGGCGCGTACGGCCTGCTGGTTCGCATCGACCAGAGCTCGCCGATGCGGTCCAGCGACCTGGCCGCCTACCTGCGGGTCGGCCGGGCGACGATCAGCCGCCAGCTCAAGGTGCTTGAGGAGCTGGGGCTGATCAGCCGCAGCCCCGACCCCGAGGACGGACGGGCCCACCTGCTGGCCCTCACCCCCGAGGGCCGCAGGCGCCTGGACGACGCGCGGTCCGCCCGCGAGGGCCAGCTGCGCACGCTGCTCGCCGCCTGGCCGGAGGAGGACGTACGGCTGCTCGCGCGGATGCTTGAACGGTTCAACACGCTCACCGAGGGAATGCATCCCTGACACCAGAGGTCACACACGTTACTGCCTCCGTTCCATGCGGTGGCCAAACCGTCATAAGGGACGCTTAAACTGCGCCTCAGACGTTTTCGCACCACAGCAAGGAGGCCGGTGTGGCTCCCTGGTCCACCTATCGGAAAGCCGCGAGCATCGGCGCGGCGGCGCTGGCGGCGGCGCTGACCGTCACCGCCTGCGGGAGCGACTCCGCCGGCTCGGGCACGGCGACGGCTTCGGCCGCCCCCGGCGGCATCGCCCTCGTGAACGCAGGAAAGATCACGACCTGCACGAACATCCCGTACGAGCCGTTCCAGTTCAACCAGGGCGGCAAGGTCGTCGGGTTCGACGTGGACATCGTCGACCTGGTCGCGAAGAAGCTGGGCGTGACCCAGGACATCGTGGACATCGACTTCGCGGCGATCAAGAGCGGCGCCGCTCTCAACGCACGCAAGTGCGACGTGGCCGCCGCCGGTATGACGATCACGCCCGAGCGGCAGCAGAACCTGCTGTTCTCCGAGCCGTACTTCGACGCCACGCAGGCGCTGATGGCCAAGAAGGGCAGCGGGGTCACCTCCCTGGACGACGTCAAGGCCAAGAACCTCAAGCTGGGCGCGCAGGCGTCCACGACCGGCCTCGACTACGTCAAGAAGCAGGGCCTCGATCCGATCGAGTTCGCCGACTCGCCCAAGGAGCTGCTCGGCCTGCAGACCGGCCAGGCGGACGTGATCGTGCAGGACCTCCCGGTCGTGCTGACCTGGCTGAAGAAGCCCGACATCGGCGCCAAGTTCGAGCAGGTCGCCAGCCTCGACACCGGTGAGCAGTACGGCATCGGCATGAAGAAGGACAACACGGCGCTCAAGAAGGTCGTCGACGAGGTCCTCGCCGCCGCCAAGTCCGACGGCACCTACAACGCGATCTACAAGAAGTGGTTCGGCACCGAGCCCGGCGGCGCGTCCGGCGGCGGTTCGGGTGCCGAGACCGGAACCGAGTCGCCCGCCGCCGGATCATGAGTGTTGTGAGCGAGCAGCAGGCGCCCTCCCCGGCTGAGCCCCGCAAGGGGCTCAGCCCGCGCAAGAAGCAGCGCATCAGCCGGGTGATCCAGTACGCCGTGCTGGTGGTGATCCTCGTCGTCCTGGTCGCGCTGGCCGACTGGAAGGCGATCGGCGAGTCGTTCTTCAACCTCGACGTCGCCGGCAAGGGCCTGCCCGAGCTGTTCACGGTGGCGTTGCGCAACACCGTGATCTACACGCTGTCGGGCTTCGTCCTCGGCTTCGTCCTGGGTCTGGTGCTGGCCCTGATGCGGCTGTCCTCGGTCGCGCCCTACCGGTGGGTGTCGGCGATCTACATCGAGATCTTCCGTGGCCTGCCGATGCTGCTCATCTTCCTGATGATCGGCAGCCTCCCGCTGGCGTTCCCCGGCTTCGAACTGCCGGGCGGAGTGTACGGCAGCGCCGCGCTGGGGCTCGGTGTCGTCTCGGCGGCGTACATGGCCGAGAACTTCCGGGCGGGCATCCAGGCGGTGCCGAAGGGGCAGATGGAGGCGGCGCGGTCGCTCGGCATGCCGCACATGCGGGCGATGGTCTCGATCGTCATCCCGCAGGCGATCCGGATCGTGCTGCCGCCGCTCACCAACCAGCTCGTCACGCTGCTGAAGGACTCCTCGCTGGTGCTGATCCTCGGCGTCACGGCCGCCCAGGTGGAGCTGGCGAAGTTCGGCAACGACGAGTCCTCCACGTACGCCAACCCCACACCGATCCTCGCGACCGGTCTGACGTACCTGCTGATCACGATTCCCCTCGGGTACGTCGCGAGGCGGCTGGAAGCGCGTCAGGGAGCGGGCCGATGAGCACCGTCGAGATCAAGAACCTGCACAAGTCGTTCGGCAGCCTGGAAGTGCTGCGCGGCATCGACTTCACGGTCGAGAGCGGCCAGGTCGTGTGCGTGATCGGGCCGTCCGGCTCGGGCAAGTCCACGCTGCTGCGCTGCGTGAACCTGCTGGAGCAGCCGACGTCCGGCACGGTGGTCGTGGACGGTGTCGACCTGACCGATCCCGACGTCGACATCGACGCCGCCCGGCGGCACATCGGCATGGTGTTCCAGCAGTTCAACCTGTTCCCCCACCTGACCGTGCGGCGCAACGTCACGATCGCCCAGGAGCGGGTGCTCAAGCGGAGCAAGGGCGAGTGCGACCGCGTCGCCCGGGAGAACCTGGAGAAGGTCGGCCTCATCGAGAAGATCGACGCCTACCCGCCCCAGCTGTCCGGCGGCCAGCAGCAGCGTGTGGCGATCGCCCGCGCGCTCGCCATGAACCCCTCGCTGATGCTGTTCGACGAGCCGACCTCGGCGCTCGACCCCGAGCTGGTCGGCGACGTGCTGTCGGTCATGCGGAAGCTCGCGGAGGACGGCATGACCATGCTGGTCGTCACCCACGAGATGGGATTCGCCCGCGAGGTCGCCGACCGCGTGGTGTTCATGGACGGCGGCGTGATCGTCGAGGACGGGCCGCCCCAGCAGGTCATCGCCGACCCGCGGCACGAGCGGACCCGCGAGTTCCTGAGCCGCGTGCTGCACCCTGGTGTTTGACGGCCCCCCGGCGTCTGACGTCCGGAGCGTCCCCCTTCGTGGAACAATGGCGTACTTCGATAAGGGGGATGGGCGGGGTGGGCGCGCTCTCGGAGCAGGTGCGGGCGGCGATCGCGAGCAACGTGCGGCACGCGCGGCACACGCGCGGGCTCAGCATCCGCGACCTGGCGGACCGCTCCGGCTTCAGCAAGGCGCTGCTGTCGCAGATCGAGCGCGGCCTGGCCAACCCCACGGTCGAGGTGCTGGCGGGACTGGCCGAGGCGCTCGATTTGTCCTTCGCCGACCTCACCCGGACGCCGCTGTACGAACCGCAGGTGATGCGCCGCGCCGGCGACGACGCGGCGCGCACCCTGCTCAGCTCCCTCGACCGGCGGCGCTTCGACCTGTACGAGACGCCGCTGCCGCCGGAGCACGCCCACGAGAGCGCGCCGCACGGGCGGGGGTCGGAGGAGTTCGCCTACGTCCTGTCCGGCTCGGTGACCCTGGAGGTCGCCACGTACGAGGTCAGGCTGGAGGCGGGGGACGCCGTGCGGTTCTCGGCCGAGGCCGAGCACGGTTACCGGACCGGCGCGGAGCCGGCCCGGCTGCTGACGCTCGTCTCGATGCCCTCCGACTGACGGGTCACCTGAGCGCGATCATGCTCCGGTAGCTCGGCCGGCCGTACCACGCGAGCCGGTCCAGCGTCGCGGCGGGCAGCGGCAGGTCGAGCGCGTCGAGGTAGGTCTCGCCCAGATGGGCGTCCGTCCACGGGTCGTTGACGTGGAAGACGTCGCCGTCCACCCCGTGGACGGCGATCCAGTGCGGGCAGCTCTCGTCGTGCATGCCGAACTGCTCGATCAGCACGAGCGCCACCCCGCCGTCCTCGACCACCGCGCGGAGCCGGTCGATGTCGAAGGCGGCGGTCTCCACGTCGATGCCCCTGCGGGACAGCTCGGCACGGAACCCCGTCTGGATGAAGCGCCTCAGCTCGCGCTCCTCGTCCGTACGGCACAGCTCCAGCAGGGTCGGGGCCTCGGTGGACAGCAGCACCTCCGGCCGGACGCCCCGCCCGGCGGCGGCGAGCGCGAGGCCCAGGGGGTCGCAGCCGGCCACCGTGGTCGCCTCCCGCCACAGCCGCAGCTCCTCCTCGCGGGAGGGCTCGCCCCCCAGCTCCAGCCCGGCCAGGGCCATCTGCAGCGCCGCCGGGCCGCAGGTGAAGTCGGTGGTCTGGCGCATGTACGGCAGCGCCCGCGCGGGGGGCCGGTCGCGCCAGCGCACCTGCCCATGACCCGTCTCGGTGGCGCCGACGACCGGGCCCGCCCAGGTGGGCACCGGCACCTCCCGGTAGCCCCGGCCCAGCGAGCGTTCCCATGCGGCGTCCCGCGTCGCGAACCACCGCTTGACCGCCACCGCGCCCTCCCGCCAGGCGCGCTCCTCGACGGTGCGGACGAGCGTGTCGGCGACCGCGTCGTCGGACGCCCACACGTCTACGATCTTCCGGTAGGCGGTGAGCGGCCTGTGCACCTCGAAGGCGGCCCCGGTCAGCGTCCCGTCCTCCGTACGGGCCGTGACGAGCGTGCGCACCTGCACTCCGCCCGCGAGCCGCCAGCGGCGCAGCAGGTCGGCGGGCACGGCGTCGAGTCCGTCGGCGACGAAGGCCACGTCCCCCGTCACGGGCAGCACGTCGACGCGTAGTTCGGTCATCAGGATCTTCACTCCGCTCGGGTCGCCGCGGGCACGGACGCCAGCAGCCGTTGGGTGTACTCGTGGGCAGGGGCGCCGAGCACGCCGGCGACCGGCCCGGTCTCGACGACCCGGCCGCGGTGCATCACGTACACGCGGTCGGCGACCTGCCGCGCGACGGCCAGGTCGTGGGTGATGAACAGCAGGGTCAGCCCCAGGTCGCGGCGCAGGTCCGACAGCAGGTTGAGCACCTGCGCCTGGACCGAGACGTCGAGCGCCGAGACGGGCTCGTCGCAGACCAGCATCTCGGCGCCGGGCGCGAGAGCGCGCGCGATCGCCACCCGCTGACGCTCGCCGCCGGACAGCGCGCGGGGCCTGCGCCGGGCGTACGCCGCGGGCAGCCCGACCAGGTCGAGCAGGCCGGGCACCTCCGACCGGGGACGGCCCGCCGCCTTGAGCGCCTCGGCCAGCGAGGCGCCGACGGTGAGGCCGGGGTTCAGCGCCGAATACGGGTCCTGGAACACGTACTGCACCCGCCTCGGCCCGGTGGACCGGCCGGCGAACTCGACGCTTCCTCCGTCGGGCCGTTCCAGGCCGACCACGCACCGCGCGAGCGTGGTCTTGCCGGAGCCGGACTCGCCGACCACCGCGACCGCCTCCCCCGCCGCGACCTCCAGGTCGACCCCGTCGAGCGCCGGCGCGGCCGAGCCGGGGAACCGCTTGGCCAGCCCGCGTACGGTCAGCAGCGCAGGCGAAGGGCCCGCCTCCGGAGGAACGGCCGCGGCAGGCGGACCGGCGAGAAGGGGCGCCGTGACCGGGCGTACGTCCGAGGGCCGCACGCACGCCGCCCGATGTCCGGCAGCGACCTCCGCCAGGGCCGGCTCGGCCGTACGGCACGCCTCGACCGCCAGATCGCATCGGTCGGCGAAGGCGCAGGCGCCGCTCACCGCGTACGGCCGGGGCACCGAGCCGGGGATCGTCGGCAGCTCCGGCAGGCGGTGGGTGACGGGCGGGTCGCAGGCCGCCAGCCGCGCTGTGTAGGGGTGCGCGGGCCGGTCCATCACCTCGGCCGCCGGCCCCTCCTCGACGAGCCGCCCGGCGTACATCACCATGATGCGGTCGGCCCTGGCCCGGGCGAGCCGCAGGTCGTGGGTGATCAGGATGAGGCCCATCCGGCGCGCCCGCTGCAGCCCGGCGACGAGTTCGAGGACCTCGTGCTGGGTCGTCACGTCGAGGGCGGTGGTGGGCTCGTCCGCGATCAGCAGGCCGGGACCGGCGGCCAGCGCGGCGGCGATCGCCACCCGCTGGCGCATCCCGCCGGAGAGCTGGAAGGGGTGACGTCCGGCGACCTCGGCGGGCAGCCCCACCTCGGCCAGCAGGCGGGCGACCCCGGCGGCGCGGCCGGCGCGCGGCAGCGCCCAGCCGATCTGCTCGCCGCAGCGGTGCACTGGCGACAGCGAGGTGAACGGGTCCTGGAGCAGCAGCGCGATCCGCGAGCCCCGGATGCGCTGCCAGGGCGTGCGCGCGGCCAGGTCGTACGCCTCCCCGGACAGCTCCAGCCGTCCGGTGGCGTGCACGCCCTCGGGCAGCAGGCCGGTCAGCGCCCTGGCGGTCATCGACTTGCCCGAGCCGGACTCGCCGACGACCGCCACGGTCTCCCCCGGCGCCACCGTCAGGTCGACTCCCTTGACGAGGACGCCCGCCGCCGAGGTCACCCGTACGTCGCGGGCGTGGAGAAGGGAACTCATCGGGCCACCACCCTGCGGTCGAGCAGCTCGGACAGCCAGTCGCCGAGCAGGTTCACCGCGGTGGCGGTGAGGATGATCAGCACGCCGGGCACGACGGCCGCCAGCGGGTTGTCGCCCAGCAGCGCGCGCCCGTCGGCGAGCTGGCGCCCCCAGTCCGGCGCCCCGGGCGGCACGCCGAGCCCGAGGTAGGACAGCGACGACAGGGCGACCAGCGCGAACGCCACGTTGAGCAGGAGGTTGGCGACCACGATCGGCACGATGTTGGGCGCGATGTGCCGGAACATGATCCGCGTCGGCCGGATGCCGAGGATCCTGGCCGACTCGATGTAGGGCCGGGGTGTCTGCTCCATCACCGCTCCCCGCACCAGCCGCACGTCGGACGGCGAGAACAGCACGATCAGCACGGCGACCGTGACCCAGTAGCCGCGCCCCACGAGCCCGGCGACCACGATGGCCAGCAGCACGGACGGCAGCGCCAGCAGCAGGTCGGCGTAGCGGCCGGCCAGCATGTCCACGATCCCGCCGCGGTAGCCCGCGAAGGTCCCGAGCACGAACCCGATCACCATCGACCCCACGGCGACCACGATCGGACCGGCCAGCGCCGAGCGGGCGCCCGCGAGCGAGAGCTGCAGGATGTCGCGGCCGAGCTGGTCGGTGCCGAACAGGTGGCCCTCGACGCCCGCGCCGACCACGCCCAGGTAGACGTCCTGGTCGAGGGCGTGCGGCGCGAGCAGTTCCCGGCCCGCCGCGCACGCCGCGACGGCCGCGAGCACGACGGCGGACAGGACCGCCACCACCGGCGGCCGCCTCTTCATCCTCCGCTTCGCCGGTTTCATCGCCGCACCGCCCTGGCCCGCACGCGCGGGTCGATCACGAGGTATGACAGGTCCACGGCGAGCGCGGTCACCGACACGACCAGCGCGACGACGAGCGTCAGCGCCTGCACCACGGGGATGTCCTTGAACAGCACCGACTCCTCCATGAGCGAGCCGAGCCCGGGCAGCGCGAAGGTGACCTCGATCAGCACGGTCCCGCCGAACAGGTAGGCCACCATCAGGCCGAGGCTGGTCACGACGGGGATCGCCGCGTTGCGCAGCACGAGGCGCAGCACCCGTCGCTCGGCCAGGCCGCGTCCCCGTGCGAACGTCACGTAGTCCTGGTCCAGCTCCCGGATGACCGCCGCCCTGGTCAGCTTCACGACGAAGGCGCCGAGGCCGCACGCGAGCGCCACCGCCGGGAGGACGAGATGCCACAGGGCGTCCGGGAACCCTTCGCCGGTGCCGTAGACGGGGAACCAGCCCAGCCCCAGGGCGAAGACGTACAGCAGGATCAGGCCCACCGCGAAGCCGGGCGCGCTGACGCCGACGACCGAGGCGGCCACGATCATCCGGTCGAGTGGCCGGCCCCGCCGTACGGCGGTGGCGATCCCGGCCGGGACGCCGGCCAGGACCGACAGCAGGAACGCTAGCCCGGCCGTGGCCGCCGTGACGCCGGTCCGGTCGAGCAGCAGGGGCCCGACCTGCCCTCCGGTGCGGATGGACGTGCCGAAGTCGCCGGTCACCGCGTGGGACAGCCACCACCAGTACTGCGCCAGGAACGGCTCGTCCAGGTGGTGCAGCTCGCGGATCCTGGCCAGGGCCTCCGGCGTGACGTTGCGGGTGCCCAGCAGGTTGCGGGCGACGTCGCCGGGGGCGAGGTACAGCAGCGCGAAGACCAGCAGCGACAGCGCGAGCAGCAGCGCGAGCGTGGCCACGGCCCGGCGCAGCGCGAAGGCGAGAACGGCGCGGTTCACTGGGCCGCCTTCATCGAGCGGCGTAGACCTGGCCCGGCCAGTCGGCCAGCAGGGTGTAGGAGGTGTAGTCCCTGACGCCGATCGCGCTGCCGAACGCGGTCGCCGCCTGGCCCCACCACAGCGGCAGGTACGCGAGGTCGGCGGCCTGCGCGGTCTGGGCCTCGATCAGCAGATCTGCCCTCTTCGCCGGGTCGGTCTCGGCGGTGGCCTTCGCCATCGTGGCGGTGATCGTGTCGTCGGCGTACTTGGCGGGGTTGCCCTCGCCCAGGAACCAGCTCGCGAGCTCGCCGGGGTCGCCGGTGGTGTTGAAGTACCACATGTAGCTCAGCGGCGGGAACCCGTTCAGCTCCGCCAGCCACTGCTCGATCGGCAGTTCCTTCACCTCGAGCGTGATGCCGATCTTCTTGAGGTCGGCGGCGAACGCCTGCGCGGCCGTCCCCAGGTGCGGGCCGGTGTTCGGGTAGGACAGGCTCGCGCTGAACCCGTTCGGCACCTTCGACTGCGCCAGCTCCTGCTTCGCCTTCTCCAGGTCGTAGGCGTACTGGGGGACGGCGGCGAGCCGTCGCGTCGCCTCCTGCGGCGTCCACAGCCCGCCGAACTGCTCCGGTGTGGACAGCGCGGTGGCGACCTGGCCCCGCCCGCGCAGGATCCTGTCGACGACCGCCTGGCGGTTCACCGCGTGGGCGACCGCCCTGCGCACGTGCACGTCGTCGAACGGCGCGGCCTTCGTGTTGAAGGTCAGCCCGGCGTAGGAGCGGTCGGGCGCGTAGACCACCCGGGTGCCGGCGGCGCCCTCCCACTGGCGCGACTGGGCCAGCGGCACGTTGAGCGCCATGTCGGCCTTGCCGGCCTTCCACGCCAGCAGGCGGGTGTTCTCGTCGGGCACGAACTCGAAGCGGATCTTCGCGATCTTCGGCCGGGTGCCGTGCCAGGTGTCCACCCGGGAGAACTCGACGTAGGAGTCGGGGACGAACCCCGTGACCTTGTACGGCCCGGTCCCGACGGGGAGCGACTGCGGGGTGCCGAACCCGCTCTTCGCGCTCTCCCACGCGGTCTTCGGGGCGATCCACAGGGCGTCGGCGTTCGACGGGAGCCAGGCGAACGCCACGTCGGCGGCCTTGGCGGTCAGCGTGATCTCGGCGTCGCCGGTCTTCTCGGCCTTCTTCAGGTTGGCCCAGTAGGCGGCCGTGGCGGGCGAGACCTTCGCGTCCCTGGCCATCTCGATCGAGTGCAGCACGTCGTCGGCGGTCACCGGGGTGCCGTCGTGGAACCGGGCGTCCGGGCGGAGCCGGTAGACGTAGGTGGTCGGCGACGTGCGCTCGAAACTCGACGCCAGAGCGGGGACGATCTTGCCCGTGGTGTCGACGCCGACGAGGCCCTCCATGCAGATCCCGGCGACGTAGTAGTTGAGGATGCCGGACTCCTGCCCGGGATACAGGTTCGACAGCGATCCGGGCAGCGACACCCGGAGCACGTCGATCTCCTTGCCGGTGTCGGTGCCGGCGGCGGCGTCTGCGCTCGACGCCTTCGAGCCGGCCGGTGACGACGGCGCCGCGCCGCAGGCCTCCAGCAGCGCCGCCGCCGACAGCAGGGTCACGCCGGTGACCGCCGTCCTGAGGAATCCCCGGCGGCTGTGGACGCCACGCTCGTCCGTTTCTGCCATGCCACGCCTTCCCTGTGACCTGGCATGTCTACCAAGTCGCCCCAAATGGATAGAAGCAGTAAACACCACAGAAGGCCGGATCTTCCATCCCTTTCCCCACCGAATGTGTAGAGATCTTGGCGTGGCCCATTCGTGACAGAACCTTCCGCCGTCGCACCGCATCTATCCAGGCGAGACGAAAGGAAGCCCGATGAGAAAACCCGCGATCCTCGCCCTCTCGGCGGCGGCCACCATGGCGCTGACCGCCCTCGCCGGCGCCGCGCAGGCGCAGGCGCAGGCGGGAGCCGCCTCCACCAAGGCCTCCACCCCGGCCTCCGCCACGGCCTCCTCCTCCGCGTCCACCGTCCGGTACGCCTGGCTGAAGTCCTGCAGCAAGAAGGACGACGCCTTCCCCTGCGGCTTGTGGCATCTCGCGCTCGGCAACGGCCGCGACAGCGTGCTCAAGGACGCGCAGGTGTTCCCGCGCACGGCCAAGGGCAAGATCGACAAGGGGTCGTACGCGCCCCTGTCGGTCAGCGGCGACGGCCGGCGGGTGTCGTACTGGCGGAAGAAGGACGGCCTGCTCGTCGTCCGCGACGTGACCACGAACAAGGTCCGCGTGCTCCCCCGCGCGGTGTCGAAGCTGCCCAAGGGCATCGGCATGGGAGACCTCGGCACGTCGCTGTCGCGGGACGGCGGCCTGCTGACGATGGACTACTACGACGACGAGAAGCTGCCGTCCCTCGTCGTGAACGTCCGCACGGGGAGGGTACGCACGATCCCGGCCGAGGCGGCGGTGGTCGGCTTCAGCCCCGACGGGAAGCACGTGCTCGTCTCCCAAGGGACCGCCGAGAACACCACCCGGTTCAGCGTGTACGACCAGGACGGACGGCGGACGAACACGCAGATCGTGCCGCAGGTCGTGGCCAACAACAGCCCGATGGCGCTCGCCGACGACGGCTCCTCCGTGGCGGTGCTCATCAGCACCACGTCCGGGAAGCAGCGGCTGCGGGTGTACGACCTCTCCGACGACACCGTGGGCGAGGCCGTGGAGGTGCGCGTGCCGAAGAACGAGTCGGCCAAGCGCCTGGAGTGGACCCCTGACGGCGGCCTCAGGCTCTGGGAGACCCTGGACTCGGCGAAGACCGGAGAGACGTACCGCGTCGTCGTGCGCGGCCTCGACAGTGGCACCGGCGCCACCACCACGCTGGACTCCTTCCGGGTGAAGTCCAGCCTGTGGACCTGGTGGCTGCCCGGCGAATGATCCCGGCTATCGCCCCGATGTGGGCGCGATTTCACCGCCGGTAGCCGGCCATCCGCTCCAGACGGGCGATCCGCGCCGCGACCGGCGGGTGGGTGGCGAACAGCCTGCCGATCCGGGTGCCCCGGAACGGATTGACGATCATCATGTGGCCGGCGGAGGCGAGCCTGCCGTTCTCCGGGAGCGGCAGCCTGCGGACCTCCATCTCGATCTTGCGCAGCGCCGAGGCGAGGGCCAGCGGGTCGCCGGTCAGCCGTACGCCCGCGTCGTCGGCCGCGAACTCCCGCGAGCGCGCGATCGCCATCTGGATCATCGTGGCCGCGACCGGGCCGAGGATCATCACGAGGACCGCGCCGAGGAATCCCGGCCCCTCGTCGTCGTCGGAGCCGAAGAACAGGCCAACGTACCCGAAATACGTGATCATCGTCGCGAGCGCGCCCGCGACCGAGGAGATCAGGATGTCCCGGTTGTGGATGTGCGACAGCTCGTGGCCGAGCACGCCCTTGAGCTCGCGCTCGTCCAGCAGCCCGAGGAGGCCGTGCGTGACGCACACCACCCCGTCACGCGGGTTGCGCCCGGTCGCGAACGCATTGGGCTGCATCGTCGGCGACACGTACAGGCGGGGCATCGGCGCCCGGGCCTCGGTGCACAGCTCGCGGACGACGCGGTAGAGGGCCGGCTGTTCCACCTCGGCCACGGGCCGGGCCCGCATGGCCGACAGCGCGATCCTGTCGGCGCAGAAGTAGGCGACGCCGCTGACCGCGAGAGCGGCCACGACCGCGATCCGGGCACCCGTGCCGCCCCCCAGCCAGGCCCCGGCGACCAGGAGCGACGCGGACAGCGCCCCCAGCAGGACCGCGGTGCGCAGGCGGTTGTGGTGCACGCCTCCTCCTCCCGGTTCGGTGTGTCCAGTTCGGTGGGTCCGGTTCGGTGAGTCCGGTTCGGTGTGTCCAGCTCGGTGAGTCCGGTTCGGTGTGTCCAGCTCGGTGGGGTCCAGTTCGGTGCGTCCAGCCCTACCAACGCGCATGGCCTGGACGAACGTTCCCCGTGACGCGCCTCATCCCGCGACGGACAGCACCACCTGCGGGGCGACGGAGAAGACGACGGTGACGGCGACCGTGACGGCGACGGCGACCCCCGCCGCCGCCCTCGTCGAGACCGTACGGCTCTCGCCCGCCGCGGGCGGCGCGAACAACCGGGCGGTCCAGGCGATGTAGTAGTACAGCCCGGCCACCGTGTTGGCCGCCATGACCAAGGCCAGCCAGCCGAGCCCGCCGTCCACGACGGCCCGGAAGACGACGATCTTCGCGAACAGGCCGGCGAGCCCTGGCGGCAGCCCGGCCAGGCAGACGAGGGCGAAGGCGAGGGACAGCCCGGCCGCCGGGCTCCGCAGCGCCAGCCCCCGGTACGCCTCCAGGTCCTGGCCGTCCGGCAGCCGCGCCACCAGCAGGACCACCGAGAAGGCGATCAGGTTCATCGCGGCGTAGAAGACGAGATAGGCGACCGACGCGCCGACGGCCGCGCGGGGCGCGACGGCGTAGACCGCCAGCGGCGCGAGGATGTAGCCCGACTGCGCCACCGACGACCAGGCCAGCAGCCGGACGGCCGCGCGCTGCCGCATCGCGAGGACGTTGCCCGCCGTCATCGTCAGGGCGGCGACGACCGCCACTCCGGGGGCCCACAGCGCCGCCCTCGCCGGCAGCGCGTACGTCAGCAGCAGGATCAGCCCGGCGAAGCCCGACGCCTTGGACACCACCGACAGCAGCGCCGCGACCGGAACCGGGGCGCCCCGGTAGACGTCTCCGGCCCAGAAGTGGAACGGCACCGCGGCGATCTTGAACGCGAAGCCCGCCGCCACCAGCACGATCGCCACCGCCGCGACCCGGGCCATGTCCCCCGTCATGCTCCCTGTCATGCCCCCGGCCATGTCCCCGGTCGTCCGCAGGGCCGCGTCGATCCGGTCGAGATGGACCGAGCCGGTCACTCCGTAGAGCAGCGAGACGCCGAACAGCGTGATCGCGGTGGAGACCACCGAGACCAGGAAGAGCTTGAGGGCCGCCTCGGCGGCACGGCCGTCGTGGCGCCTGAGCGCGGTCAGCGCGAAGACCGGCAGCGACACCAGCTCCAGCGACACGACCAGCATGATGAGATCACGGGAGGCCGGCAGCAGGACCGCCCCGGCCAGCGTGGCCAGCAGCAGGAAATACCACTCCCCCGCCGGAATCCGGCCGCGCTCCCCGGGCCCGGCGCCGCGTCCTGCCGCGATCTCGGTCATCGACAGCAACACGACGACCACCCCGGCGGCCAGCACCACCGCCGCGATGACCAGGGAGAAGCGGTCCGCGACGAACGAGCACGACGCCGGGGCGGCCGGGCCCGCGGGTTCGCCGCCGAGCGAGGCGGGGACGCAGAACGTGCGCCGGGTCTCGCCGCCCGCGGCCTGGGCGGCCACCACGGCCAGGGCGGCGACCAGCCCGCCGAGTGTGACGAGACCGAGCACCCGCGCCCCGCCGGGGCGGGCGGGCAGGAACGCGTCGAGCAGCAGCACGAGCCCGGCGACCAGCGCGAGGACCAGCGGCGCCGCCACGGCGGCGTAGTCGATGGACTGGATCACTCCGCCCGTCATGGCGCCACCCCCGATCCGAGGAGCGACTGGACGGCGGGCGTGGTGACGGCGAGCAGGGCCTTCGGCCACAGGCCGAACAGCACGATCAGCGCCACCAGCGGGAGCCAGGCCGCAAGCTCGTGGGCCGTGACGTCCCGGAAGGGCCGCCGCCCCTGGCCCACCTCCGCGGCGTCGCCGGCGCCCACCCCGACGGCCGCCCTGGCGGCGCCCGTCTCACCGGCCTGTGCGCCCATCGCGGCGCTCGCGTGGGCGGCCTCCTGCGCCGCGCCCACCCGGTCCGGCGTCTCCTGATCCGGCGTCTCCTGATCCGACGTCTCCTGATCCGGCGTCTCCTGATCCGGCGTCTCCTGATCCGGCGTCTCCTGATTCGGCGTCTCCTGATCCGGCGTCTCCTGATTCAGGGCGGCCACGGCGGCTCCGGCCGCGACGGGCTCGACCGGTTCCGCGCCCTCCCCCGCCTCGCTCAGCAGCACCTCGCGTACGCCTTCCGCGGTGGCGAGCGGCGGTCCAGGCGGCTCATAAAGCTCATAGGGCTCGTAGGGCTGCGGCGGCCCGAGAGGCCCGGCGGGCGAGACGGTCTCGACCGCCCGGCCGTGCGTCACCCGCGAGAGCATGACCAGGAAGTAGGCCGCGGTGAGCACCGTGCCGAGCCCGCCGGCGGCCATGAACACGAGGAACAGCGGCCGGGAGAGCCCGGCGGCCGGACGGAACGCGCCGAGCAGCGCGAGCATCTCCCCCCAGAACCCGGCGAGGCCGGGCAGGCCCAGCGAGGCGACGCAGGCGAAGGTCAGCAGCGACCCGACGTACGGCAGGCGGCGCAGCATCCCGCCGCCCAGCCGGACCATGTCGGCCGTGCCGTACCGCTCCTTGACGGCTCCGGCGAGGAAGAACAGCAGGCCGGTGATCAGCCCGTGGGCGATGTTGGCGAACAGGGCGCCGTTCAGGCCCACCGGCGTGAGCGAGGCGAACCCGAGCAGCACGAAGCCCATGTGGCCGACGGACGAGTAGGCGATCATCCGCTTGAGATCGCGCTGGGCGAGGCAGGCGAGCGATCCGTACGCGATGCCGGCCACGGCGAACGCGCCGAGCCAGGGGGCCAGGGCCGCCGCGCCCGCGGGGAGCACCGGGATCGCGATCCTGGCCAAACCGTAGGAGCCCATCTTGAGCAGCACGCCCGCGAGCAGGACCGAGCCGACGGTCGGCGCCTCGGTGTGCGCGTCGGGCAGCCAAGTGTGCAGCGGCCACATGGGCGTCTTCACCGCCAGGCCGAGGCCGATGGCGAGGAACGCGAGGATCTGGGCCGACCGGGCCATGCCCGAGCCGTGGCGCCCGGCCAACGCGACCATGTCGAGCGTGCCGGCCTGGGTCCGGACGACGAGCAGGCCGATGAGCAGGACGGCCGAGCCGAGCAGCGTGTAGAGGATGAACTTCACGGCCGCCGCCCGCCTGCCCGCGCCGCCCCACAGGGCGATCACGAAGTACATCGGGACCAGCACGACCTCGAAGAACACGAAGAACAGCAGCAGGTCGAGGGCGAGGAACGTGCCGATCATGCCGACTTCGAGCACGAGCAGCGTGACGACCAGCGCGCCGGGTCTGCCGCCCCCGGGCGGGTGCCCGGCGAGGTGGACGAAGCACAGGAACGTCAGCAGCGCGGTCAGCACGACGAGCGGCAGCGAGACGCCGTCCACGCCCAGGTGGAACCGCAGGCCGAGGCCGGGGATCCACGGCCGGTCGGTCTGCAGTTGCATGTGGGCGGGGCGCGCGTAGTCGAAGGCCGCGGCGAGCGCGACCGCGAGGACCAGCACCCCGGCCGAGACGGCGAGCCCCCAGGCCACCGCCCTGTCCCGTACGGCCGGGACGGCGGCGACGACGGCCCCCAACAGCGGGACGGCCACGAGCGCGATCGGCAGCCAGCTCACGTCGTCACCGCCGCGGGAAGCCGCGCGCCGCCGTTGCGAGCCCGCCGCGTCATGTCAGCACCACCGCCGCGACCGCGATCAGCACGATCCCGGCCAGCAGGCCGGTGACGTAGAGCTGCGCGTTGCCGTTCTGGGCCAGCCGCACCAGGCCGGAAAGGCCGAGCGTCGCCCGGCCGGACCCGCGGACCGCGCCGTCCACCACCCGCGCGTCCGTGCGGACCACCCCCCTGGCCAGGCGCAGGACGGGCCGGGCGACCAGCGCCGCGTACGCGGCGTCGACGTGGAAGGCCCGCTCGCACGGCGCCCGGAACGGGCCGAGCAGCCGGGCGGGGTCCTGCTGGGGCGCGGCCCGCCACAGGGCGTACACGATCCCGGCGCCGAGCAGCGCGACGGCGAGGCTGACGGCCGCCGGCCCCCACTCGACCTCCAGGCCGGCCGCCGGTCCGGCGAGGCCGAGCAGCAGGGCGGGCACGGCCAGCACGCCCGCCGGCCACAGCATCGACGAGGGCGCCTCCCGGCCGTCGAAGACGTGGGCGACACCAGGCGGCGGCTCCGCGAGCGGCTCGATCCGGGCGGGGCCGAAGAACGTGCGCAGCCAGGCCCGGGCGGCGTACGCCCCGGTCACCCCCACGGTCAGCAGCGCCGACGCGTACACGAACGGCTGGGCCGGTCCGGTCCCGTGCTCGATGGCCGAGATCACCGCGTCCTTGCTGAAGAAGCCGCTCGCGGGCGGCAGCCCGGCGAGCGCGGCGAAACCGATGGTCATCGTCCAGAACGTCACGGGAAGCGCCGTGCGCAGCCCGCCCATGTGGCTGATCAGGTTCGACCCGACGTGGTGGATCACCAGGCCCGCGCAGAGGAACAGCAGGGCCTTGAACGCGCCGTGCGACAGCAGATGGAACATCGCCGCCCGGTCGGACCCGGCGGCGAGTGCCGCGGCCATGTAGGCGAGCTGGCTGATCGTCGAGTAGGCCAGCACGCGCTTGAGGTCGTCCTGTGCGAGCGCGGCGAGCGCGGCGCCCAGCATGCCGACGGCCGCGACCACGCCCAGCACGTCGAGCGTGGGCGGCGCCGCGAGGAAGGCGGGATAGAGCCGGGCGACGACGAAGATCCCGGCCGCCACCATCGTGGCCGCGTGGATGAGCGCGCTGATCGGGGTGGGGCCGGCCATGGCGTCGGGCAGCCAGGTCTGCAGCGGCACCTGCGCGCTCTTGCCCGCGACCCCGGCGAGCAGCAGCAGCGTCGCGGCGACCAGCGTTCCCTGGGGAATGTCTGCGTGCAGCACGTCGTCGATCCGGAAGCCGCCCGCCGCCGTGCCGAGGATGAAGATCCCGAACAGGAAGCCGACGTCGCCGAGCCGGGTGACCAGGAACGCCTTGACCGCCGCCCGGGAGTTGGCCCGGTCCTCCCACCAGTGCCCGATGAGCAGGTAGGAGCACAGGCCCATGATCTCCCAGCCGGCGTAGAGGACGATCAGGTCCCCCGCGTAGACCACCAGCAGCATCGCGCTGGTGAACAGGCTGACGAACGCGCTGTAGGACGGGTAGCGGGGTTCGTCCCGCATGTACCCGACCGAGTAGACCTGCACCGCCAGCGCGACCACGACGACCAGGATGCCCGCGAGCACTGACAATCCGTCGGCCCGCAGAGTCAGGGAGATCGGCACCGACCCCGTCTCGACCACCGTGAGCGTGCCCTCGGCCCGCCCGGGGAGCAGCTCCGACCAGAACCGCCCTTCCGATGCACCCGTTCCCCGCGCGAGGGCGGCGGCGAGCCACACCGTGAGCGCCGCCGACGCCGCGCCCGGGGCGATCGCGAACCACGCCGCCCGCCGGTACGCCGTCCGCTCCCTGCGAACGCCCGAGTCCCGGGTGCCCGAATCCCGGGTTCCTGAATCTCGGATGCCCAGACGGGTCGCGAGCAGCCCGGCCACTGCGGCGGCGAACGGCAGCAGGACGATCAGAGCCACCACGGCGATCACGAGGCGTCCTCCCCGTCCGGGCGCCCCGAGTCGGGGGTGCGTACGACCTCGGCGAGCGCCCGCAGCCGGTCGACGTCGACGGTCCTGCGCGTGCGGAAGACGGCCAGCACGATCGCCAGCCCCAGGCCCACCTCGGCCGCGGCGATCACGATGACGAACAGCGTCAGCACCTGGCCGCCGTGCAGGCGGTCCCCGAGCCAGACGTCGAAGGCCACCAGGTTGAGGTTGACCGCGTTGAGCATCAGCTCGACCGACATCAGCACGAGGATCGCGTTGCGCCGGGCCAGCACGCCGTACACACCGATGGAGAACAGCAGGGCGGAGACCACCACCGGGTAGACGACGTGCACCTCGCTCACCGCCTCCGGGCCGTCGGCCTGGCCGACAAGGTCGATAACCGGGTCATTCCCGCCCCCTGATGTCCGTACGGGACAGGACGATCGCACCGATCAGCGCGGCGAGCAGGAGCACCGACAGCGCCTCGAACGGCAGCACCCAGGTGCGGAAGACGCTCGCCCCCAGAGGCTCGGCCGCCCCCTGCCCGGGACGGAGCGGCGCGTACGCCGTGCGGAAGCCGGTGACGACCACGGTGACGAGCACGGCGGCGGTCGCGACGGCGACCAGCGCGGCGGCCCACCGGTTGCCGGAGTCGAGGCCGGCCGAGGGCCCGATGGGCGCGCGGGTCAGCATGATCCCGAACAGCAGCAGCACCACGACCGCGCCCACGTAGATCAGCACCTGCACCCAGGCGACGAACTCGGCGGTCAGCACCAGGTAGCCGCCCGCGAGCGCGCCGAAGCAGACGACCAGCCACAGCGCCGCGTGGACGAGTTGCCTGGTCGTGACGACCAGCAGGGCCGAGCCGACGGCGACGGCGCCGAGCAGCAGGAAGACGACCTCAGGCCCCGAGGGCGGCCACAACCCCGGCGCCTGGGAGGTCATCGCTCCCCCTCGGGCCCGTCCTTCTTCTGCGGCGGCGACCCGGCGTTCTTGGGCAGCGAGCCCGGCGGCCGGATGGAGCGGATGTCGCGCATGGCTCTCGGCGGCTCACGACGCGGGCGGCTCTCCGGCCCCCTCGCCGGTTCCGCCGCCGATCCCGCCGGTCCCGCCGGTCCCGCCGGTCCCCGCGCCGCCTCCCGCCCGGTCTCCTGTCCGGTGTCCTGTCCTGGGTCCTGCGCGGTTCGCTGCGCCGGCTCCCGCTGGGCGTCCCGCACGGCCTCCTGTGCAGCCTCCTGTGCGGTCTCCTGTGCCACGGACGCGCCCTCGGCCGGTCCCTTCACCGGCGCGGGCGGCGCCGTACGCCGGGCCGGCGCCGGGCGGGAGCCTGCCGACAGCTCCTTCGGCGACTCGGCGCCGACCTCGTGAGCCGGTGGCGGCGGCACGGTCGCCGCCCACTCGCCCAGCCTGTCCTTCTCGTGCAGAAGGTCGCGGATGTCGTACTCGGCGTATTCGAACTCGGGCGACCAGAACAGCGCGTCGAAGGGGCACACCTCGACGCAGATGCCGCAGTACATGCACAGCGAGAAGTCGATCGCGAAGCGGTCGAGCACGTTGCGGGCGCGCGGACGGCCGCCCTCGGGCGCCGGCAGGGTCTCCTTGTGGGAGTCGATGTAGATGCACCAGTCGGGACACTCACGGGCGCAGAGCATGCAGACGGTGCAGTTCTCCTCCACCAGGGCGATCACGCCCCGGCTGCGGGCGGGCAGGTCGGGATGGACCTCCGGGTACTGCTGCGTCTCGGACTTCCGCAGCATGTGCCGCATGGTCACGGCCAGGCCCTTGGCCAACCCTTCTCCTGGAATGCGCGCCACAGGCTCATCATCGCGCACTATCGGCGGCGAGTGAACGTGTGACTCCATCCCGGGTCTTTTCCACATCGTCCACAACGTCATCCCCAGGGTTGTCCACAGGGTGTGGGGAGAACGGGAAGCGCGAAGACCGACAAATCCGTATCGTCTCGGTCATGAACGGCTATGGCGGACCGGGAGGGCGCCCCTCCGGACCACAGGGACCGCGGGAACCGCACGGGCAACAGGGACCGTACGGACAGCAAGGGCCGTACGGACAGCCGTGGCAACCGAGCCCCTACGGCGCTCATCCGTCGCCGCCGGTACCGCCGCCGAGCCCTTACGGCGCGGGCGCCCATCCGGCGCCGCCCGCACCGCCGTCGCCGCCACCCGTGAAGCGGCCTTCGAGCGTCCCCGGGTTCCTGTGGGCGTTCGCCCCGCTGTACACCTGCGGCTTCGGCACCCCCTTCACCATGCTGTACGCCGCCGTCCGCAGGCGCAGCGCGTGGTACGGCGTGGCCGCCGCCGGATACGCCGCGGCCACCGGCGGGTGGATCTACCTGTCCGAGTTGTACGAGGACACACAGGCCCCGCCGCTGGCGTCCTTCCTGATGATCGCCTGCATGCTGGCCCCCTGGCTCTTCGCGACCGTGCACTCCCTCGCGGTCAGGAAGCAGGTCTTCGGCGACGTCCCGTCGTACGAGACCGGGAACGAGCAGGCGATCGCGCTCGCACAGCACCGCCGCGCCCTGCGGCGGCAGGCCAGGGAACTGGCGGAGCACGATCCGGTCATGGCCCGCGAGCTGCGGATCGGGCGGCCCGACCTGCCCCGCCAGTACGACGACGGTGGCCTGATCGACGTCAACCACGCCCCCGCTTCGGTGATCGCGAACCTGCCCGGCCTGACGCCCGCGCTCGCCGAGCAGATCGTGCGCGTACGCGACCAGGTCGGCGGCTTCGTCTCGGCCGAGGACGTCTCGGCCGCCGCCTCCCTGCCCCCGCACCTCACCTCCGATCTCGCCGAATACGGCATTTTCCTCCCGTAGCCAATCGATAATCCCGATTGTCGTCGCACATATCCCTGGCTGGGCCATCGGCGTTTCCTTAGGCTTTGGGGTGCGTCAGCCGTGACAGCGGGAGGGGCCAGTGACGTCATCCGAGATCGCCGAATGCAGGGCGGACATGGCCGCGGCCGCCACCTCCGTACGCGAGGTCCTCCAGGCGCTCGCCGCCGTCCCCGCGATGTTCGGGGACCACACCTGGCAGGGCCCGGCGGCCGACCGCTGGGCCGCCGGCTGGAATGCCCGCAGAACCCAGCTCACCAGGCTGTTCGACGCCGTACTCGCCGAGCAGCCGCGTCTGATCGCCAGGGTGGAGGAGGCGGAGCGCCGGAAAGCCGCCTCGTAGAGACCGCCGCAACGGAAGGAATGCCGTGGGCGAATTCGTCGGAGTCGACCCCGCGAATCTCAAGGAGCTGACCAAAAGGCTCGAACAGCTCCACGATCTGCTGGCCCGGCACAGTCCGCTGATACAGCAGAAAATGCAGAAATGGGGGAGCGAAGTCGGGACCACGTCGTTGCCCGGCCTGATCGCCGCCGCGCTCGACGACGTCCGCGACATGGACGCCCGCACGACCAGGGCGTACGAGCTGGCGCGGCAGCAGGGCTGGAACGCGCTGACCCGCGCGCCCGGCGCCCTCGGGCTCACCGTCGACCGCCCCCCGAACGTACGGCTGGACTGGGAGGCGACCGGGCAGAGCGGTTACCAGGGCAAGCGCGACGCCGAGGCGCTGGCCGCCGCCCTCGCGGACCAGAATCCTGAGGACACGCGCATCGCCCTGCCGGGGCTGTCGGAACGCCTGCAGCGGCACCTCGCCGACAAGGACTACCAGGCGGCCTTCTGGGCGGGCGCGGGGCCGCTCGCGCTCCGGGCGGCCCGTGCGCTCTACGAACGAGCCGGAACCGCTCTGTTCAGCGCCGAGAGCGCGAGCGTACTGCGGGCGCTCGGAGCGTCCCTGGCCGCCGCCAGCCAGATGCGCGTCGGCACGGGCAAGGATCGCCGGCCCCTCCTGCCCGCCGAGACCCGCGCCGTCCTCACCGGAAGCTCCGACCCCTGGTCGGTCGGGATGCTCGTGAAGTACGGCCCCGACGGCAGGTCGTGGGACTCCCACCTGCTCGCCGACCTGACCCGCGCCATGCTCGACGCCCGCGCCGCCGGCAAGACGATCTGGCCGCCTGCCCGGGGCAAGCTGGAGACCGACGCCGACGCCTCACGTCAGCAGCGGCTCATGGCGGAGTACGACGCCGTGGGGGCCGTCCTCCGGCGGGCCGCCGAGAACGGCCTGGCCGCCCGGCACGTTCTGGGCGATCCGGCCACCGGACCCAAGTACGCCCGCATGATCGTCAGCGACTCCTGGCACACCCCCGGCTACGACCCCGGGCCCTTCCTCAACTCGTACGTGCACCCGGGCGGCACGCTTCCACCCACCGGCATGGTCGACCTTTCCGCTCCCACCGCGGCCTTCCTCAAGGCCGCAGTCTCGGCCGAGCGCGGTACCTCCGTGGACGCCAAGGAGTCCGCCTGGTCCGTCGTCCACATCGTCCAAGCCACCGCCGAATTCTCCAAGCTGCACCCCGAGAAAACCCTCCCCACGGCGATCCGCCAGTCGTTGATCTACACCGCGCACCGCTATATCGCCGACTTCGCTCAGGGGGCGAGCCGGGAGTACGGGTCGGGCGCGACTCCTCTCGGCGATGTCGGAGGCAATCCCTGGGTGGCGATCGTCAACCGGTCCGAACTGGAGAAGTTTCTCGACCAGGCGTTACGTGATCCCCGGGAACTGGGCGCGTTCAAGGGGCTGGCGGACGCCCGGATAGCGGCCGCGGTGACGGCGACTGTGAAGGCTCCGGGAGATGAGAACTTCTTGCGTGAGATGGCCGGCCTCTATGGGCTCGTACAGCGCGTCGAGAACGGCCGGCGGTTCGCGGCGGCGCAGAAGCAAGATGAAGAGGCGACCCGCAACCAGGTGGCCCTTTCCGTACTTTCAGGAGGCTTCGGAGCGCTGAGCTTCTCCAATTCGTGGGGTCCCGGCACCATCGCCCAGTTCCTCACAGGGGTGACAGCACCGGTCGTGAACGATGCCCTTGACACCGGGCACGCCTCGCAAACCCTGCAGAAGAACAACGACGCCTTTCGCAATGCCGTCTTCGGCGTGGAACTCCCCGTCGTAAAAGGTCTGGTGGATGCGCGCGTCCTGCAACCACCGGCGGACGCGACGTGGTTCAAAGACGGGAAGGTCGTGCCCAATCGCAACCTGACCGCCTGGCTGAGCGCGCACGGAGAGACAGTTATCGGTGGGAGACGGCTCGACGACTGGGTGGAGGAAGCGAGGAGCGCCATGGGGGACCAGCAATGACGAGCCGCGCGGTTGTCCTGGTGAGCATCGCGGCGATGTTGCTGCTTGCGGGGTGCGAGCGTGGCGAGCAGCGCCCCGTTCCATCTCCCGACGACGTTCAGCGCCGCGGGGAGGCGCTCGTCGCTGTCGTGCAGTGCTTCATAGACAGTGGCGTCATCCCCAGAAGCGAGCTTTCCGCCAGGAGTTGGCTGGTCAACGGCCGGATCCAACCCGATGCCGCCTTCACGACCTGGGTCGCGAGCCATGCGGACACGGTCTACCAGGGGAAGACCCTGTCCACATGGGAGGACGAGGCGACGGCGGGGTGGCCGGGGTGGAAGTGCCCGTTCTGATCGCGCTCAGGCCATCAGGACCCTGACGACTCCGGTGAGGGCGAGCTGGAGGAGGGCGAGGGGCACCAGGACGGTCCAGGCGAACTTCTGCAGCTGGTCCTCGCGCAGCCGGGGATAGCTGACGCGCACCCAGATGACGACGAAGGCCAGGGCGAAGACCTTCAGGAGCGTCCACACCGGGCCGGGCAGGAGGGGCCCCTGCCAGCCGCCGAGGAACAGCACGGTCGTGAGGGCGGACAGCACCACGATCCCGGCGTACTCGGCCAGCATGAACAGGGCGAAGCGGAACCCGGCGTATTCGGTGATCGGGCCCATGATGATCTCGGATTCCGCGATCGGCATGTCGAACGGCGGCCGGCGCAGCTCGGCCAGGCCGGCGACGAAGAACACGAAGGCCCCGATCGCCTGCCAGGGGAGCCACCACCAGCGCCACTGCTCGGCGATGCCCTGCAGGGACAGCGTGCCCGCGGCCATCGCCACGCTGGAGGCGGCGAGCACCAGCGGCAGCTCGTACGACATGAGCTGGGCCGCGGCCCGGATGCCGCCGAGCACGCTGTACTTGTTGGCCGAGGCCCACCCCGCCATGATCGCGCCGAGCACGCCGACGCCCATCACCGCCAGCACGAAGAACAGCCCGGCGTCGAGGTCCACGGCCGCGAGCCCGGGGCCGACGGGGATCACGACCATCACGACGAGGTACGGCACGAGCGCCACCGCCGGGGCGATCGCGAAGACCCGCCGGTCGGCCGCGGCCGGGATGACGTCCTCCTTCTGGGCGAACTTGACGCCGTCCGCGAGGAGCTGCGCCCACCCGTGGAAACCTCCGGCGTACATGGGCCCGAGGCGGGACTGCATGTGGGCCATGGCCTTGTGCTCCATCTGCCCGACGATCAACGGCAGCAGCAGGAACGCCGCCACCACGACGACCAGCCGGACCGCTATGTCGAGCACCTCGGCCATGGGACCCCTCTCACTCGGAGGCCCAGTCGGGGGGCACGCCCGGCGGCAGCATCCTGCGGCGGCTCGGCGAGCCGTGGCCGGACTCCCCCGGTTCCTTGGCCCCGGGCCAGGCCTTGGCGACCCGGGCGGCCAGCACGAAGTCCTTGCGCAGCGGGTGGCCCTCGAAGCCGTCCGGCAGCAGCAGCGGGCGCAGGTCCGGATGGCCGTCGAAGACCACGCCGAACATCTCGTACGTCTCCCGCTCGTGCCAGTTCGCCCCGCGGAAGACGCCGGTGGCGGTCGGCAGGCGGGGGTCGACGCGCGGGATCCGGGTGCGCACGAGCAGGTGCGCGAACGCGACCGGGTCGAACACGTGGGCCACGACGGAGAACGCCTCGGGCGGCTCGTCCACGGCGGTCAGCCAGTCGAAGAACTCGAATCCGGCCGAGCGCGCGAACGCCAGCGCGTCGGTCCACTCGCCGGGGTCCACGTCGAGCACGTCCTGGCCGAAGGAGTCGGTGACGCGTGAGCCGTACCGCTCGCGCACGGCGTCGACACTCATGCGTCCGCCTCCGGCAGGTAGCGGTCCTCCAGCGTCTCGCCCGCGATCTTCTCCTGGAGCTTCATGATCCCGTGGAGCAGCGCCTCGGGGCGGGGCGGGCAGCCGGGGACGTACACGTCCACCGGGATGATCTGGTCCACGCCCTTCGTGACGCAGTACGAGTCCCAGTAGGGCCCGCCCGAGTTGGAGCAGGCGCCGAACGAGATGACGTACTTGGGATCGGGCATCTGCTCGTACAGCCGCCGTACGGCGGGCGCCATCTTGTCGGTCACCGTGCCGGACACGATCATCAGGTCGGCCTGCCTGGGGCCGTTGGCGAACGGGATCACCCCGAAGCGGATGAAGTCGTGCCTGCTCATCGATGTGGCGATGAACTCGATGGCGCAGCAGGCCAGCCCGAAGTTGAAGACCCACAGCGAGTAGCGCCTGCCCCAGTTCAACACGAACTTCATCGGCTTGGGCGCCAGCCGGGACACCGGGCCGACTGTGGGCATCGGGAGATCGTTCACGGGCATGCGGTCACCGCCATGCCGTCCATTGTCCTCCCCTGAGCCGGTCGGGTCACGTCCAGCCCAGCACCCTCTTGCGCCAGGCGTACAGGATGCCGAGCGCGATGAACGCGAGGAAGACGAACATCTCCACCAGCGTCGTCATGCCGTACCCGGGGGCCGCGAAGACGGTGGCCCAGGGGAAGAGGAACACGGCGTCGACGGCGAAGACCACGTAGAGGTACGTGAAGACGTAGTAGCGGATCTGCGACTGCGCCCAGCCCTCGCCGACGGGATCCACCCCGCACTCGTACGTCGTGAGCTTCTCGGGCGTCGGCCGGCTGGGACGTAACATGCGGTTCACGAACAATCCGCCCGCGAAGATCGCCACGCCGACGAGAAAGAGGACGACTACCACGGCATATGAGCCGAAGTATCCACTCATACCGCCTCCCAGATCTCGAGAATAACCCCGGCACGATCTCAAGGGCTGAACACCTGACGGTCACATCCGAGTCCCCCGCATATAGTTGAGGATCGTGACCCGAATCAAGCTCGTCGCCCGCTTGCACCTGGACCTGTGCCGGCTCGCGTCGGGCCTGTGTCGCCCGGATGGTTCGCGAGGCTGACGGTGCGCCGCCCCCGGCGGCGAAGGCACCAGCGGGAACGCGCCACAGGCGCGGAAAGTCCCGGTAGAAGGCACCTCAAGTGCGCATCTACGAAAAACCAGCGTGACTCCGATGGATCTAGCATGGACATGACAACGTGCCACCAGCAGGCAGGCCTGGGCGCGTCAAGGAGGACTGAGGAGCTGTGACCAAGCAGGTTCAGCAACTCGACCGCGTGATCATCCGGTTCGCGGGTGACTCCGGCGACGGAATGCAGCTCACCGGTGATCGGTTCACGGCGGAGACGGCCCAGTTCGGCAACGACCTGTCGACTCTCCCCAACTTCCCGGCGGAGATCCGCGCTCCCGCCGGCACCCTGCCGGGGGTGTCGAGCTTCCAGTTGCACTTCGCCGACCACGACATCCTGACCCCCGGCGACGCGCCCAACGTGCTCGTCGCCATGAATCCCGCCGCGTTGAAGGCGAACCTCGGGGACCTGCCCAAGGGCGCCGACATCATCGCGAACACCGACGAGTTCACCAAGCGCAACCTGGCCAAGGTGGGCTACGACGGCAACCCGCTCGAGGACGACTCGCTGGCCGAGTGGCGCCTCCACGCGGTGCCGCTGACCTCGCTGACGGTCAAGGCGCTCGAGGGCTACGACATCTCCAAGAAGGACGCCGAGCGGGCCAAGAACATGTTCGCGCTCGGGCTGCTGTCGTGGCTGTACCACCGGCCGACCGAGGGGACGATCCAGTTCCTCGAGGCCAAGTTCGCCAAGAAGCCCGAGATCGCCAAGGCGAACATCGCGGCCTTCCAGGCGGGCTGGAACTACGGCGAGACGACCGAGTCCTTCTCGGTCTCCTACGAGATCAAGCCGGCCACGCTCCGCCCGGGCACCTACCGGAACATCTCCGGCAACCAGGCCCTGGCCTACGGGCTGATCGCGGCGTCGGTGCAGTCGAAGCTGCCGCTGTTCCTCGGGTCCTACCCGATCACCCCGGCCTCCGACATCCTGCACGAGCTGTCGAAGCACAAGCGGTTCGGGATCCGGACGTTCCAGGCCGAGGACGAGATCGCCGGCGTGGGCGCCGCGCTGGGCGCCGCCTTCGGCGGCTCGCTCGGCGTGACCACGACCTCCGGCCCGGGCGTCGCGCTCAAGGCCGAGACCGTGGGCCTCGCGGTGACCACGGAACTGCCGCTGATCATCGTGGACGTGCAGCGGGCCGGGCCCTCGACCGGCATGCCGACCAAGACCGAGCAGACCGACCTGCTGATGGCGATGTACGGCCGCAACGGCGAGTCGCCGGTGCCGGTGCTGGCGGCGGCCACGCCGTCGGACTGCTTCACGATGGCGATCGAGGCGGCGCGGATCGCGCTGAAGTACCGCACGCCGGTCATGCTGCTGTCGGACGGCTACCTGGCCAACGGCTCGGAGCCGTGGCGCATCCCGGAGATCGACGAGCTGCCGGACATCTCGGTGCTGTTCACCACCGAGCCCAACGGCGACGACGGCACCTACCAGCCTTATCGGCGTGACCCGGAGACGCTGGCCCGCCCGTGGGCGGTGCCAGGCACGGCGGGTCTGGAGCACCGGATCGGCGGCATCGAGAAGGCCGACGGCACCGGGAACATCTCCTACGACCCCGACAACCACGACAAGATGGTCCGGCTGCGTCAGGCCAAGATCGACGGCATCGACGTGCCCGACCTGACGGTCGACGACCCCGACGGCGACGCCCGGGTGCTCGTGCTCGGCTGGGGCTCGACGTACGGGCCGATCGCGGCGGCGGCCCGCCGGGTGCGCGCGGCCGGGCACAAGGTGGCCCAGGCGCATCTGCGGCACCTCAACCCGCTGCCCGCCAACACCGGCGAGGTGCTGCGCTCCTACGACAAGGTGCTGCTGCCCGAGATCAACCTCGGCCAGCTCGCCATGCTGCTGCGGGCCCGTTATCTGGTCGACGTGATCAGCTACAACCGGGTGCGCGGGCTCCCGTTCAAGGCCGCCGAGCTCGCCTCCGTCATTCAGGACGTGATCGAAAGTGTCTGACACCCTCAACGGCAAGGGCCTGGCCCTCATCCCCCGTACGGACGCCAAGCAGACCCTGAAGGACTTCAAGTCCGACCAGGAGGTGCGCTGGTGCCCGGGCTGCGGTGACTACGCGATCCTGGCGGCGGTGCAGAGCTTCCTGCCCGAGCTGGGGCTCAAGCGCGAGAACATCGTGTTCGTCTCCGGAATCGGCTGCTCCTCGCGGTTCCCGTACTACCTCAACACCTACGGGTTCCACTCGATCCACGGGCGGGCCCCGGCCATCGCGACCGGCCTCGCCGCCTCCCGGCCCGACCTGTCGGTGTGGGTCATCACCGGTGACGGCGACGCGCTGTCGATCGGCGGCAACCACCTGATCCACGCGCTGCGCCGCAACGTCAACCTGAACATCCTGCTGTTCAACAACAGGATCTACGGCCTGACCAAGGGGCAGTACTCCCCCACGAGCGAGATCGGCAAGATCACCAAGTCGACGCCGATGGGCTCGCTGGACAAGCCGTTCAACCCGATCTCGCTGGCGCTCGGCGCGGAGGCGGGGTTCGTCGCCCGGACCATCGACAGCGACCGCAAGCACCTGCAGGGCGTGCTGCGCCAGGCGGCCGAGCACCGCGGCGCCTCGCTGGTGGAGATCTACCAGAACTGCAACATCTTCAACGACGGCGCCTTCGACACGCTGAAGGACCCGGGCACCCGCGACGAGATCACCATCCGGCTCGAACACGGGCAGCCCATCGTCTTCGGCACCGGCGACAACGAGCGCGCCGTACGGCTGTCGCCCACGGGCGGCGTCGAGGTCGTGCGCCGCGCCGAGGTCTCCGACGGCGAGATCCTCGTGCACGACGCGCACAACCCCGACCCGTCGCTGGCGTTCGCGCTGTCGCGGCTGGACGAGCCGGCGTTCGAGCACGTGCCGATCGGCGTCTTCCGCTCCATCGACCGGCCGTCGTACGACCAGCTCCTCAACGAGCAGGTCCAGACGGCCACGGCCGCCAGGGGCGCGGGCAGCCTCGCCGACCTGCTCCACGGCGGGGACACCTGGACCATCGGCTGAACCCGGCCGCGACCGTCGCCCCACGCTCCACCGGGAGCGTGGGGCGACGGCGTTCAGGCGGGGACTACGCCGTACGGAGCTTCTCGTAGTAGGCGAGGCAGTCGGCGTAACCGGGAAGCAGGCCCCGCGACCGCGCCTCGGCGAGCGTGGGCGCGGCCTCGTCCTTCGGCGACAGGACGGGCTCAAGCCCCTCCGGCCATGCGATGCCGAGCTCGGGGTCGAGCGGGTGCACTCCGTGCTCCCGCCCGGGAGCGTACGGCTGGGAGCACATGTAGGCGACCGTGGCCTGCTCGCTGACCGCCATGAAGGCGTGCCCCAGCCCTTCGGAGAGGTACACCCCCCGGCGGCTCACGTCGTCGAGCAGCACGCTCTCCCATCGCCCGAAGGCGGGCGAGCCGACCCTCAGATCGACGACGACGTCGAGGACGGCCCCGGCCACGCAGGTCACGTACTTGGCCTGACCCACCGGGACCTCCGCGAAGTGGACGCCGCGCAGCACCCCCCGGCGGGAGACCGAGAGGTTGGCCTGAGCGAGGTGGAACCGATGGCCGAGCACCCCGGCCAGGTCCTCCGCCCGGAACCACTCCAGGAACACCCCGCGCTCGTCCTGGTGGACGGTGGGAGTGAAGACGTAGGCGTCCGGGATCTGCATCGGTTCCATCGTGCGGCACCTCGCTGGATGTCGATCGGGCGGAAGGGAGACGGAAGGCCCCGCCGTCGCCGGCGAGGCCTTCCCTTGGTTCATCTCAGGAGACGGTCACCGTCTGGGTGGTGACGTTCGTGCGGTTGTCGGCTCCGGTCACGGTCAGCGTGATCCGGTAGGTGCCCGGCTGGGCGTAGGTGTGCGAGGCGGTCTGGCCGGTCTCCACCACCCCGTCGCCGTAGCTCCAGGTGTAGGTGGCGATGGGCGCCGAGCCCGCGGTCGACGCCGAGGCGTCCACCGCGCAGGTCAGCCCGGTGCAGCTGGGCGTGAACGCCGCGGTCGGCGCGGCGGCCGTGCTGGTCGCGACCAGGTCGTCCACCGTGACCACGACCGGTGCGTTGGTCGCGGTCCCGGAGAGGAACGAGCCGAACCCGACCCCGCCGGCCGCCTGAAGGCCCGCCGTCGAGTCCGTCGCACTCATCTGCCAGTCCGCCGGCTCGTCGCCGGAGGCGGCCCAGACCTTCGCCCGGAGGGTCGTGGGCGACGTGCCGACCGCCTGCATCCGGATCTTGAGCACTGTTCCTGCGCTGTAGCTGAGACCGGAGACGGTCTGCTCGGACGTCAGCAGGGTGGAGGTGTTGGCCGCGTCGGTGCGGCCGAGCGCCAGCGCGACCGTGCTCGGCGGGAGCAGCCGCACCCGGGTCAGGTACTCACCCTGGCCGCTGACGCTCCGGCCGATGCTCCACAGGTAGATGCCGTTGCCCGTCCCGGGCTTGTCGGTGGTGACGGAGAACGTGGTGTCCGAGGTCGTGCTGGACACGCCGTTCAGATACGCCCGCCGGTTCGCGCTGGTCGAGGGCAGCGTGATCTTCGCCGCGCTGCCGTCCACCGCGAAGGAGGAGGCCGCCCCGGAGAGCGAGTACGCCCCGCCGGAGTCGGCCGAGCCCAGCCCGCCGGAGACCGTACGGCCGAAGGCGTCCGCCGCCAGCCCCGCGGGCGGGTTCGCCGGCGGCTGCGCCGTGACCATGTCGGTGTGCGTCCCCGTCGCGTTCGCGTCGTCGGTGACGGTCAGCTTGACCGGGTAGTCGCCTGCCGCCGGGTAGGTGTGGGTCGCCGTCTTCCCGCTGCCCGTGGCGCCGTCGCCGAAGACCCAGGCGTACGAGGCGACGGAACCGTCGGCGTCGGTGGACGCACCGGCGTCGAAGGAGCACTCCAGCTCGGTGCAGGTCGCGGTGAACGACGCGGTCGGGGGCTGGTTCGCCGGCCCGTTGCCCGAGCCCTTCTGCCAGTGCGTGGCGACCTGCGCGTCGGTGAGCACGCCGCCGTAGACGGCCACCTCGTCGATCCGGCCGTTGAAGTTGTTGCTGGTCGGCCGGGACGGCCAGGAGTTGAGGCTGTCGCCGCCGACCCTCCAGTAACCGGTGAAGCTCTCGGCGCCCGTCTGCGGGTTGGTGCCGACGAGGGCGCCGTCGACGTACAGCTTCATGCCGCCCGTGCCCTGGGTCGCCACCATGTGGTGCCACTGGCCGTCGTTGTAGGAGGCGGTCGTGGTGATCACGTTGAGGGTGCCGGTGTAGGTGCCGAAGACGAGCTTGCCGTCGTTCGTCATGTAGACGTGGCGGTCGTAGTTGGAGCTGGTCCCGGTGGCGGAGCTGCCCAGTCCGATCAGCTTGCCGCCGCTGGTCGTGGTCGTCTTGAACCACAGTTCCTCGGAGTAGCCCGTCGGGTTGGCGAAGGTCGTCGCCGAGGCGACCCCGCCGTTGGCGAACGCCACCGCCTTGTCCGACGTGTCGATGATCGCGCCGGCCTGGCCGTAGGTGACGCCGCTGCCGGTGTAGTTGCCCGCGATGCCGCCCTTGCCCGAGTCGGCGGCCACCGTGCCGCTCGCCTCGTTCAGCCGCCAGTAGAGCGTGGGCTCGTCACCGTAGACGGCCTTGCCGTACGCGTCCGAGGGGGCGGGCGGGATGGGACTGGTCCTGCCGCTGGCCACGTAGTGGTCGATGACCTCGTCCTGCGACAGGGCCGACGGGTAGATCGCCACCTCGTCGATGTCGCCGTTGAGGTAGGAGCTCGTCGGCTGGTTCGGCCATCCGCTGAGGTTGTCGCCGCCGATGCGCCAGTAACCGTTGTACTGCTGCGCGCTGGTGGTGGCGGCGGACTGGGCGACCCTGCGGCCGTCGACGTACAGGGCCATGCCGGCGGTCTCGCTGAGGCTGGCCGCGATGTGGTGCCACTTGCCGTCGTTGAAGCCCGGAGCCGAGTTCACGGTGCGGACGGCGCCGGGGTAGACGCCGAAGAAGATCCGGCCCGCGTTGTCCATGTAGACGTGCCGGTCGTAGCTGCCGCTGTTGCCGGTGGCCGCGCTGCCGTAACCGACGATCTTGCCGCCCCTGTTCGTGGTCGTCTTCACCCACGCCTCGGCGGTGAAGCTCGCAGTCGTGGGGATCTGCGACTGGGTGACGGCGAATCCGCTCGAGGTGCCGTCGAAGTGGGAGGCCGCGTCGGAGTCGCCGACGCCCCCGGTCGCGCCGTGCGTCACGCCGCTGTTCTCGGTCACGTCGTTGAACGCCGCGTAGTCGTAGGCGGTGGTGCCGCTGGTCTCACCGAGCCGCCAGAAGCTCGCCGGGTTGTCCGCGAGCACGGCCTCGGAGTAGTCGCTGGACGATCCCGTGCTCGCGATGGTGACGGGGTCGGAGGTGGCGCTGCCGACCGAGTTGCCCTGCGGGTCCTTCACCCGCACGCGGTAGGTGTGCGTGGAGCCCGGGGCGAGACCGGTGTCCTTGAAGCCGAGCGCGGGCAGCGTCCAGAAGTTCGACTTGGCGGTGACGGTGCCGATCGGCGTGCTGTTCCCGTCCCGCAGGATCTCGTAGGTCAGCTTCTCGTTGTCCTGGTCCCAGGTCGCCTTCCAGCTCACCCTGGCCGTGCCCGACTGGAAGGAGATCGCGGTCGGAGTGAGGTCGGGGCCGGGGATCGGCGCGGCCTTCTTCGGCGCGATCGACTTGACCGCGAACCGGGTGAGGCCCTGCTGGGGGTTGCCGTTGACGTTGGTGAACTCACCGCCGATGGCCACGTACTGGGAGTTGCCGGTGACCGACCAGCCGCCCTGGTACATGCCCGTGTAGCTGCCGGCGTTGAGCGAGGGGAACCAGTGGAGCAGGCCCGGCACGGGCTGGCCGCTGTAGTTGCTGTTCGAGCCCGGTGGGGCGTGGTCGGTGCCGACGGGGTAGGTCGTCTCGGCCAGCGCCCGGTGCCACGTCGTCGGGCTGGTCTCGGGGAACGCGCCGAGGGAGCTGCAGTCGTGCGCGTGGCCGACGCTGTAGAGCACCTGGCCGGTCACGAAGACCCCGTAGGTGGCCCCGTAGCAGTTGTCGAGCCAGACGAGGTCACCGGTGTAGGGATCGGCCGCCCAGCGTCCGTCGAACCAGTGGCCGCCCTCGCCGTCGTTGGCGCCGTACACCAGCGTGCCGTCCGTCACGAGGTCGTCGACGTAGGAGAACCTGTTGCTGTCGAGGCGGGTGGGGGTGGGCCGGCTGCTCCACGGCAGCGAGGCGCCGGTGACCGGGTCGACGGCGGTGATGCCGACCCGCGCCTCCCCGTTGAAGTTCTGGAACTTGCCGCCCACGATCACCCGGCTCTGGTCCGGGGCCATCAGCAGGGCGCGGATCTCGTCGTCCGGATCGATCTCCCACGACTGCAGGGCGCCGTTGCTCCGCGCCAGCGCCGCGGCGCGGTTGCGCGAGTAGCCGTTGACGTTGAAGAAGTTGCCGCCGACGTAGACGGTGCTGTTGGAGACCGTGATCGCCCACACGGTGTTGGAGACCGACGCGTTGAAGGCCGTGTCGACCGCTCCCGTGGCGGTGTTGAAGGCGACGATGTGGTTGCGCGTCGCCCCGTCCACGGTGGTGAAGTCGCCGCCGACGTAGATGCGCGAGCCGTCCGGGGAGGCCGCGATCGAGCGGGCCTGCGCGTTCAGGGTGTGGGCGAACGGCAGCAGATTCCCGGTCGTGATGTCGTAGGCGAGGATGTTGGCGCGGTTGACCTCCTGCGGGTCGCCGGGACTCGTGCCGGGCGGCCGGGCCTTCGAGAAGCTGCCTACGGCGTAGACCGTGTTGCCGACCGTGGCCTGCTTCCATACGACGCCGTTGATCTGCCACGTGGGCAGCGCGTCGGCCGTCACGGTCTCGGGTACGCCGGGTTCGGGGTCGATATCGGCCGCGGCGACCCCGCTCTGGGCGAGGCCGAAGCCGGCGACGATGAGGAGTGCGAGCGCGGAGCGCTTTAACAGGGGTAATTTGGTGCGCACTTATACCTACTTCGTCCCGTGCGCCCTTATGGGCTGCGTTACGAAATAGATCGTAATGGAACGGTCTAATTACACCCGCCAGATCATTACCTTATTGATTCCAATGCGATCACGATTGGGTCTAGTGCCGCGCGAGGAGCCCTACGACGGGGCTCCGGGAACGTCGCGCGCGCCCGACTGAGCGCCCAGCCAGCCTGCGACATCAGCCGGGAGAGGGGCGCCGGCAGGAAGACCGGATTGGGCGTTTTCCGCCGGAACCTCCCGACCGTGACGTTCTATTTGCGCCTGTTCCTGAATTCCGTTCAGCTTCATGTAAGTCCCGCCGCCCCGTGAGCGATCCACCCACTTGACGAGCGCCCCGTGGTCGTCGCTTCTGCGGATATAGGCGTTGTAGTCCAGCGTGGCCATCTGCTCGGCCGTACGCCTGCCGGTGAGGTCCTGCACCGAGATCTGCGGCCCGCTGCCGCCTCCCTGGAGCAGGTTGTTGCGCACCTCGACCCCGGAGACGTTCCACGGCATCTTCGGGTCGGCCTGCTCCCGCGCGCCGTCGACGATGTTGATCTGCGACTCGCCGTTGCGCAGCGCCGTGTTGTTCCAGAGCCGGACGTCGCTCGACTCGTTGACGTACAGCCCGTTCTTGCCGTTGTCGGCCACGAGGTTCCCCACGATGAGCGCGCGCGCCGAGATCTCGAAGTCGATGCCGTGCCCGGCGTTCAACCAGGCGAGGTTGCGGGCGATCACGGTATCGGACACGGACTCGTCGAGCCACAGGCCCGGCCCGTGGTTCCGCTGGGCGCGGTTGCCCGTGAGCTGGAGCCCCGTCGACTTGGTCATCTTCATGCCGCCGGAGACGGGAGCCTGCTCGAAGCGCTCCCAGTTGTTGCCCTCCATCAGGTTGCCGGTCACGACGGCCCCGTTCGTGCGGTGCGCGTGCAGCCCGAGCTGCCCGTTGCGCAGCATTGCGTTGTGCCGCACGACGATCCGGTCGCCCAGGATGCTGAGCCCGGCGACCGCGGTGTCGGCGAAGACGTCGTTCTCGAACGTGATGTCGTTCCCGTATCCCTTCACCGCGCCCATCCGCTTCAGCGGCGTGGCGTAGCGGCGGAACCCGATGCCGAGAACGGAGGAGCCGTGGGCGAGGTTGAGGTAGAGCGCCTCCGCGAGAGTGCTGGCGCGCACCTCGTGCCCGGTCGGATCGGACCCGAGATAGAGCCTGCCGGTGTCGTAGTCGACGGCGAAGGTGCCGGGGGTGACCTTGTCCCGGTCGGCCACCTGCCTCTGCTGCTGACCGTCGACGAACACCTGGTCGGGCCAGTTGGCCACCGGGTTCTCCGGACCGACCATGTGCCAGGCCGGGCCGCCCCCCGCCGTCGGATCGGTGTTGTCGAAACGGACGGTCCAGCCGTCCCTGCGCCAGACGGACCCGTCGCGCACCCAGCCGTACACCGGCTCGGAGCCGTCGAACCACACCGCCTCGTGCGGGTACGCCTGCAGCGTCAGCCGCTTGCCGTACACCTCGACGGACTCGTGGTACACACCGCCGCGGAGCACGATGACCGCTCCGGCGGGGGCCATCCGCACCGCCCTGCCCACCGTGCGCCACGGTGTGGCCTCGGACCCCGCAGCGGCGTCGTCGCCCCATGGCGCCACGAAGTACGCCCCCGGGGGCACGGTGTAGTTCGTGGTTCCGATAGCGAGCGGCCCGGCCGTACGCCAGTCGGTGACCGCCGCGTCGGCCGTCTTGTGGCTCCAGACCACGACGGCGGTGCCGGCGAACGCCAGCAGCGCCAGACCGGCGGCACCGGCCTTCCTCTTGAGGTACGGAGTTCTCATCTGACCACCTCGGGCGACGCCGCGTCTGGCGGCAGTTCGGGAGCGTTCGTCACGCCGCCGGCCACGGAACGCGTCTCGTCCGCCGCCGGTTGACGCGCCAGAATGATCGTCCATGCGATGACGACGAAGAGCCATACCGAGTCGACGTTGGCCGGGGCCGCCACGGTCTCCGTGGTGATGCCGTCCACGGCGAAGAACACCATCAGCCCGAGCAGCATGGCGGCCTCCGTACGGATGTGCCGCAGCCGGGTCAGCGTCACGAGGCGAACCATCAGCGCCAGGGCCAGCATGCAGAACAGGACCAGGCCGACCACCCCGCCCTCGACCAGGACGTTGACGAACGCGTTGTGGCCGCCCCCCAGTCCCATCTCGTCCAGGAAGAGCCCCCGGGTCGACGACAGGCCGTTGCCGAAGAAGGGCTCCGTCTCGAAGGCCCGCAGGGCGAACGTCCACAGGTCCGTGCGAGCGTTGAGCGTCTCCAACTGCTCCACACTCTCCCCACGGGTGGCGAACCCGACCAGCCGATCGGTGAAGGCCAGTCCGGCCACGATGGCCGCGGGGACCGCGATCATCAGGAACATCACCCGGCCGCGGGTTCCGCGGGCCAGCCAGCACATCACCGCCAGCCCGGCCAGGCAGCCGCCGGCCGCCCCCCTGGTGCCGGTGCCGATGAGAGCGGCGACCAGGATCGCGGCCGCGACCAGGTATGCGGACAGGGGCCAGCTACGAGGCGGCCCCCCGGGCAGCACGAACCCGGCGATGAGCAGGATGGCGATGCCGAGGAAGATGCCCGCGGTGACGGGATGGACGTAGAGCCAGTTGAAACGGTCCGCGGTGAGCGGCGTACGCGGAAAGGGCATGGCGACGCCGATACCGACGGAGACCACGACGAGCACGATGAACGCGTGGGCCAACCGCCACAGGTCCTCTCGGTCCGCCCGGCTGATCATGACCTGGCAGACCGCGGCGATGATGAGCAACTGGACGGCGCGTACCGCGGCGAAGGCGGGAAACGGGGTCCAGAGCACGCTCAGCGCCGAGTAAGCGGTCCATCCCCAGGTGAGCAGCCGGATGGAGGAGGGCCGCCGTCGCGGAGCGCCGATGCCGAACCGGCGGTAGAGGTAGAGGGCGACCACCCCGTAGACGCCGACCTCCAGCAGGATCGTCGCGTCGACGCCCCCGCCGATCGACTCACTGGCCGCGCGAGAGCGCAGTTTGTACTCGCTTGCGAGGATGAGGGCGATAGGTATGAGGACGGGCCACCAAGGATGGTATTTATGGCGATGACGAGCCCTAATCATGCAGACTCTCCTCGCCCTGAGCCGACCTCCAGGTATGCACCCGAATAGGTCGACATTCTAGGCAGGCGGCCGCCACACATCAAGGAGAACCGAAAGTATGAGCGTGCGGGACCTCTTACCGGAGTCCGTCCTCGGAATCGGACGCAGTGCGTTCAGAGCGTATGGAATGGCGACGGCGCGGGCGAGAAAAGACCCCGACTTCCTTCTCATCGGCGCCAAGCGAGGAGGGTCCACCTCACTCTACTACGCACTCCTGGAGCACCCGGGGATCATCCCCCTTTTTCCCAGTGCCGACCTGCTCCCCAAGGCGAACCATACAAAAGGCGTGCACTTTTTCGACAGCAACTACGAACGCGGCATGCGGTGGTACCGGTCGCACCTGCCCAGCCGGGCGGCCCGCGTGCGCGCCGCGCGGCGGAGCGGGATGCCGGTGCTGACGGGCGAGGCTTCGCCGTACTACCTCTATCACCCGCTCGCGGCCCAGCGCGCGGGCCGGGACGTGCCCGATGCCCGCATCCTGCTGATCCTGCGTGACCCGGTCGAGCGGACGTTCTCGCACTATCGGGAGCGCGTGCGCAACGGCGCCGAGCATTTGTCGTTCGAAGAGGCGCTGGACGCGGAGGCCGAACGGACCGCGGGCGAGGAGGAGCGGCTCCTCAAGGATCCGGGTTATCGGAGCTACGCCCACGAGCAGCAGTCCTACGTGGCTCAGAGCGAATACGAGAAGGCGCTGCGGCGATGGTTCGACCACTTCCCCGCGGACAGGTTCCACGTGACCAGCAGTGAAGAGTTCTACCGGGACCCACAGCGCGTCTGCGACGAGACGGCCGCGTTTCTCGGCCTGCCGCCCGCCCCGCTGGCGCGGGCCGGAAAAGTATGGAACTCCGCCCCCAAAGCGGAAATCTCCGCGTCGACCAGGCGCCGTTTGATCGAGCATTTCGCCCCGCACAACGCCGCGCTGGAGAAACTGGTCGGCCGCTCGTTCCCGGACTGGGCGGCTCCCTGAACCGTGCACCACGAGGAGCTCTAACCGGCCAGCTCCCGCAGGATCCGCAGGAGCCGCTGAGCGAGACCGGGGTCATCCGTCGTCCGGCGGCTCACCACGTCGTGCCAGTAGAGAGCGGCCTCGCCGTAGGTTCGCGTGGGAGGCGGCCCCCCGTACACGGCCAGACGGGTGGCCAGGAAGTAGGCCTCGTCGGCCTCCGGCGGGCCGTATCCCGCGTCCTCCCAGTCGATCAGCCACGGCGTGCGAGTACGGGTGCGCCGCAGGTTCCACGGAGTCAGGTCGCCGTGCATCGGCCGCCAGTGCCCCGGCGTGTGGGACGGCCGGGGCAGCTCGCCTTCGAGACCGGAACTGATCCGCTCGGTCAGTCGCGCGATGTCGACGTTGCGTGCCGGGCGCGCGGGCACCGGTTCCATGGGCGACAGCAGCAGCCAGTGCAGCCCCTGCGCGGCGCCGCTGCCGAGCACCCGGGGCACGCGGAACAGCACCTGGTCCTCGGCCGCGAGCGCCGCCAGGGCGACGGCCTCCCGTTCGAGCTCCGCCGGTGACTGCCGGATCTTGAGAAACCCCAGCGGCCGTCCGGCGCGGAGCAGCAGCAACGCGGCGCCGTCCGCCCGGGACGCCTGCGGGCGCACGTAGCCGGCGAGGCTGTCCCAGGGCCCGACGACGTCCGCCGCCTGCTCGCCCACCGCCTTCCACGCCTCCTCGGCGACGGGTGGGGACCATGGCCTGCGGCGGCCCGGCAACAACAGCGGACCCGCCGTCCGGACCGCGGCGAAGAGCGCGAACTGCAGCGCGAGCGGCAACGGTTTCGAGAACGTCAGCAGCGAGAGACCGGCGGCGGCCGACCGGCTCCCGCGCGCCGGGATCCAGACGTTTCCCCGGCCCGGCGGGTAGGCCAGATAACGCTCAGACATCGGTCCACCGGGACACGGGCGCCGGCGTGGCGTCCGGCGCTGGCTGTCGCGTGACGTCCATGTCACACCCTCCGATTCTCCGCACGCACCACGAAGATCAGCGCGGCCGTCAGGACGACCACCGCCATGCCGAGTCCCAGCGTCACCGGCATGGAGGGCATGGACCTCGCGTCCGCTTCCGGCGCCGAGTCGGAGACGTCGCGCAGCCGGGGCTGCTGCGGCACCAGGGCCGTGGGCAGGTTCATCCGCCACACCGGCGATTTGACTCCCTCGCTGGAGATCAGCAGGGACTTCCCGTCGGGCGTCAGCGCGACGCCCTCGCCCTGCTTCTGCTGAGGGAGGTTGAGCAGCATCGTCTCGTTGCCGTTCACCGCGTCCCAGACCCGCGCCTTGTTGTAGCTCCGCAAGATCATGTGGCCGCTCGCCGCCATCACGCCGTCGCTGACCACGTAGGGCAGCGTCCGCACCAGCGTCATGGGGTTGGGGCCGGTCTCGGAGAGCTCGGCGGGAGCTCGATAGACGGCGCCGCCCTTCGGGCTCTTGGTCACCACGTAGAGCTCCGCCGTACGCGGGTCGACCAGCAGCGTCTCCGCGTCGTGCGCGCCGTCGGGATAGGTCAGGCGGTAGCCGGTGGCCTTCACCGACGCGTCCGCGAGCCTGGTCGGCTCCACCAGCCGGTAGACGACGACCTCGGAGCGAGGGGTGGCGTTGCCGCCGGTGTCTCCGACGTACAGGTAGGCCGTACCGTCCGGGGCGGACACGCCCCCCATCGCCTCGGGGTCGATCGCCGTGACGTTCCCCGCGGTCAGCACGGCTCTGGTCCGGCCGTCGGGCCCCACGGCGAACAGCCGCAGCGGGCCCTCCCTGTCGTTGAACGTCCACACCACGCCGGGGTTGACCCGGCTCGCGAAAAGCCCGCTGGACTGGTCGATCCGCTCGTCGGCCAGGTCGAAGGCACGCGTCCACAGCGAAGTGGGCAACGCGGACGGCTGAGGCAGCGGCTCGCGCGCGTTCGCGGCCACCGGCACCGCGATCCCGATCCCGGTCAGCAGAAGAGCGCTAAGAATCAGCTTGCGCCACACGGCTCATCCTCTCCGTGGGCAGAGCGGCCTCCTGATCCCGCACTACACGCAGTCGCATGACAAGGATCACAGATGTCACAACGCCCCCTATGCCAATACAAAACGGAGCAAGCTTCACCAGATCGGGCCGCGCGCCCAGCAACGCCAGGAGCAGGCCGACGCCGATCACGGACTCGCCCAGCCGGACCGCGAACACCAGCCGGGAGTGCCGGTACGCGGTGGCGAGCATGCTGACCGGCAGCGTCGCGGCGATGCTCACCGAGTAGGCCGCCCATGCCGCCACCGTGATCGGGTCGAGCGGGAAGTTGCCTCCGGTCACGAACGGCTCCAGCGGCTTCGTCAGCAGAGTCGCGATCGTACCGGCGACGGCGGTGACGGCGGTGAGCGCGATCGAGGCGGTCAGCGCGAGGCGAGGACGCAGCGGCAGGCCGGCCTGCCGCTGCCGCACCATCCGCGGCAGGAGAAACGCACCCACGCCGTAGACCAACGTGAGTGCCGGCGACAGCAGCAGGCGAGCGCCTTCGTTGGCGGCGAGGGCCGCGCTGGAAACCATGGCGACGATGGCGACCCGGGTCACCATCAGGGTCAGCGGGCGCAGAGCCGCCTGCGCGACCCTCCAGGTGGCGAACGGAACGATCCGCCGCAGATCGGCTTCCCGCAGACGCGGCCAGCGGAGTTCGTCCCGCGGCAGCCCGATGACCGCGTGCACGACCCCTGCCGCAGATCCGGCGCACATCGCGACCAGCATCGTCTCCAAGCTCAGCGCGTGCGCGAGCCAGAAGCCGCTCAGCGTCGCGAAGGCGACGACGAAGTCCACCACCGTGTTCGTGGCCAACCGGCCGAACTCCAGACGCGCGGAGAGCAGCCGGCGCACGGTGTCCTCCAGCGACCAGAGGAGGACGAGCCCGCCGAACAGCAGGGCGCCCGGTCCGGCCGCCGCGCGCAGCACGATCGCCAGGATCACGCTCGCGACGGCGCCCAGTGCCAGTGACGTCACCAGCGAGGCGGCGATGGCGGCCCGGACAGGCGACTCGAAGCGATCCAGAACGGTCAGCGAGTCGCCCACCCAGGAGGTGTGCAATGTGGTGATCAGTACGAGCGTGGTGCTCAGGAACGTGAAGGCGGCGAACCCCGTGGCACCGAGTTCCCTGGCCGCGACAAGTTGGAGCAGCAGGTTGCTCAGCGCGGTCACGAACTGAGCGACGACCGATCCACCCGCGGAGGCGACGACCTTGCGTACCCGTCCGGCGAGACCCGGCACCCGTCAGTCCTCGGCCATGACTCGCCCCGCCACCAGGTCCAGGCACAGCCGTTCGTAACGGGCCGCGACATCGTCCCAGGTGTACAAGGTGCGAGCCCGTTCCCGGGCGGCCGCGCCGCGGGCGACCTCCTGGTCGCGCCGTTTCTCCGCCGACTCCAGCGTCTTGGCCAGCGCTTCGGCGTCGGCGAAGAACGCCCCGGTGTCGTCCAGCACCTCACGGTTGAAGACCACGTCATAGGCGATGACCGGCGCGCCCGCGCCCATGGCACGCAACAGGGAGGGATTGGTGCCTCCCACCGAGTGGCCGTGCAGGTAGGAGGAGCAGCCGGCGTAGAGCGCGTCGAGCAGCCTCTGGTCCCAGACCCCGCCCACGAGGCGGACGCGCGGATCCTTCTCCGCCAAGCTCTCGATCTTCCGCGTGTACTCGGCGGCGTAAGGGGCCGAGCCGACGACGATCAGCGGGTGCTCCGCCGCGCTGCGGGTGTAGCCCTCGACGATGAGGTCCACGTGGTTCTCCGGTTCGAACCGGGCCACCACGAGGTGGTATCGCCCGGGTTCGTAACCCGCCTCCTTGAGGATCTCCTCGTCGGTCCGCTCCTGGATCGGAGCGCCGTACGGGATCATCACGCTCGGCGTTTTGTAACGTTCCCAGTAGTAGTCCTGGATCGCCCTGGCGTCCGCGATGATCGCCTGAGACCAGCGCACCGAGAGCCGTTCCGCGAGGAGGTAGTACTTGCGACCGGCGCCGTTCCACTTGGCGCGCTTCCACTCCAGGCCGTCGACGTGCGTGGCCACCGGGATGCGGGCCGCGCGCACGAGGGGCAGCAGCGGCGCGTTCGCGGCGTTGAAGACCAGCGCCACGTCGGTGCGCCTGCCGAGCAGGTGCCCGACCGAAAGGGCGGTGTGGCTCAGCGTCTCCAGCACCTTGTGACGGACCGCGGGCAGGTGCACGAGTCGCATTCCCTGGTACTCCCGCATCCGGGTTTCTCCGGAGCGGCAGTAGACGCGCACCTCGTGCCCTGCCTGCACCAGGCGCCGGCCAATCTCCTCGACGGCGGTCTCGAATCCGCCGTAACGTGCGGGAACCCCTCTCGTGCCGATCATCGCGATCTGCAACCGGCCCTCCAAGGAGATCTGGCGTCGAAGTGATGACAGAATGAAAAATCAGGAGAACGATACCTTAGGCTGCGGAAACTTCGACATGAAACGCGTGGTAATCGCCCATCCATCGCCTGATTTATACGGGTCTGACCGGATGGTCCTAGAGTCTGTGCGAGCGGTAGCGAATACGCATCGTGTCCTATTTATCCTTCCAGCGGACGGCCCGCTCGCGGATCGCCTGAAGGAGGTGGGCGCCGAGATCATGATCATGCCGACGCCCGTGCTCCGCAAGTCCCTGCTCTCCCCCTCCGGCCTGCTCACGCTCGCGTGGCGGACGCTCACCGTCCTGCCGCGGATGGTCGCGCTGCTCAGGCGGCAACGCCCGATCGCTCTCTATGTCAACACGATCACGATTCCGCTGTGGATCGTCGCCGGGCGCCTGGCTCGCGTTCGCGTCGTCTGCCATGCCCACGAGGCCGAGCAGTACCTGCCGTCGTTGATGCGACGTCTCCTCACGGCCCCCGTACGGCTCGCGCATCACGTGGTCGCCAACAGCGACGTCTGCCTTCGGACCCTGGTGGGCGCGGGGGTGTCCGGTGACCGCGTGAGCGTCGTCTACAACGGCGTGCCCGACCACGACGAGGTGAAGCCTCCTCGCGAGGCGCCTCAGGGGAGACTGGTGGTGGTCGGCAGGCTGTCGCCGCGCAAGGGCTGTGACGTGGCCGTCCGGGCCGTCGCACTGCTGCGTGCGCGCGGGCGCGACGTGACGCTCACGCTCGTCGGTTCGGTCTTCCCTGGCTACGAGTGGTTCGAGGAACAACTGCGCGACCTGGCCGGCGACGGTGTGGTCTTCGCCGGATTCCAGGACCCCGTCACCCCCTTCGTGGACGACGCCGACATCGTGCTGGTGCCGTCGTACGGGGAGTCGTTCGGCAATGTCGCGGTCGAGGCGATGCTGGCCGAACGTCCCGTGGTCGCCAGCGACGTGCAGGGCCTCGACGAAATCATTCAGACCGGCCGCACCGGCCTCCTCATCCCGCCGGGCGATCCCCAGGCGCTCGCCGCGGCGGTCGAATCCCTGCTCGATGATTGGCCGCACGCCCTGGACCTGGCGAGAAGCGGCAGGAATGCCGCATGTGAACGTTTCGCCATTGCGCGTTATCACAGCGACATCGTCCGCGTCCTTTCAGCGCCGATAGCGTCAGCATAAACTGCATGAGGATCAGAAACGGGGAGGAAAAGGGACGGTGGCAACCGACGACGTGGAGGAAACCCTGGCCGATGTCGGACTCCTCGAGGCGGTATGGCGCTACCGCTGGTCCTCTTTCCTCATCATCCTTCTGTCCGGGGTGATCGCGGCGGGGGCCACCCTGCTGGTTCTGACGAACGTCACGGCCACCGCCCGCTTCGCCGTCACCGACCCGCGGAGCACCTCGTTCCTGCGGCAGGGCGTCTCCTCCGACAGCAGCTACATCGCCTACACCGCTCAGCGGGCGGCGTTCGCCCAGTCGGAGAAGGTCTTCAAGAAGGCGCAGGAGATCCTCACGACCCAGTACGCGCTCAAGGTCGATCTCGAGACCCTGCGTGAGTCCGTCCAGGCGTCTCCCGGCACGAGCGGCGGCATCATCGAGGTGCAGGCGTCGGCGCGCACGGACCGGGTCGCCGCGAACATCGCCAACTCCGTGGTCGCGGCCTATCAGACCCTCACCGCCGAGTCCGCCAAGGCGGATCAGGCCAAGCTGCTCAAGAGCATCAAGGCGACCGAGACCCAGATCCGGGACAGTCTCAAGTCCGCGCCCGCGGGAAGCGCCCTCGCGACCTCTCTCGCAGAGGTCCTCGTCCAGCTCCGGCTGAAGGAGAGCGACGCCCAGATCGACCTGGCCACCTACAACGACGGAACGCGCTTCATCGACCAGGCCAACCCGTTGCGCATCTCGCCGAGCAAGCTGCCGAAGAACGTGGCGATCGGGCTGGCGCTCGGCGTGCTCATCGCCGTGGTGGTGTCGTTCCTCCGGGCCACCAACCCCATCGCGGGCGTCCGCCGCGTGACCACGGGCCTCGGCCAGCGCAAGCGCCGGCGGGTCGTGCTGGCCAAGGCCCAGCCGGTACGGCGCCTCAGGCCCGAGGAGGAGGAGCCCGCGCTCCCGACGCCCGCCACTGTGCCGGCCGCCCCGAGCCTCCCGGCCGAGGACGAGGACAGCACGGCGGTCTACGACCGGAACGCCCTGCTGAACTACAACGTGGACGACGAGGAGCTGCGGGTCGTCGACATCGGCAGAGAGGCGCCGCGTTCGGCCCGGTGAGGCCGTGACGAGGCCACGGCTCGTCGCGAGCTCACGCTGGGCCCACGGTGGGTGGGCCCGCGATGAGCTGGCGGTGGGCTACGGCCGCGCCCCGAGCTCGGGCCAGGCGTCGTGCAGCGCCTCCCGCCAGTCCCGCATGGCGGGCAGCCCCACCTCCGCCCACCTGCCGTGGGACAGCACACTGAACGACGGACGGCGCGCGGGCCTCGGGAAAGCGGCGCTGGAGACCGGGCGCACCCGCCCGGGATCCGCGCCGAGCAGCGTGAAGACCTCGCGGGCCAGGCCATACCAGGTCGTGCGGCCGGCGTTGGTGCCGTGGTAGACCCCCGGCGGAGCGGCCGCGCGGACCAGCCGGATCACCTGGTCGGCCAGGTCGGCGGTCCAGGTGGGCTGCCCGTGCTGGTCGTCCACCACGTCGACCGTCTCCCGCTCCGCGGCCAGCCGGATCATGGTGCGGACGAAGTTCGGCCCGGCGGAGCCGTACAGCCAGGCGGTGCGCACCACGTGGCCGCCGTGCTCGAGCGCCGCGCGCTCCCCCGCCAGCTTGGTCCGCCCGTACGCGTTGAGCGGCTCCGTCTTGGCGTCCTCGGAGGCGGGTTCGGGATCCGTCCCCGCCAGCACGTAGTCGGTGGAGACCTGCACGAAGCGCGCGCCGGCCTCGGCCGCGCGGGCGGCGAGTTCACGGACCGCGTGGCCGTTCACCGCCAGCGCCTCGTCCTCGTGGTTCTCCGCGTCGTCCACGGCCGTCCAGGCCGCGCAGTTCACCACCACGTCCGGGCGGTGGCCGAGCACCCACGCGCGCACCGCCGCGGGGTCGCGGATGTCGAGATCCGCCCGTTTCGGCGCGACGACCTCCCCGATCCCGGCCTCCCTGCCGGCCCGCCGGGCCAGGTCGGCGGCCAGCATGCCGCCGCCGCCCGTGATCAGCCAGCGCATCACCGCTCCCCGAGCAGCGGCTTCCACCACCCGGGGTTGCCGGCGTACCAGGCGACGGTGTCCCTGATGCCGTCGTCGAAGGCGACGGACGGGCGGTAGCCGAGCGCCCGCAGCTTGGCGTCGCTGAGCGAGTAACGCCGGTCGTGGCCCTTCCGGTCGGGCACGTGCTCGACCATGTCCCAGCCGCAGCCGAACGCCTCCAGCAGGCGGGCGGTCAGCTCCTTGTTGGCCAGCTCCGCCGTCCCGGCGATGTGGTAGGTCTCGCCGGGCGCCCCGCGCTCGGCCACGAGCTGGATGCCTCTGCAGTGGTCCTCGACGTGGACCCAGTCCCTGACGTTGCCGCCGTCGCCGTACAACGGGACCTTCCTGCCCTGGATCAGCCGCGTGACGAAGAACGGCACGAGCTTCTCCGGGTACTGGTAGGGGCCGTAGTTGTTCCCGCAGCGCGTGGTCATGACCGGCAGGCCGTGGGTGACCGCGTACGCGCGGGCGATCAGGTCGCCGCCGGCCTTCGAGGCGGAGTACGGCGAGCGGGGGCGCAGCGGCGCCTCCTCGTCCCACGAGCCGGCCTCGATGGTGCCGTAGACCTCGTCGGTGGACACGTGCACGACCCTGGAGACACCGGCGTCCAGGCACGCCTGCATGAGCGTCTGCGTGCCCAGCACGTTGGTCCGAACGAACTCCGCGGCGCTGTCGATGGAACGGTCGACGTGCGACTCGGCCGCGAAGTGCACGACGACGTCGTGCCCGGGGACGACCTCGGCGAGCATCGCGGCGTCGCAGACGTCTCCGCGGACGAAGTCGTACCCGCCGGAGACGGGCTCCAGGTTGGCGAGGTTGCCCGCGTAGGTGAGCTTGTCGAGGACGGTGACCCGTGCCCCCGCGAACGCGGGATAGCCGCCGGAGACCAGGGTGCGGACGTAGTGCGAGCCGATGAACCCGGCCCCGCCTGTGACGAGGACCCTCACGATGAAATCTGTACCTTACTGTGGTCGCCGAGCACGAGCCGATGTGCCCGGGGAGTGTTGGGGGCCGGCGTGACCTCCACATCGTGGCCGATGAGAGAGGCCTCGACCCTGCGTACGCCGGTGATGGAGGACCGGGACAGCACGATGGAGTACTCGATCTCGCTGTCCGCGACGACGCAGTCGGCGCCGATGGACGTGAACGGGCCCACGTAGGAGTGGCTGATCCGGGAGCCCGCGCCGATGACGACGGGGCCGACGATGCGCGACCCGGTCACCAGCGCGCCGTCCTCGATCACGACGCGGCCGATCAGCTCGCTGGCCTCGTCGGCCCGTCCGCGGACGGCCGGTTCGAGGCCCTCCAGGACGAGTCTGTTGACCTCCAGCATGTCGGCGACGTTCCCCGTGTCCTTCCAGTATCCGGAGATGACCGTGGACTCCACCCGGTGTCCCTCGTCGATCAGCCACTGGATGGCGTCGGTGATCTCCAGCTCGCCCCGCCGCGACGGCTTGAGCTCGGCCACGGCCCGGTGCACCGCCGGGGTGAACAGGTAGACGCCGACCAGGGCGAGGTCGCTCTTCGGCGACTCCGGTTTCTCCTCCAGGCCCACCACGCGCCCGCCCGGGCCGATCTCGGCGACGCCGAACTGCCGCGGGTCGGGAACGCGGGTCAGCATGATCTGGGCCGCGGGCCTGTCGGCCGCGAAGCGGCGGACGATCTCGGTGATCCCCCCGACGATGAAGTTGTCGCCGAGATACATGACGAAGTCGTCGTCGCCCAGGTAGTCGGCGGCGATGAGCACGGCGTGGGCGAGCCCGAGCGGGGCCTCCTGCCGCAGGTAGGTCACCTCGAGGCCGAGCCCGTGCCCGTCTCCGACGGCGGCCTCGATCTCGGCGTGGGTGGCGCCGACGACGATGCCGACCTCCCGGATGCCGGCCGCCGCGATCGCCTCCAGGCCGTAGAAGAGCACCGGCTTGTTGGCGACCGGCACGAGCTGCTTGGCCGAGGTGTTCGTGATGGGTCGCAGCCGCGTTCCCGATCCGCCCGCCAGCACGAGCGCCTTCACCTAGTACGCACCTTCCCCGCCGACGACCGCCGACCACGTCTTCCAGAGGATCTGCAGGTCCATGATGAGCGACCAGTTCTCCACGTAGCGCAGGTCGAGCCGCACCGACTCCTCCCAGGTCAGGTCGGACCGACCGCTCACCTGCCACAGGCCCGTCATGCCCGGCTTGACCAGCAGCCGCCGCCGCACGTCGTCGCCGTACTGGGCCACCTCCTCGGGGAGCGGCGGCCGGGGGCCGACGAGGGACATCTCGCCGCGCAACACGTTGACGAGCTGGGTGAGCTCGTCGAGGGAGTAGCGGCGCAGCACCGCCCCGACCGGCGTCACCCTCGGGTCCTTGCGCATCTTGAACAGCACGCCGTTCCCGTCGTCCCGCTGCGCCAGCTCGTGCTTGACGGCCTCGGCGTTCTGCACCATCGTCCGGAACTTGTAGAGCACGAACAGCTTGCCGTCCTTGCCGACGCGGGGCTGCCGGAACAGGGCCGGTCCCTCGCTGGTCACCCTGATCACCAGGCCGATCATCAGCAGGACCGGCAGGATCACGAGCAGGATGATCGCCGCGACCACCCGGTCGAAGACGCTCTTGACGAACTGCCTGGCCCCCCTCAGGTCGGGGTGGGCGACGTGGAGCAGCGGCAGGCCGGCGACCGGGCGGATGCTGATCCTCGGCCCGGCCACCTCCATCAGCGCGGAGGCGACGTAGAGCTCGGTGCCCGTCTCCTCCAGCTGCCACGTCAGGCGGCGCAGCATCGACCCGTCCAGCTCCGGGCAGGACAGGACGGCGACGGTGTCCGCGCCCACCCGCTCGACCACCTCGGCGACGTCCGAGAAGTCGCCGAGGATCGGGAAACCGTCGAACTGGGCGGGCAGGTCCATCCGCTGTTCCGGCGGGACGCACGCCGCCACGATGCGCATGCCGTGGTGGCGCTGGCGGCTCAGCTGGGCGTGCAGCTCCAGCACCGAAGCCCAGTGCCCCACCACGACGACCCGTCGCAGGCACTCGCCGGCCCGGCGCCTGCGGTGCAGCCGCTTGCGCAGGGTGTAGCGCAGGAGAAGGCAGGACAGGCCGGCGACCGGGATGGCGACCATCACGTAGCTGCGGGCCAGGAGGGTCTGGGTGAGGTAGGCGGAGATCGCCACGATCGAGGCGAGGGTGGCCGTCGCGTGGAGGACCTTGCGGTACTCCTCGGCGCCGTCCCCGAGATGACGGGTGTCGTATCCGCCGATGAGGGCGACGACCAGCGGCCAGGCGACGACCAGCGTCGCCGCGAGCACGCTCTCCCACGTCCCCGCCTCGCCCAGCAGGAGTCTGACTCCCAGCACGCCGAGGACGGACACCGCGCCGCACACCACGTCGCCCGCCATCGTCACGCGAATGTGACGACGCGCCCAACCGGCCCGGTCCGTCGCCTCCCTAACGGCGTATAACGCGTCGTCAACGGCAATGTCCATACGCCCTCGCCTCTGCCCATCCTCCTTCTCGGAGGAAGACCGCCCGGTTCAACTCCGCGCCAGAAGGTGATGATTGGAACGATCCTAGGGGATCACAGAAGTTACAGGGAAGTTCAACCATACGTCCACATGCGGCCATAGTCGCATGCTGGACAAGACGCCCCACACGTGGTTCCGATTTCACTACGTATTGGTACGTCTCGTGTGACTGGTATGGGCCAGTTACGGTAGATCTCTGCTTTGGAATACATCCGTGCAGGACAAGGAACCGAGCATTGGACGCCTCGTGACGACATCCGGGCAGTTACCTCTCACCGCGACCCCACCGGCGCGGGTGTCACGCCGGCGCAAGGTGCTGATCGTCGTGACCCTCGTGCTCCTCCTCCCGCCGGCCGCGCTCTTCGCGGTGCTGATGCAGCGTCAGCACGTGTACGACACCAACCTCCGGCGGGTGCAGCAGGTGTTCCCCGAGGAGTGGGACCGACCTGCCAAGGTGGTGGGAGCCGCACAGAACTGGCTGGTCATCGGCGCTGACAGACGCCCGGGAGAGAGCGGCTTCCAGCGGTCGGACAGCCTCATGATCGCGCACATCCCCGCGGACAGGAAGCGCATCTTCCTTATCGGCATACCTCGTGACTCCTATGTGACCATCCCGGGTCACGGACACGACAAGATCAACGCCGCCTACGCGTACGGCGGCCCGCGCCTGCTCATCAAGACGGTGGAGAAGCTGGTCAAGGTGCGGATCGACCACTTCGCCGCCCTGGATTTCCGGGGTTTCGTCGACATGAGCAAGGCGTTGGGCGGCGTCGACCTCTACGTGGCCCGCCAGGTCTACGACCCCGCCAACAAAGTCACGTGGCCGCAGGGAAACGTTCATCTCGAGGGCGAGCGGGCATTGCTATTCGTACGTCAGCGTTACGGACTGCCCGGCGGAGATTTCGACCGTATTAAACGACAGCAGGCGTTCCTTCGGGCGATGGCCCAAAAAGTGGTCAGCAAGGGCATGCTGACCAATCCGTTCGCACTCGACGAGTTCCTTCAGGCGCTGACCCGTTCCGTGACGGTGGACTCCGGGGTCGACATGAAGACCCTCAGGAACCTGGCGCTCGAACTCCGCGACATACGGGGCGACGACCTGCGCTCGACGACCTACCCCGTCGCCGGCACGGACACGGTCAAGGGGGCGAGCATCGTCCGCCTCGAGGCGAAGGAGGGCGCCGAGCTCGCCGACGCGCTGCGGGACGACACGCTGGAGCGCTACTTCGCCGACCAGGGCGGGCTGAACGAGTCCTCCTTCGTCAGGTGACTCCCGGCCGTCCCCGGGACCGCCTCTGGTCAGTCGTATTCGAGGTCGGGTAACGGGGACGGCGGCTCCGGGCTGCGCCACACGACGACGTAGTCCGAACGCGCGCTCGCGACCGCCGTGCTCAGCCGGTCGAGGTCGAAGTCCGGCAGGTAGCGCAACCGGGCCAGGAAGCTCGCGTCGGTCGCCGAGTGCGGCACCACGCAGCCCTCGCCCTCACGGTCCAGCAGGACGATGAAGACGTCCTCCGGCTGGCCGGGCGGATGCTGGTCGCCGTGGCCGCCGACGCGGACCTCGACCACGTCCTCCCAAGCGAGAGCCTCGACGCTGCCGTCGGCGTAGTGACGTGTCACGCCTTCTTCGGTGACGTACACATAGGTGTCCGGCACTGGGTTGCCGTGCATGGGCGCGATTGTGACGACTTGAAGCGGCATGGTGCAAGGGAAACCGCGCCCGAGAAGGCGGTGCGAGGCGATCCGCCAGGAAAACGGTGCGAGGTGAATCGCCCGGAGCTCCTCCGGGCTCAGGAGTGCCGCCACCGCAGGTGCTCGCGCACCGCCCGGACGGCCGCGTCCGCCGGTCCCTCGGCGATGACGCGCAGCAGCGCGGCGTGCTCCGCGGCGAGCTCGTGGGGAGCCTCGTACGCGTGCCTGAGCCCGACAAGTCCGAGCCGTGTCTCGGCCGCGAGCGTGGCGTACAGCCGCTCCAGGCGGGGGCTGCCGGTAGCGGCGACGAGCGCCTCGTGCAGCGCCATGTGCTCGGCCACCACGGCGGCCCAGGGCGCGCCCGGCGGCAGGCCGGACAGGCGGTCCAGCGCCTCCTCCGCCGCCGTCACCCGGCGCCCCGCGACGGCCTGCGCCATCAGTTCCTCCAGCGGCGCGCGCACGTACATCAGGTCGGCCAGGTCGGCGGAGGTGATCACCGGGACGTACGCGCTGCGGTTGCGCTCACGCCGCAGCAGTCCCTCGTGGACGAGCAGCGCCAGCGCCTCCCGCACGGTGGGGCGGGCCACGCCGTATCGGGCGGACAGTTCCTGCTCGGGCAGCGCGGCCCCCGGCTCGATGTCCCCGGACAGCACCCGCTCGCGCAGCGCGGCGGCGAGCGCCTCGACGGTGGAGACGGGCCTCAGGGTGGTCACGTGCCGAGCCTAGTGGCGGCTCCCGGCCGGTGCCTTCGGCGTCTCGGGTGCGGAGGTGCCCGGCGTGCGCGTCCCGGCGGGCAGCGCCACCACGACCAGCCCCAGGGCGAGCAGCACCAGACCAGCCCACGAGACGAGGGACAGGTGCTCGCGCAGCGCGACGACGCCCAGCAGGGCCGCGACGGCCGGCTCGGCCAGCGCGAGCGTGGCCGCCGTGGCGACGGGGGTCGTGCGCAGGCCCCGGCCGTACAGGAGATAGGCCAGCCCCGTCGTGGCGCAGCCGAGGTAGAGCGCGGTCAGCAGGCCGCCCGGGCGCGCGAGCCAGGCCGGTCCTGTCAGTGCGAGGACCGGCAGCATGAGCACGGCCGCGCCGCCGAAGAGCACGCCCATGACGACTCCCGACTGCATGCCCCTGCCGATGGCCCGGGCCGCCACGACCGCGTAGAAGGCGTACAGGAGCCCGCCGAGGAGGGCGAGCGCGACGCCTCCCGCGTCCGCGCCGCCCGGTCCTTCTCCCCCTCCCCCGCCGGTCACGAGCACGGCGCATCCGGCGACCGCGGCGGCCGTGGCGAGCGCCCAGCGCCCGCTCGGCCGCTCGCGCCCGGCGATCCAGGACAGGAGCCCGGTGAAGACCGGCCCGCTGCCGATCGCCACCACCGTGCCGATCGCCACGCCCGTCCTGCCGACGGCGGCGAAGAAGCACAGCTGGTAGGCCGCGACCGCGGCGGCTCCCAGGACAAGCGGCCAGCGCATCGGAACGTTCCCATGAGGGGTGCGGCGGCGCGTGACCAGCGCCAGCACGCCCAGCAGGGCCCCGCCGAGCACGAGGCGTGCCGCGGCGAGCGAGACGGAACCGGCGGCGGCGAGGGTGCCCACGGTGCCCGCGGTTCCCCACAGGACGGCCGCCGCGACCACCGCGAGCGGGCCCGATCTGGAGTTCATGCGGAGGATTGTCTGACAACTAGACAGTCAACAGCAAGAGCTTTCCCCCGGGAACGTCGAGACTGTCCTGATATGGGGCTGAGGCCCAAGTCGTTAGGAACGATCCCTGGTGGCAGAGACTCACGGATTGCTAGGGTTTCGCCACTATTAACACATGTGTAACCGACGGGCAGGTCTGATGGCTGGTCGGAAACGGTCCATCCGCTTCAAGATATTCGCGATCCTGCTTGTGCCTGTGACCGCCCTGGTGGTGATCTGGGGGTTCGCCGCCAAGCTGACCATCGAGCAGGGGCAGCAGCTCCTGCGCATCCAGAAGGTCTACGACAACATCGTCTATCCCGTCAGTGAGGCCATCAACGAGCTGCAGACCGAGCGGTTCGTGTCGGTGAGCTACCTCGCCTGGCGCACCTCGCCGCTGCGCACCGACCTCCAGGTGCAGCGCCGCAAGACCGACGCCACCGCGGTCCTGCTGACCCGCCTGTCGGAGCAGGCCAGGGACGAGACGCCGCCCGCCATGTGGGACCGGGTCCAGGACCTGATCCGGCAGATGGACCGGCTCGACGTCCTGCGCGGCCAGGTCGACGACCAGCGGCTCACCCGCCTCGACGTGATCGAGGAGTACAGCTCCGTCGTCGAGACCGCCCACCAGGTCTACGACCGGCTGATGATCTCCCCGGACATCGACATCATCGAGCAGACCAAGGCGCTCATCCTGATCACCCGCAGCCGCGAGCTGGTGAGCCAGCAGTCCGCGCTCGTGCTGGGCGCGCAGGCGTCCGGGCGGATGACGCAGGACGAGCGGGACGCCTTCTCGGGGATGGTCGGCAAGCGCCGCCTGCTCTACCAGCTCGGCACGAGCCAGCTCGACGCCGGCCTGCTCAAGCAGTACGGCACGCTGAACTCCACGCCGATCTACACGTCGTTCGTCTCCCTTGAGGACGACGTGATCGCCAGGGTGCGGCCGGGCCAGCCGCTCCCGCCGGAGGCGATCGCCTGGCCGACGACGGCCCAGGCCCTGACCCGCCAGCTCACCGAGACGACGAACGCGGCCGCCGACGCCACCGCGGCCCGCGCCGTGCCGCTGGCCCAGAGCGTGCTCTGGGACATCGGCATCGTCGGCGGGCTCGGCCTGGCGGCCGTGCTCGCGACCGCGTTCATCTCCTTCCGGTTCGCCCGCACGGTGACCGGCGAGCTGAGCGCCCTGCACCGGGCCGCGGCCGACCTGGCCGGGCGGCGGCTGCCCGACCTCGTACGCCGGCTGCGGCGCGGCGAGGACGTCGACGTGGCGGCCGAGACGCCGCCGATGGCCCAGGCCAGCGACACCGTCGAGATCGAGAATGTCGGCCGCGCCTTCACCTCGGTGCAGCACACCGCGATCGAGGCGGCCGTCGGCCAGGCCGAGCTGCGCAAGGGCGTCAACAAGGTCTTCCTGAACCTGGCCCGGCGCAGCCAGTCGCTGCTGCAGCGCCAGCTCGGCATGCTGGACGGCCTGGAGAAGGAGATCACCGACCCCGACCTGCTGGAGCGGCTGTTCGGCGTCGACCACCTGACCACCCGCATGCGCCGCCACGCGGAGGGTCTGATCATCCTGTCCGGGGCCGTCCCCGGCCGCGGCTGGCGCAACCCGGTCCGGCTGTACGACGTGGCCCGCGCCGCCACCGAGGAGGTGGAGGACTACCTGCGGGTGGACGTGAACATGCCGCACGGCTACTCGCTCGCGGGCAGCAGCGTCACCGACGTCGTCCACCTGCTCGCCGAGCTGATCGAGAACGCCACGGTCTTCTCCCCGCCGCAGACCCGCGTGCAGGTCAGAGGGGAGATGGTCGCCCGGGGCTTCGCCATCGAGGTCGAGGACCGCGGGCTCGGCATCCCCCCGGAGGAGCTGTCGCACCTCAACGCGCGGCTCGCCGACCCGCCGGAGTTCGACCTGGCCGACAGCGACAGGCTCGGGCTGTTCGTCGTCGGGCTGCTGGCCCGGCGGCACAACATCCGCGTCTCCCTGCGCACCTCGCCGTACGGAGGGACGAGCGCCGTGCTCCTGCTCCCGCAGGAGATCGTGGTGGAGAACGAGACCAGGGAACCGGCGGTCGAGCGCCTCGCCCAGCCGGAGGCCCCGCCACCAGCCCTGGCCCTCACGCCGCCGATCGGCGGCGGCGCCCAGGACTCCCTCCCCCGCCGGGTGCGGCAGGCCAACCTGGCGCCGCAGCTCAAGGAGGAGCGGGGCGACCTGTTCTCCTCCTTCCAGGCGGGCTGGCAACGCGCTCAGGAGGACTCGTGACCGAGCACGAGGACGGGCCGCTGCTGCGCCCCTACACGCTCACCCGTGGCCGCACGCGCCCGACCGGGCCGGACTTCGACCTGATGTCCATCATCAGGACGGCTCCCGCGGCGTACAGCGGGATCTCCGGGCTGGCCCCCGAGCACTGGCGGATCCTGCAGCTGTGCCGGGTCCCCCTGTCCGTGGCCGACCTGGCCTCGGAGCTCGGCCTGTCGCTGAACGTCGTGCGCATCCTGCTGAGCGACCTGCGCGACCAGGGGCTGATCACCGCGCGGCCGCAGGCCACGGTCGCCCAGCTGCCCGAGGAACGCATCCTCCGCGAGGTGATCCAGGGACTCCAGGCGCTGTGAGGCGTCAGGAGTCCGCCTCGCAGGACTCGACCAGCCGCTGCACGTGCCAGCGAGCCGGTGCGGTGAGCTCGTCGGCGTACCGGTCCAGCAGGGCCGCGCACGCCATCGCGTCGGCGGTCTCGACCGGCGGCAGGACCAGGATCTCCTCCTCGCCGTCCAGCACGAGGCCGCCCCGCACGCTGAACGTCTCCTCGCCGACCGCGACGGCGGTCTCGAACACGAGGTCGTGCCCCGGGAGCACCAGCGCGGCGCCGAGCCGTACGGCGGGCCCGGCGAGGTCGGAGACGGGCTCGGCGCGGACGTGGGGGAAGAAGTCGCGGGAGACGGACCGCCCCATCTCGCTGAATCGCGCCGCCGTTCGCATCAACGCTTCCAGGAGTTCGGCGGCACCCTGACTGTTGGCGTCCACCCCCGCAGGGTAGATCACGGAAAGTTGCGGTTTGGCCAAATATTTAGGTTGGACCAGAGATTTCGCCGAAAACCGCGGCCTCAGCGGAAGGCGTAGCACTCCACCTCGGCCCGCCGGCGGGTCAGCCCGCCGCCCACCGACTCCTCGACGCAGGAGCGCTGCGCGGCGCTGAGTTCGAGCACACCGCAGACGCTGACCCCGGAGTACGTGCGGCAGTCGAGGTTCGGGTTGAACGCGCCCACCTCGTACTGCTCCCGCACCTGCGTGCGGCAGCGGTGCCGCGCCTCCGACGTCTTCTGGTAGCGGCATTGGCCGACGAGGATGTCGTACTGCTTCTGGCTCACCTCCTGCCGCTTCACGCCTCCTTTCGGCGGCGCGGGCGCCTGCGGCGGGCTCCCGGCCCACGGGCCGGTCCTCGGGTGGCCGCCGGTCCCGGCGGCCACCGACGCGACTGCGGCGACCGTGCCGAGCATGGTCATCGCAGCGAGCACGGCGACAGCGACGATCTTTCTCATGGCGATCCTCCCGAGCAGGAACGTACCCACGGGGGAACGGCCGCCCCCTGCGCCGCGCCGGGCCCGCATGGACGGGCGTGACCTTGTGTCATGCCGACGTCGGCGCATTCAATACGAGGAGTAAATACACCATTGCGAAGTGTGACGGAAGACGATCAAGGGTAGAGGTGGCCTCGGAACCGACGGGGACGGCGTTGGCGCCTTTCACACCCGATTCTTCGGTTCGAAATCCGGTCATTTCCGACACAACGGAGCTTTTACGTGCGATTTGTTCACGCAATCACGACGGGCGCGCTGGTCCTCACCGGGCTCACGGTCACCGGCGCGGGCGCGGCCGCGCTGGCCGACGCGGGCCCGCAGACCACGTCCCGCGCCGTCGTCGACGGCTACCAGGTCGTGACGCTGCCCAACGCGAACGTGCCGAACTTCACCCGGCGCACCGTGTACTGCCCCGCGGGCAAGCGCGCCGTGGGCGGCGGCGGCGAGGCGCAGGGCAACGACGCGGTCCTCGTGGGCAGCTTCCCCACCCCGGACGGCACCGGATGGATCGCGCTCGGCCGGCAGAACTACTACAACACGGTCGGCATCAGCGTCTACGCCATCTGCGCCAACGCCTGATCGGATCACACGCGGCACAGGGGGGAGCGGGCAGGGCCCGCTCCCCCCTCGCGTGCCGGTGCGTTCAGGGGGCGCTGATGGGCGACGGCGCCGGGCGTGCGGCCGGTTCCCTCCTGACGAACGAGGAGGAGGCCCCGCCCAGGGCCAGGCGGGCCGGCAACCCCGTCGTCCACGTCTGACGTCCTGCGCACGCCGGCCCGCTCACGGTCAGCGTTCCGTCGCACGGCCACTCGTCCGACCGCTCGCCCGACCGGTCCCACACGGCCAGCGGGCCGTCCAGACGTGCGGTGAGCAGATACTGCAGCGGGGTGCGCGGCAGGAACAGGTCGGCGTCGGGCGTCGCGCGCCGTACGGCCCGGGGAAGCACCGGCTCGCACAGCCGCACCAGCGTGGCGGGCTCGGCACGCTCGACCAGCGCGCGGATCTCGGGAGCGGACAGGTTCGCCACCTCCCGGGCCATCGAGACATTCCTGACGAGCACGCGGACCGGCCCGGACGCGCCGTCCATGCGGGCCAGCGCCTGCTCGGACCTGGCGTCGCAGACGACCTGGTCGGCGAACAGGTCGCGCACGCCGGCCACTCCCCCGGCCTCGATCGCCGCGACGGCCGCCGTCAGGGCGTCCGCACCCGTGATCGCCCCCCACCGGAGGGCGGGGCCGCAGGCCGTACAGCCCGTCGCGACCGACCTGGACCTGCGGACGTCCGGATCCCGGCTCTCCCGTCCGCAGTCCTCGCACAGGACGGCGGAGGGCGCCCCGGCTGCGGGCGGGCGGCAGTCGTCACAGCAGACGAGCGGATACGAATACCTGCGGCCGGCCCGGTCGAACAGCTCACGCACGCAGGCCGAACAGAGCCCCCGCTCACTTCGCCGAGCGCCGGGGGAAGCCGAGATGACCATGGAAGCGGCACTGCCCCCGGCCGATCGCTCTAATCACAGGGGTCACCGGATTCTCAGCAGGCGCCCCACCTGCGGTCATGCCGTACGCAGGCCCGCTCAGCCCTCGGCGAGGGCACGCAGGGACGGGCGGAGCGTCTCGGCGATCCGTTCGGGGGAGGCGCCGTGCAGGGCCGTGAGGCCGAGCAGCTGGTGGGCGATCGTCACGCCCAGCATCGTGCTGACCATCAGGGCCGCCCGCAGTTCCGCGTCGCCGGAGCCGATCGCGTCCGCCAGTTGCGCCACCTGGCCGTCGAGCTTGCCGCGCACCTCCTCGGCGGCGTCGGGGTGGGTGAGCATGGAGCGCATCATCGCCAGCGTCGCCTGCGGCAGCGGCCCCATCTTCATGCCGATCCTGCCCAGCAGTTCCTCGACCGGCGCCAGCTCGCCGTCCAGCGGCGGGATCGACGGGATCCGCACGGCCTGCTCGAACAGCTCCTGCTTCGACCCGAAGTACTGCATGACCAGGGCCGGATCGACCTCCGCGGCCGCCGCCACGGCCCTGATCGTCGTGCGCTGGAAGCCGCGCTCGGCGAAGATCGCCCGCGCGGCCGACAGGATCCGCTCCTCGGTGCGGCGCCGGCGCTCTGCCCGGCTCGTCGGCGTCCCCTCCACGTGACGACTCTACCGGCGTTGACCGCATCGGCCCGTTCGCTCTACAGTCGTTGAGTCAACATCTGTTGAGCGAAGCGCTTTTCCACTGATCGGAGCGAACGGATGCAGCTCACCCCGCGCGAGGTCCTGGCCCGCTTTCACCGGGCGATGGTCGACAGGTCGGCCGACGACCTGGCCGACCTCTACGCCGCCGACGCCCTTCACACGTTCCCGTTCCGGGCGCCGCTGTTCCCCGCCCGGCTTGAGGGGCGCGAGGAGATCCGCGCCCTCTACCGCGCCACGTGGGGCGCGAGCCCCGTGCGGCTCACCGAGATCCACGACGTCGTCGTCCACGAGGCGGCCGATCCCGAGGTCGTCACCGGAGAGTGGGAGGGCACCGGCACGGTCGAACCGGACGGCCGGCCGTTCCGGGCCACGGGCCTGCTGACCCTGCGCGTGCGGAACGGCGAGATCGTCGAGACGCGCGACTACATGGACGTGTTCGGCACCTACCACGCGATGGGCCGGCTGAAGGACGTCGTGGCGGCCGCGGAGAACGCTTCCGCCACGGCCTGATCGGGGGCGCGCGCCCGCCTGCGGGCGCGGCCACAATGGTGACCATGACGATCTCGGGGACCGTGGTCCGCCGGGCGGGAGCGGCCGACGCCGCGGCCCTCGTCCGCCTGCGCGCCGTGATGCTGGAGGACATGGGGGCGGAGGTCGGGGACGAGAGCGCGCCCTGGCGGGCGGCGGCCGAGGCGTGGTTCACCCGGCGACTGAGCGATCCGGGGGACTTCGCCGTGTTCGTGGTGGACGACCCGGAGCTCGGCGTGGTGAGCTGCGCGGCGGGCACCTGCGACCCCCACGCGCCGGGGCCGACGAACCCGAGCGGCCTGCACGGCCACGTCTTCAACATCTGCACCGACCGGCGGCGCCGCCGGCTCGGCCTCGCGCGCGCCTGCCTCGACGCGCTGCTCGCCTGGTATCGCACCGAGACCGAGGTCCGGACGATCGACCTCAGCGCCACGGCGTACGGGATCGAGCTGTATCAGTCCTTCGGGTTCGACGCGCCCCGCTATCCCGCGCTCCAGCTGCGGCTCGGCCCGCCGCTCGGGCGCGGCTTCACGAGTCGCTAGCCAGTGCCCCTTTGCGACGATCATGATCGTTCAGTAGGAGCGGGGCAGTCCGAGGACATGCTGTCCGATGAAGGCCAAGACCAGGTTGTTGTTGACAGGGGCGACCTGGTAGAGGCGGGTCTCGCGGAACTTCCGCTCGACGTCCCAGGTGTCCACGAACCCGTTGCCGCCGTGGATGTCCAGGCAGACGTTGGCCGCCTGCCAGCTGGCCTCACTCGCCAGGAACTTGGCCGTGTTCGCCTCAGCTCCGCTGTGCTGCCCGCTGTCGAACAGGGCGGCTGCGCGGGTGCGCATCTGGTCCGCAGCGGCGACCTGGGTGTAGGCGCGGGCCAACGGGAACTGCACGCCCTGGTCGGCCCAGATGAGGTGACCGAAGACGTCACGCTCCCTGGCGTACGCGACCGCCCGGTCGAGGAACCAGTACCCGTCGCCGATGGCCTCGGAGGCCAGCAGGATGCGTTCGGCGTTCCAGCCGTCGATGACGTAGCGGAATCCATGCCCCTCCTCGCCGATCAGGCTGTCGGCGGGGATCCGCATACCCTTGTACCAGACCTGGTTGGTGGCGTAGTTGAACATGGTGCGGACCGGTTCGACGACCAGCGTGGCGGGCTGCTCCTCACGGACCTGACGCAGGTCGACGAGAAGGAGACTGATGCCCTCGGTCCGTTCAGCGGGGTCCTCCGCCAGCGGACGAGTGCGGGCCAGCAGCATCAGAAGGTCCGACTGGGCGATCCGGCTGGTCCAGTTCTTGTGGCCGGTCACCACGTAGTCCTCGCCGTCGCGCACCGCCATGGTCTGGATCCGGGTGGTGTTGGATCCGGCCTCGGGCTCGGTGATGGAGAATGCCTGCAGCCGCAGCCTGCCGGCCGCGATCTCGGGCAGATAGCGCCGTCTCTGCTCCTCGCTGCCGTGCCGCAGCAACGGTGCCATGGTGTACATCTGGGCGTGGCAGGCGGCAGAGTGCCCGCCGGAACGGTTGATTTCCTGCAGGATGATGCTTCCCTCAGTGACCCCCATCCCCAGCCCGCCGTACTCCTTCGGGATGAGGACCGACAGGTACCCGGCCTCGGTGAGGGCGCGTACGAACTCCTCCGGATAGGCCCGCTCGCGGTCGCGGGCGCGCCAGTACACGTCGCCGAAACGCCCGCAGAGTTCGCGCACCTCCGCGGACAGCCGCTGGTGGGCGGCGTCGCTGTCGTGAATGGCGATATCGTTCATGCCCGGTCCACTCCCTCACTGTGGACGCGTTCAGTGCAACAACCCGGCGTGGCGGGCCTCATAGGTGAGCCGGTCGCGGTGATCGGGGTGCGCTATGGCGATCAGCGCGGCCGCACGCTGGGAGATGCTGCGGCCCCTCAGCTCCGCGATGCCGTACTCGGTGACGACGTGGTCGATGGTGTTCTTCAACGTGGTGACCGGGGTGGCGCGGCCGAGCTGGACCTTGATTCTGCTGGTGCCGTCGCTGGTGGCGGCGTGGGTGACAAGGAACGCCTGCCCGCCGTCGGAGTACATGGCGCCGCGGGCGAAGTCGGCCTGCCCTCCCGAGCCCGACCAGTAACGACCCGCGATGGTCTCGCTGGCCGCCTGGCCCATGAGGTCGATCTCACTGGTGGCGTTGATCGACATCATGGCGGGTTCGCGGGCCACCACTCGTGGGTCGTTGACCCAGTTGACCGGCAGCATGGCCACCGACGCGTTGCCGTCGAGCCAGTCGAAGAAACTCCGGGTGCCGATGCAGAAGGTGGCGACATTCTTGTTGCGTTGGTGCTTCTTGCGCGCGCCGGTGACGACGCCTTGTTCCGCCAGGTGCATGACGCCGTCGGACATCGCCTCGGTGTGCACGCCCAGATCGCGGTGCCCCGCCAGCTCGGCCAGCAGCGCGTTGGGGATGCGGCCGACGCCGATCTGCAGGCATGCCCCGTTCGGCACGCGCTCGGCGACCAGTTCCGCGATGCGCGTGTCCCGATCGTCGGGTACGGCCGGCATCGTCTCCTGCAGAGGGTAGTCGGCGACGCACCAGCCGGCGACCTGGCTGACGTGGATCTGGTTCTGTCCGAAAGTGCGCGGCATTCGCGGGTTGGCCTCCAGGAAGAACGGCACCTCACCGATGAACGCGGCCACGTAGTCGGCATTGGTGCCCAGGCTGAAGTAGCCGTGCTCGTCGGGCATGGTCGACGCGGCCAGGACCAGGGAGTGCCGGGTGTACTCGCGGAGCAGCAGGGGCACCTCGCTGAAGTGCGCCGGGACGAGCTCACACGTGCCGTTCCAGTACGCCTGCCGGCATCCCGGCCCCAGGTAGTAGCTGACATGGGTCAGCTGCCCCGGGTATTTGCCGTTGATATAGGAGCGTTCGCGGACGGGATCCATCTGATGGATCCGAACACCGGTCAACCGGTCGGCGTGGGCCTCAAGAGCATCGATCACAGCGTGCGGTTCGCCGTTGTGGGTCGGCACGATCAGGTCCGCGCCGTCTCATACCAGGTCCAGCACGTCGGTCGGTGCGTTCATGACACCTCCTGGTGGACCGCGGCCGCTGTCGCGCCGCCGTGCCGAACCGATCGGGGCGGTCACCAGGCGTGAAGAGCCACGATCCGGCTCTCATGGCCCCTGCACCGCCCGCTGTGCTCGCTCGTCCCACACCGGCCGCACGGTGGTCACGTCGGGCCCGTACCCCCGTCGGTAGATCATCATGGTGCGCTCGAAGATGATGACGATCTCACCACGCTGGTTGAAGCCGATGGTGCGGACCGTCACGATGCCCACGTTGTGGCGCGAGCGCGACTCCCGGACGGACAGCACCTCCGACTGCGAGTAGATCGTGTCGCCCTCGAACACCGGGTTCGGCAACCGCACCTTGTCCCAACCGAGGTTCGCCATCACGTGTTGCGAGACGTCCGTGACGCTCTGACCGGTGACCAGAGCCAACGTGAACGTCGAGTCCACCAGTCGCCGGCCGAACTCGGTCTGGGCCGCATAGTGCGCATCGAAGTGCACCGGCATGGTGTTCTGGGTCAGGAGGGCCTGCCATACGTTGTCCGTGGCGGTCACCGTTCGCCCCAGCGGATGCCGGTAAACGTCGCCCACTGAGAAGTCCTCAAAGTAGCGGCCCGGCCACGAGACCCGTTCTGCCGATTCGGTGGTCATCTCGACCTCCTCTTCGGTCGGCTTCCTTCCCAGTCTGCCACCCAAGTCAGAACGACCTAGAGGTCGAGCCGATAGCGGACGGTCCGGTGCGTCGGCACGTAGCCGAACGCGTCGTTGATGGCCCGCATGTAGGTGTTGCCGTCGGCGGTGTCGGCGAGCAGTCCGCCGAGGCCGGGGTGGCGCTCCCGGACCAGCCGGATCATCTCGGCCTTCATCCAGCGGCCGAGGCCGCGCCCGCGGTGCTCGGGGAGGACGCCGGTGCCGTAGTGCTGCCCGTCGCCCGTGCCGTCGCCGGGGACCACCAGCTCGGTGAAGCCTGCGATCGTCCCGGCGGCCTCGTCGATCGCCGCGACGGTGTGCAGGAGCTCGCCGCGCCGGGCGACCGCGTCGGCGGCGGCCCTGACCCGGGCGACGTCCCACGGCGCGGGCCTGTAGTCGAGGCCGTCCATCGGCATGTCGTCCATGGCACGGCGGGACGCGGCGAACGTCTCGGCCAGTTCGTCCGGGACGACGCCCTCCCAGGAGACCAGCCGATATCCCGGATGCGGCTCCGCGAGGGCCGCGGCGAGGACGGCGGGGTCCACATCGGCCGGCGCCAGGCGGGTGAACGTCAGGCCCAGCGCCGGGCGGAACCCCCGCGCGGCCAGGAACGCCTCTCCGGGGCCGCCGGCCTCCGCCTCGGCGGTGACGCGCCGCCGGCCCTCCTCACGCGCCGCCGCCAGGGCCGCGTCGAGCAGGCGCGACCCCACCCCGGCGCGGCGCTCGGCCGGGTGGACGTGCAGATCGAGCTCGGCGAGATCCTCGTCGCCCGGGGCGGTGAACAGGCGCAGGTACGCCGATCCCGCGGGTGCGCCGTCAGGCCGGGAGGCCAGCCAGGCCAGACGGCGGCTGGAGGCGCCGGTGTGCGGATCGACCAGACGGGTCAACTGAGAAGACATGGGCGCACACCATAGGCATCGGTGCGCTCATGGATCAACCGGATTTACCGGTACTCCTGCGCGGGCAGGGCCGACAGGACCCGCAGCACCCGCACGAACGCCTCCCTGTCGTCGCCGGACAGCCGCGACAGCAGCCGTTCCTCCATCCGCCGGATGCCCGCCTGAGCCGCGTCCCGCAGGCGGCGGCCCTCGGGCGTGATGGACAGGAGCCGGACACGGCGGTCGGCGGGGTCGGGGCTCCGCTCGATCAGCCCTCTGCGCTGCAGGTCGTCCAGGACGCGGATGATGCGTGTCTTGTCCGCGCCGATCGACTCCGCCAGCGCGGCCTGCGTGCGCACCGGCCGCTCGTCCAGGCCCAGAAGCACGGCGTACGCCCACATCGACAGGCCGTGCTCCCGCAGGATCGGCGTCTCGGCGGCCATCAGCGCCCGGGTCAGGGGGGCCGCCATCGCGGCGAGATCGGGGCGGTCGGGCATGCCCCACAGCTTAGACATTGACAGAAGATAAGCAGAAGCATATTGTCTGCAATCGCTTACGATTTTGGAGGAGAGATGGACATCCGGGAACTGGACCGGCGGGCCGTGCAGGCGAGCGTCGAGGTGGTCGCCGAGGTGCGCCCCGGCGACCTGGAGCGCCCGACGCCCTGCTCGGGCTGGACCCTGGCCGACCTGCTCGCGCACATGACCGCCCAGCACCTCGGCTTCGCCGCCGCGGCGGAGGGCCGCGGCACCGACCTCGACGCGTGGCGGGAGCGGCATGGTCCCGACCCCGTGTGGGCCTACGCCGCGGCGGCCGAGCGCGTCACCGCCGCGTTCGCTGCCGAGGGGGTGCTCGATCGCGGGTTCGTCCTTCCCGACGTGGGGGTGGACGCGCCGTTCCCGGCCGTGCAGGCCATCGGCTTCCACTTCATCGACTACCTGGTCCACGGGTGGGACGTCGCCCGCACGCTGGGGATCGCCTACGACCCCGACCCGGCCCTGGCCGAGGCCGCCTGGCCGATCGCCCTGGCGGTGCCGGACGGCGAGTTTCGCGAGCGGCCGGGCGCCGCGTTCGCGCCGAGCGTGCCCGCCCCTCCGGAGGCCTCCCGCTTCGACCGGATCCTCGCCCGCCTCGGCCGGACCCCCGCTCACACGAGCAGCAGTCCCCAGTAGAGGGACCACGGGAGGAACAGGGCGCCGCCGGCGAGCAGGAGCCCGAGCCGGACCCGCTCGCCCCTCGTCCCGGCCCGCCGCCACGCCCACACGGTCCGTACGGAGGCGGCCACCGCGGTCAGCGCCAGGGCCTGCAGGGCCAGCCAGACGACCGGACGCCCGAGCAGCACCGGCCCCGGCGCGGCCAGCTTGCCCCCGGTCATGAGCAGGTAGAACAGGTAGGCGAATCCCCCGAGCACCGCGGCCGTCCCCGCGGCGGCGAGCACGCGCGGCGCGGCCGGCAGAGCCGTAGGGGCCCGCCCGCGCAGCCGGCGGGCGAGGGCGGTCACCGGGTAGGCGGCGAACGCGGCGATCAGCAGCAGCATCACGGCCAGCTGCACCGGGGCCGACTCCCACGGCGCCGGACGGTCCACCGGCACGGTCGGCGTCGCCTGCTCGGGCGCGGGGCCCGAGATGCTCGCCAGCGGCGGCCGCCCCGAGACGACCTCGCGGACCCAGGAGCCGACGAGGTCGGCGTACCCGGGAGCGAGGGCGGGAAGCCGGGTGACGCCGCCGTCGGGCGTGAGGTGGGCGGCGTGGTCCGCCCCGGGGAAGAACCGGAACGTGTAGTGCCGGTTGCCGCCCTTCTCCAGCGCCCGCGCGAAGATCGGCGGGGTCTCCTCGGGCGGCGTCAGCAGGTCGTGGACTCCCCAGACGGCGAGCACCGGCTGCCGCACCGCGGCGAGGGTCGGCTCGGGGTCGTACCAGGGCTCGGGGAACATTCCGCCGTCGGCGATCGTCCGGTACAGGGCCGGCTCGGCCCGGTCCACCAGCGACCCCGCCACCCCCGCCTTGCGCAGGCCCGCGGCGACGGCCCAGGTCTGCTGCCGCAGCGGCGTGAGCGCGTTGGCGCCGACGACCACGACGAACGCGACGTCCCGCGAGCGGGAGGCCGCGAGGGGCGCGACCCAGCCGCCCTCGCTGAGCCCCCAGACGCCCACCTTCGCCGGGTCCACGCCCGGCTGCGACCGCAGCGCGGCCACCGCGCCCAGCGCGTCGTCCGCGAGCGTCGAGTAGGACCGGTGGAAGGTCGAGTAGCCCTCCGATCTCTTGTCGTAGACGAGCACGGACATGCCTTCGCGGGCGAACTCGACGGCTTCGCCCATGAGCTTGGCGCGCGGCGTGCCGGTGCCCGCCCCGTGCACGAGCACCATGCCGGGCCGCCCGGGTGCCGCCTTCACCGGCGACAGCACGGTGCCGTGCAGGGTGAGGCGGCCGCCGCCGGAGAAGCTCACCTCTCTTCCGGTCAGGTCGGCGGGAACGGCCACCGCGCCCGCGGGGGACGGCGGGGCGGATGCGGCCGCTGCGGAGGCCGCTGTCGGGGCCGACGTCAGGGTGAGAACGAGGCCGATGGCCAGGGCGATTCGACGCATACCGCCGAACCTAGTCTGCAGATAAATGTCGGCAAAGCGTTCTCTGCAGATATCGTTCTGGAGGACTAGGGTGATCCTCATGAAGGACGAGGAGCCGTTCCTGCTCGACGATCCGGCCCGCCTCAAGGCGCTGGCCCACCCCATGCGGCGGCTCATCCTGCGCCACCTCGACATCCACGGGCCCGCCACCTCCACGACGATCGGCGAGCTGCTCGGCGCGAAGACCGGCACGACCAGCTACCACCTGCGCCAGCTCGAGAAGTACGGCTTCATCGAGGAGATCCCCGAGCGTTCGGGCGGCCGGGAACGCTGGTGGCGCAGGGCCGAGACCCCGCGCGACATGCGTGCGCCGACCCCCGCCCAGCTCGCCCCCGAGGACCGCCCGGTGCTGGAGGAGTTCCACCGTGTCGGCTTCGAGGAGGATCGGGCGCTCCTGGAGCGCTTCCCTGAGGCCTACCGGCGCGATCCCGACTGGGCCAAGGGCTCGCGCGGTCTCGGCCGGATGACGAAGGAGGAGTTCGCCGAGTTCTTCGACGCCTACGTCGCCCTGCTGCTCAGGTACAGCCACCGGGCGCAGGACGCGCCGCCCGGCGCGCGGCCCCTGTACATCCGGATGTTCGCCCTCCCTGCCGACGAGCCCTGAGTCGCCACGGACTCACACGGCCCAGCCCGTGAGCTGGGTTATCGTGAAAATGCCGCCGATGTCCGGGCTTCGCCAAGCCGGTCACGGCGCACGCGCACCATACGGCCGCTCTCGTCGGGGGAAGGGAACGTCGGATGTCCGAAGTGCTCCGTGCCGTCGACAGGCTGAGACAGGCCATCAATCGCCATGACCTCGACGCCCTGGCGCAGTGCTTCGACGAGCGGGCCGTTCTGGTGTCCCCGGACGGCGTCGCCGAGAACAGGGAGGAGATCACCTCCTACTACAGTCAATGGATGGAGGCGTACCCCAACATGGTGATCACGCCGCAGTCGGTGACCATGTTCGGAGACACCGTGGCGGCGGAGTTCACGATCAGCGGCACGCACAAGGGACCGCTGCTCTTCCCGGGTGGGGACGTCCTCGAGGGCACCGGGCGGTCCATTCTCCTGCGCTCGTGCAGCTTCTCCACGGTGGAGAACGGGCTGATCCTCAGTCATCGGCTCTTCTACGACCAGCTGGAGGTTGCGGCCCAGATCGGCGGCTGCCTCTGTTTCGGCGACCACCCGTAACCGGCGAGGGAAAGCTCCAACCGGCCACGAACTCATTCCCCCTCATCGGGTGAAAGCGGGTAGCCGGATGGATGGAGCCCCCACGTGATCCCCGAAGCACCACCCGACCGCGTCGACGACGCCGAGCTGATCAGGCGGTCCCGGCGCGACCCCGAGGCCTTCGCGGACCTGTTCGACCGGCACGCCTCCGCCCTGCACCGGTACGTCGCCCGCCGTCTGGGCGCGTCCCTCGCCGACGACGTCGTCTCCGACACGTTCCTGACCGCCTTCCGCAAGCGCGAGCGCTACGACCTGACCCAGCCGGACGCCCGCCCGTGGCTGTACGGCATCGCCGCGAACCTCATCGGACGGCACCGCCGTACGGAGATCCGGTTCTACCGGGCGCTGGCGAGGACGGGGGTGGACGAGGTCGCCGAGCCGTACGCCGACCGCGTCGACCAGCGGGTGTCCGCACAGGGCACGCAGCGCGGCCTGGCCGAGGCGCTGGCCGGGCTGTCGGCGGGTGACCGGGACGTGCTGTTGCTCGTCGCCTGGGCCGACCTCACCTACGAGGAGATCTCCAGGGCGCTGGACATACCGGTCGGGACCGTGCGCTCGCGATTACACCGGGCGCGGGCGAAGACCCGCGCGGCGCTCGGCGGCGACGACCCCACCGCGACAAGTGAGGAGCCCCTCGATGGATGACCTGCGACTGCTCCGTGAGATGCGCGCGGAGGTGCCCGAGCCAGGCCCCGAGTGGCTGGTCTCCGCCAGGGCGCGACTGCTGCGCCGCCTCCGCGCCTGGCACCTCCCCCGGTTCGGCCGGCGGCTGCTGCTCGCCGGAGCCCTCGGCGGCGCCGCCTCCGTCGTGATCGCCACCCGGCGGGACGGGCCCGGCGTCGTCGCCCGGTCTCCGGTCGTGCGGCTCGACTCCGCGACCGTGCTGCGGCAGGCGGCCGAGGTCGCCGAATCGCGGCCGCGGCCGGTCGTGCCCCGGCCGGACCAGTGGCACTACACCAGGACGCTGGACAAGCAGGCCAACGACGATCCCGGCTCCCCCGGCACGACGCAGGAAGGCTGGATCCGTTACGACGGGAAGCAGGCCGCCGGCTATGGCATGGACGGCCGGATGCACGTCAGCGACGTGCCGCCGGACCCCGGCGACGACGACCTGTCCCCCCAGCAGTACGACGCGAAGCTGCGCAGGCTCCCCACGGACCCGGACGACCTGCTGGCCCACGTCAGCGGTGACCGGCACTGGATCGACCTGCCGGTCGAGGAGGGCGTGAAGAAGAACGTCGAGCCCCCGGACGCGCGGGCCTTCCGCGTGATCTTCCTCTACCTCGAACGGCACGTGGTCATGCCGCCGAAGCTGGAGGGGGCCATGTTCCGGGCACTGATGAAGATTTCCAGGGTGGTGGTCGAGAAGGACGTCGCCGACGCGGCCGGACGGCGCGGCCTGGGGATTCGCTTCGACTGGGGCGGCGATCCCGCCAGCCTGAGCTACCACATCCTCGATCCCCGCACCTACCGCTACCTGGGCAGCCGCATGGTGTGGCGGCGCGACGAGCACATCGACGGCGATCCGGAGCCGGCCTTCCGGGCGGGATCGGCGTGGACGACCGCCCTGCTGGCCTCCGGCATCGTGGACCGGCCCGGCCAGCGGCTCTGAACCGGACCAGCCGGATCGGGCCCTGCGGCAGCCTTACGGGCCCCGCGGCGCGCGTACGGGCCCCGCGGCGCCGCGTACACGGCCCTGCGGCGCCGCGTACACGGCCCTGCGGCGCGCCGCGGGGCCCTGAATATTTCACCGAATTCGGCGCCGACCGGCAGATCGCGTACGGCGTTTCCCGAGGTGCCGTGCGATTCCGGGAAATCTTTAATGGAAAGGGATATTTCCGCTTCGGCGAATCGTGTACATGAGCCGGGCGATTGCCGAGTCTGAGGAGCGTCGGCCCCCTGAGCGAACCGGAACGGGCGCCGGCACGCCAGCGCCGGTCACCTCACCCTGGAGACGATCGCCCATGCCCTTCGGCCACCATCGGTTCGCCCGCAGGATCCTGACGGCCGCCGCGGCGGCCGTCCCCATTGCAGCACTGGCAGTGGCGGGACCGGTCCTGGGCACGACGTCCGCCGACGCCGCGGTCACCTGTCAGGTGACCTACGCGAGCACCCAGTGGGGAACCGGTTCAGGCGGCTTCACGGCCGCGATCGCCGTCAGGAACACCGGCGAGACGCTGACCGGCTGGAAACTGACGTTCACGTTCCCCGGCTCCCAGAAGCTCACGCAGGGCTGGTCGGCCCGGTGGACCCAGCTCGCCGACCACGTCATCGCGGAGAACGAGCCGTGGAACGGCACATTGGCGTCCGGCGCATCCTTGCAGCTCGGATTCAACGGCACCTGGACCGGGAGCAACCCGCCGCCCACGGACTTCGCCTTCAACGGGGTGCCCTGCCAGGTCATCGTGCCGGGCACGTCGCCGAGCCCGTCCGCCAGTCCCAGTCAGAGCCCGTCCGCCGGCCCCAGCGCGAGCCCGTCGCCCGGCCCGCTGCGGATCGTCATCGAGCCCAGGACGGTCACCGTGCCCGAGGGAGGCACGGCGAGCGTACAGGTGTGGCTCAACCGCAGGCCCGAGGGCACGGTGCGCGTCGGCACCGCCAACGTGTCCGGCGACAAGGACCTGACGATCGTCACCAGCCCGTCCTTCACCCCGGACAACTGGAACGTCCCGCAGCCCCTCACCGTGGCCGCCGCCGAGGACGACGACGCGGTGAACGGCAGCGCCACCTTCGACACGCGCAGCAGCCAGGCCACCGCGCCCAGCGCCGTGCTGTGGACCGCCACCGAGCAGGACAACGACACCGCCGGTCCGTCACCGAGCCCCAGTCCGAGCCCCAGTCCGAGTCCGAGCGGGGACGTGCCGGTGGACAACCCGTTCATCGGCGTCAAGGGGTACGTCGACCCGGACTGGGCGGCCGACGTGGAGTCCTCCGCCGCGAAGGTGGACGACGCGACCGCGCAGAAGATGCGCGGCCTGAAGAAGACGCCCACCGCGGTCTGGCTGAACCGGATCGCGGACGTCACCGGCGGCTCCGGGGCCGCCCGTACGCTGAAGGACCATCTCGACACCGCCGTCGAGCAGGGGGCCGGGTACATCACGCTCGTCCTCCACGACCTGCCCGACCGCGACTGCCGGTCGCTGGTCTCCACCGCCGAGCTGCACGAGCAGGACAACGGCCTCAACCGCTACAAGGCGGAGTTCGTGAACCCCATCGCCGCCCTCCTGGCCAGGCCCGAGTATCGGAACCTGCGGGTCGCGGCGGTCATCGAGCCGCGTGCCCTGACCGACCTCATCGTGGGCGGCGTGGACACCTACCCGTGTCGCCAGGCGGCGGAGTCGGGCGTGTACGTGATGGGCATCCGCCACGCCCTCGACAAGCTGTCGCCCCTGCCCAACGTCTACACGTACCTCGACACGGGCAGCGCGGGATGGGCCGGCTGGGAGACGAACTTCACCGCGCTCGCGGCCTCCGTCACCGAGACCGTGCGCGGCACGACGGCGGGCCTGAACAGCCTCGACGGGATCGCCACGAACGTCGCGGACTACGTCCCCCTCCAGGAGCCCTTCCTGACCGACCCGGAGCAGACCGTGGCCGGCCAGCCGATCAAGCAGAGCAGGTTCATCGACTGGAACCCCTACCTGAACGAACGGGACTACGCCGTCGCGATGCGGAGCGCCCTGATCGCCAAGGGCTTCTCCAGCCTGCTCGGCGTGATCGTCGACACCTCCCGCGACGGCTGGGGCGGGCCGGCCCGGCCCACCGCCGTGAGCACCTCGCTCGACGTCAACACCTATGTGGACCAGAGCCGCGTCGACCGGCGTCCGTCGCGGTCCGCGATGTGCAACCAGAAGGGCGCGGGGCTGGGGGCCCGGCCGGTCGCCGCTCCCGCCCCCGGGGTGGACGCCTACCAGTGGATCAAACGGCCCGGCGAGTCGGACGGCGCGGGCGGACCGCTCCTGCCCGAGGGCTCCGACCGGCTGCTCGACCGCATGTGCGACCCCAACGGCTCCCTCACGCCCTGGTCGAACGGGTTCCGGCCGACCGGCGCCCTCCCCGACGCGCCGCTGGCGGGCGACTGGCACCACGAGCAGTTCACGATGCTGGTGAACAACGCCTACCCCGCGCTGTGAACCCGTGGTGAGTCCTACTTGTCCACCCGGCCCAGCAGCACCTGCGCGTCGCCGCTGATCGGCGCCTGGGCCGAGGTGTCCACCTGCGAGGTGATGTCGATGCCGTTCTTGAGCTGGCTCCACAGGCCGAGGACGGCCGCCGCCTGCGCGACGATGAGCGCGATCCCGCTGCCCGCCGTGCCGAGCCGGTAGACGACGGCCACGGGGGTGAGCCGCGACGCGAGACCGCCCGGGCGGGTCTGGAGGGTCCGCGCGTCCATGAGGACGGCGACGACGGTGAGCACCAGGAACAGCAGCAGCACCCGCACGAGCGAGCCGCGCACGGGGGCCTGGCCGATGACGTTGTTCAGCACGGCGTGGGCCCCCGTCGCCGCGGCGTACGCGAGGACCGGCACGACGCCCTTGAGATAGCCGCGCCTGCCGGGCAGGCGACGCCACAGCGCGCCCAGCACGAAGCCCGCCACCGGCCAGATCAGCAGCCCGCCGATCAGGTCGCCGGCCAGGCCGTAGAACCCACCTGGATCACCGAGCCGGTCGAGCCAGCCGTCGCGCCCCCGGCTGTCGGTGCTCCAGGTGGCCCAGATCAGGAACACGGCGGCGGGCGCGCCCACGTAGGACGCGTACCGGGCGGCGAGCCGCGCGTTCGCCCACCAGGAGACGCCCGGGCCGCGCGACAGCGCCACGTCGAGCGGGCTGAGCCCGTCCTCCCTGTCGGGATCGAGGCCGATCTCCATCCGGAGCCTGCGGATGCGGTCGACGACCGGCCCGTTCTCCTTGGTGTGTTCCGCGTCGTCGATCTCCCCCGACGCCCAGCGCCGCCGCAGCCCTTTCTCCCTCTGCTCCAGGTCCCGGTACTCGTCCACGATCATCGCGAGCCGGCGGCGTGACACCCCCGGGTCGGCGACCTCGGCCCGTCGCGTCAGCCGCAGCAGCAGGGGCAGCGCGGCCAGCCCCACGAGCCCGGCGAGCGGGAAGGGCATCCCCGCGTACGTGTTGAGCCACCTGATCGTGCCGACGACGAAAAGGAACACCAGGAGCCACACGGTGGACGGCCCGACCGAGTCCGTACGCCGCCCGTGCAGGCGGAGCAGCAGCAGAAGCAGGAGCACCACCAGCGGCCACATCAGGGAGGAGAGGCCACGCAGCAGGAAATAGGGCGACGCCGCCTCGTCCGGCAGGACGCCCGAGCGCGATCCTGTGACGACCGCGTGGGCCACGTAGGCCAGGGTCAGCAACGCGAGGCCGGGGACGCTCCAGCGCAGCAGGACGCGTACGGCGAGCGGCGTCCTGCCCCGGACGCGGGCGGCGCGGACCGCGATCGCCCATGCCGCCCCGGTGAGCAGCAGCGCGGTCGCCACCGCCGACGCCACCCACAGGGGGCCCCATGGCTCGGCGTACAGGGCTCGTGCGGCCAGGATCCCCAGGCTGCCGGCGACGGCGAGCACCGCGCCGGCGAGCATCGGGCCGCCCCGCCGGAGGCCGGTGCGCCACAGCCCCCATACCGCCAGGCAGAGCGGCGCCCCCACGACGAGGATCGCCAGCGTGTCCAGCACGCCGATCAGGACGGCCAGGAACAACGTGCCGGTGAGCCCACCCGCGACCAGCATCGTCTCCGCCGCCGTGATCATCGCCAGGGCGCCGAGGGTGATCCGGATGAGGACGCGCTCGTCCCGGTCGGCCGAACGCCGATACAGCGGCACGAGCAGCCCGGCCAGCAGCAGGTAGGGCAGCGCGAAGCCCAGGTAGGTCGCGACCAGGAGCACGTTCTGCCCCCGCAGGCCGACCCAGCGCTGGAACGCCTCCCGCGCCGACAACGACAGCGCGACCTCGACGCGCGGCGGTTCGGCGCCGTTCCGCCAGACGTAGGTGCCGCCGGGCAGCACCTCCGACGGCAGGGGCGTCACAGTGCGCACCCGGGACTCCGGCGTCTTGACGACAACGGTCCGCCAGCGCGCCCCGGCCAGCCCGGGCGGCATGGCCCCGAACGCGGGCAGCAGCGCGACGAACCGGGTTCCGCCGGACTCGCGGCTCGACCACAGCCCGGCGGACTCCCCGCCCCCTTGGATGTCGTACAGGTCCAGACGACTCTCCTGCGTGCTCTGGACCACCACTTCGGTGCCGTCGGCCGACATCGTGACGCTCGGCGTGCCGCCGTCCGGCAGCAGGCAGCCGACCGCGCTCCCGCCGCCGAGCAGGGCGGCGGCTCCGGGCCAGTCGCGGGGGACGCCGACCCGCGTCGTGCTCGTCATCACGGTGGTGTCGTGGCCGCGCTCCGCGACGGTCACGGACGTCTCCACCCACGACGAGCGGGGAGGCCCGAACCCGCAGGCCGTGTCGTCCGCGAGCGCCGGACGCGGGTTCAGCGCCAGGAGGCCGAGCACCGCGGCGATGACAAGCGCGGCCTCACCGAGCAGCGCGATGGGCTTCGTTCCGGCATCTGTCGTAAGCCGCCGCACAACCGACCTCCCGTACGCGATCGACCCCCGAAGGATGAGTCGCGCGGAAAGCGGCATTGGTTACGGCCCCTCGCGTATTCAGGGGCCGGACAGGCGGCGCTCGCCCTTCGTCGTGATCACGTAGACCTGCCAGGTGTAGTAGGCGTAGTAGTTCCTGATGTCCCGCTTCATCTGGCGGGCGTGCAGCAGGACCGCGTCGACGTACGCCTGGGAGTGGTTGTAGGCGTACAGCGCGCGCCGGTAGTCGCGGGGCGCGCCCGACGCGTGGAGGTAGTTGGCCGCGGCGAGCAGGGCGTCACCGGTGTCGTCGATGTCGCCGCCCATGCCGTACGCCTTCCAGGTGCCCGGCATGAACTGCATCGGCCCCTTGGCGCCGACGTAGCTCGGCGAGCGCACCCGCCCGAACTTGGTCTCCACGAGCATCACCGCCGCCAGCACCTCCCACTCGACGCCGAACCGGCGCTCGGCGCGCCGGAAGCCGGCGAGCAGGGCGTCGGCGGGCTCCGGCGGCCGGATCTTGATCTTGATCGGCCCGCTGACGGGGTGCGCGAGGGAGAGCAGGTCGCGGATGGCCGTCACGTTGTCCCGCGCCCGCGCGGCCGTCTCCTTCGGCAGCTTTCCGAAGGTGCGGGACGCGACCGCGGGATTGCGGGCGAGATAACGGTAGACGCGCTGCTCGTACAGGGACAGCAGGACCACCGGCTCGGGCGCCTCCCCCTTCGCGGGGTCGCCCGTGCGCCTCCAGTCGTCGATCGCGTCACGCAGCCGCCCCAGCGTACGGGTGAGGGCGCCGGCCAGCCGCTCGGGGTCCTTGGGGACCGCCTCGTCCGGCCCGGGCAGGTCCCGCGCGGACGGCTCCGGCGCCGGCCCCTCCGGACTCGCGGAGGACCGTTGCGACGCGGGCGGGGTCGTGCTCGCGGAGGGAGCGACCGAGGCGGCCTCGCCCGCCGAGCCTCCGCATCCCGCGAGCGGGACGACCAGGGCGGCGAGCGCGGCGGCCAGCAGCGTGCGGCGCGGCAGCGGCGGTGAGATCACGGCAGGCTGATCGTTCATCGTCACCAACGTATGCCCAGCGGTGACGTTCCATGCCCCTCCTCGCGGGTGAAGCGGCACTTCCGCGAGATGGGAACGTTTTACGGCCGCCCCCTTTTTCCCTCTCGTAGAATTCGGTGTTGACTCGCATAGTTATCGCCCAGTAATCGTCGTCACGTGCGACTGCCCCGCGTCAAATTCGAGCACCGGCCTCACCGATACGAGGACGGCACCATTCGCATCGGCGGCGAGATTTACGGGATCGCCGCCGAAATCGCGGACCCGTACGGCTGGGTGTGGACGGCCCTCACGCTGATGGACGGCACCCGTTCTCGCGACGAGATCTCCGAGCGGCTGCGCCTGACCCACCCGGAGCTGCCGGACCCCGCGTCGATCGTCGAGCAACTGACCGCCACCCGCTATGTGGAGGACGCCTCAGCGGTGCCGCCCGCCGGGCTGAGCGAGCGCGAGCTCGACCGCTACAGCAGGAACCACGCGTTCTTCCGCGCGGTCGACGTCGTGCCGCGCGCCCACGGCTGGGAGACCCAGGTCCGGCTGAAGTCCGCGCGGGTCGTGGTGCTCGGCCTGGGCGGCACGGGCTGCCACGCGGCCTGGGCGCTCGCCGCCGTCGGCGTCGGCGCGATCCACTGCGTGGACCCCGACCTGGTCGAGCTGTCCAACCTCAACCGCCAGGTGCTCTACTGCGAGGACGACGTCGGGCGGCCCAAGGCGGAGGCGGCCGTCGCCCGGCTGCGGACGGTCAACTCCGACATCTCCGTCACGGGCGAGCGGCGCCGCATCGGCAGCAGGCGCGAGCTGGACGACCTGATCGCGGGCTACGACGCGCTCGCCCTCTGCGCCGACCGGCCCACCGGGCACGGCATCCGGGTGTGGGCCAACCGTGCCTGCGCCGCCGCGAACATCCCCTGGGCGGGCGGCGGATACAACGGCCCGCTGGTCACCGTGGGGTGCTTCGCGCCGGGAGCGGGCGCCTGCTACGAGTGCCTGAGCAGCGGCGAGGAGGCGCGACGCCGCCCGGGCACGCCCGTGAACCTCGGCGGACCCGGCGTGATCGCCACCTCGGCCGGCGTGTCCGGCCAGCTCGTCGCCCACGCGCTCCTGGGACTCCTGACCGGGGTGCCGGTGCCGCCGGTCGGCACCATCCAGGGGGTCAACCTGATCGCCGCGGACCACCACGTGTGGGTCCGGCATCCGCCCCGCCCCGGCTGCCCGGTGTGCGGAACCCGAGCCGGCGAACCGGAGCACAATTCATTGCGGGGAATGACCGAAATCGACGCCGGCTGAATGAGTGAAAGAAAACTTGACTTTCTCCAGTCAGCGGACGAATCATGAACGGGTTCTCGCGAGAACATCCATGTCCCCTCCGGAGAGAGGAACCGGATGAACACGAACGAGCACGAGGCCGAGCCGGTCGACGAGGCCGGCGTGCCGGCGAAGACGAAGATCACCATCCGGCTGCTCGACAAGATCGAGACCACGACCAGCAGCAACAGCGTCGGCAACTGACCGAGCGCCGGTCGCGGCGTGCGGGGGTGCCCCAGGGGTGACGCAGGGCCGCCGCCCGCACGCCGCGGCCGGCGGGAGCCAGCAGCCGGAACCCGGGGAGGGAAGGGTGACAGACGCCGGCACCGTTTTCGACGACGTACGGCAGGCCGAGGCGCGGGCCCTGCCCGCCGACGCCTACCAGGCCGAGTTCACCGAGGAGTTCGAGCGGGCCCCCGGCGGGGCGTGGAAGCTCGAACGCGCCCAGGAGTTCTTCGAACCCGACGTGGCGAGCTGGCGCGCGATGATGGCCGGCGACTGGGACGGATCGCTCGCCATGCTGGAGGAGCTGCGGGAGCTCCTCGCCGGCTACTACCGGACCCGGCCCACGGCCCGCCGGATCCGCGTCGTGGAGACGCCGCTCACCCCCTATCTCCAGTGGGAGCTGCACGTGCTGGCCGTACGGGCGGCGGCGGGCGAGCGCCCCCGGGTGCTGCACGCGGACGCCGTCCGGGAGCTGGAGCACACCGCGCCGCTGCCCGAGATCGTCGTGCTCGGGCCCACCCTGCTCTACGAGGTGCTGTACGACGAGATCGGCGCCCACGTGGGCGCCCGCCGGATCACCGATCCCGCCCTCGTCGGCCCCTGCCTGGCGGCGATCAAGGAGCTCTACGCCCGGGGAGAGGACGTGCGGACGTACGTCGAGCGGGAGGTCGCCCCGCTGCCGCCGCCCGCGATCCCCGCCAGGACACGCGACCTCCTGCCGGGCTACTCGCACCACACCGGGACCTTCCGCCCCTGACTTCGCGCCTGGAGGCCCACGTTGGGAGATCCGGCCCTGGTCCGGCTGCGCGATCTCGCGTTCCGGCAGGACGGCGCCCAGTGGATCGTCGGGCGCCCGGACGGGGACGCGTTCGTCGCGGTGCCCTATGAGGGGATGCGGGCCATCAGGCTGCTGTCGGCGGGCGCCACGGTCGAGGAGACGGAACGGCGGCTGCGTGCCGAGACCGGCGCCGATCTCGACGTCCGCGGCTTCGTCCGCGCCCTGGGCGAGCTGGGCTTCCTGGAGGAGCCCGGCGGGCCGGCCGCCGCCCCCGCCGCGCCCCCGACCTTTCCATGGCTGCGCCCCGGGCACGTGCGGTGGACGCTGCATCCGCTGCTCCACCTGCTGGTCGCCGGCCTGATCGCCGCCGGGATCGCGACGGCGGTGATGCGGCGGGAGACGCTGCCCGGCTGGCGCGACCTGCTGTGGAGCGAGCGGGGCACGCTCGTGCTCGCGTCGCAGATCGCCGTCGGCTGGGCGTTGATCTTCCTGCACGAGATGGCCCACCTGGCGACCGCCAGGGCCGCCGGGGTGCCGGGCAGGATCCGGCTCGGCACCCGGCTGCAGTTCCTGGCCGTCCAGACCGAGGTGTCCGGCGTGTGGCTGGCCGCGCGGCGCGTCCGCCTGACGGTCTACCTCGCCGGGATGGCGACGGACGCGGCGGCCTGTTCGGCCGCGCTCCTCCTGACCGCCGCCTTCGGGCGCCATCCCGGGCTGTCGCTGGTCGCGCTGACCTCGCTCGGCATGCTGGCCACGCAGTTCCTCGTGTTCATGCGCACCGACGTCTACTTCCTGCTGCAGGACCTGACCGGGTGCCGCAACATGTACGGCGACGCCTCCGCCTACGCCCGTCACCTGGTGCTGCGGCTGCTGCGCCGCCCCTCCCCCGACCCGCTCGCCGGGCTGCCGCGCCGCGAGCGCCGCGCCCTCCGGGCGTACGCCCTGCTGCTGGTGGCGGGCACCGCGGCCTGCCTGGGGGTGGCGTTCGCGGTGACGGTGCCGGCGACGATGACGCTGCTCTGCCGGGCCGTAGGCGCGCTCGCCGTCCCCGCCGGCCCGCTCGCGGAGCTGGACGCCGTGGCGGTGCTGCTGTCCGCGGTCGCGTTCCAGGTGCTCTGGGCGCGGGCGTGGTGGCGCAGGCACGGCCCGCGCGTACGGCGCGCGCTGCGCCGGGGAGCAGAACGAGCCGCCGATCAGGACCGTGCGTAGGAGCCGGTCGTCAGCTCCTCGATCAGCCCCGGCCCCGCGGGATTCCAGCCGTACAGCCGCCGGGCACGCGAGGCGTCCATCGGCGACGAACGGGTGAGCACGCCGACGGCCGGCCCCATCGCGGCGACCGCCTGCTCCGGCGTGAGCGACACGGCCCGGGCGCCGGTCAGGCCGGCGACGGCCTCGGCGATCCCCCGGATCGGGGTCCGCTTGGCCGAGGCGGCGTTGACGACGACCCCGGGCTCGCGGCGCTCCAGCGCGGCGACGTACAGCGCCGCGAGGTCGTCGACGTGCACCGACGACCACTCGTTGGCGCCGTCGCCGATGTAGGGCACCATCCCGTTCTGCCTGCCGGCGGCGATGAGCCCCTGGAGCAGGCCCGACCCGCCGCGCCCGTAGACCAGCGCCGCACGGATCACCGTGCCCGCCACGTGGCCGGCCGCCAGGACCTGCCGCTCGCCGAGGACCTTGTAGGGCTGTGGCGACGTCTCGGGGGCGACGGGATGGTCCTCGTCCACGGTCGCGCCCTTCCGGTCCGGGTAGACCAGGCCCGTGCTGGTGTAGACGAACGCGCCGCCGTCGTTCAGCCCGCCCAGCAGCGCCGCGAGGGCCTCGCGCTCGATGTCGCCCATCTCGGGATCGGCGTAGTCGACGGCGGTGTGCACCACGGCGTCGGCCGCGGCGGCCGCGCCGCGCAGGGCGTCGAGGTCCCGCAGGCTGCCGGGCACCGCCTTCGCGCCCAGCCCCTCGACCCGCTCGCGGGCACGGTCGGACCGGGCCAGGGCGACCACCTCGTGCCCGGCCCCGACGAGGCGCCCGGCCACGACTCCGCCGACGTAGCCGCTCGCACCCGTGATGAGGATCCGCATGTTCGTATGCCTTCCGTGAGGTCGGTGACCGGCGGCGCGTCCGTGTGCGCCCCCGGCCGGTGCCAACCCCACCGTCGCCCCGCGCCGTCCCCCGCAACCAGGGACCAGGAGTCCATGGCTGCGCGGGCCGTGCACGCGATTCCCGGCGTACGGTCACAGGCATGGACAAGCATGGCCTGGCGAAGTTCCTGCGTGGCAAGCGTGAGCAGGTCAGCCCCGCCGACGTCGGCCTGCCGGAGGGGCGCCGCCGCCGCACCCCAGGGCTGCGGCGCGAGGAGGTCGCCCAGCTCGCGTACATCTCGGCGGACCACTACACGCGGCTGGAGCAGGCGCGGGGCCGGCACCCGTCACGGCGCGTGCTCGACGCGATCGCCCGCGCCCTGCGCCTGTCGGACCAGGAACGCGCCCACCTGTTCCACCTGGCCGGGGAGCGGGAGGAGAGCCGGTCCGCCGGACCCGTACGCGAGGTGCGGCCGAGCACGCTGAACCTGGTCAACCGGCTGACCGACGCCGCCGCGATCGTCGTGGACGACACCTGCGGCGTGCTGGCCTGGAACCCGCTGGCGGCGGCCCTGTTCGAGGACTTCTCCGCTCTAGCGGGCCAGGAGCGCAACGTCATCCGGCGCTACTTCCTCCACCCCGACCCCGAGCGCCGGCACTACGGCATGGGCAGCCCGGAGCGGTTCGTCGTCACGGCGGTCAGCTACCTGCGCGTCGCCGTCACCCGCTATCCCGGCAGCCGCGAGCTGAAGAGCCTGGTCGAGGAGCTGCTGGCCGGAAGCGAGGACTTCGCCCGCCTGTGGAACTCCCAGCGGTTCCACATCGAGCGCCATCTGCGCCATACCGTACGGCACCCGCGCGTCGGGCCGATCGAGCTGGACTACGACGTGCTGACCGTGCCCGACCAGGAGCAGCAGGTGTTGATCTTCACCGCCGAGCCCGGGTCGCCGGCCTACGAGTCCCTCCAGCTCCTGAAGGTCGTCGGCGCCGAGCGGGTGCCCGCCGACGCCTGACGGGCCCTCCTCTCCCTCGATGTATAACATTCTGTACACGAGGTCAAAGATTCGCTACCTTGGTGATGTCAAAGATTTTGTACATCGGAAGGTGCCGATCATGACTCACGTGGAAAAGCGCGCCTGGATCAGGCTCGTCGTCGCGGTGCTCGCCTACGCGGCGTACGTCGTCGCCGTCCTCAGACGGGCGGACGGAGGCCCGTTACCCGACGTGCCGTACACCGCCGCCCTCCTGTGGTCGGTCGGCGGGGCCATCGTCGCGTCGATCGCGGCCGAGATCGGGATGTCGATCGTCAACCCCCGGGCCTCGCGGGTCGTCGACGTCCGCGACAGGGAGATCGGGCGGCTCGGCGACCACACCGGTCAGGCGTTCGTCGTCATCGGCGCGCTCGCGGCGATGCTCATGGCCATGGCCGGGTGGGACCGGTTCTGGATCGCGAACGTGGTCTACCTCTGCTTCGTGCTGTCGGCGGTCCTCGGCGGAATCACCAAGATCATCGTTTATCGCAGGAGCCTTCCGGAGTGGTGAAACCCACACGCGTGACCAACCGCATCCGCGCGCTGCGGTTCGCCCACGACGAGATGACCCAGGCCGAACTCGCCGAACGCATCGGCGTGACCAGGCAGACCCTCATCGCCATCGAACAGGGGCGATACTCGCCGTCCCTGGAGATGGCATTCCGGATCGCCCGCGTGTTCGGCGTTCCGCTCGACGACGTGTTCCAGTACCCCGACCTCCCGGAAGGAACGCCATGAAAGCCATCGTCCAGGATGCGTACGGCCCGGTGGACGTGCTCCGCCTGAGCGACGTCGACCGCCCCTCGATCGGCGACGAGGAGGTGCTCGTCGAGGTCCGCGCCGCCGCCGTGGATCCGGGCGTGTGGGTCCTCATGACCGGCCGTCCGTACCTCATGCGCCTCGCGGGCTTCGGGCTGCGCCGGCCCAAGGTCGCGATCCGGGGTCGCGACGTGGCCGGGGTGGTGAGGGCCGTCGGCGCCCGCGTCACCCGCTTCCGGCCCGGCCAGGAGGTGTACGGCACCTGCGAGAGCGGCTCGTACGCCGAGTTCGCGAGCGCGCGGCAGAGCAGGCTCGCGCCGAAGCCGGCCGGCCTCACGTTCGAGCAGGCCGCCGCGGTACCCGTCTCGGGCATGACGGCGCTGCAGGCCGTCCGCGACGTCGCCCGCGTCCGGCCGGGACAGCGGGCGCTGGTGATCGGCGCGGCGGGGGGCGTGGGGTCGTTCGCCGTGCAGATCGCCAAGGCGTACGGCGCGAGCGTCACCGGCGTGTGCTCGGCCGCGAAGGCCGGGCTCGTCCGGTCGCTCGGCGCGGGCGACGTCATCGACTACGCCCGTGAGGAGATCGACCGCGACGGCGCACGCTACGACGTCGTCGTCGACACCGCGGGAAACCGGCCGCTGTCCCTGCTGCGCCGCGCCCTGACCCCGCGCGGGACGCTGGTGATCGTCGGCGGCGGGCACGCCGCGTACCGCTTCACCGGGGGCATGGGACGCACGTTCCGGGCGCCCCTGCTGTCGATGTTCGTCGGTCAGCGGCTGCGCCCGGTGATGAGCAGGGAGCGCGCCGAGCACCTGGAGGAACTCGCGCGACTCGTCGAGTCGGGCGCGGTCGCCCCCGTGATCGACCGCGCCTATCCGCTGGGCGAAGCGCCCGACGCGATCCGCCGTCTCATCGAAGGACACCCCGCCGGCAAGGTTGTCGTCACCGTGTGACCACCCTCAGAAAGTCAGGGGGATCCGGCGGGCGCGGACCGTGCGGTGACTGATCCGCCAGCCGTGGTCGCCACGCACGAGCGTGTCCTCGTAGGTCACACTGCCCGTGGTCCCGTCGGCGTTGACCCCCATGCCCTTGGAGATCGCTCGTGCCCGGCCGTCCGCCGCCTCGGTGACGACGATGTTGGTGACGTGATGGGCGACGGGGTTCGCCTCGCCCAGGGCGAGCGCGGCGTCGCGCAGCGCCGCGAGCCCCACGATCACCCCGCCGCCGAGATCACCGACGTCGTAGACCACGTCCGGCACGAACACCTCGCCCAGGCCGTCGAAGTCGCCGCTGTCCGTGAGATGGCCGTGCAGGTTGATCAGGTCCGTGATGGCCGTGCGGTCGCCGGCAGTCAGCGTCATCGTCCTCCGCCGTTCATCGAAGTGGGGAACTCCCCGGTTAGAGCTGTTACCGTAAACGGGGAACTCCCCGGATAGCAAGAGAAGGGAGTGCGGATGACCTCGAGTGGTCCCGAGCCCGCGCCGCCCGGCCGTACGCGCAGGGCGGACGCCTCGCGCAACGCCGCCCTGCTGCTCGCCGCCGCACGCGAGCTCGTCGCGGAGTCGGGGCCCGAGGTCGCGCTGGACGAGGTGGCGCGGCGGGCAGGCGTCGGCAACGCGACCCTGTATCGGCACTTCCCCACCCGCGCCGACCTGCTCGTCGCCGTGTACGCGGACGAGGTGGCGGAGTTGTGCCGCCGGGGGGCCGACCTGCCGGCCGGCCCCTCCCCGGCCGACGCGCTCTTCTCCTGGCTGGACGCGTTCGTCGTGCACGTCGCGACGAAGCGGCCGCTCGCCCTCGCGGCCACGGAAGGCCCCACCGGCCGTCGTAGCGCGTTGTTCGACCAGTGGCACGCCTCGATCCGCGCCGCCGCGTCCGGCCTGCTGCAGCGGGCGCAGGACGCCGGCGCCGTACGGCCCGGGCTCACCGTGACCGACCTGCTGGCCCTCGCCGGCGGCGCGGCACTCACCGGAACCGACGTGGCCCACGCCCGGCGGCTCACCGCGCTCCTGCGCCACGGCCTGGAGACCGGCGCCTGAGGAGAGCCCGTCTCCGCGAGGGAACGGCCAACAGCTCGGTCGCGTCCCGGGCGATCGGGCCGGGTCTGGCTAAAGTGATATCACTTTGCTAGTGTCGTGCTAGACACCGAGGAGAAGACATGACAGACCTGCAGATCGCCGTCGACATGCCGGCCCCCCAGACCCACGAGCGGGCGGCGCGAGCGGCCACGGGGTGGCCGATGCTGGTCCTGGCCCTGCTCGGCCTGCTGAGCCCGGCCGCGCTGGTCCCGATCGGAGCCGGCCTCGCGGCCGACGGCAGCGGCGGCCCGGGAGCCGCTCTGATCGTCGCCGGGGCGCTGCTCTTCCTGGCGGCCCTCGTCGTCCTGACCGGCCTTACCGCGGTCGCCCCCGGTGAGGCGCGGGTGATCCAGCTACTCGGCCGTTACGTGGGCACGGTCCGCACGCCCGGCCTCCGGTTCGTGGTGCCCTTCACCCAGAAGCGCCGGGTGTCGACCCGGATCCGCAACCACGAGACCGACATCACCAAGGTCAACGACGCCGACGGCAACCCGATCGAGATGGCCGCCGTGGTGGTCTGGCAGGTCGAGGACACGGCGAAGGCCGTCTTCGAAGTCGACGACTTCGTGGAGTTCGTCGCCTTCCAGACCGAGACCGCGGTGCGTCACATCGCCGGCAGCTACCCGTACGACGGGCACGACGACATGCTGTCCCTGCGTCAGAACGCGGACGAGATCACCGGCCGCCTGTCGGCCGAGATCCAGGCCCGGGTGGCGTCGGCGGGAGTCAAGGTCATCGAATCGCGCATCACCCGCCTGGCGTACGCCCCGGAGATCGCGCAGGCGATGCTGCGCCGCCAGCAGGCCGGAGCGGTCGTCGCGGCCCGTCAGCGGATCGTGGACGGCGCCGTCGGCATGGTCGAGGCCGCCCTGTCCCGCCTCGACGAGAACGACGTGATCGAACTCGACGAGGAGCGCAAGGCCACCATGGTCAGCAACCTGCTCGTCGTCCTGTGCGGCGACCGCGACGTGCAGCCCGTGGTGAACACCGGCTCCCTGTACCACTAGACCGTGGCGACAGAAAGAAAGAGCATCCTGTTGCGGCTGGATCCGGCGGTGCACGACGCGCTGGCCCGCTGGGCCGGCGACGAGCTGCGCAGCACCAACGCCCAGATCGAGTTCCTGCTGCGCCGGGCCCTGTCGGAGGCGGGACGGCTCCCGGGCGACGCCGGCCGCATCCCCCGGCGTGGCCGGCCCCCGAAGAAGACGCCGCCTCCGGAGGCTCCCCCCGCCGATCCACCCGACGACCGAGAGGAGGGCAGTCCGTGGACGTCCCCGGCTCCCTGACGGCCCAGCTCTACCTGCTGGCCTACGACCCCCGTAAGGAGCGGGTGGTGACGAACTACCGCCTCCCCTATCTGCTGCGCGCGGCCGCGCTCACCGACCTGTTGCTCGCCGGCCGGATCGCCGACGACGGAGGCAAGGTGCGCGTGGTGTCGGAGGCCCGGCTCGCCGACCCGGTCCTCGACGGCCTGCTGCGCCAGATCGCCGGGTCAGGGCCCCGGCCCTGGCGGCACTGGATCGGCAAGGACGGCCGCGCGACGGTCCGGGCGGTCCGCGACGAACTGGAGACGGGCCGCTGGGTCAGGGTCGAGCTGCGCCAGCCGTTCCTGATCTTCAACAGGAGTCATGTGCGCGTACGCGACACGCGTGTGGTGAAACGACTCACGACGCAGGTCGCCGCCGCTCTCACCGGCCCGGTCTCGCGGGTCGGGGACCGCGAGGCCGCCCTCGTCGGGCTGGCCGCCGCGGGAGAGCTCGGGACGGTCCTCCCGCGAGCCAGACGACGGGCGCACAAGCAGCGCATCGCCCTGCTGTCCGAACGCGGCGGCCCGGCGGCGCCGGCCCTGCGCAAGGTCATCCAGCAGGTTCGCGCCGCGAGCAGCGGCTGATCCCGGGACAGCCCTCGCGTACGGTGCCCGGCCGCGGCCGGGCACCGGCGCCGCCGGGCCGGTTCACCTGCCGCAGGTGCGGAGCATGTTGAGCAGGGCGACCTTCTCCGCGCGGGTCACCAGGAGCCGGTAGTGGTGCTTCACCGTGATCCACGAGGTCGCGTAGCGGCACCAGTAGGCACGGCGCGGCGGACGCCAGCTCTGCGGTCCCTGGCCTCCCTTGGCCATGTTGACCGAATGGCTCACCACGACCAGCTCCGGGCGGCTGAGATCGTTGGCGAACGCGCGCCGCTTCGCCTGGCTCCATCTCTTGGCGCCCGAGCGCCAGGCGTACGCCAGGGGAACGACGTGGTCGACGTCGACCTGCTTCACACTCTTCAGCACCTTGCCGTCGTACGGGCTGCGCCACAGGCCCTTCACGGCCTGGCACGTCCCGTTCCTGCGTACGCCCCGGCCCTGGCGGGCGAGGATCACCTCCCGCGCGTCGCACTCGCCCTTGTGGTGCGCCCATCGCGGCTGGAACCGCCGATGGCTGTACCCCCGAAGCGACAACGGCTTGGCGACCTTCAGCTGCGCCAGCATGCGGCGGGCCGGCGCCCCGGCGTCCGCCTGACGGCGAGCGTCGGCCGCGGCCTGCGGGGCGATCGCGGCAGCGGCGATCGGGAGGACCACAAGGGACAGTACGGCGACCTGGAGGGTGCGGCTTATGGAGATCATGCTTCCAGCCATACCAGTCCCTCCCCACTCGCCGTGACGATATGCGGGCACAGGGCGATCCACGGGTGGGAATGTCCGGCGATCGCGGGTGGTTGCAAGGCGACGGAAGTTGAAGATTCAATTAGGAGGGCGGCCATGCCCGCTGTCACCGCCGACACCCTGACGCTGCCACGAGTCACCGCACCGGATCCGGCCGTCACGGCACCACGCCCCGTTCGGTCGGTGACGACCGCGCCCAGCGGCTTCGAGGGCGAGGGCTTCCCCGTACGGCGCGCGTTCGCCGGGGTGCCGCAGTCGATGCTGGACCCGTTCATCCACATGGACCAGATGGGCGAGGTCGAGTACGCCCCCGGAGAGCCGAAGGGCACGCCGTGGCACCCCCACCGCGGCTTCGAGACCGTCACCTACATCATCGACGGCGTCTTCGAGCACCAGGACTCCAACGGAGGCGGCGGCACCATTACCAACGGCGACACCCAGTGGATGACCGCGGGAGCCGGCCTGCTGCACATCGAGAAGCCGCCGGAGCACCTGGTGGTCTCGGGTGGGCTCTTCCACGGCATCCAGCTGTGGGTGAACCTCCCTCGTGCGAACAAGTTCCACCTGCCCCGCTACCAGGACATCCGGGGGCGGGAGGCGGCGCTGCTCGCCTCGGCCGACGGCGGCGCGCTGCTGCGGGTGATCGCCGGCGAGCTGGACGGACACGCCGGCCCGGGCGTCACGTTCACCCCGATCACGATGGTGCACGCGACCGTCAGCCCCGGCGCCCGGCTCGACCTGCCGTGGAACCCCGAGTTCAACGCCCTCGCCTACGTCCTGGCCGGTCAGGGCTCCGTGGGCGGCGAGCGGCGGCCGGTCCGCAAGGGGCAGCTCGCCGTCTTCGGCCCGGGCGGGTCGCTGACCCTCGCGGCGGACACCGCCCAGCCCCAGGCGGAGCCCAATCTGGAGGTTCTGCTGCTCGGCGGGCGGCCGATCCGCGAGCCGGTCGCGCACTACGGGCCGTTCGTGATGAACACCCGCGCCGAGATCATCCAGGCGATGGAGGACTACCAGGCGGGCCGCCTGGGCGTCATCCCCGCCGAGCGGGTTCCGCACGCCGACGGACCCCTGACCGCGACGGACTGACACACCCGCCGGAAGGCCGGCCGGGGAGCGCGCCCACCCGCCACCCGGCCGCCTCGGGCGGCGGAGCCACGATTCCCGCCGGTCACCGCGCTGCGAGCCCCGCGCTGATCGTGCGCAGCGCTTCGAGGAGATCACGCGCCGACGGAGCCTGCTCCGGATCGACGAGCCACTGGGCCGCCATTCCGCCGAGCAGTGCCTGGTAGAACGCGCCGACAGCCATCGCCTTGCGTTCGTCCGCGGCCGGATCCAGATGTTCGAAGATCGCCGCCAGGCCCAGCTTCGCCTGCCGGTTGGCGGCCGCGAACGCCTCGCGCAGCTCCGGAAGCCGGTCCATCTGGGCGATGAGCTCGAACTGGATGGCCCACAGCGGTCTCATCCTCGCGAAGGACTCGATGATCCGCGTCCAGGTCGCCTCGAAGCGCTGGGCGGGTGCGCCGTCGAGTGAGGCGTCGGCGGCGAGAGTCTGCTCGATCTCCTTGCCCCATTCCTCCATCGCCTCGATGAGGGCCGCGTCGAGCAGGGCCTTCGTCGATCTGAAGTGATAGCCGATGGCGGCGAGGCTCGTGCCGGCGGCCGCCGCGATGTCACGCGCGGTGGTGCCGGAGTATCCCTTCTCCATCAGGCACCGCTTGGCGCCCGCGAGCAGATCTTCCCGATTTCCCATGCTCAGAGCCTAGCCCATGCCAGCACAAATGTCTTGGACGCTTGTACTAGACACTTGATTGAGACGCTTGTACAGTTCTCGGCATGGCGAACATCTTGATCTCCGGCGGAAGCGTCGCCGGGCTGACGCTGGCTTTCTGGCTCCGCGAGCATGGCTTCGCGGTGACCGTCGTCGAACGCGCGCCCTCGCTGCGGGACGGCGGCTACAAGATCGACATTCGGGGAGCGGCACTGGACGTCGTCGCCCGCATGGGCCTGCTCGACGAGGTGCGGCGGCACAGCACGGACATGCAGGTCGCCCGCTTCGTCGACGCGCACGGCCGGCAGATCGGCACGATGAGCGCGCAGCTGTTCGGCGGCCGCGAGGGCGACGACGTCGAGATCATGCGCGGTGACCTCACCCGGCTCCTGCACGCGGCGACCGGGGACGGCGTCGAGTATGTCTTCGGCGACTCCATCACCGCCCTGCGGGAGACTCCCGAAGGGGTGCACGTCACCTTCGCGAACGGCTCCCCGCGCACGTTCGACCTGGTGGTGGGGGCCGACGGCCTGCACTCCAACGTGCGCGCGCTGGCCTTCGGCGAGGAGTCCCGGTTCGTCCACGACCTCGGGCACCACATCTCGATCTTCACGGTGCCGAACCATCTCCACCTGGACCGTACGGAGATGATGTTTCCGGCGCCGGGCAGGAGCACCGGGATGTACAGCACCGGGCGCGGTGACGACGCCAAGGCGATGTTCCTCTTCTCCTCGCCGCCGCTCGAGTACGACCGGCGGGACCCCGCACAGCAGAAGAAGCTGCTCGCCGACCTCTTCGCCGGCCAGGGCTGGGAGGTCCCGCGCCTTCTCGACGCCATGGAGGACGCGCCGGACTTCTATTTCGACTCGATCAGTCAGGTGCGCATGGACCGCTGGTCGTCGGGCCGGGTGACACTCGTGGGCGACGCCGCCTACGCGGCCTCACCCGCGTCCGGTCAGGGCACCAGCCTGGCCCTGGTCGGCGCCTACGTCCTCGCGGGCTGCCTCGCCGAGGCGGCGGGAGACCACGCCGCGGGGTTCGCCGCCTACGAGCGCGAGATGCGGCACTTCGCGGAGGAGAACCAGAAGCTCGCCGCGAACAACCTCAAGGGCATGGTGCTGAAGTCCGCGGCGCAGATCCGGTTCCAGATGCTGATGTTGCGGCTGATGCCGCACCTGCCGGGGAAGAACCGCATGATCGAGCGGGTCACCGAGCCGATCCGCAAGGCCGCGACCGCGATCACGATCAGGGATTACCGCACGCCGGCCTCGTAGCCGTGCACACGTGGCCCGCGGTGGAGTTCGGGAGCCGGCAACATTTCGTGGTTTTCCGGCATCTCACCCCACATGAGAGTGCGCACGGTTCTCGCGACCCTTCTCCTGACCACCGTTCCGCTGACCGGACAGCCCGCGGCGGCCGCCACGCCGGTCACCATCGCGTACGCCCAGCGGACGCAGACCTGGGAACTGGTGCTGACCGACGGAGAGGTGGTGAAGGTGCCGGAGGCGCTCGCCGTGGCGCCCCGCGACACGGTCAACGCCGGGGCGCGGGCGGCGTTCCTGATCAGCGGCGACGGCCGGCACTTCTTCTACTTCCGCAAGTCCGACGGGCGATTCACCGAGCGGACCCTGCACGGCAAGGAAACAGCGATCCGGAACATCACGGTGGACACGACCGGCGAGGAGTGGCCGTCGGTGTCGGACGACGGCAGTTTCGTGGTCACCGGAACCTCGGCGCCGGGGCTGGGGACCCTGGTGGACCTGCGCAAGGGCAAGACGTTGCCGCTGCCCGCGGGGACGGACGAGTGGAGCTTCGCGGGGTTCAGCCCGGACAGCGAGCGACTGCTGATGCAGGGGGTGCTGGGGGGTCGGGTGACGGTCTTCGACCGAGGGCTGCACACCCGGTGGCGGTCGAAGACGCGGCTGTGGGCGACGGCCCTGGCGAACGACTACGTGACGGCGGCGATGAGTGTCGGATCATCGCCCGAGTCGCGCAAGCTGCGCCTGCTCAACCTGCGCACCGGCAAGGCGAGCGGCACCGTGACGGTGCGGCTGCCCCGCGGGCAGCACATCGACGACCTCGACTTCGACACGGCGGGACACCTGATCGTCCGCTCGAAGACCACGACGGGGGTGGCGGTCTACCGGGTCTCGAAGACGACCGGCAAGGCGACGCTGCTGCGAACGATGGTCAGGCCCGACGCGAAGGTCTGGGTGCTCCCCGGGGACGACGAATACGAGCCGTGGACGGAGAAGAAGTGAGTCCGGACCCTGCCACCGGCGACGCGTGAACGAATCCCCTCCGCCGGACGTCGTACTGGTGAACGGAAGGGGAGGCATCGTGCGTAGCGTGTTCGTCTCGGGCATGACGGCGCTCGGGCTGGCGTGCCTGCCGGCCATGGCGGCCTACGGCGTGACCCGCGAGGGCGGCCAGGCCGGGGAGAGCGCGCCCGTGTGGCGTCTGACCAGAGTGAACACGCTGCCCGGGGACGACGTTCTCGACGACGTGACGGTCCTGGGCAACGGGTCGGTGTGGGCGGCCGGTCACCGGGTCGTGAACGGCAGGCAGCGGGGCCTGGTCCAGTGGTTCGACGGCGGATCGTGGAAGGTGATCCCCGGCAGCCCGCCGTACGAGCTGAAGGCCGTGACGGCCACCTCGAACAGGGACGTATGGGTCTTCGGCCCGGGGAAGGCCGGCCGGTGGAACGGCCGCGCGTGGACCACCGCCTCGCTCGGCAGCGGCTTCTCCGCGACGGACGCCGACGGAACCGGCGCGAAGGACGTCTGGGCGGTCGCCGAGTCCTCGGCCTCGGCCAGGCACTGGAACGGGTCCTCGTGGAAGAGCGTCCGGCTGCCGGCCCGCGCCGCCGCCGTCGACGCGTACAAGCCGGGCGAGGTCTGGGCGGCGGGGACCAAGGGCGCTCGTCCCGCGATCATGCGGTGGAACGGAAGGTCCTGGGCCCTGGTGCCCACGCCCGCGATCACGCTTCCCGCTCCCGACGCCGCCGCGGTCCTCAACGACATCGCCGTCGTGGGCCCCGGCGACGTGTGGGCCGTGGGCGCCGTCAGCTGGGAAGGCGCCGACAACGAGGGCGACGACAGGACCTACAGCCGCACCCTGGTCATGCGCTGGAACGGCAGCTCGTGGACCGCCTCGGTCGGCGCCGCCAACGCGCAGCCGTACACGGAGGTGGAGCCCGACGGCAAGGGCGGCGTGTGGGTGGCGCAGGGGCAGTGGAACGCCACCCTGTGGCACGTCACGGGTTCGACGTGGCGAAGCACCCCGGTCCCGAGGAAGGCCGGCACCGACGCCGCCCTGTTCTCGATCGCGCGCAGGCCCGGGACGACGACCATGTGGGGCGCGGGGTTCACCGTGCCGCAGGGCGACCCCGACGACCCTTCGGCGAACGGCGCCTTCTGGCGTACGCGCTGACCGGCTGACAGCGCTCCGCCGCCTTCACCTGCCAGTCCCTATAAGCCTGTATAAGGACGGTTGCCAGGCCGGACAGCGCGTAACCCTTGCCGGATCAACGCATCGCTGCACTGCTTCCGTCCGCCATCGTCTCCACCTGCCTGTGTCTCCACCCGCCTGCCGGACGATGACGCTGCGTACCGTCCCGTCCGGCGGTATCACCTGCGCGGTTGTTCCCTCCGGGCCGTTGACGGTCCAGGTGACCGCGGTCGATGTTGCAAGCCCCTTCCAAGCAAGATCCAAGGCGGCGCCGCGAGAGTCGATCAGGAATTCCCGGAGAGGAGGTGCAAGAGATGAGCATTCGCTTCGACGACCTCGACAGCTCCGCTGAGCTGCCCGAGGACGCCCTGGACGACATCGTCGGGGGCAAGGACATCGAGTGGCACCCGTGTGGGTGGCTGTCCAGCAGCCAGCTGGGGCAGACCATCGACAGGATCGACGTCCGCCTCTGACGGCCATGCCTGAAGTCATGGTGCTGTAGCAGCGGCGTGCCCGCGCGTATCGGGCACGCCGCCTTTCCCGATGATAGGAAACTCGGTGATTTTGATACTCAGCGCCAAGAACGACGTGTCGGTGGAGATGGTCGTCCCCGAACTCGTCAAGCGAGGCGCCGAGTTCCTGTGGTGGGATCCGGGCGCCTACCCCGCCGACAGCACGATCAGCTCGCGTCTGACCGGCGGGTCCTGGCGGCACACCCTGCGCGTCGACGGCCGTGCGTACGACTGCTCCGAGTTCACCGCGATCTGGAACCGCCATCCCACCCACCCGCGGGCGCCCGAGTCGGTCACGGACGTGACCCACCGGCAGTACGTCGAGAAGATCGCCGCCATCCTGCTGCACGGGTGGGAGCACACCGTCGAGAGCCGCTGGCTGCCGGCCAGGACCCTGGACATCCTCCGCACCCAGAACAAGCTCGTCAACCTCGGCGCCGCGGCCGCGCTGGGCTTCACCACGCCCGACACCCTGATCACCAACGACGACGAGGACCTCATCCCGTTCTGGGAGGAGAGCGGAGGCGAGCTGATCGCCAAGGTGGTGGAGTACGTCGAGTTCCGGGTCGACGGTGAGGACCACGCCCACTACACCACGCCGGTCTCCCGCCGCCGTCTCACCGACAGGCACCGCCTGGCCCTGGCCCCCGCCATCCTCCAGCCGTACGTCAAGAAGGCCGTCGAGCTACGGATCACCGTCGTGGGTGACAAGGTGTTCGCCGCCGAGATCCACTCTCAGGGATCACGCGCGACCAAGTACGACTACCGCCACTACGAGCAGACCTTCTCCACCTACGCGATCCACCATCTGCCCGGCGACGTCGAGCGCCGCTGCCTGGAGCTGACCGCGGCGCTCGGCCTGCACTACGGCTGCATCGACATGATCGTCACGCCCGAGGGTGAGTACGTGTACCTGGAGATCAACCCCGCCGGGCAGTGGGGCTGGATCGAGGCCACCACCGGCCTGCCCATCGCCGCCGCCGTCGCCGACTGGCTCATCGCCGCCGAACCGCACAGGTGAAACCCATCCCATGACCAGCACCTTCGACGCCGCCCTGACCGAAGCCGTGGCCCTGCTGCGGACGCTGCCGCGCCGCCGCGACGACGTGCCCGAGGCCCGGCGGACCGTCTCCGAGTGGCGTGAGACCCGGCCCGCCACCCGCGCCCAGCTCGTGGCCGACGTACGACCCGGCAGCCCCATCGTCGACTACGACCTGGTGCTGGCCCACCCCGACGGGGGGAGCGTGGCGCTGACCGCCCCGGCCGACGACGGCGTGCCCTGGACCGTGGACCACTCCACCCACTGGGCCTCCGGCCGGGTCGTCACCGTGGACGGCTTCGCCCTGCTCATCCAGAACGCGCTGCTCACCCTGCGTACCCGGATCGAACGGGACACCACGATCCAGGACGAGCTGATCGACTACTGCATCCTGAGCGAGATGGCCGGCAGGGAGTCCCCGCCCACCCAGGAGGAGCTCCAGCAGGCGTCCGACGCCTACCGGATCAGGAACGGCCTGCGCAGCCGCGCCGACATGATGAGCTGGCTCGCCGGCGTCGGCCTGACCGAGACGGCCTACACCCATCACATCTTCGGCCTGGCGCTCAAACAGCGGGTCCGCGCCCGCATAGAGCAGGAGACGGCACACGGTTACCTGGAGCGCAACCCGGCCGAGTTCGACCAGGTCTGGGCGCTGTGGGCGGAAGGCCCCGAAGACCGCCTCGCGGAACTGGCGGGCGCTCCCGACCCCGCCGACGCCCTCGTCCGGGCGCTCGCCTCCCGTGACCGGATCACCGTCACCACCGCCGACGGACCCGCCCTCGACCTGCCCGAACCCCTGCGCACCGCCCCCGAGGGGACCGTGGTCGGTCCCGTCCCCCACGGAAAGGGCCACTTGGTCGGCGTCGTCCGCGAACGCCGTCCCGCCGACCCCGCCGACCCCCGCACCCTCGCCGCCGCCGGCCGCGCGGGCTTCGCGGAGTACATGGCCGAGCGGCGCGCGAAGGCCGCCGTCACCTGGCACTGGCTGTGACCGTGCCCGGTCGCCGCGGCCCCTCCTTCCTGCTGCTCTGGCTCGCCGTGGCCCTCCTGGCGGCGGCGGGCGCGGCCGTGGTCGTACTGATCGGGAGCGCCCGGTGAGCCGTCTGCGGGTGGTGCTCCAGAACACGCAGACCGAGTGCGGGTCGGCGTGTCTGGCCATGGTGCTGCACTATCACGGACACCGTACGACCGTCACCGAGCTGTCGAGCCACCTCGGCGTCGGCCGCGACGGCCTCAGCGCCCGCGCCATCCTGACGGGCGCCCGCGAATACGGGCTGACCGCCAAGGCGTTCCAGCTCGCCCCCGGCGACCTGGCCCGGGCGCCGCTCCCGGCCATCGCCCACTGGGAGTCCAACCACTTCGTGGTGGTCGAACGGTGGGCCGTCGACCGGGTCGACATCGTCGACCCCGGCCAGGGGCGGCGACGGCTGACTCCGGCGGAGTTCGCGGCGGGGTTCACCGGTGTCCTGCTCGTCTTCGAGCCGGGCGCGGGATTCCGCCGCGGATCGTCGTCGCTGGCCGGCGCGTGGCGACGAGAGTTCATGCGGACCCTGCTGCAACGCCGGCGCGGCCTGCTCGCGCAGGTCATCGTGGCCTCGCTGCTGCTGCAGCTGGTCGGCCTGGTCCTGCCGCTGTTCTCGGAGATGCTGCTGGACACCGTCCTGCCGCGGCGCGCCGATCTGCTGCCGCTGCTGGGGGTGGCCGTGCTGATCGCGGGGGCGGCCCAGCTCGTCCTGGGCTATCTGCGGGCGGCGCTGCTGGTGGCGGTGCGCGCCCGTGCCGACCAGGAGCTCAGCGAGGGGGTGGTCGGCCACCTGATGGCCCTGCCCTACACGTACTTCACCCAGCGGGGCACCGGCGACCTGGTGACCCGCGCCTCCAGCGTGTCGACCCTACGCGAGCTGCTCACCGGCCAGATCGTCACCGCGGTCCTCGACGGGCCGCTCGCCGTCGGCTACCTGGTGCTCGTCTACGTCCGCGACCCGATCTTCGGGGCGGCGCTGACCGGAGTGGTCCTGTTCCAGTCGCTGCTCCTGCTGGCCACGTCCCGGCGGGTCAACATGCTGACGCAGCAGGAACTCGCGGCGCTGTCGAAATCGCAGGGCACCCTCATCCAGACCCTCAGCGGCATCGAGACGCTCAAGGCGTCGGGCGCCGAGCGCAGGGCGATGAAGCAGTGGTCGGACCACTTCGGCCGGCAACTCGAGGCGGACGTGCGCGTCGGCCTCACCCACGGTTTCCTGGACGCCGTCGTGTCGGCCATCCACGTGATCACGCCGCTCGCGCTGCTGTGGATCGGCGCCTGGCGGGTGCTCGACGGAGAGCTCTCCGTCGGCGCGCTGGTCGCGCTCAACGCCATCGCCCTGGCCGCGCTGACCCCGCTCGGCTCGCTGATGACCAGCCTCCAGAGCCTCCAGCTGGCGGGCGCCCACTTCGACCGGCTCTCCGACATCCTCATCTCCACCCCCGAACCCGACGAGGGCATCGAGGTGCTGCGCCTGCGCGGCCGGATCGACCTGCGCGACGTCGGCTTCCGGCACGACCCGCGTGGCCCGTGGGTCCTCCGGGGCGTGTCGGTGTCGATCCACCCGGGCCAGAAGGTCGCGCTGGTCGGCGCCTCGGGCTCCGGCAAGAGTACGCTGGCCCGGCTTCTGCTGGCCCTGCACACCCCGGTCGAGGGCGAGATCCGCTACGACGGCGTCCCCGCGAGCGAGCTCAACCTGCGCACCCTGCGCCGCCAGTTCGGCGTCGTCACCCAGGACCCGTCCCTGTTCAACGGCACCATACGAGAGAACATCGCACTCAACGACCCCGACGCCCCACTGGAGCGCGTCGTCGCGGCGGCCGAACTGGCCGCACTGCACGACGAGATCATGGCCATGCCCATGAACTACGAGACCATGCTGACCGAGGGCGGCGGCCTGTCCGGCGGCCAGCGGCAGCGCCTGGCCCTGGCCCGCGCCGTACTGTCCCGGCCCAAAGTGCTCCTGCTCGACGAGGCCACGAGCAACCTCGACAGCACCACCGAAGCCGCCATCGAGGCCAACCTGGCCCGGCTCCCCCAGACCAGAATCATCATCGCCCACCGCCTCAGCACAGTCAGGGACGCCGACCTCATCCTGGTCCTCGACTCAGGACGCATCGTCCAACGCGGCACCCACGAGCAGCTGATGGCCGTGCCCGGCAAGTACGCCGAGCTCCTCGCCGCCCAGGCCGATCTTTCGCGAGGCGCACGCGGGGCCATGGCGCCCGCCCCCGCACCCGGACGCCGTCGGCGAGTGTGACGAGCGCCACATTTGCCCCTCCAAGGGCCGCCTGACCTGCGGGTTTTACCTTTTAATCCTTTTTATGTGATCTTTACCCTTTTCATGCCCTTTGCGGCAATATGTGGCTACTTGGTAGTTTCCTTGCCCAACGACGGGGTCCCCGTGACACCGCCGTTATGAACCCGGCCAGGCCGTGTTCGAAAACGAACATCCACTGTCACCGTCGCCACGTCCTCTCCGCCCCCCTGGGCGCCGGTGATGCCGAATCCGTGCAGCAAGGAGGCTCGGAGCCGGGGAACCAATCGACCTTCGACGAAGGTCTGGGGTGAATCGGCGCGCCAGCGCCGTAGGGCGACTTCCCCGCCCGAATCCGTCAGCTAACCCGGTAGGCGCAAGCGGAAGACCCTAGGGAGAGATCCCCTGTCTGCCAACTCCACCACTCTGCTCCGCATTGCCTGCGTCACTCTCAGTAGCGCCGCGCTCACCGCCTCCGTGGGAGCCCTGAGCGCGCTCCCCGCGGCCGCCATGTCGGGGACGGTGACAGCCCCGCCCCCCGCCTCGGCGGTCATCCCGCCCGAGCCCCCCGTCACGGTGACCACCCCGTACAACGGCGAGGCTCCGGCGGCGACCACGGCGGACGACTCCGCGAACACGAAGCTCACCAAGTCGGCCCTCCAGCAGGAGAAGGCCGAGCGCGCCATCAAGGTGGCGAAGAAGCACCTCGGCGATCCGTACGTATGGGGCGCCACGGGCCCACGGGCGTTCGACTGCTCCGGGCTGGTCCAGTTCGCCTGGCGCAAGGCCGGCGTCAAGCTCCCGCGCACGACCTGGTCGATGCTCGATGCCGTCAAGAAGAGGGTCTCCCTGGCGCACCTCAAGCCCGGCGACCTCATCTTCACCAGCGGCGGCGGCCACGTGGGCATGTACATAGGGCACAAGAAGGTGATCAGCGCTCCCCACAGCGGCGCGGTGGTCAGTGTCGACAGGCTCAACGGTTACTGGAGGAGCAGCTTCCTCACCGCCGTACGCCCCGGGGTCTGACCTCGGGCCGGGGAGACCTCCTCGGCGGGGATGTCCCGGGGGCGCGCCACCCGGGAAATCCCCGCCGAGGGCCGGCCAGAGGCCGGAGACTACGCGTCCTCTGCGATGAGGCGCTGGAGCAGGGCAAGCAGGGTCCCGCGGTCCCCGTCCGACAACGCGGTGTAACACCTGGCGAGCACCTCGTCGGCGACCCTGTGCCCGGCTTCCAGGACCCGCTCCCCGGAAGGGGTGAGATGGTGCTCGATGCGCCGGCCGCGCCCGGGCCGGCGCTCGATCCACCCCTGGGCCACCAGCCGACCGGCGAGGGTTCCGAAGGCCTGCTCGGTCTGGAAGGTCGCCACGGCCAGCTCCCGGGCCGACGCCCCGGGAGAACGGCTGATCGCCCGAAGAGCATCCCACTGGGCCAGCGTCGCGCCGATCGCGGACAGCCCGCTCTCCAGGGCCCGATGCTGCCGATACTGAGCCTGTTTGACCGCTCGTCCGAGTTCTTGCAGATCGCCATGCACGGCATGAGTTTAGTAGGAGACTAAGCTAGTTTAACTAAACATCCTTAGTTATGCTGTGCCCATGAACACCATCCCGCTCTACGACGACCTGTCCCTCACGGTGTCGGAAGCCGGAACCGGCAGACCGGCCCTGATCCTGCACGGCGGCGGCGGCCCCGCCACCGTCGCCGGACTCGCCCGGCACCTTCGCCGGACGACGCACACGATCACGCCGGTGCACCCCGGCTGGGACGGCACCCACCGCCCCTTATGGCTCACCGGCATAGACGACCTCGCCCTGGCCTACCTGCACTGTCTGCATCGGCTCGGACTGCGCGACGTCCTCGTCGTCGGCTCCTCTCTCGGCGGCTGGACCGCCGCCGAGATGGCCGTACGCGACACCGCGGGGATCATCACCGGACTGGTGCTGATCGACGCCGTCGGCGTGCACATCCCCGGCGAGCCGATCCGCGACTTCTTCTCCCTCGACGCCCGCGGCGTCGCCGAGTACGCCTGGCACGACTCGCAGCGCTTCTACGCCGACCCGGCCGGCGTTCCCGCCGACCAACTCGCGCGCCGGGCAGCCGACATGGCCACCATGCGCACGCTGGCCGGCGACCCCTATATGCACGACCCCAAACTGCTCCGCCGGCTGCGACACGTCGACGTCCCCACTCTCCTGCTGTGGGGAGAAAGCGACCGGATCGTCACTCCCGCCTACGGCGCCGCCTACGCCGACGCCTTCGGAGACGGCCGGCTGGAGGTGATTCCGGAAGCCGGCCACCTGCCGCACATCGAACAGCCGGTAGCCACCTTCGCCGCGATCGACCACTATCTACACGCAGCCGCGGACCGGTGAGCGGCGGCGCGCATCGAGGCCGCGCCTACTGCAGTCGCGGTCGCTTCAGGCGACGACTGTGCCAGGAGCGGGCGGCACCCTCCGGGCGGAGGCCGCGAGCCGGTCCGCGAGCGCGGCCACGAGGCCGCGAAGCTCGTCCGGTCGCTCGACGACGAACGGCCGGTCGAGCGACGCGAGCACCGGAGGCAACCAATCGAGCCGCTCCGCTCGCAGCTCGGCCCGGAGCCAGCCCTCGGTCTCGGGGTCCGCGCCTCCGGCGGGCGGGGACTCCTCCACAGTCGCGACGCCGGCGGGAAGCCGGGCGCGGATCTGCTCGACCGTCCCCTGGATCCGCAGGACCACTTCGTGCCGATACCGAGCCCTGGCGAACCCCGACAGAACGTGCTGCGCCGGATCGAGCCCGGCGGGCGGCTCGAACGAACCGGGCAGGGTCCTCGCGTCCGCGATGCGATCCAGCCGTAAGGTCCGATCCTCGCCGATCTCGGGATCCGCACCGGTGACGTACCACCGGCCCGAATGGGCGACGAGCCCGTAGGGATGCAGCGTGCGTTCGCTGCGCCGGCCGTCGGCGGCGGTGTACCTGATCGAGATCGGCCGGCGATGGCGCACCGCGTCGGCCACGGAGAGCAGGACCGCGGTCTCCGGGGCGGCGAACTCGCCGGGCGGAGCCGTGAAGGCGAGGGATTCGAGCACGGTGTCGAGCCTGCGGGCGAGCCGCTCGGGCAGGACCCGCCGGATCTTGGCCGCCGCCGTCTCGCTCGCCGTGCCCGTCGTCGTCATCAGCCCTGCCCGGCGACCGGCGACCAGGCCGAGCAGCACGGCGAGCGCTTCGTCGTCGCTCAGCATGAGCGGAGGCAGGCGGTATCCGGGGGCGAGCCGGTATCCGCCGTAGCGGCCGCGCACCGACTCGACGGGTACGTCGAGGTCGATCAGGTGGTCCACGTACCGCCGAACGGTGCGCTCGTCGACGCCGAGCCGGTCGGCGAGCTCGGCCATCGTCCGGATGCCGCCCGACTGCAGGAGCTCCAGCAGCGTGAGCACGCGGTGAGTAGGTCGGGCCACGTCACACAACCTAGTGACAATAGTGGGCGGTTTCTGTCCGGTATCCCTCCTAGTGTGCCTCGGGAGAACGACCCCGCGTACCAGGGAGATCACCATGGACTTCGTATCGATCCGCGTCATCACGGGCGATGTCGCGCGCCTCGTGGACTTCTACGAGCGAGCCACCGGAGCGCGGGCCCGATGGTTCGGCGAGGACTTCGCCGAGCTCAGGACCGCCTCCGCCACCCTCGCGATCGGCAGCACCCGCACCGTCCCGCTCTTCGCCCCCGGCGCCGCCCGGCCGGCCGCCAACCACAGCGTGATCATCGAATTCCTCGTCGAGGACGTGGACGGCGTGCACCGGAACCTGGCCGGTTTCGTCGAGGAGTTCGTCCAGGAGCCCACCACGATGCCCTGGGGCAACCGGTCGCTCCTGTTGCGCGACCCCGACGGCAACCTCGTCAACTTCTTCACCCCTGTCACCCCGGCCGCCATCGAGAAGTTCGCCCGCTGACGACGCGGCACGCGCCCCGCACCTTGTGGGCGAGCAACGGCTGTTCGAGCCGGTAGGAGAACGGCAGCAGACGCACCCACGTTCCTCGTGCCTGCCGGCGCATCCGGAGGAGCGGCACTCTCCGGCCGCCGGTCATCGCCCCCATCCCGGCCGTCTGCTCCGGAACCGCCCGGGCGTTTCCCGGCGACGGGGGGTGCTGACGACCGCCGCCACCGGCCGATGCCGGATGCGGCCTCGTCGCCGCAGGCGCAGAGCCGGCGACGGTTGAAATTTTCATCGCGGCGTCAACGGCGGCCGCGGCTTCTTCCCTGGTCGCACCCCGGAAATGAACGGTCACCGCCGAGGGCCTCTCGACGAGAAGGCGCAATTCTTGACAGGGTCTCATGACTTCATATTTGCTCCGCTTCACCACCACCTCCAGTCGGCCGGCAGAGAGGAGCACTTGGTCCGCCCCCGTCACTGTTAGCGCTAACATGTCGTCGCCGCATGCCAGGCGAATTGATTGGGATCGGCAGAGCTCGGCATAGGCCGCCTTCATCCGGCATTCACCGGATAAGGGGCCGCATTCCGGGATTTCGGCCGTTCTCCAGCACAACCGCCGAGGAGAGAACGCGGCAGGCGCCATGCGAACGCCGACGGACAGCTGAACTCGCCTTGCTCTTCTGCAGCAGGGAGGGGCGAGCACGCGCACGCCGGCAACGGCCGGTCGCCGCGCTCCCCGGGGTCGACTGACGGTGGGCTCACTTAGCGTTCGAATCCGTCCGGGGAGCCGCTCGGCCGGCACGCACGTGCCGGCTGCGGACGCTCCACCAGATGCAGGAAAAACAAATGGCTTCCCTATCGACGCATGTCGATTTTCGAACGGCAAAGGGAGTTGCGTGAAGTTGAGACAGAGAACCATCTTCACCGCTGTCGCGGCCGCCGCGCTTCTCGTCCTGACCACGGGACGCATGGCACTGAGCGACAGCCTCGGCGCGACCACGTCGTCCTCGACGGTCGCCGCCGCGGCGGCGACCGCCGGATGCGGCAAGGCCCCGACGCTGAGAAGCGGTTCACAGACGATCACGACCAGCGGCAAGAGTCGCACCTGGATCCTGCGGATTCCCGACAACTACGACAACAACCGCCCCTACCGGTTGATCATGGCGTACCACTGGTTGAACGGCACCGCCCAGATTGTCGACAGCGGCGGATCGGACGGAGCCGTCTGGGCCTACTACGGGCTCAAGCAGCTGTCGAACAACAGCACGATCTTCATCGCGCCCCAGGGCATCAACAACGGCTGGGGCAACACCAACGGTGAAGACCTGACCTTCACCGACGACGTGCTGAAGCGCGTCGAGAGCGACCTCTGTGTCGACACGACGCAGCGCTTCGCCATGGGGTGGAGCTACGGCGGCTCGATGAGCTTCGCGGTCGCGTGTGCCCGGCCGACGGTCTTCCGCGCGGTCGCGGTCTACTCCGGCGCGCAGCTCAGCGGGTGCAACGGCGGCACCCAGCCCGTCGCGTACATGGGAATCCACGGCACCCATGACTCGGTGCTCAACATCTCCAACGGGCGGTCGCTGCGCGACAGGTTCGTCACGAACAACGGCTGCACCCCCATGACCCCGCGGGAGCCGGCGCAGGGCAGCCTGACCCACATCATCACCGCCTACTCGGGGTGCCGGGCCGGATACCCGGTCGTGTGGGCCGCCTTCGACGGGGACCACACCCCCTCCCCGAACGACGGGTCCACCTCTACCAGCGGTGCCAGGACCTGGACTTCGGGAGAGGTGTGGAAGTTCTTCACGCAGTTCCAGTCCACGTCTCCTTCCCCCTCGCCTTCGCCCTCCGCGTCCCCGTCGTCGTCCCCGTCGGCGTCCCCCTCGGCGTCCCCGTCGTCGTCGCCTTCTCCGTCGCCGTCGCCGTCGGCCTCGCCCAGTGAAGGTTCGGGCGCCTGCCGGGTGAGCGCCACCGTGAACGCCTGGAACAACGGGCTGACCGAGAACATCGCCATCACCAACACCGGCTCCTCGGCCGTCAACGGATGGTCGCTGGCCTTCACCCTCCCCGGTGGACAGACCATCACCAACGGATGGAACGCCACCTACTCCCCCACCAGCGGACAGGTCACGGCGACAAACGTCAGCTACAACGGCTCGCTGGCCCCCGGAGCCACCACCGAGATCGGCTTCCAGGCCACCCACACCGGCAACGCCGCCAAGCCCACCGCGTTCACACTCAACGGAAGCCCCTGCACCATCGCCTGATCGGCAAGGATCACCGGGGGTGGCGGCCGACCGGCCTCCACCCCCGGGTCCTCCCGGCGCATGAGCCCCCGCTCCCTCCCGTCCGGTCGACCGGTCACGGAGTCGAGGGGCGGGCCGCTGCCGGGCCGAGCGTGAGCCCGGCGGCCAGGGCGTCGAGCATGCCCTGGCGGAACGCGCGCATCGACGGCACGGTCGCCTGGTGGTCGAAGTCGGCGCCGTGGTACATGCCGGGCTCGACGACGAGGTCGACCGGCACGCCGGCCGCCCCGAGCCGTTCGGCGTAGCGCAGGTTCTCCGCGTAGAACAGGTCGAGGTCGCCGACGCCGATCCACGCGGGCGGCAGGCCACGCAGATCCTCCCGGCGGCCCGCCGCGGCATAGGGGCGGGGTTCGGCGACGCTCGGCCCGCGACCGAGATAGCAGGTCCAGGCGTACGTGTTCGAGCGCGCCGTCCAGCCGACCCTGCCGCGTCCCCGATGGTCGCGCACCAGGGCCGTACGGTCGTCCAGCATGGGATACAGGAGCAGCTGGAACGCCACCGGAAGCCCGTGATCGTACGCCTTCTGCACGACCGAGGCCGCCAGCCCGCCGCCGGCGCTCGCTCCGCCCACCGCGACACGCTCACCGTCGACGCCGAGTGCGGGGGCGGCGTCGTGCAGCCAGCGCAGCGCCGCGAAGCAGTCGTCGAAACCGGCGGGGAAGGGATGCTCCGGAGCGAGCCGATAGCGTGCGCTCACCACCACGATCCCCAGGTCGCGGGCGATGCGGCTGCACAGCTCGTGGTCGCTCTCTGGCCGGCCGACAATCGTGCCGCCCCCGTGGATCCACAGCAGCGCCCCGCCGGGGCGCCGGCGGCCCGGCGACTCGTACACGAAGACGTCCCGGCCGCCGGAGACGTCGTGCCGGGTGACCGCCACCTCCGCGACCGCGTCCGTCGTCCGGCGCGAGCGCCGCCGGGCGAGGGCCAGGGTCAGCCTGCCGGTGATCGGGCGCGGCAGCCACAGCGCCGGTGTCCTCAGCTCCGGCGCGACGGCCGAGAGCGTGTGGTGCCGGCGCGCCACGGCGGCCGCGACGGCGGCCGCCCCGAGCACTCCCGCCGCCGCGCCACGCCCTGTGCTCAACGCCCTGCTCCCGCCGAGGTGGGAACGACCACAGAGGTGGCGGCCTCGTGCAGGGTGAGTTCGAGAACCGGCGCGATCGTCCCCCCGAAGGCGGCCCTCGCCTCGGCGGGCTCGGCCTCCCACGGGTCCGGCCCTCCGACGCTGCGGTAGTTGAGGAAGCTCACGACCTTCAGGTCGGGCAGGACCAGCCAGGCGTACGCCTGGTCGGGCTCTCCCACAGGATTGCGCAGCACGAGGCCCGAGCCGTTCAGCGGTGTGTACGGCCCGGTGAGGCTGGGGGCGACGAAGCCGTAGAGCCCGGTGGGGGCGCTTCGCGGCGGGTGGAACGAGTGACGGTGTGTGGAGAAGAAGAGGTAGTACGACGACCGGTGCACCACGATATGCGGCCGTTCGATCTCGTGGTTGACTCCGTCGGCCACGAGGAGGGGCGGCCGCAGCGACCAGCCGTCCGGTGTCGCGGCGGCGAGGGCCACCGCGCCCATGAAGGCGTGGTCCGCGTCGGCGGACGGGGCGACGGACGCCGCAACGAGCAGATACTCGCGCCCATCGGCGGGGTCGCGGAACCAGCCGGGATCGCGGAACGCCTTGATCCGCCCGGGTCCTCCCTCGATGTCGTCGGCCGGCAGGTACGTCACGCCGTCCGAGCGGAGGACCTCCCGGTGCTCGGCGGCCTGGTCCAGCAGGATCCGGCCGTCATCGGTCAGCAGCCGGGCACGGGCCTCGACGACGGTCTGGGCGAACGTCGGGCGGGCCTCCCCTCGCCGGCCCGCGGCCGTGTAGAACACCGACACCGTGCCGTCCGGTCTGCGGACCGCCGATCCCGACCATTCGCGGCTGCCCGGCGAGGCGCCGTCGGCGAAGGCGTGGCCGAGGTCGGTCCAGCCGTCGCCGTCCCTGGCCAGCAGCCGGAGGCGGGCGCGGTCGTGACGCTCCTCGGGGTGGCCGAGGGCGGGCGCGGAAAGCGCCATCCACAACTCGCGGCCCCGGACCACGGACGTCGAGCCGTCCTCCTCCTGAATCGGCCACAGATCCCAGACGTCGTGGTGAGGCAGCACGCGCGGCGGCGCCGGAAGGCCGATGACCGGTGCGGTCGTCGCCGCACCGCCGGCCGGCGCGGCGAGGTGCCGCCGCGTCCAGCGCGCGGGCTCGCCGTTCACGCGGTCCCCCCGTCACGCCGCCGTCCGCCGGCGAGCACCTCATGCGCGCCGGGCCGGGTCTCCGGTCCCGGCGTGCCGTCTCGCCGCCCCCATGGAGCCATTCGAAGAACCTCCAACTCAATCGCGCGGGGCGTTTCCCGGCGCGTCACAGAAAGCGGGTCAATTCGGCGCGGGCCGCGCCGCGTGCGAGTTCCACGGCTCCGATCACTCCCGAGCGGTCGCCGAGGGAGGGGCCGGTGACGTACTCCTCCACGGCCGCGGGGCCGGCGGGCACCGGCGCCCCCGGGTAACCGGCGGTGAGGGTGAGCAGCCGCGCCCGCACAGCCGGAAGCAGCGCGGGGTGTTTGGCCACGCCCCCGCCCACGACGATCCGCTCGGGCGACAGCGCGTAGGTCAGGTTCATGACGGCGAGGGCGACGTACTCGGCCTCGAGTTCCCAGGCCGACGGGTCGTCCAGGTGCTCGGCCGGGCGCCCCCATCGCCGGCGCATCGCCTCCCCCGACGCGAGCCCTTCGAGGCAGTCGCCGTGGAAGGGGCAGCTCCCCGCGAACGGGTCCCTGACCGGGTCGTGGGGGATGCGGATGTGGCCGAACTCAGGATGCAGAAGTCCGTGCACGAGTCCGTCGTTCACCACCGCTCCCACTCCGACGCCGGTCCCCACGGTCATGTACGCGAACGTGCCGAGCGCGGCGCCCGCCCCCCGCCGCCATTCGCCCAGCGCCGCGGCGTTGACGTCCGTGTCCAGGCGGACGGGTACGCCCAGCGCGGCGCGCAGCGGGGAGACGACGTCGACGTTCGCCCAGCCCGGCTTGGGCGTGGCCAGGATGTGGCCGTACGTCGGCGAGCCGGGTCGCACGTCCACCGGGCCGAAGGTGCCGACGCCGAGCGCGGCGAGCGGCCGGTGGTCCCCGAAGAACCGCAGCGCGGCGCCGATGGTCGTCTCCGGCGTGGTCGTGGGGATCACTTCGGTCGCGAGCAGGCCTCCGCCGGCGTCGGCGACCGCGCACACCCATTTCGTCCCGCCCGCTTCGATCCCCCCGTAGACCGGGGCGGCTGCGTCCATGCGCGTCACCCCTTCAGCGAGCCCTGGAGCAGAGCCGTGACGAAGCGGCGCTGGAAGATGAGGAAGATGACGAGCGTGGGGGCCAGGATCAACAGCGATCCCGCGCAGAGCAGCGGCATGTCGGTTCCCCACTGCCCCTGGAAGGCGCCCAGGGCCCCGGACATCGTCCGTTTCAGCGGGTCGTCGACGAGGACGATCGCCAGGAGGAACTGGTTCCAGGTCCACAGGAACAACAGGATGGCCAGGGACGACAGCGCCGGCATGGCGAGCGGGACGTGGATGCGCCAGAAGAGCTGCCACACGTTCGCGCCGTCCATCCGCGCGCTCTCGGACAGCGCGTCGGGCACGTTGACGAAGTGCGCCCGCATCCAGAAGACCGCGAACGGCATGAACAGCCCGATGAGCGGCAGGATGATGGCCCACCGGGTGTTCAGCAGCCCCATGTCGCGCACCTGGTAGTACAGCGGCGTGATGATGCCCTCGAACGGCAGCGTCAGCCCGAGCACGAACGCGAGGAACACGAGATTCCGTCCCGCCATCCGCAGGTGACCGATGGCGAATCCCGCCAGCGTCCCGAGGAGCAGCGAGACGGGAACCACGCCGAGCACGATGAGCGTGCTCGACTTCACCAGCTCGATCATCCGCGCGGCCTGGAACGCCTTGACGAAGTTGCCCCACTGCGGGTCGCGCGGCCACTCCAGGCCCGAGGGGTAGCTGCCGGACGGGTGCAGGGCGGTGACGAACAGGCTGACGAACGGCATGAGCGTGACCGCCATCAGCAGGACGAGCAGCAGCCTTCCGGTCCACGCCTCCCGGCGTCCGACGATCATGAGGACCTGTCCTTGGTGAGCCACTGGATAGGAAGGGCGACGAGGAGGACGAGCACCATGAGCACGACGGCCAGCGCGGACGCCATGCCCACCTGCCGCTCGGAGAAGGCCAGGTAGTAGATCTCCAGCCCCGGGACCATGGTCGCGTTCCCCGGGCCGCCCTGGGTGGAGACGTAGACGATGTCGAAGCTCGCCAGAGCCGCGATCACGGTCACCGTGACGCAGACGCCGATCTCCTGCCGCAGGCTGGGCACGGTGATCGAGACGAACTCGCGCAGCGGTCCCGCTCCGTCCATCCGGGCCGCCTCGTACAGCGCCGGGTCGATCTTGCTCAGGCCGGACAGGAGGAGGATCGTGCACAGGCCGAGCAGCACCCACGCCCCGATCACGCCGACCGCCGGCAGGGCCGTGGAGAAGTCGCCCAGCCACGCGCGGGTCACGCCGCCGAGCCCGGCGTACGTGAGCAGCTGGTTGACCAGTCCGTTCGACGACAGCAGCCAGCTCCAGGCGATGCCGGCGGCGACGAGCGGGATGACCTGCGGCAGGAACAGGATCGTCCGCGCCACCAGCGCGAGCCGGCTCGTGGCGATCCGGCGGATCGTTGAGGCGATCACCAGGCCCAGCACGACCGGGATCACGCTGAAGAAGACGATCAGCTTGACCGCGTTGAGGATGGAGGCGAACAGGTCGGGGTCGGTGAACACCCTGGCGTAGTTGCCCAGTCCGGCCCAGGTGGACGGGCCGATGCCGTCCCAGCGGTACATCGAGTACTGGACGGTCAGCGCGATCGGGCGCAGTACGAAGACCGCGTAGACGATGAGCGCCGGAGCCACGAAGAGCCAGCCGACCCAGCTCGGCGTGCGGAGCCCCGTCGCGGGGGCGGGGCTCCGCTTCCTCGTCACGGCTGCCCGGCCGGGGCGGGTCGCAGGGGGAGCGACCGCGCTGTCGGGAGTCGGCCGTGTCATCGGTGCTCAGCTCCCCCCGACCTGGCTCGTGTAGTCGCTCTGCACCGACTTCAGCAGCGCCTCGGGGGTCTGCTGCCCGGCGACCAGCTTCTGCAACTGGGGCGTCCAGCTCTTGGCGTAGATCGCGCCGGTGGCGTTCGCGATGAAGTCCATCGCGCCGTTGTCCTCGGCGATCTTCGCCCCGGCGTCCAGGGTGCTCGCCGTGACCGTGTCCTTCGCCACCTCCGGCATGGGGGCGTCCGCCGGGCCCATCGGGTGCGACCCGCCGACCTTCACACCGATCTCACGTGCCTTGGGGTCGGTCGCCACCCAGTTGAGGAAGAACGCCGCGCAGTCGGCGTTCTTCGCCCTGGAGCTGATCCCGTAGGTGAGGGGCGCCGACATCGCGGCCTGCTTGCCGCCCTGCTGCGCCGGCGGCATCAGGAAGAAGCCCACGTCGCCCGGCATCTGCTTGTCGAGGTTCCCCGACTCCCAGTCGCCGTTGAACATGAACAGGCCCTCGCCCTTGATGAAGCGGCTCATCATCGTCGCGTAGTCGACGGCGTTGACGTCCTTCCAGAAGTACCCCGCCTTGATCCACTTCTCCAGGTGCTGCGTCGCCTGCAGGTTCGAGGGGGTGTCGATCGTGGCGCCCGGCTTCTGGTAGATCCAGTCGTTGATCGGCCCCGGGGGACCGTACGCGGCCATGAGGTCCTGCAGCGGGAAGGCGAGACCGCCGGTCGCTCCGCCGTTGAACTGGGCGATCGGGGTGAGGCCCGCGCTCTTGGCCTTCGCGAGCGCGTCGTCCAGTTCGGCCAGCGTGGCCGGCGGGGACGACATGCCGATCTTGGCGGCGAGCTTCTTGTTGTAGAACACACCGGTCATGCTGAAGTTCAGCCCCATGGCGTACAGCGACCCCTCGCCGCGGGTCTTCCCGCCGGGGGCCAGGCGCATCTGCTCCAGCTGGGAGGCGGGCCAGGAGTCCCAGCCGAACGCCTTCGCGTAGCCGTCGAGGTTCTTCAGCAGGTTGTTCTTCACCAGCTCCGACACCTGCGGGAGCCGCATCAGGTCCGGCGGATCGTCGGCGAGGACGCGCGGCGCGTTCTGCGTGATCACCGCGAACTGGTCCTCGCGGATGTTGAATTTCACGTTCGGGTGCTGCTTGGAGAACTCGGTGCTGAGCTCCTTCGGCAGGGGGAAGCCGGTCTCGATATAGGCGTTGAGCGTGACCGGCGCCGTGCCGCAGGTCGGCGCGGCCGCCAGGGACGCGCCGGTGGCCTCCGGCTGAGGGGCGTCGCCGCCGGGCGCCCCGCAGCCCGCCGCCAGCGCCCCTCCCATCACGACCGCGAGCGCGGCCCCGTTCCAGCGAGTTCGACGCGACATCTGCGTCTCCTTGATTGCTCGGGGACTCGCCGGCACACACCGGACGCCCCAGGACTCAGGTTTGCTAAATCGGATTAGCAGTGCGATAGTCTCATCACACGTGTCGCGGGGTGTCAACCCCCACATCGCAGGAGGTCACCCGGTGAGCCCACGACGGGTCACGCTGGCGGACGTCGCCAAGATCGCCGGCGTCTCGCCGACCACCGCGTCGCTCGTGCTGTCGGGACGCGGCCGGGAGCTGCGCATCTCCCAGGATGTCGAGCAGCGTGTGCTCAAGGCCGCGGCCGAGTTGCAGTACCGGCCGAACATCGTATCCGTAGGCCTGCGAACTGGGACAACTCGGACTATCGGCTTTGTTTCGGACACGGTTGCCACGTCGCGGCTCGCCGGCGACATGATCAAGGGAGCCCTCGAGGCCGCGCGGGAGCGCGGCTTCATGCTGTTCATCGGTGAGACGGAGGGGGACGCCGAGCTCGAACGGCTCCTGCTGCAGGCCATGCACGACCGTCAGGTGGACGGGATCATCCTGGCCGCGATGTACACGAGAACCATCAGGGTGCCGAAGAGCATGGCGGCCGCCCCCGCCGTCCTGCTCAACGCGCTCCCCAAACAGCCGTCACCGCTGCCCTCGGTCATCCCCGACGAGATCGAGGCCGGGCGCGTCGCCGCTCGGGCTCTGCTCGACGCCGGCCATCGCGAGGGCATCCACCTGATCGGCGCCGGCCCCGGGCGGCGCAACGTCCCTGCGGGCGGAAGCGTCGCGGCCGTCGAACGGCTCATCGGCATCCGCGAGGTGCTCGCCGAGGCGGGGGTCAAGCCGGCGGGCGGCCACGTCTGCCCCGACTGGCAACCGGAGTACGGCCTCGCCGCGACCCGGGCACTGCTGCAGAAGGAGCGCCCGCGGGCGTTGATCTGCTTCAACGACCGGGTCGCCCTGGGCGCCTACCAGGCACTCGACGACTTCGGGCTCAAGGTGCCCGCCGACGTCTCCGTGGTGTCCTTCGACGACCACCCCATCGCCTCATGGATGCGTCCCCAGCTGACGACGGTGGCCCTCCCTCACTACGAGCTCGGCCGCAAGGCCGTCGACGTGCTGTTCACGGAGATCGGCCGTGACCGTGAGGACGACGGCGGAGAGGGCGAGGTGCATCGCGTACCGATGCCCATCCGCCTCCGGGAGTCGGTCGCCTCGCCGGCCGCCTGACCGGCACGCCGGCCGCCACATCGGCGCGCGTGGGAGCAGGCGGGCCGGTCGCCCGCGACCGGCCTGGACCGGAGCGCATCGCCCCGGCCCAGGTCCGGACAGACAGGTCCGGATAGACAGGTTCGGATCGACAGGTTCGGATAGACAGATCTGGATCGAGAACGGCCAGGCCGTGTCGCCTAACCTGCTCGCCAGAGGGCGGCGTGGGAGACGTCGAAGGCGCTCCCCTTCCTCCTGGTCACCGAGCCTGCCGCGTAGACCTGGCTCGTACCGGGTCGCCGGGCAAGAGAGTCGACCTCCGCCGCGTACCCCGCCGGCGCGGGCACGCGGTGGCGGGTCCAGCGCCCGCCGGACAGATGCCAGAGCAGGTCGCCGCGGCCGAGCACCCACAGGCCGCCCCTGCCGTCGGGCTCCGCCTGGCGGAACGCGGTCACCCTCCACTCAGGACGCGGGAAGCTCGACCCCAGCGGGCCCCAGTGGCAGGTCCACGACCTCCCGTTCCAGTGCAGAGCCACCGGGCGGCCCCGTTCCAGCGGCTCGCCCTCATCGTCGTACTCGTGCTCCATCAGCCACGAGACACCGCCCACGGCCCAGACGTCATCGGGACCGGTCACGGCGACGTCCCGGAGCTTCGCGCTGGGGATCATGACGTCGCCGCCCGGCGTTCCGAGCGTGGGCACCCCGATCAGGCGCCAGCCGGCCTGCTCCCAGCGCATCACCGCCGGTCGCGGGCTGCTGCTGTCCCCGCTGACGGCCCAGACCTGCTCGCCGTCCGAGCCGAGCGCCCCCGCCTCAGCGGGCAGGGGATGGTACTGCCATTCCCGGCCCGTCCACAGCAGCCCCATCCGCTCGTTCACGGTCCACGCGCGGTCCGCGCCGAGGGAGCGTGCGGCCGTGTCGCCCCACCCGATCGCGTCGGCCGCGGGCCTCGCCAGTGCCTCCGAACGCCACCGGCCGCTGTCATAGGTGCCGATGAAGCCGCTCGTGTCCGCTCCCTTTCCGTCGTTGGAGTAGCCGAACACCCAGGCTCGATCCGCCGAGGCGGCGGCGAGCGCGACGATGCTCTGCGGACCGCGATGGGGAAGGGGAGGAATCTCGAACGTCCGCCATGCGCGGCCGTCCCAACGACGCACCCCTCCGCTCGTGCTTTCCAAGGCGCTTGCGCGCTCCCTTTCCTCCCAGAAGGTGGTCCAGAGCGCACCGTCGGCCGCCACGGCGAGGAGGTTCATGGATCCGCGGGCGCGGTCGACCCAGAGCGTGCGCCACGCCGTCGCGACCTCGTACGCACGCAGGTCGTCGTGGTCCTCCTGCGGCAGCGCGCACCTCGCCGGCCGGGCCGGCAACGGCTGAAGGCTCGCGGCAGCGGCTGGGCGCGGCGAGATCACGGCCGTCGGCACCGCACCGGCGGGTGGGGGCGTACGGCCGCCGATGGCGGGAGCCGTGGACGCGCGATCGGCGGGGGGCGAATCGGGACTGCACGCGCAACCGGCGGCGGCCACCAACAGCACGGCCAATGCCCGGCTCGCCGTTCTCATGCCGGGAGTCTCGCACGCCGGCGCGTTCGCCGGACATGCCCACCGCTTCGGCCCGTCTCAGCAGGCAGGGAGCAGTACCGCCATTCCCGTCCCATCCACGGCGAGTAGCGTGGTCGACATGCGGATCGAGGACTACGCCCTCATCGGGGACACGCAGTCAGCCGCTCTCGTCGGTCGCGACGGATCGATCGACTGGCTCTGCCTTCCCCGGTTCGACTCCCCCGCATGCTTCGCCAAGCTCCTCGGTGACGAGTCCAACGGGTCCTGGCGGCTGGCCCCCACCGGACATCACATGGCCACGCGGCGCGCGTACGTCGACGACACGCTGATCCTCGAGACCGTATGGGAGACCTCCACAGGGACCGTCAAGGTCGTCGACTTCATGCCTCCCCGGCACGCCAACCCCTCCTTGGTCCGGATCGTGGAGGGCGTGTCCGGGACGGTGGACATGACCGTGGAGATCAGCATCCGGTTCGACTACGGCAGGATCGTCCCGTGGACCCGCCGCTTCGGCGGCCGCCTCCACGCCATCGGAGGGCCCGACTCGGTCTGGATCGCCGCTCCCCTCCACCTGGAGGGCAGCGGCGACCGGCACACCGGCGCCTTCACGATCGCCGCGGGGCAACGCCGGTCGTTCGTGTTCACGTGGCACCCCTCGCACCAGCCGGAACCCCGCGGCATCGATCCCGGTGAGCAACTCGCCGAGACCAGCCGGTTCTGGGAGGAGTGGGTCTCCCGCTGCTGGCTCCCGGGCCGCTACCGCGCCGCCGTGGTCCGCTCCCTCATCACGCTCAAGGCGCTCACCTACAGCCCGACAGGCGGCATCGTGGCGGCTCCCACCACGTCGCTGCCCGAGCATCTCGGCGGGGTGCGTAACTGGGACTACAGATATTGCTGGCTGCGCGACGCCGCGATGACACTCGACGCCCTGACCGAATCCGGATACGTCACCGAGGCCGGCGCCTGGCTCGACTGGCTGCTCCGCGCCATCGCGGGCCGCCCGGAGGACCTTCAGATCATGTACGGCGTGGCAGGCGAAAGGCGCCTGCCGGAGCAGACGCTCGACTGGCTTCCCGGATACGAAGGCTCCCGGCCGGTGCGGATCGGCAACGGCGCGGCCGGCCAGCTTCAGCTCGACGTCTACGGCGAGGTGCTCAACTGCTTCTACCGGGCCAGGAAGCTCGGGATGCCGCCGCACGACTACGCCTGGACCATCGTCTGCCGGCTGATGGACTTCCTGGAGCACACCTGGACCCAGCCCGACGAGGGCCTGTGGGAGGTCCGCGGCCCGCGGCGGCACTTCGTCCATTCCAAGGTCATGGCGTGGGTCGCGGCCGACCGGCAGGTTCGGGCGATCGAAGAGCTCGGCCACACCGGTCCCCTCAAGCGCTGGCGGGCCATGCGGGACCGGATCCACGCCGAGGTCTGCGACAGGGGCTTCGACCGCGAGCGCGGCACGTTCACCCAGTCGTACGGCTCTCGCGAGCTCGACGCGGCGCTGCTCCTCATTCCGATCGTCGGCTTCCTGCCCCCTGAGGACCCGCGGGTCACCGGCACGATCGACGCGATCGAACGCGAGCTGATGACCGACTGCTTCGTGCTGCGCTATCCGATCTCCGAAAGCAACCACATCGACGGCCTGCCCGGAGCCGAGGGCGCCTTCCTCGCCTGCAGCTTCTGGCTGGCCGAAGCGCTCAACCTCGTCGGCCGCAAGGACGACGCCATGGTCCTGTTCGAGCGGCTGCTGGCCCTCACCAACGACGTGGGCCTGCTCCCCGAGGAGTACGACCCCGTCCAGGGGCGCCATCTGGGCAACTTCCCCCAGGCGTTCACCCACCTTCATCTGATCCATACGGCCCTGGCGCTCTGCTAGCGGTGCCGTGAGGCGTCCGGCCGGCCGGACGCCTCACGGGCAGAAATCAGTACGGCCAGCCGGGGACGTTCAGCCGGACGCGGTAGAGGCCGAAGTTGCCGGTGTTCCCGCCGCGGGAGGGCGTGCCCGAGGTGATGTACAGCGTCTGGCCGTCGGGGCCCCCGAAGGCGACGTTGGTGGTGTTCAGACCGGCGGTGATGGTGCCCAGCTGCACGCCGGACGGCGCGTACACGTGGACCTTGCCGTCGTTGAAGGACGCCTGGTAGAGGTTGCCCGCACAGTCGATGGTCGCGCCGTCCGAACCGTTCAGAGACGCGAAGTCGGCGCGGGTGCCGACGCTGCCGTCGGGGTTGACGGGCCATTTGTAGATTCGGCCCGTGCCGTTGCCGCCGACGTAAAGCGTCTTGCCGTCGGGAGAGAGCACGATGCCGTTCGGCTCCCGGATGGTGTCGTCGATCAGCGAGACGACGCCGTTCTTGACCCGGAACACCCCCGTGCGGCCGGACATCTGGTCGGACCGGTTGGCGCGCTGGAAGTCGGGGTCGGTGAAGTAGACGGTGCCGTCGGCGCCGACGGTGAGGTCGTTCGGTGAGTTGAAGGCACGGCCCTGATAGGAGGAGGCGACCACGCCGCGGGTCAGGCCCGGCAGGCTGAAGGAGGAGACGCTGCGCTGGTCGTGTGTGGCGGCCAGCAGAGTGCCGCCGTCCCGGCTGAGGGCCAGGCCGTTGCTGCCGGAGTTGGGGATGAGGGTCTGGAAGGTGTTCGGCTCGGTGTAGCGCAGGACGTCCGAGGGCTGGACGCCTTCCGGCCCTGTGCCGTCGCGCATGAGCGACAGCAACAGGGTCTGGGTGGTGGCGTCCCAGACCGGGCCTTCCAGGAAGTTGAATCCGTCCCGGATCTTGGTGGCGGTCACCGACGACGACGGCAGCGGGTTGGGGTAGGTCGTGCCTGGCGTGCACGGTCCGACGCCGGGGCGCGGCGTGCCCGGCGTGGTGGTGACGGTCGGACTCGGACTCGGACTCGGACTCGGACTCGGACTCGGTGTCGGGGTCGGACTCGGTGTCGGGCTCGGCGTCGGAGTGGGGGTGGGGCTGAGGGTCACGGGGCCGCTGCACATGGCACCGTTGAGCCAGAAGGTGGTGGGCACGGGGTTGGGACCCGCGAGGTTCGCGGTGAACGCCATGCCACTGACCGTGGCGTTGGTGGCGATGGAGCCGTTGTAGGACATGCTGGTAGCGGTCACGTGCGCGCCGGACTGCGTCCAGGTGGCGTTCCAGCCGGACGCGATTTTCTGGCCGGAGTCGGGGAAGTCGAACTCCAGCTTCCAGCTGCTGACCGGGTCACCGAGGTTGGTGATGGCCACGTCGCCCTGGAAGCCGCCGCCCCATTGGTTGACGATTTTGTAGGTCACCTTGCATCCGGTGGCGGCCGCAGCCGGCATCGTCGCCGCCGCGACTCCACCGGCGGCGACCAGCGCGGTGGCCAGTCCGGTGGCCGCGACGGCGGCGAGACTTCGTCTCATCAGGAAGTCCTTTCGGGAACGACGACGGGCGGCCGCCGCCCGTGTCAGGGTGCCGGCCGGGGGGCGGGAGGCCACCGGCACGCCACGCGGCACACCGCCGGCCGCTTGTCCCGAAATTAAGCGACCAAGTGGGCGGTCGCGATCGGTCGCCCGGTGCGGCGTTCACCGTGTGAGACGCGATGTGATCACCATTGCCGCGGTGACCGCTCGTCCGCCACGCCGATGGCCGCCCCAGCCTGGGTGAACGGGACCGCCCGCCCACCCGGCGAGCCGATCGGCGCCGAAAGGAGCCCGGGCCACGGCGCTGAAACATTCAGTCCGCGTCGAGCGCGCTGGCGGGGAATGAGCGGTCCGGCGAAGTTCCTCAGAGCGGCTGATATGCCACCCGGCCGGCGCCGCGGGGACCGCCGCCGCGATGCCGCCGAGCGTGCGCACGAGCTCCGGCAACGGTGCGACGGACGTGGTCGGAGCGTCGGGGACCACGGCCGGTTTTTCTCGTGAACGTTCCACTCATTGGGCGCACGGAATTGTCGGTCGGCGTGGCTAATGTCTGCTCATCCTTGTCGTCGTCGACAGATGGGAAGACTGTGGGATTACCCAGTAGGGCTGGACGTCGTATCGGATGGCTGGCGGGCGTCGCGGTTCTGGCGACCGGTGCTTTCGTTCCCGCCGCTCAAGCCGCACCCGGACGATCCTTTTCCGGTACGGCTTCCACCCCACTCGCCTCGGCCGAAAACCCGGTGCAGAAACTCACTCTCTCATTCGAGCGAACCACTGCGTCGAAATGCCCGTTGACTTTCAAGGTCTACGGGACCTTCGAAGGGCTCCCTCCGGGCCTGCAACTCATCCAATACCGCATCGTCGGCACCGAGCAATGGAAGAGCATCAAATCCCCTATTCAGCACAACGGCAGCTTCACCGCCCTGCTCGCGACGCTCGACTGGGAATGGGACCCCGAGACACCGACACCAGGCCAGACGTCGGTCCAAATCGAGCTCAGACAGCCCGACGGTCTCAGGTCCAATACGCTCTGCTACTTCGAATGCGGCATCGCCGACGCAGACGACACCTTCGGCGAGACCTCCGAGCCCATCGTCCGGACGCCCAGCGGCGGCCCGTTGGCCGAACTCGTCGCCGACGCCAACCTCGACGCGGTTCAGGCCCGGTCGGGCGCGGAGGCCGCCCTGGTCAGCAGGTACGGATTCCACCTGGACCTCGATGCGGGCCCGGTCACCTACGAGGAGGTGTTCGCGACGCTTCCGGCCGGGTTCGCGGTGGACGTGTGGGCGATCACCGGCGCCGCGCTGAAGTCCGTCCTCGCCTACCCGAATGCGCAGGGCTGGGTGCTGACGCCGTCGTCCTCGCTCCGCTACACACTGGAGGGCGGCGCTGTCACCGAGATGACGTTGAACGGCGTTCCGGTGGCCGACGACCAGGTCATCAAAATCGCGGCCAACTACGTCCTGGTGGGCGGCTACGAAGGTTTCCCCCGATGGCCCGGAGTCACCAACGTCTATCGCGGCGGCCCGGACGACAGAGGGGCCCTGGCCACCTATCTGGTGAAGAACTCGCCGGTCAGCGCGCCAGCCGGCGACCGGGTCACCGTCCGATGAGCATCACGTGAACGAGCTGATCGCCGGGTGGAACCCGTTCCGTCCGGCGGTCGGTGAACCTGAGCCGGTTGGATGATCGGGTGCAGATCACAGGCGCAGCCCGAGACGATCGTTTCGACATATCCGAGTGCGAGCGTTCTCTGTATGCACGCGGCATGGTGCCGAGAAGAGCGAAGGCGTGCGCGCTCGCGCAATGAGAGTAGCGTCGCTGTAGTGAAGGACGCCGAACTCGTCGGAGTGCAGAAGACCCTCAGCCCCGTGCTCAGGGCCAAGGCACTGGACAATCGACTGCCGGACCCGATCCTCGGCGACGAATACGCCGAGCAGGCGATGCGCCGTCTCGACCCCGACTACGACCACCGCAGGTTCGGCACCAGCCAGCTGGGCCTCGCCGCCGTAGTGCGCGCCAAGGCCCACGACGACTGGGCCCGGAGCTTCCTCGCCGATCACTGCGACGCGGTGGTGCTGCACCTGGGCTGCGGCCTCGACGCTCGGGTGTACCGGATCGACCCGCCCGCCACCGTCGACTGGTACGACCTGGACTACCCCTCCGTCATCGAACTGCGGCAACAGTTCCTGCCGCCGCGCGAGCACTACACCCTGATCGGCTCCAGCGTCACCGACCTGACCTGGCTGGAAGGCATCCCCAGCGGCCGACCGGTGCTGATGATCGCGGAGGGGCTGGTGCCCTATCTGACCGAGACCGACGTCCGGCGACTGCTGACCGGCGTCGTCGACGCCTTTCCCACGGGCCAGATACAGATCGACACGGTGTCGGTGTGGGCGTGGCGCACCTCGAAGTGGGACCCGACGCTGCGCAAATACGGCACTCGATTCCACTGCGGCTTCAACGACCCGGCCGCGCTGGCCGACTGGCACCCTCGGCTCGAATACGTCGACGAGGCACCGATGAACGACTCACCGACGTTGATGGCCAAGGCACCCCCGAACGTACGCCGCATGTACCGCCTCTTGAACCTTCTGCCGGGCATGAAGCGGTCCACCCGCATCGTGCGGTTCCGGTTCTGACGCGCCGACGGTCACCGCTGCGGCCGCTCGTCGCATCCACTCCTCACCAGCCCGCGATCTTCAATCGACTGGCTTGAGCACCACCGATCATCAGCGACGATCGCGCTGGGCCTCGCGACACGTGCTCCTGCCCTCGGCGCCACGACTGGCTGTGTCACAGATCTCGGTGGGTCAGCGGGCCTCAGACATCGGTGTCCTTCGGATGAAGCGGCGAGGCTGCCAGGGGCCAGGATCAGCCAGTTACCGCAGGTCACGCCTCACCGCTAGTCAAGCCCAACAGGGCAGGAGACGCCGGCGCCGCCGAGGCCGCAGCAGGCGTTCGCTGGGGCGACGACTCAGTGCCTGCACGCGTACGAGACGAACCTCCTTGCCGCAGAGCTTGCTCGTGTCGTCCCTGTCTCCAGGACGGAGCAGTGATCAGCGTTCGGGGCCGCGGATGCCCTCGAGCACAAGCGTGACGTGCCTGCGCCAGGCACCGGCGCCGGTCATGTTGGCCATGGCACCACGGGTGATGAGGACGAAGTCGTCGGCGCGAAAGTCTTCACGGAGGCGGCCGGCGTCGACGGCGCGTCGCACGATGCGTTCGGTGATCGCCGAGAAATCCGTCTTCTCGGCGACGATGTCGTTCCAGCTCGGCTCTTCCGGGCCGAGCAGCGCGAAGCGGAACGCGGCGTCGGCCTCGGCGGACTCCAGATAGCCGTAGAGCAGCGTCTCGAACGCCACCCAGGGATCCTCAGCCTCGTCGGCGGCGCGGGCGAGGGTGGTGATCGCCTCGAACCGGCGGCCGATGATCGCCGCGAGCAGCGCTCGCTTGTCGGCGAAGTGCCGGTAGAGGGTGCCGACTCCCAAGCCGGCACGCTCGGCGATCTCGTCCATCTGCACGGCGTCGCCTCGCTGGGCGAACAGCTCGGCGGCGGCATCGAGGACGGCCTCGCGGTTGCGCCGGGCGTCGGCGCGCAGCGAGCGTTCGGGAGCGGTCATGGTCACTCCACTTTAGTTGACGATGCGCGGACGTCCTCTCTATATTCGGAACCGGAGTTCATGTTCACCTTAGAGGAGATTCAGTGATCGTTGTCACCACACCGACAGGACAGATCGGCAGCCGGCTGGTCCGTCAATTGCTTGACCAGGACGAGGAGGTCCGGGTCATCGTCCGTGACGCCTCGCGTCTGGATGACACGGTTCGCCGGCGGGTCGAGACCATCGATGGTTCCCACGACGATCCGGCTGTGCTCGACAAGGCACTGCCCGGAGCCGATGCACTGTTCTGGCTCGTCCCGCCGAACCCGCAGGCGCCGAGCGCCGAGGAGCACTATCTCCGTTTCGCCCGGGCGGGCGCCGCTGCTGTCGTCCGCCACGATGTCGGTCACGTCGTCGGGGTTTCCAGCGCCGGGCACGGCTGGCCCACCCCAGCCGGCGTCCTTTCTGCGGCCTTCGCGATGGACGCCGAACTCGCCAAGTCCGGTGCGGCGTATCGGGCGTTGTCCATGCCCTTCTACATGGAGAACCTCCTCGGGCAACTCGATGCGATCCGCGGGCACGGCGCGTTCTTCCTTACCTGTGCGGGCGACCTGCCGCTGGCGTTGATCGCGACGCGGGACATCGCCGGCACTGCCGCCGACCTGCTCACCGATCTGTCCTGGACCGGGCAGGAGAACCTCCCCGTGTTCGGCCCCGACCGGCTGACCCCTGACGGCATGGCCGAGGTGATCAGCCAGGAGCTCGGACGTCCGGTCGCCTACCGTCGCATGAGCGTGGACGACTACGCGTCGCTGCTGCGCTCCCGAGGCGCCGGCGACCAGGCGGTCAAGGACGTGACGGAGGCGTTCGCGGCACAGGACCACGGCATCTACGACGCGGACTGGGCGACCGCCAAGCCCACATCGACGGACTTTCGCACCTGGTGCAGGGAGGTGCTCAAGCCCGCCGCGGACGCTCGGGCGTCCTGACACGAGCGAGGCTTATGGCGCACTGATCGCACTCGAGAATCGGCGCGCGAGTGCGATCGGGCCCGGCAACGGCGACGGACAAGTAGCAAACTGCTGGCGCCGGAAACATGAAACCTCCGAGTAGCGCGACACCACTCGGAGGTCGCACGATCCCGCTACTCCCCACCGGAGGCCGTCAGGCCGACGGGGCAGGAGACGCCGGTGCTGCGGAGAGCTGCGATCTGCTGCCGGAGCCAGGACCGCGCGGGTGCCGGGCTCGGTGTCGCCCGTCAGGAAGCCGACTGCCGGGTGCTGGCCGAACGCCGAGGACGGCAGGTCGTGGACGTCTACTCCGACAACGACGTCAGCGCCTACTCCGGAAGCCCCCGCCCCTCATGGCAACGACTTCTCGGACATCGAGGCCGGGACCGTCGACGCCATCGCGTGCCGGCACGTGGACGGGCTGACACGATCCCCGTGTGAGCTGGAAGACGTCATCGACCTGGCCGACCGGCGCGGCATCGAGCTCGCCACGGTCCCGCATCGGCATCCACTCCGGCCGGTTCACCGGCGAGTTCGCGCCCCTGTCTGTCGATGTGCCGGCCGTCATCGACAGCGCCGTGCGCAGTGCAGGTCCTCCGCGGACGCGAACGCCCCGGCACCTTCGGCGGTGGTTCCGGGGCGGGCGGTCGTTCCGGGGCCGGCTGAGATCGGCCTCCGGGATCAGGTCGCGAGGGCGGTGCGGCGGCCGCGGCGGGCCACCTCGCGCTCCAGGTACCACTCCACGGCCAGCAGCGGGATCGTCCAGCCGAGCCAGCCGGAGAGGCCGGAGATCGTCCACGCCATCAGGTCGGGGTCGCCGCGGAAGACGGTGTCCTGCAGCGGGGGCAGGGCGATGATCAGGATCCCGGTCCACGCCCGATTGGTGATGATGGAGTAGGTCAGCACGGCGCTGCGCAGCATCCAGCGCCGGTGGTCGGCGTACCGTCGGGCGCGGGCGGCGCGCCAGCCCGCCACGGTGAAGGCGAGCCACAGCAGGGCGAGGAGCACGTCGCTGACCGCGAGGAACAGCCCGAACGGGGAGCGCGCCCCGATGACCAGGCCGGTCAGCCCGGCAGGCAGCACCCCGGCGAACACGTAGACCCGCCCGGCGCGCCGGTGCCCCACCGGGTGCCGCCGCCGGAACCACGGCCACACCTGGAAGAACGCGGTGACCATGGCGACCGAGGCGAACAGCACGTGCGCCACGAGCAGCGGATAGTGCAGGCCGAACCCCTGTGGCTGCGGCACCCGGGACAGCGACGGGTCCCCGGTCAGGTACGGCGGCAGCGAGAACGCGAGGAACCCGGCCGTGACCAGGCCGAGCGGCACCGTCCAGCCGCGCCGCCACCACGGACGCCGGCGGGCCGATACCGGCGGAGGACTGTCGATCGTCGTGTGCATCACGGCTCCAAGGGGACGGTCGGGGATGCGTATGCCATACGCTTAATGCGTACCATATACGCAACGCGTAGGCCATACGCAAACTGGTAAGCTCCCTGGAATGCCGGACGACATCGGAAACGAGCTGCCGCACGTGCTGAACGTGCTGTGGGGGCGGGCCAAGCCGAAGGGACGGGGACGCACGCCCGCGCTCAGCCTGGAGCGGGTCGTGGCGGCGGCCATCGCCCTCGCCGACGAGGAGGGCCTGGCCGCGCTGTCCATGGCCCGGCTCGCCGAACGGCTCGGCTGCGCGCCCATGTCGCTGTACCGGCACGTGGCCGGCAAGGACGACCTGCAGCTGTTCATGCTGAACGCCGCATGCGGCCCGCCGCCGGAGTTCGGCACGGCGCCGGCCGACTGGCGCGGCTCGCTCACCCGGTGGGCCGTCGAGCTGTTCGGTGTCTACCGGCGGCATCCCTGGATCGTCCAGCTGGTGAACTCCCCGCCGGTGGATCCCGGCCAGCTCGCCTGGCTGGACGCCGCGCTGCGCGCCCTCGGCGGCACGCCGCTGGCCTGGCGGGCCCGGTTCTCTGTGGTCATGCTGGTGCTGCACTATGTGCGCGGCGCCGCCCAGCTCCTGACGTCCCTGAGCGCCGAACCAGAGGAAAGGGCCGACGGAGCGTACGCCGCCCTGCTCACCGAGCTCGCCCACCCCGGCCGGTTCCCGGCGCTGGCCCGCGCGATCGAGGCCGGGGTGTTCGACCCCCACGCGGGGGCCGCTCCGGACGACGACTTCCGCGCCGGCCTTGACCACCTGCTCGACGGGGTGGGCGTGGCGATCGAACGCGCCGCCCAGGCCTGAGTTCAGAGGGCCGGCGCTGCGCCAGGAGGCCCGAACCTTCAGCCCGGGCAGCCGAGGCGGCCGGACCTGCGTCCCAAGACGGTCCATGCCGAGCGCATCGTGCGCGTCCGGGCCGTGCGGCTCCCGATCTCCGGGCGCAGCCGGAGACGTACGCCGAAGCGGGGGACGACGAAGGCACCGTGAGTCCCCGCTGCTTCCCCGTGATCGTCGACCGAACGGGCACGCGAGCTCCTTTCGGTCTCCTGATGAGCCGGTACTCGTGGGGAGCGCTCCTACCTGGCACGGAACTGTGCGCTCCGAAGTCCAGATGGAAGGCGAGTTCTGCGTCGCCCGCGTGACCATCCGCAAGGTGACCGCCAAGCTCCGCGAGGACGGGCACCAGGCCGAAGGGTCACCTGCGTTGACACCCGTGCCGCCGAGGCCGCAGTAGCCGGTGGGCACCGTGAAGAGGTACTTCTGGGGTAGCACTTCGTTTCAGGCATCAATACAAGTCGGCGGCTGGGTCCGTTCGACCGGGCCGTATACGCGCCGCGATCTGCTCGCGTGCGTGCGCGCAGTCCGCGAACCTGTGCGGGCAGGCGAGGGCGTGCTCGATCAGGTCCTTGGCCGCGCGTGCCCGCGCGATGCGCTGTTCCAGCTCGACGACGTGGCGGCGCAACAGGTCCCGGTGGTCCATGGGGTCGGGAGCGGACAGCACGGCACTCAGCGCGCCTCGGTCGCGATCGCCCTGGCTGGATCGGACCTGACGGTGGTGCCCGCACGCCGGGCGTCGCTTACGTCGCCGGAGAGGGCCGCAGTTGACAAGCCGTGCGTGCTCACCTCGTCCGGGAACACGGCTGGTCTCGCAGAGCCGTCCTCGTGAAACCGTTCTGGGCCCCCGGACGACGCGGCATGGACTGACCGCCACTTCCGTCAGGAGGGACGGCTCGTGCGGGGCTGGGACTTCGCGTCGGAGGGCGACGCGACGAACTCCTTGGCCGACTGTCCGGCGACCGACCGGACGAGACCTCGTTCCAGAGCCTGCTGAGCCAGGCGGTCGAGTGATTACAGGTGCCAGCCGAGCAAGTTCCAGTGCCGGCAGAACCACAGGAGGGCGAGCAGTCCTGCCAGCACGACCACCTGATGGCCGCGGGCCAGGACGCCCGCGCGCCGCCAGGCCCTCACGGTCGTGGCGACCGCGGCGACGGTGAGGGCGAGGACCAGCAGCGGCAGCACCAGGAGGACCTGGACGTTGGCCGGCACGCCGTACAGGATGCTCGTGTCGCCGGTCAGAACCAGCGTGAACAGCACCACGAACACCAGTCCGACCGCGGCGGCGAGCCCAGTCAGGACACGCCCGGCGCGCCAGACACGCGAAACGGGACGCTTCTTGGCCGGACGGACCACAGCGGCCACCGGCAGGCCGAGCACGGCGGTCAGTGCGGTGACGGCGAACAGCAGGACGATGACGGCATTGACCGGCGGGGTTTCCCACCAGGGGACGCGTTGGTAGGCGGGCCCGTCTGTGGCCACGTACGCGACATCGCTCCCGCCGGTCACCAGCGCCAGCCGCTGCGTGCCGCCGTCCTGCTGATACAGCCCAGGCCCCAGCGGGCTCCATGTCGAGCCTCTGAAGGTGAGCTTCCCGCCCGCCACCCGCAGCCGGGTGGAACTGGTCAGGGCGACCACCTTCTCGATGCTGGACTCTGCGGACCTGGTGAGCTTGTAGAAGCCTTCGACAGGCATGACGGAAGCACCGCCGTCAGGCACGGCGCGCTTTCCGGGCAGGAAGCGGTCGAAGAAGGCAGGAATGATCTTGGTCATGGCGTCGGCCCCGCCGAGACTGTTCGCGGAGACGAACAGGCCGAGGTCGGCGTCGGGCACCAGCAGCAACGCGCTCTGGAAGCCCTCCCAGCCGCCGTCGTGCATGATCACGCGATGCCCGTTGAGTGTCTGCTCCTTGAACCCGTGAGCGTACCCGTCGATGCGCGGATCGGCCGCGAACGTCCGCCGGTGCATGAGCCGGGCCGTCGGCTCGTCGAGGATGCGCCGGTCGCCGAAGCGTCCGTCCCGCAGGTGGGCGATCATGAAGTGGGCCATGTCGTTCGCGGTGGCACTGATCGACCCGTCGGGGGCGAGGTTGTCGAAGACGAACGGCTTGCGCCGATACGCCCCGTCCTCGTAGTCGTAGCTGCGCGCCAGATCCGCGGCCAAGGGGGCGGGAACGGGCTCGGCGGCCGTGCTGTGCCGCATCGCGAGCGGGTCGAGGATGTGGTCACGCACGTACTCGTCATACGGCTGCCCGCTCACCCGCGCCACGATGTATCCGGCCAGCGCCGCCCCATAGTTCGAGTACGCCGACACCTCGCCAGGCGGGCGCACCCGCGCGGGCATGTTGTCGGCGAGATAGTCCGCCAAGGGCGGCACGTCGTCCTTGCTCCGCGACCCCACGCCGATCGTGCGCTCCTCGAACCCGGCCGTGTGGTCCATCAAGTCCTGCAGCGTGATCGGCCGGGGGTAGGTCGCGGGGATCCGGAACGCGGTGAGGTAGCGGTTCACGTCCGCCTTCAGGTCCAGCTTGCCCTGCTGAACCTGCTGCATCACCGCGGTCCAGGTGAACAGCTTGGTGATCGAGGCGATCCGGACCATTGAGGTGGCCGGGTCGAAGGGTCTGCGGTTCTCGACGTCGGCCAGCCCGTACCCCTTGCTGAAGAGCATCTTCCCACCGCCCACCACCGAGACGACCGCGCCCGGCACGTGGTCGGCCGTCAGCCCGTCCGCCATCGCGGCGTCGAAGAAGTCGGCCAGAGCACGTTCGTCCGGAATCTCGGTAGCTGCCGCGGCAGGGGAGGCGACACAGGGCGGCACGAGGATCATCAGCGCCGCGCACACCGCGACGAGCATCGAACGGAAGACATACACGGACGGCTCCTGACCTTGTCGAGGCCATCCACGATGCGGCCGGCGAGGGCGCGGCCGCATCGCCATCGCGGCCATGGGCGTCTCCGACGAAAGTCGGAACGCCCGGCGTCCAGCGCCGACGCCGGTATGAGGTGGTGCGCCGCCGCCCTGGCTACGCTGGACCGATGCTGTCGTTACGCGCGGCGCTGCGGCGGATGGCCGCGCTCGGGCCACACGCGATCAGCGCGGCCTCCGTGGCGCTCTGCCTGTTCCTCACCGTCCTGGCAGTCAAGACGCCGTGGGCGCCGCTGCCGCGACCCGTCATCGCCGCCGCCGGGCTGGCAGGCACGGGTGCGGTGTGGTTCCGGGGCCGGTGGCCGGTCGCGGTGGCCGCCGCCGGGGCGGGCGCGTACGTGCTGTCGGGCAACCCGGGGCCGCTGCTGATCAGCCTGTTCTCCGGCGCGGGCACGCGTTTCCCGGCGCTGGCGGCGATCGGCATGGCGGGGTTCCTGGCCCAGCAGTGGGTGGACGGCGGCCGGTTGGGCACGGACGCGCTGATCTCGGCGGCGACCGCGACCGGGGTCACGCTGGCGGCAGGGGCGTACGCCACCACCCGCCGCGAGCTGACCCGATCGCTGCGCGAGCGCGCCGAACGCGCCGAGGCCGAGCAGCGTCTGCGCAACGAACAGGCGAGGTCCGCCGAGCGCGGCCGGATCGCCCGGGAGATGCACGACGTGCTCGCGCACAAGGTCACGCTCATCTCGCTGCATGCCGGCGGCCTTGAGGTGAACGCGAGCGCAGGGCCGGAGCGCATCGAGCGGGAGGCGGCGCTGATCAGGGTCAGCGCGCAGGAGGCCCTCGAAGAGCTGCGCAAGATCCTTGGCGTGCTGCGCGCCGGGCCCGACGAGAACGACGACGGCTTCCCCGACCTGCGGCGGCTGGTGGACTCCTGGGGATCGGCCGGCGGGACCGTCACCCTGCACGGCGATATCGGCACGTGGCCAGTGGAAACGGCCAGAGCCGCGCATCGCCTCGTCCAGGAGGGCCTGACCAATGCGCACAAGCACGCCCACGGGGCCCCGGTCACGGTCACGGCGACCGGGAGCAGGGAAGACGGCGTCACGATCGCGGTCACCAACGGACCATCGCTCCAGCCGAGTCTGGAGACCGGCGCCGGGGTCGGTCTGGTGGGCCTGGCGGAGCGTTTCCGGCTGATCGGCGGAACGGTGCGCGGCGGGCCGGACGATGCGGGAGGCTGGCGTCTTGAGGGCCGGCTGCCGTGGCACGCCGCGGACGCATCCCCGAGGGAATCACATGATCAGGACACTGCTGGTTGACGACGAGCCGCTGATCCGCGCGGGACTGCGGTTCATCATCGAGTCCGCACCCGACGTGGAGGTCGTGGGCGAGGCCGAGGACGGCAACCAGGCCGTCGACGCGGTCCGCCGCCTGGGGCCCGACGTCGTCCTGATGGACGTCAGGATGCCTAGGTACGACGGCCTGACCGCCACCGGGGCCATCCGCCGGCTCACCCGGGCACCCGCGGTGATCATCCTCACCACGTTCGACAGCGACGAGCACGTCTTCACCGCCCTGGAGGCGGGAGCCTGTGGGTTCCTGCTCAAGGACACCTCGCCGCACGACCTGATCCAGGCCATCCGTCTCGCGCACGGCGGCGACTCGATGCTGTCCCCGCGGGTCACGCGGCGGCTGATCCACCGGCTCACCACCGACCAACCCATTCGGCGCCGCCGTGACGCGCTCGCCCGGCTGGAGACCCTGACCAGTCGCGAGCGCGAGGTGCTCATTGAGGTCGGGCTCGGCCGCTCCAATACCGAGATCGCAGCCCGCCTGAACATGAGCGAGGCCACGGTCAAGAGCCACATCTCCCACCTGTTCGTCAAGCTCGCCGTCACGAACCGCGTACAAGTGGCCATCGCCGCCTACCGCGCCGGCCTGGTCGACTGACGATACGGGTCCCTCGTCGCGGCGTTCAATAGACCAGACAAGGTCACGCCCGCTGGTGTCCGGCTCCTCGCACGAAACTGGACCAGGCTGGTCGTGCCGTCGCTCGCAGTGACAGAGATCTGTCACCTGCTCTCCGATCCGGTCCGTCGCGGCAGCCCCGCTCTCGCGGCCGAGTTCTGCGCCGCCATCGCCGACGACGAACTCCGCGTGATCGAGCGACCCCTCACGACTACCGGCGGATGTCCGAACTGCTCTCGGCCTACGCTTCAAGCCGTCGACACCTGCGTCATAGCCCTGGCCGAGCGCTTCGACCTTCACCAAGTCGCCACGCTGGACCAGTGGGACTCACGATCCCGCCGGGCGACTGATCAGGCTGCGCCGGCCGTCAGCCCGACCGGGCAGGAGACGCCGGTGCCGCCGATGCCGCAGTAGCCGTTCGGCACCTTGAACAAATACTGCTGGTGGTAGCGCGCCGCTTCAGGCAACAAATCTCAACGCTCGTGCCGGTGTCGTTCGGCTAACAGATCACCGCTCAGGGCCGCCGGGCGAGACGGTGCTCAGAGCCGCTCCGGCAGGAGCATGAACGCACCGATGTGCTGGGGGCGAACAACGGCGAAGTGGCGGCGGTCGAGCGTTGCCACTTCCGTGACGCCGACTCGCTCAGCAATTGCGATCACAGAGGCATCAACCGCCCCGAGGGGGAGACTCGCGTACGCCTCCACCAGGACGCTCATACGCTGCAGATCACGATCTTCGAGGTCCACCAAGGTCATGCCTGCTCCGAAGGAGCGTAGAAACGCTGCCTCCGCTTTGCTTCCCTGTCGCTTCTCGACGAGCTGACATACCTCGGTAACGACGGTCGCGGGGACGAGCAAGGGCCCTGGGTGGGTCCGTAGAAGTCGCGCGCAGGCCTGATGGTGGCGGTCCCGGACGTTCACGGCCGCAACCAACGGACCCGAGTCAATGACGATCACAAAGAGTGATTGTCCTCTGCACGGAGAATCTCCTCCGAGCGTTCCGCGAAATCCGGCTCCGCTTCGAGCAAGCCGATGAACGGCAGATCGCGCACCACAGGCGGCTCTTCGAGCTGATCGCGGACAAGCCTGAGCAAAGGAGCCACCTTCTCCTCTGGCAGCCGATCAACCAGGTGGTGTAGTTCCTCGCGCATCACGCTCATGTATCGAGTGTAATCAGCGGGACAGCCCCGGACAGTCGCGCAGCGCGACGGTGACCGCAACCCGCTGAGAGCGGCTACGTCGGCCCAGGCAACCTGGGCTCTGGGCCGACTGGTTCCTGCAAGATCAAGCATCGCCGGCGGTGAGGCCGACGGGGCAGGAGACGCCGGTGCCGCCGATGCCGCAGTAGCCGTTCGGCACCTTGAACAAATACTGCTGGTGGTAGACCTTCGCTTCAGGCAATAATTCTTGCGGAGGTCGCCTAGCCTGAGCCATCCCCCATCCCCCATCCCCCATCCCCGTCGTCTCCTACGCGCGCATCTCCGCCGACATCAGGCGGGACGAACACGGAGTCCAGGACCAGCACAAGCTCAACCGGGAGACCGCGGCCCGGTACGGCTGGACCGTCGTCCACGAGTTCACGGACAACGACAAGTCCGCTGCGAAGGCCGATGTCGTCCGCGACGACTTCGAGGCCGTGTTGAAGGTGCTCCGCTCGGGCGAGCTTCCGGACGGCGCGGAGGTGGGAGGCGTCGTCATCGCGGCTGAGGATCGCCTCGCTCGACGTCCGGGTGACTACGAGCGCTTCGTGGAAGCGATCACCTACCAGGACGGCCGCGTCTTCGCGGATGCGTAGGGTCAGAAGGATCTCTACAGCGAAGACACCGAAGCATGGGCCTGTTCGGCGCGGTCATCTCAAAGATGGAAGTGCGGAAGATGCAGCGCCGCATGCGTCGCTCCCACCGGGCACGGGCCGAGCAGGGACTACCCGTCGGCGGAACGCGTCCCTTCGGCTGGCTGCCCGATCGCTTGACCCTTGATCCGGAAGAGGCGCCACGGCCGAAGGCTACTGCCCTCGGCAGACGCGGCGTGCGGTGCCCTTGGCGATGCCGAACTCCTCGGCCATGCGGGGTTCACCAGGGATGGGGTGCCCCACCTGGAATTCGCCCGTCCGGATAGGGTCCGTACGCGGTTCATCAGCCACATCACGCTGCGGATGACCGGGTTCCCGGTGCAGGAGAAGGCGGGCTCGGAGCTGGACGTCTACGGCTTCGGCGGACAGGTCGCGACGGTCACCATCGATCAGGAGAACAAGCCGCGTCGCTTCCTGATCAAGCTGCCGAAGTCCGGGACCGTGGTTCCGCTGCCCTCGGTCGACCAACCGCAGTCCGCCGTCCGGTGGATCGTCGGCTGGGCCAACGGCGGGGCACGGTGAGGCGGCGGCTCTGATGGCGGCCATCGTCGTAGACCCGGACGAGTGCCTGAGTCCTCACTGGGAGATGCGCCGAAAAGATCACGTGAAGCTCGTGTGGCACAAGCCCTTCGAGGGCGTGGGGCGCGTGCGCGTTCTCGCCTGGACGTGCGACTGCCGAGCCCTCGTCTACGAACTACTCCAGGCTGGTGGACAGGCGTTCATCCGCAAGACCACCCAGGCCGAACCCACACCGGAGATCGAAGAGACACACCGCTGGCCCATGGAGGAGGCGCGCAGGGTGTGGCATGCCCTGCTGCTCGGTGAGATGCGATAGACGGTCCAGCCCACACGCGGCCCCGCTCACTCGGGCGGGGCCGCACCTGTGTCTGCACCCCGCGCCACTCCTCCCCCGCCCCCGATAGCTGCCGACATCAGTGGCCCGACCGAGGTGTCAATGCCGTCTTCGCGTGTCCGTCCACCAACGACGTACACCGCAACCCCGCACCCAACCCGCACAGACGGCGTTGACGCCGACCAAGGGCCACGAACAATCGGGCAGCGGGGGCGGAAGAGGTCGGAGGTGCCCATTTAGAGAAACAGCCAGGTGTCATGAGATGCGCGGTCTTCCGAATCGTTATAGCCGTAGAATCCCCGACCATGACTACCAATCGGACCATGTCGTTCGATGTCCACGTCAGCTACGGTCAGATCTACCTCGACGACCTCGCCGACGACATGGGACTGGAAACCTTCCCCGATGACCATCCCGAGCACCCCGTGGGCATCATTCGGGTAAAGGACGGTAAAGGCCTCCTGGTCACGGGCCTGCACACGGGGACGGTCGGCTTCTCGGTGACCGTGTCGGACCGCGATCCAGAGCCGGACGTCAACGAGTACGAGGACATCGTGGAAATCAGCTTCCACACCCAAACAGGACGAATCTTCCTTATCGAGTGGGGCGGCGAGGGATTTCACAATCTACCCGACTTGTCGTCGGGCCCGGGCTGGTACCGATTGCGGTATCACGCCGTCCACATGGACCGGGCCACAGAATCGGACTGCTCGACTGATGCCATCATCGATCGTTATCTGCTGCAGATCTGGCCACAAAATGAGTCCATCCCCCAAGTGGTCAAGAGCACGAGTCGCACGCTCACCTACTGGCGCAATGCGAAGTGACGTCCCAAACGTAGGACAGGACTGATTTCCGTGCCGATGGGCGACCTCGCCGAGGAGTGAAAGGCGTGGATACGCAGCCGGGACCTGACTCTGGCGGAGCCCGGGAGGACCTCGACATGACTAAGGCGCGTAACTGATGCCGACTCGTCACGCAGTCGCGGCGCAGGGCACCGACCTGGACGTCGACGTAGCGGAGGTGCAACCGGTCATCTCGCGCAGCAGTGCCACTGCCGCGAGCGGCAGCCGCCGCTGCAGCTCGTCCAGATGCGGCACCGATCCTCGCGGGTCAGAGGTCATGACGTCGCCGTCCTTCCTGGTCGGGAGCGGCGCAGCCGTCAGGGTCGGCCTTTCCGGGCCATGCATCGCTCTATCACTTGGGCTCGATCGCCAGGATGAAAAAGGTTAACTAAATGGCTTTCCAGTACGCTGCGCACGGCCCGAGTCGCTGGCGGCCGGGGCCGGCCCCCAGGCCGCATGCCCGGCCGCCGAGCGGACGCAGAGCCGTGCGGCGGCGCGGAGCGCCGTCGCCTTGACCCTGTAGTGAAGCTTCTCGCCGAAAACGGCTCTGGCCCTCGATCGGCACCGGGCTTGCCGGGCGACCAAGGGCCAGGATCAGTCAGTTACCGCAGGTCAGGCTTCGCCGGCGGTCAGGCCGACGGGGCAGCTCACGCCGGTGCCGCCGATGCCGCAGTAGCCGTTCGGCACCTTGAACAAATACTGCTGGTGATAATCCTCGGCGAAGTAGAACTCGCCGGCGGGGGCGATCTCGGTGGTGATCTCGCCGTACCCGGCCTTGGTGAGCACCTCCTGGTACGCGTCCCGGGACGTCACGGCCGCCTTGGCCTGCTCGGGGCCGTGGGTGTAGACGGCCGACCGATACTGCGTGCCGACGTCGTTGCCCTGGCGCATGCCCTGGGTGGGGTCGTGGGCCTCCCAGAACACCTTGAGAAGCTCCTCGTACGACACCTCGGCCGGGTCGAAGACCACCCGCACGACCTCGGTGTGACCGGTCAGGCCGGTACAGACCTCCTCGTACGTGGGGTTCGGCGTGTAGCCGCCCGCGTAGCCCACGGCGGTCGAGACGACCCCGGGGGTCTGCCAGAACTTGCGCTCGGCGCCCCAGAAGCAGCCAAGCCCGAACTCGGCGATCTCAGTACCCTCGGGGTACGGCGGAGCCAGCGGCGCGCCGAGGACCTGGTGGCGGGTGGCCACCGGCATGATCTCGGCACGGCCCGGCAGGGCCTCCGCGGGGTCCACCATCGTCGTCTTGTCTGTGCCGAACAGCCAGCCCATCGTGCACCTTCCTTCTGCTCTGCCATCACCAACCGAGCACCCGGCGGCCGTGTTCCTGACATAAGCGCCTCTAAACCTCAGGCATAGAGACCCTTATTTGTGCTGAATCAAGGTAAGCAGCGAAGATGGGGTTCATGCCTGATACGCGCCGCGGTGTCCTGTATGGCGTCGCCGCCTACACCATGTGGGGTCTGTTCCCTCTCTACTGGCCTCTGCTCAAGCCGTCCGGCGCCGTGGAGATCCTCGCTCACCGGATGGTCTGGTCCCTGGTCGTGGTGGTCACGGTCCTCGCCCTACGTCGCCACTGGTCGTGGATCCGCACGATGACGCGCCGCCAGCTGATCCTCCTCGCCCTCGCGGCCGTCACGGTCTCGGTCAACTGGGGCGTCTACATCTTCGCCGTCAACACCGGTCATGTGGTGGAAAGCGCGCTCGGCTACTTCATCAATCCCCTGGTCAGCGTGCTGTTCGGAGTGCTGATCTTCCGGGAGCGGCTGCGCCGGTGGCAGTGGATCGCCGTCGGGCTGGGCGCTCTCGCGGTCCTCATCCTGACGCTCGACTACGGGCGCCTGCCCTGGATCGCCCTCGTGCTCGCCGTCAGCTTCGGCACGTACGGCCTGATCAAGAAGGCGGCGGGGGTGGGCAGCGCGGAGAGCCTGACCATCGAGACGCTCGTGCTGCTGGTGCCGGCTCTGGGCTACCTGCTCGTCCTGCAGGGGAACGGCACCGGGACCTTCGGCAATCACGGCCTCGGCCACGCGCTGCTGCTGGTGGTGTCCGGCCTCATCACCGCGGTGCCGCTGATGCTCTTCACGGCCGCCGCGCTGCGGGTTCCGCTCACCGTCATCGGCCTGCTCCAGTACATCGCCCCGGTGCTGCAGTTCCTGTGCGGGGTGCTGATCGTCCACGAGACGATGCCCGCCAGCCGGTGGGCCGGGTTCGTGGTCGTCTGGCTCGCGCTGAGCGTCTTCACCTGGGACAGCGTCCGCTCCGCCCGTACGTCGCGGCAGGAGCGAGCGGCCGCGCTCGAGACCGTCTGATACGCCCCCCGGAGTAGGGCGCCGGTCTCCGGCGGGAGGACGACAGGACCGAGCGGAGCGGCGAGGATCGCGGCATGAGCAAGGAATTCCGTTTCGGGACCGTCGCCGGCCTGGCCCCCGACGCCGCCGCGTGGGCGGCGACGGCCCGCCGTGCCGAGGACCTCGGCTACTCGACCCTGCTCGTCCCCGACACGCTGGGGACGCTGCCGCCGCTGCCGGCGATGACCGCCGCGGCCACCGTCACGACGACGCTGCGCGTGGGCACGTTCGTGCTGGCCGCGCCCTACCGCAATCCCCCGCAGCTCGGGCACGAGCTCGCCGGGCTCGACTTCCTGTCCGGCGGACGGCTGGAAGTCGGTGTGGGGGCCGGACGTGTCGGCGCCGAGGAGGACGCCCGGGCGCTCGGCATGCCGTACGGCACGGCGGGGGAGCGCATCGCGCAGGTCCGATCGGTGATCGGCGAGGTGCGGGCGGCCTTCGCCAGGAGCAGGACCACCGTGCAGCGCCAGGGGCCGCCGATCCTGGTGGCGGGAGCCGGTCCCCGCATGCTGTCGCTGGCCGCCGAGGAGGCGGACATCGTCGCGCTCGCCGTGCCGCCCGACGCGCCGGAGGAGGGTCTGCGCGGACCCGTCGGCACGCTGCGGGAGCTGGCCGGGGCGAGGTTCGACGACATCGAGCTGAGCATGAACCTGTTCCAGATCGGCGACGAGCCGCCCTCGTGGATGCCCGAGCGGCTCAGAGCCACGTCGGCGGACGCCGCCACCGTGCTGCGCGGCTCGCCCCGTGAGATGGCCGACACACTGCTGCGCCGCCGCGACGAGCTGGGCCTGTCCTACATCACCGTCAACGGCTTCTTCGCCGACGCCCTCGCCCCCGTCGTCGAACTCCTCGCCGGCCGCTGACGTCAGCGTGTCGCCGACAGGCGTGACCGGGTGCGGGCGGGTGCCCCGGAGGGCAGCTCGCCGAGGATGTCGGCGAGCGTGACCCCTGCGAGGCTGCTCCGCCACGCACGGTGCGCCTCGGCCATCTTCTCGGCGATGACGCAGATGCGCCGGCAGTCCTCGGGAGGCAGCGCCCCCCGTCCCTGCTGGCGGATCTCGCGGCACTCGTACGGCGAGGAGGCGCCGTCGACCGCCTCGACGATCTGCAGCATCGTGATGTCGGAAGCCGCCCGCGCGAGCCGGAATCCGCCTCGCGGACCCGTCATCGCGGCCAGCACACCGGCTCTGACGAGCGCCTGCAACTGCTTGGCCAGGTAGGGCGCCGGAACGTCGTAATACTCCGCGAGCTGCGCCGCCGACGCGGTGGCTCCCGGTTCGAGCTGCGCCAGCGTGGCGGCGCAGTGCAACACCCACTCGGTGCTCGCAGGCAGCTTCATGCCCTCCAGTGTATTGGAGAGATTGCGGATCTATTTTGTCCGAGATAGCATCCGAGGCGTCTAGCGAAGGAGAAACCATGCGTATCGCAGTCGCCGGCGCCACCGGGAACATCGGGAAGCTCACCGTCGCCGCCCTCGAACGGGACGGGCACGACGTCGTACGCGTCAGCCGGTCCCTCGGCGTGGACCTGCTGACGGGCGAGGGGCTCGACAAGGCCTTGGACGGCGTCGAGGCGGTCGTCGACGCGATCAGCTCGACGGCGATCGACCGGGACGAGTCGGTGGCGTACTTCGGCACGACCACCAGGAACCTGCTGGCCGCCGAGGAGCGAGCGGGCGTCCGCCACCACGTGCTGCTCTCGATCATCGGCATCCACCGGGTGGAGGGCAACGCCCACTACGCCGGCAAGCGGGAACAGGAGCGCCTGGTGTCCGCAGGCTCTGTGCCGTGGACGATCGTCCCGTTCGCGCAGTTCCACGACTTCGCCGAGATGGTGGCGGGGTGGACCGAGCAGGACGGCGTCGCCACGATCGCGCCGCTGCTGGTGCAGCCGATCGCGCCCGCGGACGTGGCCGAGGTCCTCGCCGAGATCGCGGTGGGCGAGCCGCGGGGCCGCCACGCCGACGTGGCCGGTCCCGAGCCCCAGGACCTCGTCGACATGGCCCGGCGCACCATTGCGGCACGCGGCCGGACGGTGAAGCTCGTGCCGACCTGGTCGGGCCTGTTCGGCACGGAGATGGCCGGCGACGTGCTGCTGCCCGGCGAGGGCGCCCGCATCGCGCCGACCACCTTCGACGAGTGGCTCGCCGACCAGCAGTAGACACCCGCAGCGCGAACGCTGCGCTACCCCAGGGCCGCCTCCGCCCTGGCGTAGGCGGCCTCGGCGATGCGCGGCAGCAGCACGGCGGGGTCGGTGCGCGGCTCGGGGAACTGGTTCGGAATCCGGATCTCCAGCAGGTAGCGAGGGGTCTGCACCACCTCGACCCATTGCCAGACGGGGACGTCCCCGCTGCCCGTGATACGGAAGGCGAAGGACCGGGTGCCGAGCGGCGGCACGGGGAACGGCTCCACCGCTCCGGTGCCGGCCCGGGCTCCCTTCAGCTTCAGGCACGACTCCACACGGCGGGTGTCCGCCAGGTGTTCCAGCATTGCGGCAGGCCCGGTGATGACGGACTCGCCGAACACGAGCGGGTCGGCACGCCGTCGCGCCTGCAACTGTGTCGCCGCGATCCACGCGCCCCGCCGGTCGAAGTCCCGCAGCACGACGGTCCACATCCCCGAGGTCCACTTCTCGCACAGGGAGGGCCCGTGCAGGGGGCTGCTCATCATCCGGAGTCCGATGAACAGCGACGCGTCGCCGACGGGGGCCGGGAGGCCGACCACCGCCCCCGGAGTCGCATCCGACTCGTGCGCCGGGCCGAAATCCGTGAGCAGCGCCGACAGCAGGCGCGGGTTCGCACCTCCCGTGCCCGGGTTGGGCACGGGGATGGGTTCGCCTTCCTCCAGTGCCCAGCCCATCAGTTCCTCCGACTCCGAAGGGGTGGGGTCCGGTCGTTCCTCATGCCGCTCGGGCGAACCCGGCGCAGGCGAGACCGGCTCGGGCGAAGCCGCTGCGGCGATGGCGTCGAACAGGGCTTGCGCCGAGCCCTCTCCCGCTTCCTCCCCACGCGTGAGGACCTGGTCCTTGTCCACCACGACGGTGCCGGGAGGCATCGAGCTCTCCGGCGGAGCGGGGGACGTGCCCGCGCCTCGCACGCCGCAGGCGGCCACGGCCAGGGAGAGCGACACGGCCGCCGACAACACGACCGAACACCGGGTGATCCTCACCCGGCAATGATGTCCTGAAAACGATCAGCCCGTGCGCTCGACGACGTAGTCGCACAGGGCGATGAGGGCCGTACGGGCCGGGATGTCGGGCAGGCCGGCGAGGGCCTCCTTGGCCCGGTCGATCCAGCGGATGAGCTCCTCGCGGGCCTGGACCATGGCCCGGTTGGCCCGCAGCAGCGTCAGCGCCTCCTCGACGTCCTCCTCGGCGACGGGCCCCGACAGCAGGGTGCGCAGCCGGGCGTCGGCGGGGTCATTGGAGGCCAGGGCGTACAGCACGGGAAGCGTGTGGACGCCCTCGCGCAGGTCGGTGCCGGGGGTCTTGCCCGAGTCGGCCGTGGGCGCGGCCACGTCGATGAGGTCGTCACCGAGCTGCCAGGCCACGCCGATCGCCTCGCAGGCGTCGGTCAGGCGCTCGACCACGTCGGCGGGAGCACCGGCGAGCATGGCGCCGAAGCGGCCCGAGGTGGCGATGAGGGAGCCGGTCTTGTCGGCCAGCACGCTGATGTAGTGGGCGATCGCGTCGCGGCCCTCGGCGGGCCCGATCGTCTCGCGGATCTGGCCGCGCACCAGGCGGGAGAACGTACGCGCCTGGATCCGGATGAGCTCGCTGCCGAGGTCGGCGAGGATCTCCGACGCCTGGGCGAACAGGTAGTCGCCGGTGAGGATGGCCACGGTGTTGTCCCACCGGGCGTTGGCGGACGGGGAGCCCCGGCGCACCGGGGCCTCGTCCATCACGTCGTCGTGGTAGAGCGTGGCCAGGTGGGTCAGCTCGATGACGACGGCCCCGGGCACGACGCCCGGGGCATCCGGGTTTCCGAACTGGGCGGCCAGCAGCACGAGCATCGCCCGGAACCGCTTGCCGCCCGCCTCGATGAGGTGCCTGGACGTCTGGGTGACGAAGGCGTCCTCACTCTCGACCGACGAGCGCAGCAGCTTCTCCACCGCCGCGAGCCCGCCCGCGAGGTCGTCGGCCAGCCGCTCGTCGACGAGAGGAATGTCCACAACGGGCGGCGCGGCCATACGGAGATCTCCTATCGGACGAACAGGGACTGCGCAGCCGTGTGCGCGAGGTCCAGCACGGGCTGGGGGTACACCCCGAGAACTACCGTAGCCAATGCCGCGATACCGACCACAGCCGCGGTCCCCCGCGAGGGCAGCACGACGGACGGGCCGTCGGCGGCCGGGTCGCTGAAGAACATCAGCACGATCACACGGACGTAGAAGAACGCGGCGATGGCCGAGGCCACCACACCGATGATGACCAGCGGCGTGGCGCCGTTGGCGACGGCCGCCTGGAAGACCGCGTACTTCCCGAAGAACCCGCTGGTCAGCGGAATTCCGGCGAAGGCCAGCAGGAAGAACGCGAACGTCCCGGCCAGCAGCGGCGAGCGCTTGCCGAGCCCGGCCCAGCGGGACAGGTGCCACGCCTCGCCGCCCGCGTCGCGCACCATCGTGACGATGGCGAACGCGCCGACCGTGGTGAAACCATACGCGACCAGGTAGAACAGCAGGCCGGACAGGGCCGAGGTGTTCTCCGCCTGGGTGTGGCCGGTGGCGATGACACCGATGAGCAGGAAGCCGCCGTGCGCGATGGACGAGTAGGCGAGCATCCGCTTGATGTCGGTCTGCGTGATCGCGAGGATCGCGCCGACCACCATCGTGAGAATCGCCACACCGTAGAGCACCGGGCGCCAGTCCCAGTCGAGACCGCCGAGACCGACCCAGAACACCCGCAGCAGCGCGCCGAAGGCGGCCACCAGGGTGCCGGAGGCCATCAGCGCGGTGATGGGCGTGGGCGAGCCCTGGTAGACGTCAGGCTTCCACGCCTGGAACGGCGCGGCACCGATCTTGAAGAGCAGGCCGACGCCGAGCATGGCCGCGCCGATGTAGAGCAGCGTGTCCTGGCCGCCGACCGACCCCAGCGCCTGGTTGATCTTCGCGAGGTCGACCGACCCGGCGTAGCCGTACAGCAGGGCCGTGCCGTACAGGAAGAAGGCCGAGGAGAACGCGCCCAGCAGGAAGTACTTGACCGCGGCCTCCTGCGACAGCAGGCGGCGGCGCCGGGCCAGGCCGCACAGCAGGTACAGCGGCAGCGACATGACCTCGAGGGCGACGAACGCCACGAGCAGGTCGTTGGACGCGGGGAACAGCAGCATGCCGCCGACCGCGAACAGCAGCAGCGGGTAGACCTCGGTGTGCGCGGCGCGCTCGACGAGCGACTGCTCCTCCTCGGCCGAGCCGGGCACGGCCGCCGCGGAGCCGACGAAGTGCTCCTCGTCCTTGATGAGCAGCACGCTCACGAAGGCGAGGATGAGGATCGTGCCCCAGATGAACAGGGCCGGTCCGTCCACGGCCACCGCGCCCATCGCGGCGGGCTTGGTGGGCACGCCCCTGACCGCCTGCCAGACGGCCAGCGCGAACGCGCCGGCCAGCGACAGCAGCGTGAGCGGCAGGTGGATCGCCGAGCGCAGGTAGCGCGGGGCGAATGCCTCCACCAGCACGCCGACGATCGCCGCGCCGAAGACGACGAGCATCGGCGCCAGAAGGGCGTACTCGATACTCGGCGCCTGAATGGTGCCGTTCACTACTGGCCCTCCTGAGCAACGGGTACGGCCGGCTTCGGGTCCGTGACGGAGACGCTCGACAGCGTGTCCTTCACGGCGGGATTGATCACGTCGAGCAGCGGCTTGGGATAGAAGCCGAACACCAGCAGCAGCGCGACGAGCGGCGCCACCACCCACTTCTCCCTGGCGTTGAGGTCGGGCAGCGATTTGACCGACTCGGCCGTCGGGCCGTTCATCGTCCGCTGGTACATCCACAGGATGTAGATCGCGGCGAGGATGACGCCGACCGTCGCGATCACGGCCGGGACGACGTACCGCTGATAGGTGCCGGTCAGCACCATGAACTCGCTGACGAACGTGCTGAGACCGGGCAGCGAGAGGCTGGACAGACCGGCCACCAGGAACGTCCCGGCGAGGATCGGGGCCACCTTCTGCACGCCGCCGTAGTCGGCGATGAACTGCGAGCCCCTGCGGTAGATGAGGAAGCCCGCGATCAGGAACAGCGCGCCGGTCGAGAAGCCGTGGTTGACCATGTAGAGCGTCGCGCCCGAGCCCGCGCTGGTGGTCATCGCGAACACGCCCATCGCGATGAAGCCGAAGTGCGACACCGAGGTGTACGCGATGAGCCGCTTCATGTCGGTCTGCCCGATGGCCACGATCGCGCCGTACACGATGCCGATCACCGACAGCGTGATGACCAGCGGCGTGAAGAACTTCGCGGCGTCGGGGAACAGCTCGAGGCAGAAGCGCAGCATGCCGTACGTGCCGACCTTGTCCAGCACGCCGACGAGCAGGACGGCCGCGCCGGCCGGGGCCTGGGCGGCGGCGTCCGGCAGCCAGGTGTGGAACGGCCACAGCGGCGCCTTGATCGCGAAGGCGATGAAGAAGCCGAGGAACAGCCACTTCTGCGTCGTCACGTCCTGGATGGTCCCGACCAGGTCGGAGAACATGAACGTGCCCTTGCCGGCGATCGAGTAGAGCGCGATCACCGCCACCAGCATCAGGAGCCCGCCGAACAGCGAGTACAGCAGGAACTTCACGGCCGCGTACGACCGCTGCGCCCCGCCGTACGACCCGATCATGAAGTACATCGGGATCAGCATGGCTTCGAAGAAGACGTAGAAGAGGAAGACGTCGGTCGCCGCGAAGACGCCGATCATCATGGCCTCGAGCACGAGCAGCAGCGAGAAGTACGTCCGGACCGAGCGCTTGCCGGCCTCGGCGTCGTGCCAGGAGGCGAGCACCACGATCGGCACGAGGATCACCGACAGCAGGATCAGCACCAGGGCGATGCCGTCCACGGCGACGCCGTAGTGGACGCCGAACGCGGGGATCCAGTCGTACGTCTCGGCGAACTGGAACTTGTCGCCGTTCGGGCTGAACTGGACCGCCATGGCGACGGTCAGCGCCAGCACGATCAGCGACACCACGAGGGTGAACTGCTTGGCGAGCTTGTCGTTGCGGACAAGGGTCACGCCCAGCGCGCCGAGTACGGACACGCCCATCAGGGTTGAAAGCCAGGGCATCACAGGTTCCCTACGACGAGCCAGGCACCGGCCAGGACGGCGGCGCCCAGGAATATCGACAGCGCGTACGAGCGGACGAACCCGGTCTGGACCCTGCGCAGGCGCCCGGACGTGCCGCCGATGCCGGCGGCCAGGCCGTTCACGAGGCCGTCGACGCCGCGGTTGTCGAAGAACACGGCCAGGCGGGTCAGCCACTGGCCGGGGCGCATGAACAGCGCCTCGTTCAGGGCGTCGCCGTACAGGTCACGACGGGCGAAGGTGGTGAGGAACGAGCCGCGCGGGGCGACCGCCGGCACCTCGGCCCTGCCGTACTTGACCCAGGCGAAGGCCGCGCCGACCGCGACGAGCGCGAGCGTGACCAGACCGGTGAGGCTGAACGGGTGGAACGACGGCATCTCCTCCGGCGCGCCGACGGCAGGCGAGAGGAAGGTCATGAACCGGTTGCCCAGCACCAGGAACGCGCCCAGCCCGATCGCGCCGACCGACAGGATGATCAGCGGCCAGGTCATGACGGCGGGCGACTCGTGCGGGTGGGCCGTGGGCTCCCAGCGCTTGGCGCCGAAGAACGTCATGAACACCAGGCGCGACATGTAGAAGCCGGTGATGCCCGCGCCGAGCACGGCCAGCCAGCCGAGGATCGCGTTGTGCTCCATCGCGGTCTCGATGATGCCGTCCTTGGTGAAGTAACCGGACAGCAGCGGGAACCCGATGATCGCCAGGTAGCCGATGAGGAACGTCACGAACGTGACCGGCATGACCTTGCGCAGCGCGCCGTACTTGCGCATGTCGACCTCGTCGTTCATGGCGTGCATGACCGAGCCCGCGCCGAGGAACATGTCGGCCTTGAAGAAGCCGTGCGTGATCAGGTGGGCGATCGCGAAGGCGTAGCCCGCCGGGCCGATGCCCGCGGCGAGCACCATGTAGCCGATCTGCGACATCGTCGAACCGGCCAGCGCCTTCTTGATGTCGTCCTTGGCGGTACCGATGATCGCACCGGCGAGCAGCGTCGCGACGCCGACGATCGTCACCACGAGCTGCGCGGTCTCGGCGCCCTGGAAGATCGGGCCGGAGCGGACGATCAGGTAGACGCCGGCGGTGACCATGGTCGCCGCGTGGATGAGGGCCGAGACCGGGGTCGGGCCCTCCATCGCGTCGAGGAGCCAGGACTGCAGCGGAAGCTGGGCCGACTTGCCGCAGGCGCCGACCAGCAGCAGCAGGCCGATCGCGGTGAGCGTGCCCGAGGACGCCTTCGAGGCGTTCGCGAGGACGTCGCTGAAGGCCAGCGTGTGGAACGTCGCGAAGATCGTGAAGATGCCGATCAGCAGGCCGAAGTCGCCGACGCGGTTGACGATGAACGCCTTCTTGGCCGCAGTCGCCGCCGAGGGCTTGTGCTGCCAGAACCCGATCAGCAGGTACGACGCGAGGCCGACGCCCTCCCAGCCGACGAACAGGGCCACGTAGTTGTCGGCCAGCACCAGCAGGAGCATCGCCGCGACGAACAGGTTGAGGTAGGCGAAGAACCGCCGCCTGTTCGGGTCGTGCGCCATGTAGCCGATCGAGTAGATGTGGATCAGCGAGCCCACGAAGGTGATCAGCAGGCAGAACGAGATCGACAGCGGGTCGACCAGCAGGCCCACCTTCGCCAGGCCCGGGATGAAGTCGTACAGCTCGATCCCGCGGCGGCGCTCGCCGGGGGCGAAGCCGAGCAGCTGCGCGAACGACAGCGCCGCGACCACGAAGGACGCGACGGCCATGAGCACGCCCAGCAGGTGGCCGAACTTGTCGGTCCTCCGGCCGCCAAGCAGGAGGACCGCCGCTCCCACCAGGGGCAGAGCGATCATGAGCCAGGCTGCTCCGATCGCTCCGCCGGAGTGCTGGATGATCTCAGCGGGTTCCACGGCCACCTCTTAGTACTTCAGCAGGCTGGCGTCGTCCACCGACGCGCTCCTGCGGGTTCGGAAGATCGTCACGATGATGGCCAGGCCGATGACCACCTCGGCGGCGGCCACGATCATCACGAAGAACGCGATGAGCTGGCCGTCGAGGTTGCCGTTCTGCCGGGCGAAGGTGACGAACGCCAGGTTGCAGGCGTTGAGCATGAGCTCGACGCACATGAACACCACGATGGCGTTGCGCCGTACGAGCACGCCGACGCCGCCGATGGCGAACAGCAGCGCGGAGAGCACCAGGTAGTGGGTGGTCACTTGCCGTCCTCCTCGCTCAGGGACTCCCTCGGGGACTCACCGCGCGGGCGGACGACGCGGCCCGCCACGACACCCTCTTCGTCGTCCATGGGCTCGGTGTCGGGGCCGCCGTCCCGGGCCTCCTCGGCCACGGTGGGCGTGCTGTGCCCGTTCGCGCGCTGCGCGGCCTCCTCCTGCTCCAGCACGCGGGCGACCTCCGGGGGCAGGATGCCCTGGGACTCCTCGTACCGGGCGATGTACCGGTTGACCGACAGCGGCGAGACCGACCCGTCCGGCAGCAGCGCCGGCATGTCGATGGCGTTGTGCCGGGCGTAGGTGCCGGGGCCGGGAAGCGGCGCCGGGTTCTTGCCCGTCCTGCCGAAGGCGACGAAGCGCTGCCGGGACAGGTCCTTCTGGGTCGGCTTGGCCTCGGCGCGCTCCCGGTGCGCGAGCACCATCGCGCCGAGCGCCGCGGTGATCAGCAGCGCCGAGGTGACCTCGAAGGCGAACACGTGGCGCGTGAAGATCAGCTCGGCCAGGGAGGGCACGTTGCCCGCCCGCGTGGCGGCGGCCAGGCCCTTGGCCGAGCCGACGACCGCGTTGCCGATGCCGGCCGTGAGCAGGACGGCGAAGCCGAGCCCGCCCACGATGGCCCAGAACCGCTGGCCCCTGATCGTCTCCACGAGGGAGTCGGACGAGTCCACGCCCACGAGCATGAGCACGAACAGGAACAGCATCATGACCGCGCCGGTGTAGACGATGATCTGCACCGCCGCCAGGAACGGAGCGTCCTGGACCGCGTACAGCACCGCCAGCGAGAGCATGACGACACCGAGCATGAGGGCCGAGTAGACGGCCCTGCGGCTGAAGACGAGTCCGAGCGCGGCGGTCACCGAGACGACCGCGAGCACCCAGAACGTGATGGACTCACCCATTGCTTCGACCCAACCGGTAGTAGTCCTCTTCGGTCTCGCCGAGGCGCATCGGGTGGGGCGGCTGCTCCATGCCCGGTCCGAGCGGCGCGAGGAGCATCTCCTTGGTGTAGATCAACGACTCGCGGCTGGAGTCGGCGAGCTCGTACTCGTTGGTCATCGTGAGCGCCCGGGTGGGGCACGCCTCGATGCACAGCCCGCAGAGGATGCAGCGCAGGTAGTTGATCTGGTAGACGCGGCCGTAGCGCTCACCGGGCGAGAAACGTTCCTCGTCGGTGTTGTCGCCGCCCTCGACATAGATGGCGTCCGCCGGGCAGGCCCAGGCGCACAGCTCGCAGCCGACGCACTTCTCCAGCCCGTCGGGCCACCGGTTCAGCTGGTGCCGCCCGTGGAAGCGCGGCGCGGTGGGCCGCTTCTCCTCGGGATAGTTGACCGTCACCGGCTTCTTGAACATGTGGTGGAAGGTGACGCCGAATCCCTTGATCGGGTTCAGCCAATCAGTTGCTCCCACTGGTCACCTCCTTGGCGGCGTCGGAATTGAGACGCGCGGCGGGCACGACTCCGTGGTAGTGCGGGGCGTCGAGCGGCGGCACCGGGAACCCGCCCGCGGCGGGCTCCTCACGCAGCTGCTCGAACTCCTCCTCGATGGCGGCCGCCTTGGCCTCCCTGCGGCGCTGGTTGACGGTGTCGAACCGCAGCCAGATCCCGAAGGCGCCGATGATGACGACCGCGCCGATGGTCAGGATGATCGCCCGGTCGGTCTCGGGCATGCGCAGCGCCTTGAACGTGGCGGCCAGCAGGATCCAGGCCAGGTTGACCGGGATCAGGACCTTCCACCCGAAGGCCATCAGCTGGTCGTACCGGACACGCGGCAGCGAGGCGCGGACCCAGACGAAGAAGCCGAAGGCGATGACCAGCTTGACGAAGAACCAGAGCAGCGGCCACCAGCCGGTGTTCGCGCCGTCCCACAGGGAGATCGGCCACGGCGCCCGCCAGCCGCCGAAGAACAGCGTGATCGCCATCGCCGACACCGTCATCACGTTCACGTACTCGGCGAGCATGAACATCGCGAACTTCAGCGAGGAGGCGTACTCGGTGTGGAAGCCGCCGACCAGCTCGCCCTCGCCCTCGGGGAGGTCGAAGGGCACGCGGTTCGTCTCGCCCAGCATCGTGATCGCGTAGATCAGGAAGGACGGGATCAGCGAGACCACGTACCAGGACGGCGCCGGGATCGACAGCCCGAGGATGTCCCAGGTGCCGCCGCTCGCCTGCTTCGCCACGATCTCCGAGGTGGACAGCGTGCCCGCCTGGAGGAACACCGCGACGAACGACAGGCCCATGGCGATCTCGTACGACACGACCTGCGCGGCCGAGCGCAGGCCGCCCAGCACGGCGTACGGCGAGCGGGAGCCCCACCCGGCGAGCACGACGCCGTAGACGCCGATCGAGGCGGTGGCGAGGACCAGCAGGACCGCGACCGGCAGGTCGGTGAGCTGCAGCGGCGTCTTGTGGCCGAACATCCACACCATCGGCCCGAACGGCACGACGGAGAAGGCCAGGAAGGCCGGGACGGCGATGATGACCGGGGCCAGGAAGTAGATCACCTTGTCCACGGTGCGGGGCATGATGTCTTCCTTGAGGCCCATCTTCAGGCCGTCGGCCACCGTCTGCAGCAGGCCGAACTTGCCCGCCCGGTTGGGGCCGTAGCGGTGCTGCATGCGCGAGATGAGCTTGCGCTCGGTCCACACGCTCATCAGCACGCCCAGCATCAGGAACACGAAGATCGCGACGGCCTTGATGATGCTGATCCACAGGGGATCGTGGCCGAAGTCGCTCAGCGTGGGTCCGGGGTTGTTCACGAGACGCTCCCGATCGTTACGACGTCTCCGGCGACCGCGCGCAGGTCGCGCGTGACCGACAGGCCGGCGGAGTTGGACGGCACCCACACGACCCGGTCGGGCAGGTCCGCGACGCGCACCGGCACGACCACGTCGTCACCGATGGTGATCTTGCCGCCGTCCACCGCGCCGATCTCGGCGGCGGTGGCCTCCGACAGCAGCGCCGCCGCCGTGCGGGCGGTCCCCGCCAGGTAGGGCTCGCCGTCCTGCAACCGGCCGTCGTCGAGCAGCAGGTGCCAGGTCGCCAGCACGGCCTCGCCCGCCTGCGGCTCCCTGGCCGGGCGGCCGGTGACCGCGGGCGCGGCCGGGCGGGTGCCCTTCCAGGCGCCGAGCGCGGCCATCTCGCGACGGGCGGCGGCGGGGTCGGGCAGACCGAGGTGGACGTCCATCTGGTCGGCGATCGAGGCGATGGCGCGAAGGTCGCTCATCAGGCCGGGGACGGCCGTGGCGACTCCGAACGAGCGGCCCCTGCCCTCCCAGTCGACGAACGTGCCGGACTTCTCCGCCACCGCGGCGACAGGCAGGACCACGTCGGCCCGGTCGGTGACCGCGCTGGCCCGGATCTCCAGGCTGACGATGAACGGCGTGTTCTCCAGCGCCGCCAGGGCCCTGGCCGGGTCGGGCAGGTCGTAGGGGTCCACGCCCGCCACGACCAGCGCGTCGACCTCGTCGTTCAGCGCGGCCTCGATGATGCCGGCCGTGTCGCGGCCGGGCGCCTCGGGCAGCGAGGCGACGCCCCACACCCTGGCGACCTCCGCGCGGGCGGTCTCGTCGTCGGCCGGGCGGCCGATCGGCAGCAGGCCCGGCAGGGCGCCCGCCTCCAGCGCGCCGCGCTCACCGGCCCGGCGCGGCACCCAGGCGAGCCTGGCGCCGGTGGCCTGCGTGAGCCGTACGAGCGCGGACAGGGCGCCGGGGGCGGTGGCGAGCCGCTCGCCGGCGAGGATGATCGTGCCCGCGGGCAGCAGGTCGCCGCCGACGAGGTCGCCGAGCGCCTCGGCCTCGGCGCCGGGCAGCGTGCGGATCAGCGTGCCCTTCATCTTGGCCAGGCCCGGCGTGGCGAACGGCGCGAGCGAGTAGACCTTCAGGCCCCGCTTGCGCGCCGCCTTGCGCAGGCGCAGGAAGACGATCGGCGACTCCTCCTCGGGCTCGAACCCGGCCAGGAGCACGGCCGGGGCCGTCTCCAGGTCGGCGTAGGAGACCTCGATGCCCTTGCCGGCCACGGAGTGGGCGAGGAACCGCGTCTCCTCCTCGGAGTGCGGACGGGCCCGGAAGTCGATGTCGTTGGTGCCGAGGGCGATCCTGGCGAACTTGCTGTACGCGTAGGCGTCCTCGACCGTGAGCCGCCCGCCGACCAGCACGCCGGCCTTGCCGCGGGCCCGCAGCAGCCCCTCGGCGGCCACGGCCAGCGCGTCCGGCCAGGAGGTCGGGACGAGCTTGCCGCTCTCGTCACGGACCAGCGGCGACCGCAGGCGGTCGGGCGCGGTGGCGTAGGTGAAGGCCCAGCGGCCCTTGTCGCAGTTCCACTCCTCGTTGACCTGCGGGTCGTCCCCGGCCAGGCGGCGGGTGACCTTGCCGCGGCGGTGGTCGGTGCGCAGCGAGCAGCCCGACGCGCAGTGCTCGCACGCGCTCGGCGTGGAGACCAGGTCGAACGGGCGGGAGCGGAACCGGTAGGCCGCGCCGGTCAGCGCGCCCACCGGGCAGATCTGGATGGTGTTGCCCGAGAAGTAGGACTGGAACGGCTCGCCGTCGGCGACGCCCACCTGCTCCTTGGCCCCGCGCTCGAAGAAGTCGATGAGCGGGTCACCGGCGATCTGCTCGGAGAAGCGGATGCAGCGCGCGCACTGGATGCAGCGCTCGCGGTCGAGCAGCACCTCGGTCGACAGCGGGACGGGCTTTTCGAACGTGCGCTTCTGCTCGACGAACCGGCTCTCGCCCTGGCCGTTCGACATGGCCTGGTTCTGCAGGGGGCACTCGCCGCCCTTGTCGCAGACCGGGCAGTCGAGCGGGTGGTTGAGCAGCAGCATCTCCATCACGCCGCGCTGGGCCTTCTCGGCCACCGGCGAGGTGAGCTGCGTCTTGACCACCATGCCCTCGGCGACCTCGATCGCGCAGGACGGCTGCGGCTTGGGGAAGCCGCGGCCGTTGCCCGCGTCGGGGATGTCGACCAGGCACTGGCGGCAGTTGGCCGCCGGCGAGAGCAGCGGGTGGTCGCAGAACCGGGGGATCTGGATCCCCAGCAGCTCCGCGGCCCTGATGATCAGCGTGCCCTTCGGGACGCTGATCTGGAAGCCGTCGATGGTCAGGGTGACCATGTCCACGACCGGCTGCTCCGGCTGCGTCGTCTGAACTGTCACTTGGACCCCCACACCGTGGAAGCGGCGGGATCGAACGGGCAGCCGCCGATCTCGAAGTGCTTGAGGTATTCGTCGCGGAACTGCTTCACCGACGAGTGGATCGGGCTCGTCGCGCCGTCGCCGAGGGCGCAGAAGGAGCGGCCGAGGATGTTGTCGGCGATGTCGGTGATCGTGGCCAGGTCCTCCTCGGAGCCCTGGCCCTTCTCCAGCCGCTTGAGCACCTGCTTGAGCCAGTAGGTGCCCTCACGGCAGGGCGTGCACTTGCCGCAGGACTCGTGCGCGTAGAACTCGGTCCAGCGCAGGACGGCCCGGACCACGCAGGTCGTCTCGTCGAAGATCTGCAGGGCGCGGGTGCCCAGCATCGAGCCCTTGGCCCCGACCGACTCGAAGTCGAGCGGCACGTCGAGGTGCTCGGCCGTGAAGATCGGCGTCGAGGAGCCTCCCGGCGTCCAGAACTTCAGCTCGTGACCCTCGCGGATGCCGCCCGCCATGTCGAGCAGCTCGCGCAGCGTGATGCCCAGCGGGGCCTCGTACTGGCCCGGCCGGGTCACGTGGCCCGACAGGGAGAAGATGCCGAAGCCCTTGGACTTCTCGGTGCCCATCCCGGCGAACCAGTCGGCGCCGTTGGCCACGATGCTCGGCACGCTCGCGATCGACTCGACGTTGTTGACCACCGTCGGGGAGGCGTACAGGCCGGCGACCGCCGGGAACGGCGGCTTGAGCCGGGGCTGGCCGCGGTAGCCCTCCAGCGAGTCGAGCAGCGCGGTCTCCTCGCCGCAGATGTACGCCCCGGCGCCGCTGTGCACGACGAGCTCGAGGTCGTAGCCCGAGCCGAGGATGTCCGTCCCGAGGTAGCCCTTCTCGTACGCCTCCCGGACCGCGGCCTGCACCCGGCGGATGACGTGGAGCACCTCGCCGCGGATGTAGATGAACGCGTAGTTGGCCCGGATGGCGTAGGACGCGATGATCACGCCCTCGACCAGCGCGTGCGGGTTGGCCATCATGAGCGGGATGTCCTTGCAGGTCCCCGGCTCCGACTCGTCGGCGTTGACCACGAGGTAGTGGGGCTTGCCGTCGCCCTGCGGGATGAAGCCCCACTTCATGCCGGTCGGGAAGCCCGCGCCGCCACGGCCGCGCAGGCCGGAGTCCTTCACCATCTGGATGACGGCGTCGGGGTCCAGGCCCAGGGCCTTCTTCGCGGCCGCGTACTCGCCGTACCCGTCGAGGGTGAACGAGTCTGCCTGGTCCCAGTTCCTGGTCAGAACGGGCGTGAGGGTGGTCACTTCTCGCTCCCCTCGGGCTTGGGGGCCTCCCAGCCGTTGGCCTTGGCGACCTTCAGGCCCTCAAGCGACGGGCCGGCGGCCGACGGGCCGTCACCGGCCTGGCCGTCGGGCAGCCCGGCGAGGACCCGGGACGCCTCCTTGAACGTGCACAGCCGGCGCGGGCCGCGCGTGGGCGCGACCTCCTTGCCGGCGCGCAGGTCGTCGACGAGCTGCTTGGCCGACTCCGGGGTCTGGTTGTCGAAGAACTCCCAGTTGACCATCATGACCGGCGCGAAGTCGCAGGCGGCGTTGCACTCCAGCCGCTCCAGCGTGATCTTGCCGTCCGCGGTGGTCTCGTCGTGGCCGACGCCCACGTGCTCGCTGAGCTCTTCCCAGATCTGGTCGCCGCCCATGACCGCGCACAGCGTGTTGATGCAGACGCCGACGTTGTAGTCGCCGGCCGGCTTGCGCTTGTACATGGTGTAGAAGGTCGCGACGCCCACGACCTCGGCCTTGGACAGGCCCAGCATCTCGGCGCAGAACTCCTGGCCGTCGTCGGAGATGTAGCCGTCCTCCGACTGCACCAGGTGCAGCAGCGGCAGCAGCGCCGAACGCGGCCGGGGGTAACGGCCGATGATCTCCTTGGCGTCCGTCTCCAGACGCTCGCGGACCTCGGGCGCGTAACTCATCGGTCCACACCTCCCATGACCGGGTCGATCGAGGCGACCGCGGCAATGACGTCGGCGACCATGCCGCCCTCGCACGTCGCGGGCACCGCCTGCAGGTTCGTGAACGACGGGTCGCGGAAGTGGACCCGGTAGGGCCGGGTGCCGCCGTCGCTGACCACGTGCGCGCCGAGCTCGCCGCGCGGCGACTCGACCGAGGCGTACGCCTGCCCGGCCGGCACCCGGAAGCCCTCGGTCACCAGCTTGAAGTGGTGGATCAGGGCCTCCATGGAGCTGCCCATGATGTGGGCGATGTGGTCGGGCGAGTTGCCGAGGCCGTCGGGGCCGAGCGCGAGCTGCGACGGCCAGCCGATCTTCTTGTCCTCGATCATCACCGGGCCGCCCTTGAGCGGGCCGGACAGCCGGTCGAGCGCCTGCTCGATGATCTTGAGGGACTCCTCCATCTCGGCCATGCGGACGAGGTAGCGGCCGTACACGTCGCAGGTGTTCTGCGTCGGCACGTCGAACTCGTACGTCTCGTAGCCGCAGTAGGGCTGCGACTTGCGCAGGTCCCACGGGAGGCCGGCGGCGCGCAGCATGGGCCCGGTGACCCCCAGCGCCATGCAGCCGGTCAGGTCGAGGTAGGCCACGTCCTTGGTGCGCCGGGTGTAGACCGGGTTCGCGTCGAGGAGCTTGCGCATCTCCTTGATCCGCCCCGGCATGATCTTGAGGAACTCACCGATCTTGTCGACCGCGCCGGCCGGCAGGTCGACGCTGACGCCGCCCGGCCGGACGTACGCCATGTTCATCCGCAGGCCGGTGATGTACTCCATCAGGTCGAGCACCATCTCGCGCTCGCGGAAGCCGAACAGCATCGGCGTGGTCGCGCCCAGCTCCAGGCCGAACGTCGCGATCGCGACCAGGTGCGAGGAGATCCGGGTGAGCTCCATCGTCAGGACCCGGATGGCCTGCGCCCGGTCCGGGATCCTGTCGGTGATCCCCAGAAGCTTCTCGACGCCCATGCAGTAGGCGGTCTCGTTGAAGATCGGCGCGAGATAGTCCATGCGGGTGACGAACGTGACCCCCTGGGTCCACGTCCGGAACTCCATGTTCTTCTCGATGCCGGTGTGCAGGTAGCCGATCACCGTGCGGGCCTCGGTCACGGTCTCGCCGTCGAGGGTCAGCACGAGCCGGAGCACGCCGTGGGTCGACGGGTGCTGCGGGCCCATGTTGACGACCAGGCGCTCGTCGGCCGACTCGCTGACGGTCTTGACCAGCTCGTCCCAGTCCTGACCGGCGACGTCGTAGATCCGGCCCTCGGTCTCGGTGGTGCTCACGACGCTCTCCTCGCTGCCCTCGTCCACTCGTGCAGGTCGCCGCGGATGCTCACGAGTACGACCTCCTCCGGTCCGGCGCGGGGACCTCGGCGCCGCGGTACTCCACCGGGATTCCGCCGAGCGGATAGTCCTTGCGCTGCGGGTGCCCCTCCCAGTCGTCCGGCATCTCGATCCGGGTCAGCGCCGGGTGGCCGTCGAAAACGATCCCGAAGAAGTCGTACGTCTCGCGCTCATGCCAGTCGTGCGTGGGGTAGACCTGAACCGTGGAGGGGATGTGCGGGTCGGCGTCGGGGCAGGAGACCTCCACCCGGATGCGCCGGTTGTGCGTGATGGAGCACAGGTGGTAGACGGCGCGCAGCTCCGCGCCGGTCTCCTCGGGGTAGTGGACGCCCGAGACGCCGAGCGACAGCTCGAACCGCAGCGCGGCGTCGTCGCGCAGGTGCTGCATCACCTCGGGCAGCCGCTCGCGCCGCACGTGGAAGGTGATCTCGCCGCGGTCGACGACCACGCGCTCGATGGCGTCGGCGAACGCCGGCTCCAGCGCGTCGGCCACCTCGTCGAAGTACGACCCGTACGGCCGGCTGCTGGACAGCTTCGGCGGGCGGCGGACGACCAGGCGGTTGTAGCCGGAGGTGTCGCCGCTGTCCTTGACGCCGAACATGCCCTTGCGGGCGACGGGCTCCTCGGGCAGCCCGGGCAGGTTCTCGGTGGTCACTTCCCGGCCCCCTGGTCGATCAGCGGCAGCGTGCGCAGCGCCTGGAGCTCCAGCTCTTCGATCTGCTTCTCGCGGTGCGCGCCGAACTTCATGTTCTGAATCTTGTCGTGCAGCTTCACGATGGCGTCGATCAGCATCTCCGGGCGCGGCGGGCAGCCGGGCAGGTAGATGTCGACCGGCACCACGTGGTCCACGCCCTGCACGATGGCGTAGTTGTTGAACATGCCGCCGCTGGACGCGCACACGCCCATCGCGATGACCCACTTGGGCTCGGCCATCTGGTCGTAGATCTGGCGGAGGACGGGCGCCATCTTCTGCGACAGCCGGCCGGCCACGATCATCAGGTCGGCCTGCCGGGGCGACGCGGAGGCGCGCTCCATGCCGAAGCGGGCCAGGTCGTGCTTCGGGCCGCCGGTGGCCATCAGTTCGATGGCGCAGCACGCGAGACCGAAGGTCGCAGGCCAGACGGAGTTCTTCCGGGCCCAGCCGGCCACCTGCTCGACGGTGGTGAGGACGAACCCGCTCGGGAGTTTCTCTTCAAGACCCATGGCTAATCCCAATCGAGGCCGCGACGCCGCCACACATAGGCGTACGCCACGAGAACGGTGACGATGAACAGCACCATCTCGACGAGCCCGAACACGCCGAGTTTGTCGAAGGCCACCGCCCACGGATAGAGGAAGATGATCTCGATGTCGAACACGATGAACAGCATCGCGGTGATCATGTACTTCAGCGGGAAACGGCCGCCGCCGACCGGCTGCGGAGTCGGCTCGATGCCACACTCGTAGGCGTCCAGTTTCGCGCGGTTCCAGCGCTTCGGCCCGGTGAAGGGCGCGATGCTCACGGAGAACACGGCGAATCCCGCCGCGAGGACCGCGAGCACCACGATCGGCACATACAGCTCCATGGCTACATGTCCTCGCTTACTCGGTGAATTTGGGCGATCACGAGAATGCCGGAGAGCGCGGCCGGCCGGGCCGCCGTCTGCGGGGCCGGCGGCGATGTGCGCGTCGTCTCGCGGGCTTCGGTCATGCGGGTTCGCGTCATGCTGGCTTCGGTCATGATGGCGGAGCCACCTTCGACAGGGCGTTGATTATGCGGTCGGAGACGTCGCCCCGCCGGTCTGTGAGATTAGCGAGCAGCTTGAAGGCGAATCTCATCAGGGTGGGATGGGGCATCCCGTGCCGGGTGGCGAAGCTCATCACTCCCGGCCTCCCGATCGCCTCGACGAACAGGCGGCCGAGGGTGAAGTATCCCCCATGGGCGTCTTTGAGGATACGCGGGTAGGCGAGTAATACGCGCTCACGCTGGGCGGGCGTCGGCCGGGACAGCGCCTGGACGATCACCTCGGCCGCCGTCCTGCCGGTCTCCATGGCGTACGCGATGCCCTCGCCGTTGAACGGGTTGATCGACCCGCCCGCGTCGCCCACGAGGACCAGCCCGCGGGTGTAGTGCGGCTGCCGGTTGAAGCCCATCGGCAGCGCGGCCCCCCTGATGGGGCCCGTCATGTTCTCCTCGGTGAAGCCCCACTCCGCCGGCGTGTTCTTCATCCAGCGCCGCAGCAGGTCGCGGTAGTCGATGTTCTTGAACGCCTCGCTGGTGTTCAGCAGGCCGAGGCCGACGTTGGAGGTGCCGTCGCCGACGGGGAAGATCCAGCCGTAGCCGGGGAGCAGCCGGTCGCCGTCCCACAGCTCGAGCCACGTCTCCAGGTAGTCGTCGTCGTGCCGGGGGCTCTTGTAGTAGGTGCGCACCGCCACGCCCATCGGGCGGTCCTCACGCTTGTGCAGGCCCATCGCGAGCGACAGCCGGGTCGAGTTGCCGTCGGCCGCCACCACGAGCCGCGAGCGGTAGGAGACCTCCTCGCCGTCCGCCTTGGCCGTCACGCCCACGACGTGGCCGCTGCGCTCGTCGAGCAGCGGGCCTGTAACGTTCACGCCCTCGCGCAGCCGGACGCCCGCGCGCTCGGCGTGCCGGGCGAGGATCTGGTCGAAGTCGGCGCGGGTGCGCACGAGGCCGAAGTCGGGGTAGCTCGACAGCTCGGGCCAGTCGAGTTCGAGGCGCACACCGCCGCCGTAGACGCGCAGGCCCTTGTTCCTGACCCAGCCGGGCGCGTCGATGTCGACGCCCATGGCGACGAGTTCCTTCACCGCCCGCGGGGTCAGCCCGTCGCCGCAGACCTTCTCACGTGGGAAGCGCGTCTTCTCCAGAAGCAGCACGTCGAGACCGGCGCGGGCGAGGTGGAAGGCCGTCGTCGCGCCCGAGGGACCCGCACCGACGACGATGACGTCGGCGTCGACCTCTCTCCGCGTCACGCGGGCTTGCTCGCTCACGGGGGACCTATCCGTTCCAGGGAAGGAAGGCCTCGAATTGGTTTAGACCTTCGTGCCTTTGTGAACAACTTCACAAACTGTCGCGCCGCAGTCTAACCCCTATCCGCCGCGCAGTGTCAGAGGGGTATGGCCAAGCACGTCTCATCACGCTTTGACCGCCCGGTGCAGGGCCACGATGCCGAGCGTGAGGTTGCGCCAGGCCACCTTCCGCCAGCCGGCCTCCTGGATGATCCCCGCCAGCGCCTCCTGGTCCGGCCAGGCCCGGATCGACTCGGCGAGGTACTCGTAGGAGTCGGGGTTCGAGCTGACCATCCGGGCCACCGGCGGCAGCAGCTTCATCAGGTACTGGGTGTAGACGAGGTCGAACGACTTCGGCGTCGGCCGCGAGAACTCGCAGATGACCAGCCGCCCGCCGGGACGGGTCACCCTCAGCATCTCGCGCAGCGCCCGCCCGGTGTCGGCCACGTTGCGCAGGCCGAAGGAGATCGTCACGGCGTCGAACGTCTCGTCGCGGAACGGCAGGCGCAGCGCGTCGCCCGCGGCGAAGGTCACGCCGCGCACGCCCCCGCCGTACAGGCCGGAGCCGCCGCGCCGCTCGACGCCGGTGCGGAGCATGCCGAGCGAGAAGTCGCACGCGATCGCCCGCGCCCCGAGCGCGGTGAACGCGTCGGTCGAGGTGCCGGTGCCCGCGGCGAGGTCGAGGACCAGCTCGCCGGGCCCCGCGTCGATCGCCTCCGCGGTGGCCTTCCGCCACAGGCGGTCCTGGCCGAGCGAGAGGACGTCGTTGACCAGGTCGTAGCGCCGGGCCGTGCGATCGAACATCGCGGCGACCTCGTGCGGCTGCTTGTCCAGCGATGCGCGCGTCATGCACGCAAGCCTAGGCCGCGACGGGCGTGCCCCCTCACCGCCGCCACCGGATGAGCGGAACGTAGTTCATCGATTACGCTGCGTCTGCTAGAAATTGGGGAATGCGCGTCACCACCGCACTGATCCCAGTCGCATCGCTTGTCACATGCGCCGCCTTTCACCCCGTCGTCGCGGCGTCCGCCGGGACGACGCAGCCCCGCGTGGTCTCGGAGAACCCGGTCGGCACCACTCCACACGTGCTGGACGGCATCGTCACCGCGTTCGCGCTGGTCGGCCGCACCGTCGTCGTGGGCGGCGAGTTCAGCGCGGTCCGCGAGGCCCGGGGCGGGGAGGACCTGCCTCGGGCGAACGTCTTCGCCTTCGACCTCTACACCGGGCGCGTCCTGCGCGACTTCGCGCCGGACCTCGACGGTCCGGTGGCCGCGCTGGCCGCCGGTCCCGGTGGCACGGTCTACGTGGGCGGCGCGTTCGGCGCCCCCTATGCGGGCCTGGCCCGCCTCCGCGTGTCCGACGGCGCTCCCGTCGACGACTTCGCCGCCCCCGTCTACGGCGGGGAGGTCACCAGCCTGGTCCGGCTGGGCGGCGCGCTCTACGTCGGCGGCGACTTCAGCAGGATCGGCCGCAGCCCGCGCACCGCACTGGCCCGGGTGGACGCCGAGACCGGCGCGGTGGACCCCCGGTTCACCGTCACGCCGGACGACGGGCGGCGCGGCGATCCCCGGATCTACGCGATGGCCGCCGTCCGTGACCGCTTAATCGTGGACGGCTCGTTCTCCACGCTCGACGGCCTGCGCCGCCCGCAGCTCGGCGTGATCGACCTGACGACCGGGCGGGTGGCCGACTGGCGCACCGAGGCGTACGCCCCGGCGTGCAAGCCGGACTTCCCGTCGTACGTGCGGGGGCTCGACCTGTCCCCCGACGGCCGCTACTTCGTGGTCGTCACGACGGGCGGGCCGGCGCCGCGCACGTCCAAGCTGTGCGACTCTGCCGCGAGGTTCGAGACGTACGCGAAGGGTGAGGCGATCCGTCCGACCTGGGTGAACCTGACCGGAGGGGACTCCCTGTACGCGGTCGCGGTCACGGGATCCGCCGTCTACGTGGGCGGACACCAGCGCTGGCTGAACAACCCCCGGGGCGCCGACACGGCCGGTCCCGGAGCGGTCCGCAGGCCCGGCATCGGGGCGATCGACCCGGTCACGGGCAGGGCGCTGCGCTGGAACCCCACGCGGGAAAGGGGAATCGGGGTAAAGGCCTTCCTGACCGTAAAGACAGGTCTTTTGGTGGGAAGCGACACGACGGAGCTCGGGCATGAGTACCATGCCCGCGTCGGCATGTTCCCGGCGACCTAGTTCTTCCCCGCCTCCCGCCGTTTCGCGGCGATGCGCTCGCTCACCGCGTCGCGCTGTTTGGTCAGCAGCACGTAGCTGGCCAGGCCGCTGACCAGGACCGCGAGCAGGAGCAGTGGGAACGACCGCAGGCCGACGAGATACAGGACGCCGAGGGCCACGGCGAACAGGCCGAGGCGCGAAAGGGTGTAAACGACAACCGGATGCACAGCGTCGAGGTTACGTCACTCTCCCGACGCGCCGGTCTCTCTTCGCATCTGCTGCGGGCACTGCTAGTGTTCACAACAAGGCGCTTTTGTAAAGAAACACCCATGAGCGCCCCAAAGAGGCTCTATCATATAACAATCGGGCACTGAGCCGGTAACAACCCGTGATCTTCTGCGAAAACCACGGATAAATCAGGCTTCGCTCGGCACACTGGTTACCTGTCCGCCCGCTGCAGGACGCGGGACGCGAGGGGGAGAGATTGTGGAGAGTAGCAGCGAGCGACTGCTGACTCCTGGAGAGGTTGCCGCTCTCTTCAGGGTCGACCCGAAGACCGTGACCCGTTGGGCCGCGGCCGGGCGCATCAGCAGCATCCGTACCCCCGGGGGGCACAGGCGATTCCGTGAATCGGAAGTGCACGCCCTCCTTCGCGGTGAGGACGTCCTCACGGCCGAACGGCCGAACGGCGACTCCCCGCGAGTCTGACGCAGTACCAGCACCGGGTGATCCTGCGCGCTACCCGGACGCCGCAGGGTCACCGGAGTCAGCCCACCGTCGAGTCTGCGTCCCCGGCCTGTCCTGCTCCCTTGCCGGGTACGTCAGTCCTGCTCCGCCTTGAAGGCCAGGAACGCCTGCTCCAGCGCGTCGTCGCCCTCTTGCCAGCGGCGCCGCCGCTCGGCGTCCTCCTCCTCGGTGATCGACTCGGCCAGCCAGCGTTCGTAGTCCGGCTCGCCGGGGGCGACCTCGACGTACGCGTTGCCGATGAGGCGCCCGTCATCGGTGGTGAGTGACCTGGGCACGCGCAGCGTGCCGTCGCCGAGCCGGATCACGTACATCCGAATCACCTAGATTCCGAAACGCCGGTTGAAGAAGAGCATGACGTTGAGGGCGGTCCGAGTGTCGCCGCCCAGCATGTCGACCAGGGCCGGACGCTGCCGGGACGCGATCGCCGCGAACGCGTCGGCGAAGAACTCCTTGCGCCCCAGGCCGCCGGGCTGCCGGTGGAACGACGACGCGAACAGCGGCAGGCACTCCTCGTAGAGCGCCGCGAACTCGGGAGAGTCCGAGACCCACTCTCCCGGACCGGCGTCCACGTCGTCCAGCGCATGTCCGACTTCGTGCATCATCACGTCGGGCGTCGGCGACGGCCGGTCCCCCACCACGATCTTGCGATCGCCGTACGCGCCGGCGCAGATGTCCCAGGTGGCCCGTCCCGACGGCAGCGGCGCGCCGCGCAGGTAGCCCATGTCGTCCAGGTCGGGCACCCCGCCGCGCCCGACGTAGATGCCTTCGAGCCCGATGGCGAGCTTGGTCTTGAGCCGCTCCGGCAGGCTCGCCAGGCTGTCCACGGCCCGTACGGCGTCGGCCGAGGGCGGCCCTTCCACGGCGTCCCACTCGCGGTGCAGGATGCGCTCCAGCGGCCCGCAGTGCCGCCTGCCGTCCCGCAGGTCGGGAGCGTCGGGAGGGTGGGGCGCGGCCCGCGTCGGAAGGTCGTCGAGCTCGAAGTCGTGCCAGGTGTAGTGCGGCCGGTCGTCGGCCACCGGCGCCGTCACGGTGTGGACCCGGTCCACCGGCTGCTCCGGCGGCCATCCGGCCCAGTCGGCGCCCCGGTGCGTGTCCCACGTGGCGTCCCACTGCGTGTCCCGCTGGGTCCTGCGATTCTGCGGGCGTTCCTGGGGCCGGTCCTGAGTCCGATCCTGGGTCCGCTCCGCCGTACGGTCGGAGACCCGGTCGGAGGGGCGTTCGGGGAGGTCCGTGCGGCGGTGGGAGGACCAATAGGGCCCTCGCTGCCACCACCGCGACCCCCGCCGGTGGCGGCCCCTGTCGCCCGGCTCCGCCATCGCACCCCTCTGTCAGGCTCCGCGTTCCCGGCATGCCGTGTACCGGTCCACCGTACGATGCCGGGCTGCCTCCGTCACCCCGAAGGCCGACACGATCAGTCACCGGTATGGCTTACCGTGTGGGCATGCCTAGCGTGATTATCGGCCTGGCGCTGCTTGCCCTCTGGCTTTACTGCCTGTTCGACGTGATCACGACCCCCGAGGAGGACGTGCGCAATCTCCCCAAGTTCATGTGGGTCCTCATCGTGATCTTCCTGGCGGACGTGGGCGCGCTGACCTGGCTCCTCGTGGGTCGCCCCCGGGCCCGGCACACCATGTACGCGGCGGGCGGCGACCGGTGGGCCCGGACCGGCGATGCGCCCCGCGGCCCCGACGACGACCCCGAGTTCCTGCGCAGCCTGGAGCGGCGCCTTCGGCGCGACGAGGACTGATCCCGCTGCTCGAGATGTGATCGAAGGTGAGCACGTCTCAAGCAGCCGTGGGCTTACCGCCCGGCGTCCCCCGCGCCGGGGTTCCCGCGCCGCCCGTCTTGTGCCCGTCTTACTGCGCCGCCCGTCTTACTTGGGCACGTCGGCGTAGGAGTGCAGTCCGGAGAAGAAGATGTTGACGCCGACGAGGTTGAACAGCAGGCAGCCGAAGGCGACCAGCGAGACGATCATCGCGGCCTTGCCGCGCCACCCGGCCGTCGCGCGGGCGTGGAGATAGGCGGCGTAGACGACCCACGTGACGAACGCCCACACCTCCTTGGGGTCCCAGCCCCAGTAGCGGCCCCACGCCCGGTCGGCCCACAGCGCGCCGGCGATGACGGCGAAGGTCCAGATCGGGAAGGAGATGACGATCGCGCGGTGCGCGACGCGCTCCAGGCCCTCCCTGCTCGGCAGCACCGACGGCCGCCCGTCCTTGCGGATCAGGTAGAGGATCGCGCAGACGCCCGCCAGGATGAACAGCCCGCTGGCCACGATCGCCGCCGTGACGTGGATCGCGATCCAGTACGAGTGCAGCGCGGGCATCACCGGGCCCGCCTGGACGTGCAGGAACAGCACGGCGAAGCCCAGCCCGAGCGCCGCGGTCACGGTCACGAACGCGCCGAGGAAGCGGATCGGCTGGCGGATCAGCAGCGCGAGGAACGCGGTGACGGCGGCGAAGCAGATGGCCACCACGAACTCGTACATGTTGGCCCACGGCCACCGGTCGACGGCGATGCCGCGGGTGAGGATGCCGCCGAGGTTGCCGGCCCAGGCGATCCAGGTGAGGACCACGCCGACCGTTCCCGCCCGGACCGCCCACGCGGCTGGTTGCGGGCCTGAATCCTCCGTCGTCTCCTCGGGCAGGGCGGGACCGCCCGCACCGACGAGCTGCCGCCGGCGTTCGGCCACGACCGTGCGCGCCCGGCCGAAGGCGAGATCCAGCGCGTAGCAGATCATCGCGCCGAGATACAGCAGGACGGTGACCAGGATGAGCTGGTCGCTCAGCGTGGCGAGACTCTCGTTGACCTCGGCGGGCATCACTCACTCCTCGTCCGGGCGGGCGCCCGGCGCAGCGTTTCCGGTGGGCGCGTCCGGCGTGACGTGCCCGGCGCTCCCGGACTCGTCCGGCTCGCCGCCCTGATCACGGTTCGTGTGGCCGCCGTCCGGGTCGCCGGCGGGCGGGTCGCCGCGCAGGGCGGTGACGATCTGGGCGAACTCCTCGGCGAAGGCCGCGCCGCCGCCTTCGGTGCGGGTCAATCCTCCCACCGTGACCGTCCCGTCCTTCACCCGCACCCAGACGCGGCGGCGGCGGATCGTGAGGGACAGCACGAGCCCGATCACCGCGGCGGCCGCCGCCAGCAGGGCGGGCTCCCGGCCCGGGTCGTAGGTGATCTGGAGGCTGATCCATTCCTTGACGCCGGTGAACTGGATCTTCCCCGCGCCGTCGGCGAGTTCCTTGGTCTCGCCCACGTTGAGCGGGGCCGGCTGGGCGGACATCTTGCCGAGCGGCTTCAGGTTCGTGGTGTCGAGCTGGTACACCGACTGCGGCTGGCCCGACTTCAGGCCGAGGTCGCCGGCGAACGGGAAGACCTGCACGGTCGGGTTCGCGGCGCCCGGGAAGACCGACACCCAGGCGTCGCCGTTCGGCACGGTCGTGGGCAGGAAGCGCGCCAGGAACCCGAGCTGGGTCGGCTGGGCGTCGGGCACCTTGATCACGCACTCGGACGTGTACGTGGCCTGGTCGTCGGCCAGGCACGGCACCGGGCCGTCGTAGGCCACCTGGCCCTTGCCGTCGGTCACCCGGAACGTCGGGGCGTAGCCGTGCCCGATCAGGTAGGTCAGCGTGCCGTTCACGTCCAACGGGTCGTTGACCTTGAGGTCCACCTCGCGCGGCGCGGCCGCCGGCGAGTCCTGCACGGTCAGCTTGGCGAGGTAGTCGAGCGGCTGGCCCTGCTTCTCCCCCGCGGCGACGTAGCTGGCCTGGAAGTCCTTCAGGGTGAAGGAGAACGGCTCGAGCGACTCGGCGGTGACCCGGCTGCCGGGCATGAAGCGGTCGTATGCCGCCACGGCGTTGGAGAAGCCGTCGCCCTCCACCACCAGCACGTTGCCGCGGTAGCCGAACAGGCCTCCGGTGCCGACGGCGAACAGCAGCACGAGCAGCGCGACGTGGAACAGGAGGTTGCCGGTCTCCCGCAGGTAGCCCTTCTCCGCCGACACCCAGCCGTCGCCGGTGACCACCCGGAACCGCCTGCGCCTGAGCGCGGAGGCGGCCTGCTCCACGGTGAGCCTGCCCTCGAACGCCTCGCTGTGCGGCAGGCGCAGGAGGTTGCGCGGCGCGGCGGGCGGGCGGCGCCGGATCTCCTTGAGGTGCGCCAGCGCGCGCGGGAACACGCAGCCGGCCAGCGAGATGAACAGCAGCAGGTAGATCGCGGCGAACCAGGGCGAGCTGAAGACGTCGAACAGCCAGAACCTGTCGAGCCACTTCGCCTGGGCCGGGTTGTCCTTGAAATACTGCGCGACCCTGCCCGGATCGACGCTCCGCTGCGGATAGATGGATCCGGGGACCGAGCCGAGCGCGAACAGGAACAGCAGGATCAGGGCCGTGCGCATCGAGGTGAGCGTGCGCCAGGCCCAGCGCGTCCAGCCGACGGGGCCCAGACCGACGGGCTTGGTCCGCTCCTGTGCCTGCTGCCCGGCCTGCTCCTGCGCCGCGGACTCGTCGCGTACGGCGGAGGCGAGGTCGTCGGGGGCGCTCATCAGATCACCGGCCTGAAGCCGCCGACCCACACCTGCAGATGGACGATGATCTCCGACCACTGCCCGGTCACGAGCAGCACGCCGACGGCCACGAGCATCGCGCCGCCGACCTTGGTGATCAGCGGGGTGTGGCGGCGCACCGCCTTGAACGTGTGGAGCGCCTTTCGGTAGGCCAGCCCCGCCAGCACGAACGGCAGGCCGAGGCCCAGCGCGTACGCGAAGGCGAGAGCGGCGCCGCGCAGCGCGCTGCCCTGGTTCACCGAGAGCGTCATCACCACCGCCAGCGTCGGGCCGATGCACGGCGTCCAGCCGAGGCCGAAGACGATCCCGAGCAGCGGGGCCGTCGCGATCCCGGCCGAGGGGAGCCGGTGGATGCGCACGTCACGCTGGAGACCGGGGACGATCCCCACGAAGGCCAGCCCGAGGACGATCGTCACCACTCCGAGGACCCTTGTGATCACGTCGGCGTTGCCGTGCAGCGCCGCGCCGAGGCCGCCGAACAGCGCGCCCCCCAGCACGAACACGACCGCGAACCCGAGCACGAAGAGCGCGCTGCCGAGCACCATCCGGCCCCGCTTCGGGTCGCCGCTCATGCCCGTGACGTACGACAGGTAGCCGGGGACCAGCGGCAGCACGCACGGCGAGACGAACGACACGAGCCCGGCGGCCGCCGCGATCGGCGCGGCCAGCAGCAGCGACCCGGTCGCGACGGTGCCGCCGAGGTCACTCATCGGTCACCTTGGTGACGGCCGACAGCAGGTCGTTGTACTTGACCGCCCCGAGCGCGCGGGCGGCGATGCGGCCCTGGGCGTCGATGATCAGCGTCGAGGGGATGGCGGCGGGCGGCACCGTGCCCTGGAACTGCAGCAGCACCTTGCCGCTCTGGTCGTAGATGCTCGGATAGCCGGGCTCGACGGCCCGGTCGTACGCCTGCGCGGACGCCTCGAGGTCCTTGAAGTTGACGCCGAGGAACTCCACGCCCTTGGACTTGGTGGTCGCCGCGATGTCCTTGAGCGTGGGCGCCTCCGCCCGGCAGGGCGCGCACCAGGAGGCCCAGAAGTTCAGCACGTGGACCTTGCCCGCGGTCAGCGTGGCGGTGCCGCCGTCGAGGGTCTTCCCCTCGATCACGGGCGCCTTGTGACGCTGCGCGGCGGCGAAGAACTCGACACGGCCGTCCCCGGCGACGAAGCGCGTGTCGCCGGAGCGGGGCTGGGCCGCCTGGCCGCCCGCGCAGCCGGCGAGGGCCGTCGCGGCCACGGCCGCGGCGACGAGCGCGGTCAGGCGCTTGGCGGTGGCGCGGTTGGCGGTCACGCGGTTGGCGGACGGGCGCTTGGCGGACACGGGAGGAGGATCTCCTTGTACTACAACCGGTAGAGCTGTAAGCCTACCGACCGGTGGGGGTGCCCCGTTCCCCGGGTCACACGCCGGGGACGGATCGCGATCCGGGCGTCTCCTCGTCCTCCGGGCCCGCCTGAAGGGCCTCCGGGAGCACCTCGTCGGCCTTGTCGAACAGCGCGGCCTCGCCCTGCGGCGGCGTACCGGCCCTGAGCAGCGCGCCCGCGGGCTCGCTGTAGCCGACGCTGATGAGCCGATCGCCCTCGAAGGTCAGGCTGGTGAGGCTGGCGAGCGCGCACTGACGGCGGCGCGGGTCGTGCCACAGCCGCCTGCCCTCGGCCGCCAGCCGGATGATCCAGATGGGCAGCTGGTGGCTGACGAGCAGCGCCTCGTGGCCGCGTGCCGCCGCCCGCGCGTCGTCCACGACCGCCTTCATGCGCGCCACGACGTCCCGGTACGGCTCGCCCCAGGACGGCCGGAACGGGTTCCTGAAGTGGCGGTAGGAGCGGGGGTCGCGGAAGACGTTGTCGCTGCCGGCCATCCGCAGGCCCTCGAAGACGTTGCCCGCCTCGGTCAGCCGCTCGTCCGTGGTCACCCCCAGGCCGAGCGCCTTGGCCGACGGAGCCGCGGTCTCCTGGGCGCGCTCCATGGGCGAACTCCACACCGCGACGATGTCCCTGCCCTCGACGGCCTTGGCGACCACCTCGGCCATCCGGCGGCCGGTCTCGGACAGGTGGTAGCCCGGCAGCCTGCCGTAGAGGACCCCACGGGGATTGTGAACCTCACCGTGCCGGAGCAGGTGAACGATGGTCATCTCTGTCATGACCTGGACAGCCTACCCGCCGGGCAGCTCGGAGCACGCGGAGCGCAGCGCGTCGGCGGCGGCGCGGATCGCGGGACGCCGGGCGGCGTCGGTCCGCCAGACCGCGTAGATGCGCCGAACCGGCGGCGGCTGGACGGCCAGGACGGCGACGCCCTCGGGCAGCGGTCCCCGGCCCAGCCGGGGAATGAGCGCGCACCCGTGGCCCTCGGCGACCAGCGCGAGCTGGGTGGGGTACTCGTCGGCCATGCAGACGATCCGCGGCTCCCGCTCCTCGGAACGCAGCAGGAACACCAGGAAGTCGTGACACACCGTGCCGGGGGTCGAGCTGATCCAGTTGTCGCCGGCGAGATCGCTCAGGCGCACCCGGTCGGCGTTCACCAGCGGGTGGTCGGCCGGCACGACGACGTCGGCCACGTCGTCGAGCAGCGTCGTGCGCGACAGGCCCTCGGGCAGCGCCATCGGCCGGTTGAGCCAGTCCTGCAGCACGGCGAGGTCGAGGTCGCCGCGCGCCAGCTCGCGGATCTGCCGCTCCGGCTCCCTCTCGTAGACGAGCAGGTCGAGATCGGGATGCTGCCTCTTGAGCATGGTCAGGGCGCGCGGCACGATGCCCCGGGCCGCGGTGGGGAAGGCGGCCATGGTCAGCCTGCCGACCACCGCCCCGCGCAGCGCCTCGAAGTCGGCCTCCGCCGTCTCCACCAGCGCGAGGATGCGCTCGGCGTGCTCGGCGAGCAGCCCGGCGGCGTCGGTCAGCTTGACGCCGCGCCCGTTGCGCTCGATCAGGACGGCGCCGGTCTCGCGTTCGAGCTTCGCGAGCTGCTGGGAGATCGCCGAAGGGGTGACCATCAGCGCCTCGGCCGCCGCGCCCACGGAGCCGTAGACCGACACGGCGTGCAAGGCCTTCAACCGGTTCAGGTCCAACATGTAGACAGTCTAAACCGTGCTCCTTAGAAAAACTTGTTTGCGCTCAACTGTTTAGCGATGCGACGATGTAGCCATGCGAATCTTCAACAAGCTCTTCACGAAGCCCGTCCGCTCCGAGCAGACCTCCTATCTGGAGACCCTGGCGAGGCAGGCCAGGCAGACCCGCGAACGCCGCCCCTCGCGCTGATCTCCCCGCTGATCCATGCGCCCCCGCCACCTGGCCCTCGCCGTCGCGCTCGCGGCCGTCTGGGGCGTCAACTTCGTTGTCATGCAGACGGGCCTGAAGCACTACCCGCCGCTGACGTACGCCGCGCTGCGGTTCCTGCTGGCCGCCTTCCCCGCCGTACTGGTCGCCGGAGGGCCGCGCGTGCCGTGGCGGTGGGTGCTGGCCACCGGCGCGTCGCTGGGCGTCGCTCAGTACGGCCTGCTCCTGCTGGGGATGCGCGCCGGGATGCCCGCAGGGCTGACGTCCTTGGTCATCCAGGTGCAGGCCGTGTTCACCGCGCTGTTCGCGACCGCGCTGCTGGGCGAACGGCTCGGCCCTCGGCGGATCGCCGGGACGGCGGTGGCCTTCTGCGGTCTCGGCCTGATCGCGGCCGGCGTGGTGGCGAGGTCGGGGGCGATCCCCTTCGGGGCGTTCCTGCTGTGCGTCGGCGCGGCGGCCGGGTGGGGGCTCGGCAACGTCGCCACCCGCAAGGCCGCGCCGCCCGACTCCCTGCGCTTCATGGTCTGGGTGAGCGCGGTCTCGGCGCCGCCCCTCCTGGTGCTCGCCCTGGCGAGCGAGGGACCGTCGTCGCTGACGTCGTTCACGGCGGAGGGCGTGGGGGCCGTGCTCTACACCGCGTTCCTGTCCACCCTCGGCGGCTTCGCCGTGTGGGGGTGGCTGCTGGCGCGCTACGACGCCTCGGTGGTCGCGCCGTACAGCCTGCTCGTGCCGGTCTTCGGCATCGCCTCCGCCGCGCTGTTCACCGGCGAGCCGATCTCCCCCCTCACGGTCGCCGCGGGCGCGCTGATCCTCGCCGGCCTCCTGTTCGCCAACTCGCGCCCCCGTACGGCTCCCGCCCCCGAAAGGCACTCCCTCCCCGCATCCCGCTGATCCTCGCCCTCGCACGCCAATCGGGAGACAATGGGTAAGGGTCACGAGATTGAGTGGAACGGCTACCGTGAGTGACGAGGATGACACTAAAGTGCACGACGTGAGCAGCGCACTCGAGTACTGGCCGGCGCCGCCTCCCTGGGGGTGGGCCGCGGACGACCTCGATCATCTGCCCTATGAGGGCCCGAACGGCGAGCCCGACTTCTTCAAACACGTCGAACTGATCGATGGAGCACTCGTCTTCATGTCCCCCCAGCGGCGGTTCCATGAGCGGCTCATCCGCGGCCTGACAGAACGGCTCGACGCGGAGGCCCCCACGCATCTGTCAGCCGTTCAGCAGATGGACGTCAAGCTGGGGGAACGGACGCGTCCGTGCCCGGATCTGATGGTCATCGACGCCGAGGCCGCGGCGGACAACGCCCGTACTTTCTACGAGGCGCGAGAGGTCCATCTCGTGATCGAGATCGTCTCCCCCGAGTCGGTGGAGCGCGACCGCAAGCTCAAGCCGCTGCGGTACGCCGAGGCGGGCATCCCGCACTTCTGGCGGGTGGAGGAGAGCGACGGGCGTCCCGTCGTCTACGTATACGAACGGGACCCCGCCACGGGCGCGTACACGCCGACCGGGATCCACCACGGGCACCTGGCCGTGCAGGTGCCCTTCCCGTTCGAGGTGGATCTCGACCAGCTGGTGAAGTAGGGGTTCAGACCCCGGCGGCCTGGGCGGCGGCCTTGGCGGCCAGGGGCAGGGCCTCGGCCACCTGGGTGAGCGCCTCGTCGTCGTGGGCGGCCGACAGGAACCACGCCTCGTACGCCGACGGCGGCAGGTAGACGCCCTGGTCGAGCATGCTGTGGAAGAACGCGCGGTACGCGTCGGTGTTCTGCGTCCGAGCCGAGTCGAAGTCGGTCACCGGGGTGTCGGTGAAGAAGATCGAGAAGAGGTTCCCGGCCCGCTGGAGGCGGTGCGGGACCCCGGCGGCGGCCAGCGCGTCGGAGGCGGCTCTGCCGATGACCAGCGCGGACGCGTCGATCCTGTCGTACACGTCGTCGTCGCAGGCGCGCAGCGTGGCCAACCCGGCCGCGCAGGCGAGCGGGTTGCCCGACAGCGTCCCGGCCTGGTAGACGGGCCCCTCGGGGGCGAGAGCGGCCATGACCTCCGCCCGCCCGCCGAACGCGGCGGCGGGCAGACCGCCGCCCATGACCTTGCCGAACGTCATGAGGTCGGCCTCGACGGGGTCGATGCCGTACCAGCCGGAGGCGGACACGCGGAATCCGGTCAGCACCTCGTCGATGATCAGCAGCGCGCCATGCTCGGTGCACAGCTCGCGCAGGCGCCGGTTGAAGCCGTCGGCCGGCGGCACGACGCCCATGTTCGCCGGGCACGCCTCGGTGATCACACAGGCGATCTCGAACGTGCGGAACGCCTCCTCGACCGCCTCGACCGAGTTGTACGGCAGCACGATCGTGTCGGCCGCGGAGGCGCCGGTGACGCCGGGGGTGTCGGGCAGGCCGAAGGTGACGACCCCGGACCCGGCCGAGGCCAGCAGCGCGTCCACGTGCCCGTGGTAGCAGCCGGCGAACTTCACGACCTTCGCCCGCCCGGTGAAGCCGCGGGCCAGCCGTACGGCGGACATGGTGGCCTCGGTGCCGGAGCTGACCAGGCGGACCTTCTCGACGGGGGCCACCCGGGAGACGATCTCCTCGGCGAGCAGAACCTCGCCCTCGGTCGCGGTGCCGAACGAGAAGCCGCGCGCGACGGCCTCCCCCAGGGCCTCCACGACGGCGGGGTGGCGATGGCCGAGGATCATCGGGCCCCAGGAGCACACCAGGTCGACGTAGCGGTTGCCGTCCACGTCGGTGATGTACGGCCCCTCGCCGGAGGCCATGAAGCGCGGCGTGCCGCCCACGGCGCCGAAGGCGCGCACCGGCGAGTTGACGCCGCCGGGAACGATCCGGCGGGCGCGGTCGAACAGGTCCTCGGAGGTCTGCGTGCGAGTCACGCCCTCCAGATTACGGGCCCACCCGTACGGACCCCTTACCGGGAACTACTCGCAGAAGTCGGCGAGCAGGTCGAGCACGCGCAGCGGCTCGGGCAGCGGACGCCCGTCGGGGGGCCTGATCCAGCTCACGACCCCGCCCGAGGGCGTGGTGGACGGCGGTGCGAGCACGTAGCTGTCCCGGCAGTGCCAGCGCAGCCCCGGCGTGCTGTCGATCGTCTCGGGTCCCGCGTCGAGGCTGCAGGACCACCACTCGTCCTCGTCCTCGGGCGCCCCACGCGTCGCCACGAAAAAAAGCACCCGGTCGCCGTTCTCGGCGACCGGGCCCGTGTCGAAGCCTGCGGCGTCCATGGCGGCCAGGGCGGGACGGCCCGCCGAGGCCGGTACGTCGAACACGTCGAACACCCTGCCGGTGGGCAGGATCACGTTCGCGTCCGGATCCTGTTTCCACCACCGCGTGAGCAGCGCCGTGTCCGTCGTGGCCTGCATCTGCCACGCGGGCGACAGCGGGTGCATCCCGGGGTCGGGACAGCCGACCCGGTCACAGGAGCACGCCCTGCCCCCCTCGCTCAACGGGTGGGCGCCCATACAGCTCGCCCAGCCCAGCTGTGCGTACTCGAGCACCGACGTCATCTTCCGCGGCGCGTGATGCGCACGCCGTTTCGCACGTCGGGCCAGCGGTACCCCCACCATGGCGCTCCTCCCCACAAGCGTCACACCCGCTGCCCTCCTGCGATACGCAAGATGCTCGCGGTACGTACCTGATAATGCCTTCTGGCCGATTGCGGCGCGGCAGGACCCCCCTTGATGAGGTGTCAGGATAGTGCGCGGGCGACCTCCGTGGCCCAGTAAGTGAGGATCATGTCGGCGCCGGCGCGGCGGATCGCGATCAGCGACTCCATGATCACCCGCTCCCGGTCGATCCAGCCGTTGGCCGCCGCCGCCTCGACCATCGCGTACTCGCCGCTGACCTGGTAGGCCGCGACCGGCACCTCGACGGTGTCGCGCACCTGCCGCAGGATGTCGAGGTAGGCCAGGGCGGGCTTGACCATGACGGCGTCCGCGCCCTCGGCCAGGTCGAGACGCACCTCGCGCAGCGCCTCGCCGACGGGGCCGGCCGGGTCCTGCTGGTAGGCGCTGCGGTCGCCGAACTGCGGCGCGCACTCGGCCGCGTCGCGGAACGGCCCGTAGAAGCCGGAGGCGTACTTGGCGGCGTACGCCAGGATCGGGATCTCGGCGAAGCCGTTGGCGTCGAGGGCGGCCCGGATGGCCCCCACCTGGCCGTCCATCATGCCGCTCGGCGCGATCATCTGGGAACCGGCCGTCGCCTGCGCGACCGCCGCCGACGCGTAGCGCTCCAGCGTCGCGTCGTTGTCCACCTCGCCGTCGGCCGTCAGCAGGCCGCAGTGGCCGTGGTCGGTGTACTCGTCCAGGCAGGTGTCGGTCATCAGCACCAGCGCGTCGCCCAGGTCGGAGGCCAGGTCGCGCAGCGCCACCTGGACGATGCCGTCCGGGTCGTCGGCGCCCGAGCCCCGGGCGTCCTTGTGCGCGGGGATCCCGAACAGGATGATCCCGCCCACGCCGGCCTCGGCCGCCTCATGGGCCGCCTTGCGCAGCGACTCGCGGGTGTGCTGGACGACCCCGGGCATGGAGCCCACCGGCTGCGGCTCGGCGATGCCCTCCTTGACGAACATCGGCAGGATGAGCTCGGCCGGGTGCAGCCGCGTCCCCGCGACCATCCGGCGCATCGCGGCGGTGCGGCGCAGCCGCCGGGGCCGCGCCACCGGGTATTGGGCGTTCACAGTGCTCTCTCCGCTCCGAACGGCGCCGGCCCGCGGGGGCGTCTCCCGCGGGCCGCACGCGAATCAGTTCATTTCACGCGTCGCCGCGCGCCCCTGCGCATCTGGGACGGACGACGGGGCACCTCGCCCGCAGAGACGGCGGCGTGGCGCATCTTGGCACCATAGTCCGCCAGCGCGGCGGCGAGAGCCGAAGCGGACGGCTTGTCGGCCATCACGTCGACCCGCAGGCCGAACTCCTCGGCCGTCTTGGCCGTCTGCGGACCGATGACCGCGATCACCGTCACGTTGTGCGGCTTCCCGGCGATGCCGACGAGGTTCCGCACGGTCGAGGACGAGGTGAACAGCACGGCGTCGAACCCGCCGCCCTTGATCGCCTCGCGGATCGGGGCGGGCGGCGGCGCGGCGCGCACGGTCCGATAGGCCGTCACGTCGTCGCACTCCCAGCCGAGCTGGGTCAGCCCCGCCACCAGCGTCTCGGTCGCGATGTCGGCCCGCGGCAGCAGCACCCGGTTGATCGGGTCGAGCATCGAGTCGTACGGCGGCCACTCGGCCAGCAGGCCCTCGGACGACTGCTCGCCCGTCGGCATGAGGTCGGGCTTCACGCCGAACTCCACCAGCGCCCGCGAGGTGGCCTCGCCCACGGCGGCGACCTTGAGCCCGGCGAACGCCCGGGCGTCCAGGCCGTACTCCTCGAACTTCTCGCGCACCGCCTTGACCGCGTTGGCGCTGGTGAAGGCGACCCACTCGTAGCGGCCGGTCACCAGCCCCTTGATGGCGCGGTCCATCTGCTGCGGCGTGCGCGGCGGCTCGACGGAGATCGTCGGCACCTCCTCGGGCACCGCGCCGTACGAGCGCAGCTGCTCCGACAGTCCCTTGGACTGCTCCTTGGTGCGCGGCACGAGCACCCGCCAGCCGAACAGCGACTTGGTCTCGAACCAGGACAGGCGGTCGCGCATGCCGACGGCGTCGCCCACCACGATCAGCGCGGGCTCGGTCATCCCGGCGTGCTTGAGGTCGGGGCCGAGCCGCCCGAGCGTGGAGACCACCGTGTACTGCTCGGTGGTCGTGCCGTCGCTGGTCACCGCCACCGGCGTCGAGTCGGGCTTGCCGCCCGCGATCAGCGCCTTGCTGATCGGGACCGCGTCCGCGACGCCGTTGTAGATCACCAGCGTGCCCTCGCACGCGGCGTGCTTGGCCCAGTCCTCCGTCTGCGCGGCGTCCACGATGCGGAACTCCGGCACCGACGCCGCCGGCGGGATGCCGGCGTAGGTCAGCACGGCCGTGGCCGGCGGCACGCCGGGCACGATCTCGAAGTCCACGTCCGCCTTGGCGCAGGCGGCCACCTCGTCGGTGACGGAGGAGAAGAAGGACGGGTCGCCCGAGCACAGCCGCACGACCGTGCGGCCCGCCTTGGCGGCCTGGATGGTCTTCAGCGACACCGAGTTCTCCGCCGCGTCGGCGGAGATGTCGACGACCTCGACGTCCTCGCGGCAGTGACGCAGCAGCGAGCCGTACGCCTGCCGGTCGAGCACGACGACGTCCGCCCTGCCCAGCAGGTCGGCGCCGCGCAACGTGAGCAGGTTCTCGTCACCGGGGCCGGCGCCGACGAAGGCGACGAACCCGGAGCGGGTCTGGGTGCTGTGATTCGCGGGGCTCAATGGGCCTGCTCCCCCATCAACGTGTCGGCCCCCTCGGCGATCATGGCAGCCGCGAGTTCGCGGCCCATCTCCACAGCCGTCGTAGAGGGTCCGGAGGCGGACTTACGCACCGACCGTGCGCCGTCGACGGCGACGACGGTGGCGGTCAGACTGAGAATGTGCCCGTCACCGGAGGCGAAAGCACCTACCGGGGCCGCGCAACCGGCCTCGAGGGCGGCGAGCACCGAGCGCTCGGCGTCCACCGCGGCCCGCGTCGGCGGGTCGTCGACGGCGCGCAGCAGCTCGATGAGATCGTCACGGTCGGCCAGGCACTCGACGGCGAGGGCGCCCTGCCCGGGAGCGGGCAGCATCTCGTCGACCTCGAACACCTGGGCGATCTCCCCGTCCCGGCGGATCCTGACCAGCCCTGCGGCGGCCAGCACGACGGCGTCGAGCTCGCCCGACGTCACCTTGCCGATGCGGGTGTCAGCGTTTCCCCTGATGGGGACGTAGTCGAGATCCGGCCGGAGCAGGCGCAGCTGGGCCACCCGGCGCGGTGAGCCGGTGCCGACGCGGGCGCCGGCGGGCAGGTCGTGCAGCTTGACCGGGCCGACGAGCGCGTCGCGCGGATCGTCCCGCCGGGGGATCGCGGCCATCGCGATCCGGCCGTCCGGCTTGGTCGGCAGGTCCTTCAGCGAGTGGACCGCGAAGTCGACCTCGCCGGCGAGCAGCCGGCCGCGCAGGTCGTTGACGAACACGCCGGTGCCGCCGAGCTGGGTCAGGTGGGCCCGGGACACGTCGCCGAAGGTCGTGACGCCGACGAGCTCCACCTCCCGGCCGGTCAGGGCGGTCAGCCGGTCGGCGACGATCTGCGACTGCGAGGTCGCCATCAGGCTCTTGCGGGTGCCGAGCCGCAGGGGGACGGTCACTGTTCCACCTCCAGGCTCGAAACGGCGTCGGGCGTCTTCGGGTCGAGGCCGAACAGCTCGCGCAGCGCCTCCGCGTACTGGTCGCCGCCCGGCGAGGCGGCCAGCCGCTTGACCCGTACGGTCGGTTCGTGGAGCAGCTTGTCCACGACCCGCCGTACCGTCTGGGTGATCTCGTCGCGCATCCGCCCGTCGATGTCCGGCAGACGGGACAGCAGCCGGCCCATCTCCGCCTCGACCACCCCGGCGGCCTTGCTGCGCAGGGCCACGACCGTGGGAGTGACGAGCGCGGCGCGCGCGGCGTCGAGGTAGGCGGCGACCTCCTCGGCCACGATGCGTCTGACCTCGCAGATCGCCTCGGCCCTGCCGCCGTCGGAGACGTCGTCGCCCACGCCGTCCTGCTGCATCGACTTCAGGTCGACCAGCGTCACGCCGGGCAGGTCCCGTACGCCGGGGTCCACGTCGTGGGGCAGCGCGAGGTCGAGGACGAACAGCGGCCTGTCGCGGTCCCCGATCGTCTCCGGAGCGATGGTGCGGGTCCCGGCGCCGATGCAGGAGATGACCAGGTCGGCCTCCGCCAGCTCGGCGGGGACGTCGGCCAGGTTCACGGCCCGCCCGCCGACCGTCTCCGCGAGCCGTTCGGCCCGCTCGCGGGTGCGGTTGGCGATGACGACGTCGGTCACACCCGCGCGGGACAGCGTCGCGGCGGCCAGCGAGCTCATCGAGCCGGCGCCCACCACCAGGGCCCGCCTGCCGGTGATCGGGCCGAGCACCCGCTCGGCGAGCGTGAGCCCCACCCCGACCAGAGACGCGCCGGCCCGGTCGATGCCCGTGTCGGCGTGCGCGCGCTTGCCCACGCGCAGCGCGTGCTGGGCCAGCTCGTTGAGCGTGGTGCCGGCCGTGCCCTCCTCCTGCGCCAGGCGCAGCGCGGCCCTGATCTGGCCGAGGATCTGCCCCTCGCCGATCACCATGGAGTCGAGCCCGCAGGCGACCGTGAACAGGTGCTGGACCGCCCGGTCCTCGTAGTGCACGTACAGGTGCCGCGCGAGCGTCCCCTGCGGCAGGCCCGAGTGCGCGGCGAGCATGTTCGTCACCGCGGTGACGCCGCCGTGGAACCGGTCGACCACTGCGTAGACCTCGACGCGGTTGCACGTCGAGACGACCAGCGCCTCGGACACGTTCTCGTCGGACTGCACGTCGTGCAGCAGCTTGACGAGCGCGTCCCCGCTGACCGTGACACGTTCGAGCAGCGCGACCGGTGTGGTCCGGTGGCTCAGGCCGACGACGAGGACACTCATGAGCTCGCTCCGATCGATGGCTCACTCACATGACCACCCCGTCCGGCCACTCCTCGGCCATGATGGGCCCTCCATTAGCCTTGCGCTGCTCGTGGAACGCAAGTATCTGCAGTTCGATGGATAAATCGACTTTACGGACATCCACGCCGTCAGGCACAGCCAAGACGACGGGGGCGAAGTTCAAAATACTGGTGACACCGGCCGCGATGACACGGTCGCAGACCTGCTGCGCCGCCGTGGCGGGGGTGGCGATCACCACGATCGAGACTCCGCGCTTTCTGATCACCGACTCCAGCTCGTCGGCGTGCTCGACGACGAGACCTGCGATGCGGTCGCCCACGACGTGCGGATCGGCGTCAAGCAGGCCCGCGATCCGGAAGCCGCGGGAGGCGAACCCGCCGTAGTTGGCCAGCGCCCGGCCGAGGTTTCCCACGCCCACGATGGCCACGGCCCAGTCCTGAGTGAGACCAAGCTCACGCGATATTTGGTAGATGAGGTACTGCACGTCGTAGCCCACGCCCCGGGTGCCGTACGACCCGAGGTGGGACAGGTCCTTGCGGAGCTTGGCGGAGTTCACCCCGGCGGCGAGCGCGAGATCCTCCGAGCTCACCGTCGCCGTGCCCCGTTCGGCCATCCCGTTGAGCGCACGCAGATAGAGCGGCAACCTCGCCACCGTGGCGTCGGGGATGCCGCGGTCGCGGGCCTGCGGGATACGGCGGATCACTTGCCGGGGCTCCAGGGGGACGGACGGCCGGTTGCGCCCCCGGCCGCATAGCGGATGCGACGGATGAGTACCAGGTTAGTGCCTTTGTGAAGCTATGCACAAAGTCGATCGTGCGCGGCCTCCCTCGCACCCAAGGGTCCCAGGAGGGGGCGGCGGTCTCCATTCCGGGCCCGGGGGATCGCGATAATCGAGGGCATGGCTCCTCGAGACCACCGGATCACGCTGCTCGGCAAGCCCGGCTGCCACCTGTGCGACGACGCCCGCGCGGTGATCGAGCGCGTGGCCGCAGAGCTGGGCGTCCCCTGGGAGGAACGCGACATCACCGCCTCGCCGGAGGACCAGGCCGAATACTGGGAGATGATCCCGGTCGTCCTGATCGACGGCGTGCAGCACGACTACTGGCGGGTCAACGAGAACCGCCTCCGCGAGGCCCTGGAGCGCTGAAGCCGTGCGCGCCCCGTCGTGATCGAAGGGACCTGGACCTAGAGGACCTGGCGGGTGGGGAGAGGGACCACCTTGGCGGCGTTGACGCTGAGCTCGATCACGTTGGCCGCCAGCACGTACTTCACCCGCTCGGTCGCGAACCGCTCCATGTGCGGCTGCCGCTGGTGCTCGCCGTAGCCGACCTCGTCCCGATAGAGCTCGTAGACGATGCGCTGGAGCGGGGCCGACTTGACCGCGTGGCAGACGAACAGCAGCGTGTCGGGCTCGTTGCGCTGCACGGCCTCCACGGTCTCCTCCGCCAGCCTGTCGAACGCCTCGCCCGAGCCGTCGAGCAGCGTGAACACGGTCAGCAGGCCGTAGATGCCGGGGGCCGGCTTCACCGAGCCCCCCTGACCGGCGGGCCGACCGGCCTGCTGCGGCCCCTGCCGGTCCCCCTGCCCGCCCTGCCGGCTCATCACCGGGCGGGACCTGCCGCCGAATCCCACGCCGAAGCTCGCGGCGAGGTCGGCCGGGTCGGGGACCTCCGCCCCGGGATAGAGGGCGCCCGTGGCGGGCATCGCCCGGTCGGGCTCGGCCGGAGACGCCGCGGGCATGCCGTACTCGGCCCGGCGGGGCTGGCCGTACTGGTCCGCGGCGAGAAGCTGGCCGGTCGCGGGCCCGCCGAAGTCGTCGGGGGACGGACGGCCGTCAGAGGGCCGCATGCGGGCGGCGTAGTCGACGTCGCCCTGCTCCCCCGCCCGGTATTCGGCCACCAGGTCGCCGAGCCCGGAACGGCGCGGCGCTCCCGGACCTCCAGCTCCCGGACCTCCAGCTCCCGGAACCCCTGGCGTTCCCGGCACACCGGCTCCCGGAACCCCGGGCGCGACCGCGCCCGGTCCTGCGGGACGGCCTCCAGGAGTTCCGCGTGGCGGCGCGGGCGGCCCGGAGGGCGCGGAGGGCACGCGGGTCTCGGCCCGCAGTGCGCCGTCGGCCCGGCCACCGCGCCGCCCCTGCCACTCCTCCTCCGGGGCCTCGTCGTCCTCGCCCTCGTCGTCGTACGGCGCGAGCGGCCGGGCCACGGCGTACCAGACGCCTCCGGCGGAGGCGGCAAGCACCGCGACGACGACCAGCCCCGGGAGCCCGAACTCGAGCACGCCCGAGATCGCCATTCCCGCCGGGGCGAGCACGACGGTCGCGTTCATGTTGTCGACGTCGTACTCGTCGCCGTCCCGCCAGGCCATCACCGCCATGGCGAGGCAGAGCAGCAGCATGAAGACCACCAGGCCGTGGACGCCCCGCAGCAGCCACTCCGGCCAGAGGTCCCAGTGAGCCGGCCCGTCGGGCAGTGACTTGCCGAAGTCCGCGGTCACGACGGGGTCCAGCACCATGATCACCGTGCCCACGACCGTGAGCGCCGCGCCGAGGAGCCAGCCGGCGAATCGGGCGCCGCCCTTCTCCGCGAGGAGCTGGATGACGCCGACCGCCAGCCAGAGCGGCGCCAGCAGCGAGCCGGTGATCTGGTAGGCCCGGAACGTCACGGGCCCGAACCCGGTGAGGTGGCCGACACCGATGGCGCCGAGCGACAACGCCAGCGCGCCCGTGGCGATGCTCCACGCGATCAGCCAACCGGCCGGCTCGTCACGGAGACGCCCGACGAGGACGCCGGTGGTGATGCCGGCGAGCAGGGCGCCGGCGAACGCGAGGAGAGCGACGAGGACTTCCATGGTGGCACCCATGCTGCCGGACATCGGCTTCCCACCGGTAGCCGGTCACCCTGTCCGGGAATGTCACCACCGCGTCTTCCCTTCTGAAGTCGATTCCTCCACCCGAACGGATTGTGTAATCCCCCGTTGATTTCTAGAGTGTTCGAGCACGCCGACTCCCCTTCCCCCATGGGATCACGGATGCCGAACACGTGGCCGTTGGCCGGGCTTTCCCCTCCGGTCGCCGCAGGAGCAGCGCAACCCGCGCGTTCCGCCGGTCTCTCCGACCGCGAGCACGAGCACGAGCACGACGAGATGCGAAGCCTCGTGCTGCGCGCCAAGACCGGCGACAGCGAGGCGTTCGGCATGCTCTACGACCACTACCTGGAGCTGGTCTACCGGTACGTCTACTTCCGGGTCGGCAGCCACGCGCTGGCCGAGGACCTGACGAGCGAGACGTTCCTGCGGGCGCTGCGGGGCATCGCCGAGTTCACCTGGCAGGGCCGCGACTTCGGCGCCTGGCTCGTCACGATCGCCCGCAACCTCGTCACCGACCACTACAAGTCGGGCCGCAACCGCCTCGAGGTGACCACCGCCGAGATCCTCGACACGCCCCTGGACGGCCCGCACATCCCCGAGAACGCGGTCGTCACGAACATGGTCAACGAGCGCGTGATGCAGGCGATCAAGCAACTCGGCGCGGAGCAGCAGGAATGCGTGATCCTGCGCTTCCTGCACGGGATGTCGCTCGCGGAGACGGCGAAGATCATGGGGAAGAAGTCCGGGGCGATCAAGGCGCTCCAGTTCCGGGCGATCAGGGCGCTCGCCCGGGCACTCCCCGACGATCTCGGCTGAGATCCCCGTAACCATTACCCATACCCCATCGTTGGGCATGTGGCAGGTCGGATCTTCAGGCGGATTTCGCGGGCCGGCAGGGGGTGACGAACGCTCCCGGAGGCCGCGCGAGCGGATCTCCGCTGGGCGTCAAGCGGGGGATGGCGGGAGCGGTGATGGGCTGGTGGCGACCCTCGCGCCGCGCGGGCGGCCGGTCGTCGGCCCGCACCCGCGGGGTCGCCGCGCGCGTAGCCGGTCTCCGCTCCCTGCTGGGCGGCGGCCCGAGACCGGAGTTCCGCGAGAGGCTGCGGACCGAGCTGATGCGGGCCCACGCCGCCGAGCGCGCCGCGGGCAAGCACGCGGTGGGAAGGCACGCGGCGCCCCCCGCCACACCCTTGCGGCCCCGGCCTCGCCGGTCCCTGCTCGTACGGCTGCGCCCCCTGCTGGTCTTCTGCGTGCTGCTGGCGGGGATGTTCGGCACCGGTGTGCGCACCTACCACGCCGTGCCCGGCGAGGTGCTGTATCCGCTGAAGAGGATGGCGGAGTCGACGGTGCTCGACCTCGCGTACGACGAGGAGGAGCTGGCGCAGCGGCAGATGGTCGCGGCACGGCAGCGGGCGGCCGAGACCGCCTCGCTGCTGGACACGTCGACCCCGGAGCGCCGCCGGCTCATCGGGCAGACGCTCGACGACATGGAGACGACCACCAGGGCCGCGCTGAGCCGGGTGGCCCGGCAGGGGCACGCCGACGGTGAGGCGCGCACGTTCGCCCGTGAGCAGCGCAATCTCGTGGAGCCGCTACTGCCGAAGCTCGACGGGGAAAATCGCGATAAGGCCAACCAATACCTGATTTATATCGAGTCGTTCACGGGTTCCGGACGTTGACACGTCATGTCCCGCTCCCGTTCCGTCCACTCTCCGGCGGTTAAGCTGATGAGTCATGAGGCGGCTATTGCGACGGCGGGAAGAGGCGGAGATCGCCGGCGAGGTGGCGGCCGCCGCGGCGGTGTCCGTCCCCGAGGTCGTCCCCGACCTCACGGCGGCGGCGTTCTTCGACGTCGACAACACCATGATGCGCGGTGCCTCGATCTACCACTTCGCCCGGGGACTGGCGGCGCGCGGCCTGTTCACCAGCCGTGACCTCATGAAGTTCGCGCTCGGGCAAGCGTGGTTTCGCGTGCGGGGCAACGAGAACCCCGAGCACATCGCCAAGGCCAAGGAGATGGCCCTCGCCTTCGTCGCCGGGCTGAAGGTGGACGAGGTCGTCCGGCTGGGCGAGGAGATCTACGACGACGTGATGGCCGACCGCGTGTGGCAGGGCACCCGCGCGCTGGCCCAGGCCCATCTGGACGCCGGGCAGCGGGTGTGGCTGGTCACCGCCACGCCGGTCGAGCTGGCCCGGGTCATCGCGCAGCGACTCGGGCTCACCGGCGCGCTCGGCACGGTCGCCGAGACCGCCGACGGCGCCTACACCGGAAGGCTGGTCGGCGACCTGCTGCACGGCCCGGCCAAGGCCGAGGCCATCCGGGCGCTGGCACGCCGCGAGGGCCTCGACCTGGCCCGCTGCTCGGCCTACAGCGACTCGGCCAACGACCTGCCGATGCTCTCCCTCGTCGGGCACGCGCACGCCATCAACCCGGACAGCGAACTGCGCGAGCACGCCAGGGAGAACGGCTGGGAGATCCGCGACTTCCGCACGGGCAGGAAGGCGACGATGATCGGCTTGCCGATCGCCGCGACCGCGGGGGCCATCGCGGGCGGCGTCGCCGCGGGCATCGCCCTGCGCCGCCACTACCGCTCCGCCCTCTGACCGCTTGATCAGTGGCCCGAGGGCTCCGCGAGGGGCTCGCGTACGCCCATGGACGCGGCCGTGACGGCCGTGAGGGCGACCAGCCCCGCGGCGATCCACATCGTGAGCTGGATCGCCCCGAGGGCCGCGCTGCCCGCGTCGACGTGCGACCGGACGTCCGCGGTGAACCTGTGGAGGAACGCGGTGCCGAGAACGGCGACGCCGAGGGTGCCGCCGAACTGCTGGACGGCGTTGAGGAGCCCGGCGGCGGAACCGGTCTCGTGCGCCCGCACCCGTGACAGAGCCGTGGTGAAGAACGGGACGGTGAACAGCCCGTTTCCCGCTCCGCTGAGCGACAGCGCCGCGAGCAGGGGCCAGGGGTAGCCGTCGGCGGGTGCGGCCCGATAGACGGCGACGGCGCAGACCAGCCCGGCGAACAGGGCGGCGAGCCCGACGAACATGATCTTCGCCCCGTGGCGGGGAACCAGACGGGCCCCGGCACACCAGGAGGCGGCGGCCATGGCGGCCGACCACGGGAGCAGGGTGAGCCCGGCGGTCAGGACGTCGCCGCCCAGCCCCAGCTGCACCTGCAGGACGATCGCCACCATCAGTCCGTTCATCACCGAGAAGAACAGCGTGGAGGTCGCCAGCGCGGCCGGGAAGGCCCGATCGCGGAACAGGCTCGGTTCGATCAGCGGGCTGCGGCCCCGCCGGGCGCGGTGGCGCTGGTGCCACCCCAGGGCCGCGAGGACGACGACGCCCGCGGCGAGAGCGACCCAGACCCAGGCGGGCCAGCCGGCGGCGTCGCCCTGGATGAGGGGATAGACGATCAGGCCGGTGCCGAGGACGGCCAGCCCCGTGCCGGGCAGGTCGATACGGGGAGGACGCGGCGACCTGCTCTCCCGCAGGGCCGGCGCGATGGCCAGGACGAGGGCGGCGAGCGGAACGTTGACGAGGAACGCCGCCCGCCACGACAGACCGAACAGGTCGACACGGGTGAGAACGGCGCCGAGCACGGGCCCGCAGACGGCGGCCAGACCCATCACCGGCCCGATGGATCCCATGGCCCTGGCCAGCTCGTCCCCCTCGAACATGGACCGGATCAGCCCGACGGTCTGCGGGATGATCAGCGCGGCCGCCGCTCCCTGGACCGCGCGTGTGGCGATGAGCGTTCCCGGACCGGTCGCGCAGGCGCAGATCGCCGATGCCAGCGCGAAGACGACGACCCCGGCCGCGAACACCCGCTTGCGTCCGGCGAGATCGCCCAGGCGGCCGCCGGGCACCAGCAGCACGGCGAAGGGCAGGGTGTAGGCGGCGCTGAACCACTGGATGTCGGACTCGGCGCCGCCGAAGTCGCGGTGGATCACCGGCGCGACCACCGTCGTGATCGTGGCGTCCAGCAGGTTCATCGCCTCGGCGGCCAGCAGCGCGAGCAGGGCCGCCCACCGCCGTCGATATGCCGTCGCGGCGGCGGTGTCCTCCAGTACGGGCATGGCTTCGTCCTTCCGGATCGCGTCGTGGGCACGCAGCAGCCTGAGGCGTACAGAGAGGGCGTTCCAGCCGGAAAGCTGATTTTGAGGATTCGTTCCATGAATGGCGGAACGACGAGAGAATCCGACGATGCTCGATGAACTGGATCGAGGTCTCGTCCACGCTCTGCACGTCGACGGGCGAGCGCCGTTCAGCCGGATCGCCGAGGTGCTCGGCGTGTCCACCCAGACCGTGACGCGCCGTTACCGGCGGCTGCGCGCGGAGGCCGGGCTGCGCGTCGTCGGCCTGCCCGAGCAGGACCGCACCGGCCAGGCCCAGTGGATGGTGCGGCTCACCACGACCCCCGCCGCTTCTCAGGCTCTGGGGTACGCGCTGGCCCGGCGGCCCGACACCTCCTGGGTCAAGCTGGCCTCCGGAGGCACCGAGATCTTCGCGATCGTCCACACGGCGGACGACGGCCGCCTGTCACGGTCGCTGCTGCTGCACGACATCCCCCGCACGTCCGGGATCACGGCCGTCTCCGCGCACCTGCTGCTCCACACCTATCTCGGCGGCCCGACCGCCTGGCGTGGACGGCTGCGAACCCTCAGCGACGAGCAGCGGCAGGCACTCGCAAGGCCGGCCCCCGCGCCCGGCCGCCGCGACCGGGTGAGCCTGACGGACGGCGATCGCGCCCTGATCGACGCCCTGCGCCACGACGGCCGCGCCGGCTACGCCGAACTCGCCGCGGCCACCGGCTGGTCCGCGGCCACCGCGGCGCGCCGCCTGGCCGAGCTGCGCGCCGGCGGAGCCGTCTTCTTCGACGTGGAGATCGACGTCGCCGGCTACGGCGTCACCGCCCAGGCCCTGCTGTGGATGGCCGTCGCGCCCGCGCATCTGGACCGGGTCGCGGCCACCCTGGCCACCCACGACGAGCTCGCCGTCGTCGCGGCCACCACCGGCGCCACCAACCTGCTCGCCCACGCGCTCTGCGCCGGCCCCGCCGACCTGCACCGCTACCTCACCGGCAAGCTCGGCGCGCTCGACCGGATCCGCACCCTGGAGACCGCCCCCGTCCTGCACACGCTCAAGGCGGCCGGGCACCTCGCTTCCGTGGCCGTGCGGCCGGGGTTGCGCGCGGCACGCGCCTGAACGGCCGTCAGGCCGCGGACCCGCCGGGTGCGGGGTCCGGTGCAGGGCCTGGTGTGGGGCCCGGTGTGGGGCCCGGTGTGGGGCGCGGTGTGGGGCGCGGTGCAGGATCCGGTGCGGCCCGCTCGATCAGGCCGGCCAGCTCCCGGTTCACCAGCCCGGAGCGTTCGAAGCCGATCATGTGCCCGGCGCCGCGGATCCGGACGAACCGGGCGTCGGGCAGCGCCTGGGCGATCCGGCGGCTGTGGGCGAGCGGGGTGAGCCGGTCTCGCTCCCCCACCATGACCAGCGTCCGCGTCCGCTGGAGCGCCTTCAGCGCGGCGAACTTGTCGTGCACCCGGAAGTCGCGGAAGAACCCGACCATGACCTCCGTCGGCGTCGCCGTGGCCATCGCGTTGACCACCCGGATGTGCCGCCGGCTCGCCCCCTTGCCGAAGGCGACGTACCGGGTCACCGGCAGGTTGGTCCAGCCCTTCACGCGCGGCCGCGCGTCGATGACGGCGGCGCGGGCCAGCATGCTCTCGAACAGCACGGGCGTGACGCGGGGAGCGAGCCGCCCGAGCGGCCCGGGGAGGCCGAACGTGGCGGCGTCGAGCCCACCGGACGAGGTGCTGAGCAGCGCCGCGCCGGCCACCCGCGACTCGACCAGGGCGGGGTGCCGGTCCGCGAGCGCCATGATCGTCATGCCGCCCATCGAGTGGCCGACCAGGACGACGGGCAGCTCCTCCGGCACGGCGGCCTCGATGACGGCGGCCAGGTCGTCGCCCAGCCGGTCGATCGTGCACGCCTCCAGCGCCCCGGCGGAGGAGTCGCCGTGCCCGCGCTGGTCGTAGAAGACGAGCGTGCCCAGGCCCGCCAGGGCCTCGCGCTGGAGCTGCCAGCACTGCCGGTTCATCAGCCAGCCGTGCGCGAAGACGACGGCGCAGCGGGGGTCGGGGTGGTCGTCGATCTCCACGGCCAGACCGACCCCGTCGTCGGTCGTGACCGTCGTCCGGCGCCCGCAGGCGCCGCTCGGAGCCGGTGCGGCCTTCGCTCGTCCGGTCTGGATGCGTCGTGCGGTGCCGATCGCCAGGCCGAGGGCGAGCCCGGCGAGGGCGGCGTTCCGCCCCTTGCTCATGGTGCTCCTCCGGGGGATGAGGGTGAGCACACCATACCGACCAGTAGGTCGCTCTGTTAGACGCTGCCCCCAATAATTCTCAGACGCCCTTGCGATACAACGTCGCGGTCGCGCCGCAGGCCGTCTCGCGGCCGGAGTCGCCGCGGAGCAGGAGCCCCCGTGTCACATCACGATCGGGGGGAACGCCGGGCCCCGGCGCAGCCGCAGGGCGTCGAGCTGGCGTTGCATGGTTTCCCGGACGTGGTCGGTCAGGTCGAAGACCAGCATGGGGTCGTCGGCCTCCTCCGGGGCGTACTCGTCGGTCCGGATCGGCTGGCCGAACTCGATCAGCCACTTCGACGGCAGCGGAAGCAGGCCGAGCGGCCCGAGCCAGGGGAACAGCGGCGTGATCGGCAGGTAGGGCAGGCCGAGCAGCCGGGCGAGCGCGGGAAGGTCGCCGATCTTGGGGTAGATCTCCTCCGCCCCCACGATGGCGCACGGGACGATCGGCACGCCGGCCCTGATCGCCGACGCGACGAACCCGCCCCGGCCGAACCGCTGGAGCCGGTAACGCTCGGAGAACGGCTTTCCGATGCCCTTGAAGCCCTCAGGGAAGACGCCGACGACCTCGCCCTTGCGCAGCAGCCGGTCGGCGTCCTCCGGGCAGGCGAGCGTGTGCCCGGACTTGCGGGCCAGGTGCCCGAGCACGGGAAGCTGGTAGACCAGGTGCGCCCCGAGCAGGCGCAGCGGCCTGCGCAGCTCGTCGTGCACCGCGACCTGCAGCATCAGCGCGTCCACGGGCAGCGTGCCGGAGTGGTTGGCCACGATCAGCGCGCCCCTGTCGGCCGGCACGTTGCCGAGCCCGAGGGCCTCGGCCCTGAACCAGCGCCGGTAGAGCGGCCGCAGCGCCTCCAGCAGCACCTTCTCGTTGAGCTCGGGGTCGAAGCCGAACTCGTCGACCTCGTATTCGCCGGTGACCCTGCGCCGCAGGAACGCGAACAGCTCGGCGAGCCGCTCGTCGGCCGTGCTCCCCCCGGGGCTCCCCTCAGGGCTTTGGTCCGTACGCCGGCCCTGGAAGTCGTCCATCAGCGTCCCGTCACGAAGTCGGCCAGCCAGTCCACCAGGGCGCGCGGCAGGTCGCCGGGCCCGCCGCGCGACCTGAGGAAGTCGTCGAACGCCGCCGCCGTGCTGTACTTCGGCCGCCAGCCGAGCTCGGCGGCGAGCCTGGTGGTGTCCACCGCCCGGCCGTGGCTCATGAGCGCGAGCTGCTCGGGCGAGAAATCCACCAGCCGCGCGCCCCGGGCGAGCCCGCTGACGAAGCGGAAGGCGGGGGACGGCATCGGGATCACCGGCCGGCCCGTGCGCCGCGCGCACTGCGACAGCAGCATGACGCCGTCGCCCGCGACGTTGAACACGCCCGGGTGGTCGGCCCGGGCCGTACGGCACAGCACCTCGACGGCGTCGTCCTCGTGGACGAACTGCAGCCGGGGATCGAAGCCGAGCACAGTGGGCAGCACCGGCTGGGAGAAGTAGCTCGTCAGCGGCGAGTCGACGCCCGGCCCCATGAGAGTGGCGAACCGCAGCGTCGTCGTCGTCACGTCGGGCCGGCGCCGGGCGAAACCCCGCACGTACGTCTCGACCTCGGTGGCGTCCCTGGCGTATCCGGAGTGCGACACCTCGACGGGCTCGGTGTCCTCCGTGAACACGGCGGGAGCGTGCGGCGAGGAGCCGTACACGGCCGTGGTGGACCGCACGACCACCCGGCGCACCGTGGCGGAGCGCTGACACGCCGCGAGCAGCTGCATCGCCCCGATGACGTTGTGCTCCTTCATGGCCGGCCGGCCGCCGGATCCGCTGCCACCGGGGCCGCTGACCAGGCTGAGGTGCACGACGGTGTCGACGTCGGCGTCCCTGATGACCTTGACCAGGTCGGGACTGCGCAACGCGACCCGGACGAACTCGGTGCGACCGAGCACCGCGCCGTCCTCCCCGGCAGGGGATGGCGGCGGCGCCGTGTCCACGCCGATGACCCGGTCGATCTCCGGGTCGGCCGCGAGCGCGATCGCCACACGAGCGCCGATGTGACCGGAGACACCGGTGACCAGCACAGTACGAGTCATCGACGCCTCGCCGGGGGTGTGCGTGTTCACGGTCGCCCGGTCCCTGAGGACCGGTGCGCGCTCCGTCTCGGGCTACTTCTTGTTACGCCGCTGGATGCGGGTCTTCTTCAGCAGCTTGCGGTGCTTCTTCTTGGCCATGCGCTTGCGGCGCTTCTTGATCACAGAGCCCACGGGACCCCCAGGTGAAGGTGTGACTGTCAGACCGGCGCGCGAGCGCACACCGGCTCAACAGACTACCGGCGATCCGTGGTAGATCGCTCCCCCGGGGGACCCCGCGTCGACCGGGAGTCGGCCACGCCGCCGTCAAGCGTGGTCGCCTGTGTGGTTCACCCTGCTTCGATGAACGCGTCCCGCAAGTAGTCGTGGACCGCCTGCTCGGGCACTCTGAAGGACCGGCCGACACGGATGGCCGGTAACTCTCCGGAGTGCACGAGCCGGTACACGGTCATCTTGGACACCCGCATGACGGTCGCCACCTCGGCCACCGTCAAGAACTTCACCTCGCTGAGAGGTCTTTCGCCTGCACCCATCGGACGCCTCTTCCGCACGTGTTTCCGGGTTATCCCCACTGGTGCCATTGCTCACGCACGTGTACTGCCGTCAGCGTAAGTCCGGACTCCGAGTAGGCAAACCCCTCATTCCATCAGTCAACGGAGCCGTGTGCCGTCAAAATCGGGAAAGTCGCTGGCAGCAGCCGGGCCGTGCCCCTCGCCTCAACCTTGGAACGGACCAACTTCTCTCACATTAGAGTCGCCCAGGCACACAAAAAAGTTGGCAAACGGTTGACACAGAGGCGCAAAAGCGGGCGCGAAATGCCCGGTTTGGGAGGTCCGGAAGGGGAGTCAGAGGCTGCGGGCGACCCGGGCGAGCAGGTACGCCGTCAACGGAGCGTAGAAGCGGGGAAGCACATTGTCGTCCAGGGGGACGGTGACGGCGATCTTCCCCTCGGCCTCGCCCACGAACAGCGCGGGATCGTTGCTGTCGGCGAAGCCCACGGTCTCGACCCCGGCCTCGCCCGCGGCCCCCGCCCAGCCGTGATCGGCGATCACGAAGTCGGGCCGCTCCTCGGCGAGCATCGCCTCCATCGGCGCCGCCTCGTGGGTGTGCACGAACGTGCCCCGGTCCTCCAGCATCGCCACACCATCGAGGTAGCGGATCCGCCTGCGGCGGCCGAGGCCGCCGACGTACGTCCACCCCTCGGCCGGGAAGAGCAGGGTCGCCCCGTTCTCCGCGAGGAACCGCGCCAGCGCGAGGTGGACGGTGAGCAGGCCGGTCGGGTGGCCGGTGGCGAGCACGATCCGGGGCGCGCCGCGCCGCAGCACCTTGGCGATCCGCTCGCCCATCTCCTCGACGGCGTCGATGGTCCGCTCGGGGTCGATCGTGTCGGGGCCCTCGCGGTGGCCGGGATCGGCCGCCACTCCCGCCTTGTCGGCCATGAGGGCCAGCACCTCGTGATAGGACCACTCGCCCTCGAAGGTGAGCCCGAAGAGGTAGTGCGGGTCGCGCAGCGCGAGCGACCGGTAGTGGTCGAGGTTGTTCTCACGGCTGGTCGCCACGTCACCCGCGATGGCGGTCCGGACGAGGTGTTCGCGCAGTTCGGCTCGGGAGGGTGGTGCGGTCACGACAGGTACAGCGCTCCTCGGCTCGGCGTGATTCCTACTTCTCAGGGCATGGGGTCCAGGCCGTGGAAGGGGAACACCGCCTTCCTGGTCGCGATGACGGCCCGGTCGACGGCGTCGGCTGGATCGTACCCTTCCGAAATGTCCCGCCACTGCGGGTGACGCCCGTCCGTCATCGTCAGGGGCGCCGTCTCCCCGGTGCGATCCTTCACGTACGTCCGCCAGGTGGCCGGTGTGGCGGCCGACGGCTCGACGGGGCGTCCCAGAGCCTCCGCGATCAGGTGCGTCCACGCCCGCGGCACGACCTGGACCAGCTCGTACCCCCCGCCGCCCACCGCGATCCAGCGGCCGCCGGCGGTCTCGTGGGCCAGCCGGTGCAGCGCGGCGTACGCCGCGCGCTGCCCGTCCAGGCTGAGCATGAGATGGGCCAGCGGGTCGAGGGCGTGGCTGTCGCAGCCCTGCTGGGTGACCAGGATCTGCGGCGCGAAGGCGCGCAGCAGCGGCGGGACCACCGCGTGGAAGGCGCGCAGCCACCCGGTGTCGCCGCATCCGGCCGGCAGCGCCACGTTGACCGCGGTGCCCTCCGCGCCGGTCTCCTGGGGGAAGCCGGTGCCGGGGAACAGCGTGCGCGGGCTCTCGTGCAGGCTGATCGTGAGCACCCTCGGGTCGTCGTAGAACGCCGTCTGCACGCCGTCGCCGTGATGCACGTCGACGTCCACGTACGCGATCCTGGTCGCGCCCTGCGACAGCAGCCACGCGATGGCGACCGCCGGGTCGTTGTAGACGCAGAAGCCGCTGGCCGCGCCGGGCATGGCGTGGTGCAGCCCGCCCGCGACGTTGACCGCGTGGTCGGCCTCGCCCGTCCACACCGCCCTGGCGGCGGCCAGTGACGCGCCGGTGACCAGGGCGGACGCCTCGTGAACGCCCGCGAACGCGGGGTTGTCCTCGGTGCCGAGCCCGTAGCGCAGGTCAGGGCGGCCGTCCTTGGAGACGTTCTTTACGGCCTCGATGTAGTCCCGGTTGTGCACCAGCGCGATCTCGTCCTCGGTGGCGGGGACGCAGCCGGTCATCTCCGCGCCGTCGAGCACGCCCAGATCGCGGGCGAGCGCCATGGTGAGCTCGACGCGTACGGGCGCGAGCGGATGGCCGGGCCCGAAGTCGTACGAAACCAGAGCGTCGTCCCAGACGACCCGCACCGCCTGACTCATGCCGTGACGCTATCGCACTGACTCACACCTGGACGCTATCGCTCGGCCGTCACCGGAGTTCACCCGGGCGTCACAGCCCCGTTCGATCCGTACCCCGTTCAATCCGTACGCAGCGCGACGACGGGATCGAGCCTGGCCGCCCGCCGGGCGGGGGCGACGCCGAAGAAGACGCCGACGGCCGCCGAGACCCCGAAGGCGAGCGCGATCGACCACCAGGTGATCGACGCGGGCACCGGCGAGACCGCCTGGATCAGCAGCGCCCCGCCGACCCCGGTCAGGATGCCGATCACCCCGCCGATCGTGGTCAGCAGCACGGCCTCGATCAGGAACTGGCCGAGGATGTCGCGGCCCCGGGCGCCGAGGGCCTTGCGCAGGCCGATCTCCTTGGTGCGCTCCCTGACGCTGACCAGCATGATGTTGGACACCCCGACGCCGCCGACCAGCAGGGAGATCCCCGCGATGGCGGCCAGCACGCCGGTCAGCATGCCGAGGACCGTGCCGATCGTGCCGAGCAACTGGGTCTGCGTGACGGCCGAGAACGTCTCGCCCGGATAGCGGGCGTCCAGGGCGGCCACGACCCGCCGCCGCAGCGGTTCGATCTCGTCCGGGCCGGAGGCGCCGACGGCGATGCCGTTGATCCTCGGCAGCCCGATCAGCCGCTGGGCGGTGGTGACCGGCAGATGCACCTCCTGGTCCCGCGCCACCCCGAACGTGGATCCGACGGTCTCGTAGACGCCGATCACCCGGAACCGCACCCCGGCGATCGTGACCTGACGGCCGATCGGATCGACGTCCCCGAACAGCTTGGCCGCGACCTCCGAGCCGAGGATCACCACGCGCCGCCGCGTGTCCACGTCGGTCTCGGTGAGATAGCGGCCCCGGCGCAGCGGCCGGTCGAAGACGTGGGGCATGTTCTCGTCGGTCCCGGTCAGCGTGGCGAACACCTCCACGCGGCCCACCCGGACCGGCTCGCCGGAGTTCACCGCGACCGTCACCTTCGACGGGTCGCCGACCACGCGCCGCACGTACGCGACGTCCGACAGGTCGAGGCGGCTCTGGGTGGGGGCCGCGCCCAGCCCCACCTGGCCGGGGACCACGAGGATGATGTTGCTGCCGAGCCCCGCGATCTCCTTTTCGACGGCGTCCTTGGCCCCGGTGCCGATGGCGACGAGGATCACGACCGAGAGCACGCCGATGATCACGCCGAGCATGGTCAGCACGCTGCGCAGCCGGTTGACGCGCAGCGCCTCCACCGCCATCCGCAGCGCCTCCGCGGTCCTCATGACGCGGCCCTCATGACGCGGCCCTCATGACGCGGTCCTCATGACGCGGTCCTCATGACGCGGTCCTCATGACGCGGCCCTCATGTGCCGCGCTCGATCCGGCCGTCGCGCACGTGGATCCGGCGGCGGGCCCGGGCGGCGACCTCGGCGTCGTGGGTGACGAGGACGACGGCGACGCCGCCCTCGTTGAGCCGTTCGAGCAGGCCCATCACCTCCTCGCCGTTGCGGGTGTCGAGGTTGCCGGTGGGCTCGTCGGCCAGCAGCACCCGGGGATCGCCCACCAGCGCCCGCGCGATCGCCACCCGCTGCTGCTCGCCGCCGGACATCTGGGACGGCCGGTGCGTCAGCCGGTGGCCGAGCCCGACCGCCTCCAGCGCCGCCCTGGCCCGCTCCCTGCGTTCGGCGCGGGACACGCCCCGGTAGACCAGCGGCAGCGCCACGTTGTCGAGCGCGGACGTGCGGGCCAGCAGATGGAAGGACTGGAACACGAAGCCGATCGTGCGGTTGCGCAGATCGGCCAGTCCTGCGTCGTCGAGCGTCGCCACGTCCACGCCGTTCACCCGCAAGGTGCCGGAGGTCGGCCGGTCGAGGCAGCCCAGCAGGTGCATGAGCGTGGACTTGCCCGAACCGGACGGGCCCACGATCGCCGCGAACTCCCCCTGCCCGACGCGCAGGCTCACCCCGCGCAGCGCGTCGACCAGCACCTCGCCGTCCAGCCGGTAGGAGCGAGTGAGGCCGATCGCCTCGAACGCCGGGACGGCTGTGCCGCTCGCTTCCGGCGTCGCCGACGCGGCGGGCCCGCCGTCACGCTCGTCGCGGCTCACGACAGCGACTGACCGGGGCGTACGGCGTCGGCGCCCTTGACGACCACCCGCTCGCCCGGGGACACCCCGCTGAGGATCTCCACGACCGCGTCGCCCTGCGCGCCCAGCCGGACGACCCGCCGCTCGGCCTTGCCGCCGCGCACCGCCCACACGATCGTCTCCCTGCCGCTCGTCACGATCGCCGACGCGGGCACGGCGGTGGCGTTCTCCGCCCGGCGGACGGCCAGCCGCACCACCGCGCTCATGCCCGGCTTGGGCGCGGGGGCCGCGCTGCCGTCGTCGTAGGCGCCCCGGCCCAGGCGCAGCCGTACGGGATAGCTGACCCCGCCGGTCGCGCCCTCCTTGGGGGTGACCCCCACGCCCGTCACGCTGCCGGTGTACGTCGCGCCGGTCACCGCGTCGAACTCGACCTCGGCCGGCGTGCCCCTGCGCACCAGCAGCACGTCGGTCTCGTCCACGTCGGCGGACAAGGTGAGCACCGACACGTCGGTCACCGTGACCAGCGGGTCGCCGGCGGCCACCGGGACGCCGGTGGCGACGGTCCCGCCGGAACGGCCCGCGGGAGCGGCCGCCGCGGCTCCCGCCTGGCTCCCCAGCCCCGCCGGAAGTTGCGAGACCAGCGCGCCGAGGCCGGCCGCGCCCCCGCCGGAGGACGCGCCGCCGAGCGTGACCACGCCGCCGAACGGCGCCCTCACGACCAGGGCGTCCACGGTCTGCTCGGCCGCGCGCACGGCCGCCCTGGTCTGCGACCTCGACGCCGCACGCAGGGACGCCATGGACGCGCTCAGCCCGCTCATCCCCGCGCTCACCTGGCCGCTCATCTGCGACAGCGTCTGGTCGAGCGAGCGGGTCAGCCCGTCGAGCACCTCGCCGAGCGCCCGCCGCTGGGCCCGCCGGCGCTTGTCCGCGTCGTCGATGGCGGCCAGCAGCCGAGCCCTGGCCGCGCGGTCGCCGATGGACCTGGCCGCCTTCCTCGCCTGGGCGAACGACCGGTCGACGTGCGCGTCCAGAGAGCTCGGCAGCCGCAGGCGCGGCAGCCGTACGCCGACCGGACCACCGCTGAAGGACACCGGGCGGGCGGCCTGCCTGTCGGCCTTCCGCGCGGCCGAAAGCTGCTGCCTGGCCTGGGGGGAGCTGATCCTGGCGAGGATCTGGCCCTTCTTCACCGTGTCGCCGTCCTGGACGTACAGGCGGGCGACCGTGCCGGAGGCGGGGGCGGTCAGGGTGGCCGTCGCACGCGCGCCCACCGTCGCCGGGGCCTCGACGACCTCGCTGACGGTGGTCCTGGTGACCACGGCCACCGGGGCCTTCTGTGGTTCCGCGGACGTGCACCCGGCGGCGAGCAGGACGGCGAGAAATGGGACGAACCCGCGACGAGACGTCACCCGCCAATCGTAAAGCGGTGGTCATCTTCCGTCCCGGAAACGCCGGTCGGCCCAGGGCATACCCCGGCAACCGCGGCAACCGGGGCGGCGCCGGGAGGAAGCGCCGCAGGTCAGCCGGCGGCGAGACGGCGGCTGCGCTCGCAGGCCGCCTCGATCGCGTCGAGGAACGCGGCCCGCACCTTGTGGCGCTCCAGCTCGGCGATGGCGGAGATCGTGGTGCCTCCCGGCGAGGTCACGGCCTCGCGCAGGATCACCGGGTGCTCCCCGGAGTCGCGCAGCATGATCGCGGCGCCGACGATCGACTGGGTGACCATGTCGAGGGCGGCGGCGCGCGGCATGCCCAGCAGGATCCCGGCGTCGACCATGGCCTCGACCAGATAGAAGAAGTACGCCGGGCCGCTGCCGGACAGGGCGGTGGCGGCGTCCTGCTGCGACTCGGGGATGCGCAGCACCTTGCCCACCGGGCTGAGCAGCTCCTCGGTGCGCTTGAGATGCTCCTCGGAGGCGTGCGCCCCGGCCGAGATGACGCTCATGGCCTCGTCCACCAGGACAGGTGTGTTGGACATGACGCGGACGACCGCCACGCCGTCCCCGAGCCTGTCCTCCACGAACCCGGTCGTGATGCCGGCGGCCACCGAGATCACCAGCCGGTCGGCGGCCACGTGCGGGGCGATCTCGGTCAGCAGCGCGCCCATGTCCTGCGGCTTGACCGCGAGGATCAGCGTGTCGGCCAGCTTGGCGGCCTCGGCGTTGCCCGCGACCCGCACACCGTAGCGCTCGCGCAGCGCCTCGGCCCGCTCGGGCCTGCGGGCCGTCGCCACGATCTCCTCTGGCCGCAGACCGGCGCGTACCAGCCCGGAGAGCAGGGCCTCGCCCATCTTTCCGGTCCCGAGAATCGCGATCATTCCTGCACCTCTTCTGGGCTTCGCCGGGATCTCCCCGCAGCTTACCGACCCCGCGGAACGGAGCCGAATGCGCTGCGCCGCGGGCCTGCCGCAAGGGTCAGTTCCAGTGGCCCGCGGCGGCGGTCTCGGCGACGTAGTCCTCGAACCGCCTGGGCGGCCGGCCGAGGGCGTCTTCCACCCCGTCGGACGGCGCGGCGCCCCGCCCGTCGCGGATGTTCACGAGGAGGCCGGTGAGCAGCCGCGCGACGTCGGGCGGCACGCCGCCTGCGACCTGACGCTCCACGAAGACCTCGGGGTCGACGTCGACGTGCCGGATCGCGCGCCCTGTGGCCCTGCCGATGAGGTCGGCCGCCTCCGCGAAGGAGACCGCTCGCGGGCCGGTCAGGTAGTAGATCCGGCCACTGTGGCGCTCGTCGGTCAGCGCCGCCGTGGCGACTTCGGCGATGTCCTCGGCGTCGACGAACGGCGTGCGCCCGTCGCCGGTGGGCAGGGCCAGGGTCCCGGCGAGGATCCCCTGCCGCCAGAAGGCCTCGCTGAAGTTCTGCGAGAACCAGTCCGGCCGCAGGACGGTCCAGCCGACGCCCGAGTCGCGTACGGCCCGCTCCGCGGACTTCAGGGGGTGATCGTCGCCGGCCTCGCCCACGCCGTGGGCGGACAGCAGCACCAGCCGCCGCGCGCCCGCGGCCACCGCCTCGGCCACGAGGGCCGGGACGCGTGCCCGGCGGTCCAGGCCCGGCCGCAGGTCGGGCTCGACGATGTAGACGGCGGCGGCCCCGTCGAGCGCGGGAGCCCACGTCTCCGGTCTGCCCAGATCGAAGGGAACGTCCCCGCCGGTGCGGGACGCCGTACGGGCCTGCATACCGGCGGCCTTGAGACGCCGGGCGACGCGGCGACCGGTCTTGCCGGTGCCGCCGAGAACGAGGATCTTCTCCATGCCTCAAGGAAACCGGGGGAAGCGAAGACGATCCATGGGAGAACGTCGCCCATTCATTTGTGATCGTCTACCGTGACGGCATGGACGTGCTGAGCGATCTGCTCCACCGGGCTCACGCCAGGAACGCGCTGGTCAGGCAGTTGATCCAGCGGCCGCCGTGGGCGCTGGCCTTCACCGGCGCGCCCCCTCTGACGGTCGTGGCCGCGCTCGGCGGCCGTGCGTCGGTCCGGCTCGACGACGCCGGCGTCGCCCCGGTGTGCCTGGCGCCGGGTGACATCGCCCTCATCGGCGGCGCCCACGCGCACACGATCGGCGACAGCCCGTCCACCCCGCCGCAGGCCGTGATCCACGGGGACAGGAAACACGTCGTCGGCGGCGAGGGGGCGGCCGGGGTGCGGCGGAGTCTGGGTCCGCGCACCTACGGCGACGGCCTGCCCGGGGCCACGATCATGCTCAGGGGCGCCTGCGAACTGCGCGGCGAGGCCGGCGTCCGGCTGCTGGGCATGCTGCCGCCGCTGGCGGTCGTGCCTGCCGGGCCGCGGACCCGGGCGGCGCTGGATCTGCTCGCCGCCGAGGTCGCCCGCGACGAACCCGGCCAGGACGCCGTTCTCCACCGGCTGCTCGACCTCGTGCTCGTGCTGGCGTTGCGGGCCTGGTGCGCCGGGCCGGAGGCTCCGCTCCCCTCCTGGCACCGGGCGCTCGCCGATCCCGCCGTCGGCGAGGCGCTGCGCCTGCTGCACGACCGTCCCGCCCACCGGTGGACGGTCGCCGAGCTGGCCGCCGGGGCCGGCATGTCGCGCGCCGCCTTCGCCGAGCGTTTCAGGAGCATGGTGGGCGAGCCCCCGCTCACCTACCTCACCGGCTGGCGGATGACCCTGGGAGCCGATCTGCTCAGCGACACCGACGCCACCGTCGCCGCCGTGGCCCGCGAGGTCGGCTACGAGGACGCGTTCGCCTTCAGCGTGGCGTTCAAGCGCGCCCACGGGGTCAGTCCCTCGGCCTGGCGCCGCCGAACGCGCTGAGCCCGTGCTCACGGCGTACGGCGGCACTCAGGGGATTCGGTCAGGAGGTACGGCGGCGCAGCGTGGCGGCGCCGAGCAGAAGGGCCAGCACGGCCGACCCCGCCACCACGACGACGTCGCGCCAGAACTCGCCGCCAGGCTCGGCGTCCGCGACCGCGTGCGCCATCGCCTCGATCGCGTACGACATGGGCAGGACGTCCGAGATCCATTCCAGCAGCGTCGCCATCTGCCCGCGCGGCACGAGGATCCCGCCGAGCAGGATCTGGGGGATCATCACGATCGGCATGAACTGCACGGCCTGGAACTCCGTACGGGCGAACGCGCTGCACAGCAGGCCGAGCGCGGTGCCGAGCAGGGCGTTGAGCAGGGCGACGAGCACCAGCGGCCACAGCGGGCCCGGCAGGTCCAGGCCCAGCCAGGCGAGAGAGACGGCCAGCGCCAGCGCCACCTGGGCACACGCCGCCAGCCCGAACGCGAGGCCATATCCGAGGAGGAGGTCGAGCCGGCCGAGCGGCATCGCCATGAGCCGCTCCAGCGTGCCCGACGTGCGCTCGCGCAGGGTGGCGATCGAGGTGATGAGGAACATCACCAGGAAGGGGAAGACGCACAGCAGGATCGGCGCCCAGTGGCCGAACGCCCGCTCGTCGTCCATCACGTAGTAGAGCAGGATCATCACCAGTGTCGGCACCAGGACCATCAGCGCGACCGTCCGCCGGTCGTGGCGGAGCTGGATCATGATCCGTCGGGCGGTGGCGAGGGTGATCGCGAGACTCATGCCGCCTCCTCGCCTTCGGCTCGGAGTGGGGTCGTGCCGGAGGCGCGCAGGTGAACACCTCGCCAGACGCTGTGTTCCCTGATTCGCTCGCTACGCTCGCTCATGCCGCCGCCCTCTCCTCGATCAGGCGCAGGAACGCCTCCTCCAGGTCGGTCGTACGCGTGTGGGCGCGCAGGGCGGCGGGAGTGTCGTCGGCGAGGATCTCCCCCTGGCGCAGCACGATCAGCCGCTCGCATCGCGCGGCCTCGTCCATCACGTGGCTGGAGACCAGGATCGTGGTGCCGCCCTCGGCCAGGCGGTGGAAGAGCGTCCACAGCTCCTGCCGCAGCACGGGGTCGAGCCCGACCGTCGGCTCGTCCAGCACGAGCAGTTCCGGACGGCCGAGCAGGGCCACGGCGAGCCCGGCGCGGCCCAGCTGGCCGCCCGAGAGCGTGGACCCGAGCTGGTGGGCGGCGCCGGCGAGCCCCACCTCCGCCAGCACCCGCTCGGGGTCGTCCTTCGGCGCGCCGAGCACGGCGGCGAAGTAGCGCAGGTTCTCCAGCACGGTCAGGTCCCGGTAGACGGCCGGACTCTGGGTGGAGTAGCCGATCCTGCGGCGCAGTCCCGCGCTCCCCGCCGGCTCGCCGAGCACGCTCACCTCGCCGCCGGACACGATCTGGACGCCCACGATCGCGCGCATGAGCGTCGTCTTGCCGCAGCCGCTCGGCCCGAGCAGGCCGGTGACCTGTCCTCGCGGCACCTCGAACGCGAGGCCGTGCAGGACCTCGGCCCCACCCCTCGACACCCGCAGATCCCGTACGGCGATCGCGGGATCCGGTAAATTCATCATGCGTTGAAATTAGTCCGGCGACGGGAGCGCGTCAATGCATGAGCGCCTGCTCGGTCACCGCCGCGGCGCGGGGGCGGATCGGGCCACAGTGCCGCGAGCGGGGTCCGCCGGATCCGGCACCTCGCACCAGGCCGGAGGCCAGACGCGCACGGTCGCGGTGGTGCGCGGAAAGGTGACGCCGGACAGCTCGCCGCCGCCGATGTCGGCGCCGCCGAAGTCCACGGAGCCCTTGAAGTGCGTGTCCGCCAGGTCCAGACGCTGGAGGCCGCGCGGCTCGCCTCCCTGAACCCTGACCGTGAGCGCTCTGATGCTCCGCTGGACGACCGATAGGCCCTTGTGCTCCGCCTCGAATCGCACGGCGGCCGCCTCGGGGTCGGTCTTGTACGCGATGCCGCGCGACGCCGTGCCGGCGAAGGACGCGTCGTCGAGGAACGCGCAGTGCCGGAAACCGGCCCGGCCGAAGAACGTCCCCGCGAAGGAGGTGGGGCCGGCGAAGTCCGAATAGCGGAAACGAACACCGCAGCGGAAGATCGCGGAGCCGAAGTCCAGGCCGCCGTCGAAGGTCACGCCCTCGAAGTGGCCCGCGAAGAACTCGCTGTTCTCGAAGCTCGTGAGGCCGTCGAAGCTCGCCCCGGCGAATTTCGCCGTGCCGAATCGGGCCCCGCCGAAGTCGGCGTCCGTGAACGTCGCTCCGCCGAAGTCGGTGTCGAACCTGAACAGCGCGTACGCGAAGCTCACCCCGTCCCGGAATCCGGCTCCCGCGAAGTCCGCTCCGAAGAACGTCGCGGTGCCGAAGCCGGCGAAGCCCCGGAACTCGGCGCCGGTGAAGTCCGCCCTGCCGCGGAAGCGGCAGTCGGTGAAGGCCGTCCTGCCGGAGAAGACCGCCTGCGCGAAGCTCGCCGCCTCGACCTCGCTGCCGCTCACGTCGAAGTCGACCAGGGATGCCCTCGTGAGGTCGACGGCGACGCCCGGCCAGTGATCACCTTTGTCGCCGTCGCCGTACGCGCCACCGGAGGACTTCAGATGACGGACGACGATCCGCTGTGCGGTCAGGCGGGCCTCCAGGTCCGGTGAGTGCTCCCGGCCCGGGTCGTGGTCCCCGGAGCCGGCCGCGTCCCCGGCCTGCTCGCGTGCCCGGTCTTCCGGGTCATCCGCCGCGCCTGTCGGCAGCGGGGCCCGCAGGTACGCGCAGAGCACATCCATGACGGCCTGGCGGTGCTCGGGGTTGTTCCGGCCCAGCCGCTCCAGGGCGTACATGGCCGCGATGCGCACGCCCGGGTTGCCGGAGCCGAGCTGGTCCACGGCCTTCGAGTAGAGCTCCGTGACCCGCTTCTCCGTCGCGTCGTACTCCTGGTAGACCTGCGTGCGCTCCCCCAGCCACTGGCGGCGGACACCGAGCAGGAGCGCCACGCCTCCGGCGGCTCCCGCGCCCACCGTCAGGCCGCTCTTGATCGCGTCCAGCCGAAGGGCGGGATCCGCTCCCGCGATCGCCGTGAGGGCCGCTGTGGCGATCCAGGTCGAGACCGCGACGCCCATGAGGCCGCCGACGATCCACCAGACCGACAGCACCCGCATCGGGGAGGGCGACGTCCGCGCGGACCTGGAGTTCGTGGCCAGCAGCACGAGTCCGGCCAGCAGCAGGACCAGCCCGCCGAGGACGAGCACGCCGCCGAGCGGTACGCGCGCGAGGAGGCCGGCGATGTCCGTCGAGCGCGCCGCGAGGACGACGGCGGCCAGTCCGGCGAGCAGAGCCGCGGCTCCCTTGGCCTTGCGCATCCGCGTCCCCTCTCGAATCCCCCGTCGCAGGCGGCCCGTCCGGCGGCTCCCGACATGATCACGTACCCGTCCCGGCCGCGCAAAGGGCCTTCGGTGCGGGGCACGGGAGCGGCGCCCCGGGCGGTCGCGGCGGGTGAACCTGCGGCTCTTCACAGCCGTGTAAGGGGCATGAGAAAACTCTGGCTCGTGGCCCTCCTGTTCCTGGCGGTCGCCTGCGGAGGGACCTCCTCCACCTCGGCCTCGCCCGAGCAGCCGGAGGGCTCCCCCTCCGGGGCCGATCACGGCTCACCCGCACCGGCCTCACCGGCCGGCCCGTCCGGCGCGCCGAGCGGCGCCCCCTCTCCCGTGACCCCGGCCGGCCCCACCCTGAACCCGCGCAAGGTGCAGTGGGAGAGCGCCACCCCCGCAGGGGACGGCAGGTCCCTCGACGTCACCTGGTGGTCCGGGGTGGAGCCCTGCAACGTGCTCGACCGCGTCGAGGTGACCGAGACCGCGCGCGAGGTCACCGTCACCCTCTACGAGGGGCAGGACCGGCGTTCGCCGGACGCCGTCTGCATCGCCATCGCGATCCTGAAGACCACGAAGGTGCATCTCAAGGCCCCGCTCGACGGCCGGAAGGTCGTGGACGGCGCGAAGTAGCCCGCCGGACCGGATCGGTGCATAGCCGCCGCATCCGGGGCAGACAGAACAGTCCACACAGGTTCGCGATGACGGGATGAAATCCGCGCGCCCCAGGGTTGAGCCCCATAGACTCAAGACGTTTGACAGACCCCTCGGCGGGGCTAGTATTTGAGTCTGACCGACTCAACTTTGACTACAAGGACGTACTCATGGCACGTGCGGTAGGTATCGACCTGGGGACGACCAACTCCGTCGTCTCGATCCTCGAGGGCGGCGAGCCCACGGTCATCGCGAACGCTCAGGGCTCGCGGACCACGCCGTCCGTGGTCGCGTTCGCGAAGAACGGGGAGGTTCTCGTCGGCGAGGTCGCCAAGCGGCAGGCGGTGACCAACGTCGACAGGACCATCCGCTCGGTCAAGCGCCACATGGGCACGAACTGGTCGATCGAGATCGACGGCAAGAAGTTCACGCCCCAGCAGATCAGCGCGTTCGTCCTGCAGAAGCTCAAGCAGGACGCGGAGGCGTACCTGGGCGAGAAGATCACCGACGCGGTGATCACCGTCCCGGCGTACTTCAACGACGCCCAGCGGCAGGCGACCAAGGAGGCCGGCCAGATCGCGGGCCTCAACGTGCTGCGCATCATCAACGAGCCCACCTCCGCCGCCCTGGCCTACGGCCTCGACAAGGAGAAGGACCAGACCATCCTGGTCTTCGACCTCGGCGGCGGCACCTTCGACGTGTCCCTGCTCGACGTCGGCCAGGAGGACGGGCACGGGTTCGTCGAGGTCAAGGCCACCAGCGGTGACAACCACCTCGGCGGCGACGACTGGGACCAGCGGGTCGTCGACGAGCTGGTCACCCGCTTCAAGAACGCGCACGGCGTGGACCTGTCCAAGGACAAGATGGCCCTCCAGCGCCTGCGCGAGGCGGCCGAGAAGGCCAAGATCGAGCTGTCGGCCCAGACCGAGACCTCGATCAACCTGCCCTACATCACCGCCTCCTCCGAGGGCCCGCTGCACCTGGAGGAGAAGCTCACCCGGGCGGAGTTCCAGCGGATCACCGCCGACCTGCTCGAGCGCTGCAAGGGCCCGTTCCACCAGGTCATCAAGGACGCGGGGATCAAGATCTCCGACATCGCCCACGTGGTCCTGGTCGGCGGCTCCACCCGTATGCCGGCCGTGTCCGAGCTGGTCAAGGAGCTCACCGGCGGCAAGGAGCCCAACAAGGGCGTGAACCCGGACGAGGTCGTCGCCATCGGCGCCGCGCTCCAGGCCGGTGTCCTCAAGGGCGAGGTCAAGGACGTCCTGCTGCTCGACGTCACCCCGCTCAGCCTGGGCATCGAGACCAAGGGCGGGATCTTCACCAAGATCATCGAGCGCAACACGACGATCCCGACCAAGCGCTCGGAGGTCTTCACCACGGCCGAGGACAACCAGCCGTCGGTGCAGATCCAGGTCTACCAGGGCGAGCGTGAGATCGCGGCCTACAACAAGAAGCTGGCCACCTTCGAGCTCACCGGCATCGCCCCGGCCCCGCGCGGCATTCCGCAGATCGAGGTCACCTTCGACATCGACGCCAACGGCATCGTGAACGTCTCGGCGAAGGACCTCGGCACGGGCAAGGAGCAGTCGATGACCATCACCGGCGGCTCGGCCCTGGGCAAGGAGGACATCGAGCGCATGATGCGCGAGGCGGAGTCCTACGCCGAGGAGGACAAGCGGCGCCGCGAGGAGGCCGAGGTCCGCAACAACGCGGACGCGTTGGCCTACCAGACGGAGAAGTTCCTCCGCGAGAACGACGAGAAGGTCCCGGCCGACGTGAAGACCGAGGTCAACGACTCGCTCGCCGAGCTGAAGAAGGCGCTGGAGGGCACCGACATCCCCGCCATCCGCACCGCCGCCGAGCAGCTCGCCACGGTCAGCCAGAAGATGGGCTCGGCCATCTACGCCCAGTCGCAGGCCGGCGCCGAGGGCGCCGCGGCCGGCGCGCCCGGCGCGGACGCGGAGGGCGCCCAGGCGAAGGCCGACGAGGACGTGGTCGAGGCTGAGATCGTCGACGACGAGCGGGAGGGCGGCCGCAAGTGAGCCCGCGTGAGAGCGGCTCCGAGGAGGAGCCGGTGATCCGCGACAACCGCAAGATCGACCCGGAGACCGGCAAGGCCCGCGAGTCCGCCGGGGAGGCGCCGGACGCCGCCCCCGGCGACCAGGGCACGCAGACGGCGGCGGCGCCCGCCGAGGGGTCCGCGACGGACCTGCTCGCCGAGCGCACCGCCGACCTGCAGCGGCTCCAAGCGGAGTTCAGCAACTACCGCAAGCGGGTCGAGCGCGACCGGATCGCCGTCAGGGAACAGGCAGTCGCGAGCGTGCTCACCGAGCTGCTGCCGGTGCTCGACGACATCGGCCGCGCCCGCGACCACGGGGAGCTCACCGGCGGCTTCGCGAAGGTGAGCGAGTCGCTGGAGGCGGCCGTCGGCAAGCTGGGCCTGACCGCGTACGGCGCGAAGGGCGACCCCTTCGACCCGACCGTGCACGAGGCCCTGCTGCACAGCTACTCGGCGGAGGTGACCGAGCCGACGTGCATCGAGATCCTCCAGCCGGGCTACCGGCTCAACGAGCGGATCCTGCGCGCCGCCCGCGTGGCCGTCGCCGAGCCGAGCGAGGAGGCGGCGCCGGAGGAGTCGGCGGCCGGCGCGAGCGAGTCCGGCGCCTCCGACGGGCCGGACGAGAACTGAAAACGCGGAGGTCTCTCCCGATCGGCGAAGATCGGGAGAGACCCGCGAGGGCGCCCGCGACGACGGCCGCGGGAACACCGATTCACTCCCCTTTCGTGCGAAGGAAGCGATAGATGAGCACCAAGGACTACTTGGAAAAGGACTACTACGCCGTCCTTGGTGTGCCCAAGACCGCGAGCGCCGAGGAGATCAAGAAGGCGTATCGCAAGCTCGCCCGTCAGTACCACCCCGACGCCAACCCGGGGAACAAGGAGACCGAGGAGAAGTTCAAGGAGGTCTCCGAGGCGTACGACGTGCTCTCCGACGTCAAGCGGCGCAAGGAGTACGACGAGGCGCGCACGCTCTTCGGGTCGGGGCTCGGCGGCTACGCGGGCGCGGGCGGGACCCGGGCCGGCGGCGGCTTCAACTTCGACCTCGGCGACCTGTTCGGCGGTTCGGGGTCAGGCGAGCGGATCGGGGACCTGTTCGGGGGGTTGTTCAACCGGGGCGGAGCGGGCACGCGCACGACGACCGCCCGGCCACGGCGCGGCCAGGACGTCGAGTCGGAGGTGACGCTCGCCTTCGGCGAGGCGGTCGACGGCACCACCGTGTCCCTCCGGCTCACCAGTTCGGCCGCCTGCACCGCCTGCGGCGGCACGGGGGCGAAGGCGGGCACCACGCCACGGGTCTGCCCGACCTGCGAGGGAACCGGGGCGGCCAGCCGCAACCTCGGCAACTTCGCCTTCTCCGAGCCGTGCCGCGACTGCCGCGGCCGGGGTTTGGTGGTCGACGACCCCTGCCCCGTCTGCGACGGCAGCGGGCGCGGCAAGAGCACCCGTACGATCCAGGCCCGCATCCCGGCCGGGGTCGGCGACGGCCAGCGCATCAGGATCAAGGGCAAGGGCGCGCCCGGCGAGAACGGCGGCCCGGCCGGGGATCTCTACGTGCTGGTCCACGTCAAGCCGCACCCCGTGTTCGGGCGCAGCGGGGAGAACCTGACCGTCACGGTCCCCGTCACCTTCCCCGAGGCCGCGCTCGGCGCCGAGATCAAGGTGCCGACGCTCCGGGGGATGCCGGTGACCCTGCGCATCCCCGAGGGAACGCCCAACGGGCGGACGTTCCGGGTGCGCGGCCGGGGGGCCTCCCGCAAGGACGGCACGAAGGGCGACCTGCTGGTCACCGTCCAGGTCACGGTGCCTCAGAACCTCGACGACAAGGCCCGCGCGGCCCTCGAGGAGTTCAGGAACGCCACGGAGGGCCAGGACCTTCGCGAAGAGCTGATCAAGCAGGCCAGAAGCGAGTGAGCCGATGGATGCCAGGTTTTTCGACATCTCCGACGACACCCCCGTCTATGTGATCTCCGTAGCCGCCCAGCTGTCCGGGCTGCACCCGCAGACGCTCCGCCAGTACGACCGGCTCGGGCTCGTCAGCCCCGGCCGTACGGCGGGGCGGGGGCGGCTGTACTCGACAAGGGACATCGTGCTTCTGCGCGAGGTCCAGCGGCTCTCCCAGGAGCACGGCATCAACCTCGCCGGCATCAAGCGCATCCTCGAGCTCGAAACCGAGAACATGCGCCTGCGCGAGGAGGTCACCCGGCTCAGGGGTGAGCTCACGATGTTGCGGGCACTGGTCCGCTACGAACTGCCACCTGCCTGATCGGCGAAACGAGGCATTCACATATGGACTACAAGTTCACCCAGAAGAGCCAGGAGGCCCTGTCCGCGGCCGTCCGGCGTGCCGCGGCCGACGGCAACCCCGAGGTCGCGCCCGCGCACCTGCTGACGACCCTGCTGGCGCAGAACGGCGGCATCGCCGGGTCGCTGCTGCAGGCCGTCGGCGCGGACCCCCGTCATCTGCGCGCCCAGGCCGAGGAACTGCTGGAGCGGCTGCCGAAGGCGCAGGGCTCCACCGTGAGCGCGCCGTCCAGCTCACGTCAGCTGCTGACCGTGCTCAACACCGCGGCGCAGCGGGCCAAGCAGCTCGAGGACGAGTACGTCTCGACCGAGCACCTGCTCGTCGGACTCGCCACCGACGGCGGGCAGGTCGCCGACCTGCTGAAGGCCGCGGGCGCCACCCCCAACGCGCTGCTGGAGGCGTTCGAGAAGGTCCGCGGGCACGCACGGGTGACCAGCGAGACGCCCGAGGACACCTACCAGGCGCTGGAGAAGTACGGCGTCGACCTCACCGAGCGGGCGCGTTCCGGCAAGCTCGACCCCGTGATCGGCCGCGACAGCGAGATCCGCCGGGTCGTCCAGGTGCTGTCGCGCCGCACCAAGAACAACCCCGTGCTGATCGGCGAGCCCGGCGTCGGCAAGACCGCCGTGGTCGAGGGCCTCGCCCAGCGGATCGTCGCGGGCGACGTGCCCGAGAGCCTGCGCAACAAGCGCCTGGTCGCGCTCGACCTCGGCGCGATGGTCGCGGGCGCGAAATACCGCGGGGAGTTCGAGGAACGCCTGAAGGCCGTGCTCAACGAGATCAAGGAGAGCAACGGCCAGATCGTGACGTTCATCGACGAGCTGCACACGATGGTCGGCGCCGGCGCCGCCGAGGGCGCGATGGACGCGGGCAACATGCTCAAGCCCATGCTGGCCCGCGGCGAGCTGCGCATGATCGGCGCCACCACGCTCGACGAATACCGCGAGCGCATCGAGAAGGACCCGGCCCTGGAGCGGCGGTTCCAGCAGGTCTACGTCGGCGAGCCGACCGTCGAGGACACGATCGCGATCCTGCGCGGGCTCAAGGGCCGCTACGAGGCCCACCACCAGGTGCAGATCTCCGACAGCGCGCTGGTCGCCGCCGCGACGCTCTCCGACCGCTACATCACCGCGCGCTACCTCCCCGACAAGGCCATCGACCTGGTCGACGAGTCGATGTCGCGGCTGCGCATGGAGATCGACTCGCGGCCGGTGGAGATCGACCAGCTCCAGCGGAGCGTGGACCGCCTGAAGATGGAAGAGCTCGCGCTCGCCAAGGAGACCGACGAGGCCAGCCGCCAGCGTCTGGAGAAGCTCCGCGAGGAGCTGGCCAACCGGCAGGAGGACCTGAACGCGCTGGTCAGCCGGTGGGAGCACGAGAAGGCCGGGCTCAACAAGGTCGGCGAGCTGAAGAAGCAGCTCGACGAGGCGCGCGGCGCGGCCGAGCGGGCCCAGCGCGACGGCGACTTCGAGGCGGCCTCCCGCCTGATGTACGGCGACGTGCCGCGGCTGGAGAAGGAGCTCGCCGAGGCCACCAAGGCGGCCGAGAAGGCGGAGGCCGAGGCCGAGCCGATGGTGAAGGAGGAGGTCGGGCCCGACGACATCGCCGAGGTCATCTCCTCCTGGACCGGCATCCCGGCGGGCCGGCTGCTCGAGGGCGAGACCGCCAAGCTGCTGCGCATGGAGGACGAGCTGGGCAGGCGCCTGATCGGCCAGCAGCAGGCCGTGCAGGCCGTCTCCGACGCCGTACGGCGGGCCCGGGCCGGCATCGCCGACCCCGACCGGCCGACCGGGTCCTTCCTCTTCCTCGGCCCCACCGGTGTCGGCAAGACCGAGCTGGCCAAGGCGCTCGCCGAGTTCCTGTTCGACGACGAGCGGGCCATGACCCGCATCGACATGAGCGAGTACGGCGAGAAGCACAGCGTCGCCCGGCTGGTCGGCGCGCCCCCCGGCTACGTCGGCTACGAGGAGGGCGGACAGCTCACCGAGGCCGTGCGGCGCAGGCCCTACACCGTGGTGCTGTTCGACGAGATCGAGAAGGCCCATCCCGAGGTCTTCGACATCCTGCTGCAGGTGCTCGACGACGGCCGGCTCACCGACGGGCAGGGCCGCACGGTCGACTTCCGCAACACGATCCTGATCCTCACCTCGAACATCGGCTCGCAGTTCCTCGTGGACCCCACGATGGAGGGCGAGGCCAAGCGCGAGGCGGTGATGAACGCGGTGCGGGCGTCGTTCAAGCCCGAGTTCCTCAACCGGCTCGACGACATCATCGTGTTCGACGCGCTGGGCACCGAGGAGCTGTCGCAGATCGTGGACCTGCAGGTCGACCGGCTCGCCCGGCGCCTGTCGGACCGGCGGCTGAAGCTGACCGTCACCCCCGCCGCCCGCGACTGGCTCGCGCTGACCGGCTACGACCCGCTGTACGGCGCGCGCCCGCTGCGCCGCCTGATCCAGTCGGCCATCGGCGACAAGCTCGCCAAGGAGCTGCTGTCGGGGGCCATCCGCGATGGCGACGAGGTAATCGTCGACTTTGACGACGCAGGTGACACGCTGACGATCCGGCCCGCTCGGTAAGGTCTTCCCCACCATTGAGGCAAGCGCGCCCCGCCCTTTCCCCTTGCTGCTACGTTCGGCGTTCGTCGGACTACCGTACGCGATCAGGGGGACGTGGATGTCCAGGACATCACGAAGTATTCGAGGGCGGTGCGTCGCGCTTGCGGCGGTCACTGCCGGAGTGAGCTGGCTGACCGGGGGCCCGGCGATGGCGAAGGGCGGCGCGCTGGCCGACGCCTGCCGGGCCCAAAGCCACGACGTCACGGGCCGCGGCGTCGCCGGCCACGACGTCACCGGCCGCGACCTGCCGGGAGGGCTGACCGCCCTCGCCCCGGCGGCGGGCGTGCTGAGCATCGCCGACGCGGCCGGAGCGGCCGCCGGGCAGGGGCACAACTCGCTTCCCACCGGCTCGGCCGCGGTCACCCGTACCGTCCCGGGCCCCGCTGCGCTGCCGGCCGTGCCGGGTCCCCGTACGCTGCCGGGCGCGATGCCCGCTCCGGCACCCGGCGCGATGCCCGCTCCGGCACCCGGCGCGGTGGCCGGCACGGTGCCCGGCGCCGCCAAGGCCGTCCCCGGGGGCGCGGCGGCGCTGCCCGCACCGGCGGGCGCGAAGACGCTTCCCGCCGATGCCACGACCCTCTCGGCGCCTGCGAAGGCGGTCGGCGCTCCGGTGCACAACGCCGTGGCCGGCGCGACGGCCGTCTCCGAACCGCGCCGCGCGCCCGCCGTCCCCGTGGCGGACGCCAAGACCCTGTTCCCGGCCAGGAGCACCGTGCCCCTCCTCGCCGTCGCACCCGCCAAGCCCAGCGCCGCGAACGCCTGCGCGCCGCAGGCACTGCGGACCGCGCCGTCCGCCCAGGAGCGGGAGCACCCCGTCGCGCAGGGGCATCCGAAGAAGAGCCATCGGCACCCCAGGCCGCAGGACGAGCCGGCGGGCTCGGCGTCCCGGGGCGACTCCGCCCAGGGCTCGATTCCGCAGAAGCCGGGAGTGCAGAAGCCGGGAGTGCAGAAGCCGGAGGCGCAGAAGCCGGGGGCACAAGCCCCGGGCCAGAAGCCGGAGGCACAAGCCCCGGGCCAGAAGCCGGAGGCGCGGAACCAGGGCACCCAGGGTGCTCTCGCACCCGAGGGCGTGTCCCACAGCACCAGTTCGCAGAGCGCCGCATCAGGCCATGAGCAGAGCACGAAGACCTTCCCCGTGAAGGAGCACCGCCACCGCAAGGCGCACCCCCACAAGCAGCCCGGGGCCATGGCGCCCGCCCAGGCCGCCGGCCAGGCCGCCAACCAGGCCGCCGGCCAGGCGGCCCCGCAGGCGGGTCAGGCCGGCCGCCCCATGACAGGCACGCGCAACACCTCCCTGGCGGAGGGTGAGCGGAAGAAGGGGGCCAAGGACAAGCGTCAGCGGCACGACGACGCGGCTGGGCGGGGAACCGCCGCGGGCGTGCAGCCCGACGCGGCGGACGGCCGGCACGTGCCGCGGCTGCAGCCGCGCGAGTACCCCAAGGCGGCCTCGCGCCAGCAGAACGGTGACATCACCGCTCCTGCCGCCCTCACCAAGGCGACGGGCACGCGCTCGGTGACCGATTTCGCCACGGCGACCGGCAAGAGACTCCTGCCGTAACCCTTCGTCCCTCGTACGACGCGCAAGGACGGCGGCCTTGCGGCCGACGGCCCGGGTTCGGCGACCGGGCCGCCACCGAAGACAGGGAAGAACAGCGAAAGACAGCGAAACCGAAGACAACGTGACCAAGGGGCCGTGACGCACGGCCCCTTTTCACATGCCCTCACACCACCTGGCCCGGTGGAGGCCCCCAGCCGTGGCCGGGTGCCGAGAGGAGTCAGCGGGAGACGTCGAGGAGGGCGTCGAGGTCGTCCTCGGGCAGGCCGAGATCGACCCGGATGCGGTAGCGGGTGCGCAGCAGCGAGTCGCGGATGCCCGACCCCGTCGCGCCGCAGGCCCGGATGCCGTCGGTGGCCCACTCGTGCGCCGCGTCGAGGTCGCCGTACGCCACGAGCGTCTCCGCGACGGTCAGCGCGGTGGCCGGGTTCCAGTCCCCCGACCTGATCGCGGCGATCATCGCCCTGGCCTCATCGGGCCGGTCGAGTTCGAACAGAGTGTCGGCGATGCCCGCACGCGGGTCCACCGGCACCTCCCCGCCGTCCTCCAGAGCGCTCTGGTAACGGTCGAGGGCGGTCGCGGGCTGACCCGCCTGGCGCCACTCCTCCGCGGCGAGCACGATGATCGCCGCCCTGGACATCTCTCCCGACTCGTACCCCTGGGCCAGCACGTCGAGGCGGCGGGCGAGGGCACCGTGGTCATCGAGCAGCAGGGCCTGTTCGAGCAGTCGGTCCACCTGCTCATTTGTCACATGTGCCACAGTGCCGAGGCTACCGATCCCGGCCTGTTTTCGCAGGGCAACACCAGGCATTGCCGAAGCAACAATTAGTACACGTTTGGCTACTATGCGCTTTTCTCGGCAGATAGTCGGGCATATTGCACCACGCCTGTGCCAATCGAAGCTCGGCGAGGAGCGTTACAGCATGTCCAAGCGGGTGATACTGACTCTCGCCTCCACAACGGTGCTCGCCGCCGTGGTTCCGGGTTTCGCCGGCTTCGTCACGGCCCAGTACGAGGCGCTCGACCAGGCCCGCGCCGAGCTGGCCCGGCTGCAGGCCAAGCTGCAGATGATGGAGTTGAAGGTCGAGCCGGCGGCGACGCTGCGATGCCGCACCGGCACGACCGGGAAGGGCCAGCCGCGCCTGACGGACGAGGACGACATGCGGGAGCTGACGATACCGCCGCGCACCCGCACCAGGTCGTGGCAGAACACCGCCTACGTCCAAGGCACCGCACCGGGGCTGTGGCCCTCGATCGGCGTTCCGCGCGCCGTAACCGGCCCGCAGGCACCGGGCGAGCCCGGCCGCCCCCGCGAGTGAGCCGCCCGCACGAGTGCGCCGTCACGGATACGCCCCGCACCGCGAGGACGCCCGTCGTTACCCGGGTCGCGAGACGGCGGAGGCGAGCTGACGGGACAGATATCCGCGGACGAGCTGTTTGGCCTCGGCCACGATTCCGGGGTCGCCGTGCGGGTCGTGCCGGAAGGCGAGCTTCAGCACCGCGTCCCCGGCTTCGACGGCGACGATTATGGCACGGTCCAAATCCTCGCTGTCCGCCAGCCCGAATTCGGCGAGCAGCAGCGCGCGCAGCCGTCCGGCGATCACGGTGTTGTTGTCGACCACGGAGTCGAGGAGGTCGAGATCGAAGACCTCGCCGAAGTGCAACGAGCGGAACCCCGGCACACTGCGGTGCATCTCGACGTACTCGTCGATGATGGCGTCGACGGCGTCCCACCAGCCGGTGTAGTCCTCCACCATGAAGCGACGCCCGACCCGTGCGACGAACAACTCGACGTTGCGCCGCGTCAGGGCCTGGCTGAGCGCCCTTTTGTCCGGGAAGAACTGGTAAACCGAGCCGATCGCCACTCCGGCCCGCTCGGCCACCCGGGTGGTCGTCAGCGCGTCGTATCCGCCCTCGTCGAGCAACTCGGCGCAGGCGTCGAGCATCCGCTCCACTCTGCGGGCGCTGCGACGCTGCGAAGGACGCCGCCGCAGCGGCTCACCGGGACGCGACGAGCGCGGCGACATCCCCTCACCACCCCCACGGCCCCGTTTCTCGACGGCGGCACAGGTCTCAACGGCAGCACAGTGCTCGACGGCGAAAGAGGGGCCGCCTGCTTCCCTCACGTAGCGGCTGGACACTCACCCATCTTGCCTGTTTCACGCGCCGTGGTCAGCGCTTATCGACCAGTCGTCTGAAATGCGGCAAGAATCCCGTCGCACAGCGTCAGGAGTCGGCAGGTGCGGCCGACAGGCCGGTGCAGCCGCGCAGCGCGCGATAGGCGCCGAGCGCCTGCTGCCTGGCGCCGCCCGTCACAGGAATCGGCACGCCGCCGTTGATTCGGGCGGGGGTCCACAGGTCCTTGAGGACCTTCCTGCCGTTGATCGTCAGGGTGAGCACGCCGGTCGTCCCGGTGTCCGGGCCCCAGTTGTAGAACGCGAAGTTGCCCAGGCCGTACTGCACGTACGCCTGGCCGGAGTAACCGCCGCCCAGCAGGATGTGCGCGTGGCTGCCCACGATCACGTCGGCTCCCGCGGCCACGAGCTTGTCCGCCAGGCTCCGCTGCACCGGCGTCGGGCACTTGACCAGCTCGGTGCCCCAGTGCAGGAACACGATGACGGTGTCGGAGTTCTTGCGGGCCTGCCGTACGGCACGCAGGAGGCGGGGCTCGTTCTTCGCGGACGCGAGCCCGCCCTTGTCGCCGGAGGCGGTCCACGCCTGGATGAACTGCTCGTCGAGCACCTGGGTCGCGCCGATGATCGACACCCGGTTGCCGTTGACCGTCCTGCGATAGGGCCGGTACGCCTCGGTCTCGTTCGCGCCGATGCCGATGACGGGGAACTTCGAGGACCTGATCGCGGCGAGCGTGTCCCGCAGGCCGCTCTCCATGTAGTCCATGCCGTGGTTGTTGGCCATCGTGACGACGTCCACCCCTGCGGCCTTGAGTGCGGTGAACGCCGCGGCCGGGGCGCGGAAGGTGAACTGCTTGCCCGGGGCGGGCGTGCCACCGGTGGTGATGGCCGTCTCGAGGTTGAGCGCGGTGAGGTTGGACCTGCGCAGCACGGCGGCGATCGGGCCGAGCGCCGTACGCGGGTCGGCGTTGAGCCGGCTTCGCAGTACGCCCTCGAAGTGCACGTCGCCCGCGAAGGAGATCGTGAAGGGCCGCCGCTGCGGCTTGGGCGACGGCGTCGCGGTCTTGACCTCCGGTTGCGACGCGCCGGGGACGGGCTCGCTCTCCGCCGGGCTGCACCCCGCGACGAGGAGGGGAGCCGCGAGGAGGGCGAACAGGGACAGGGCGAGGGGCTGACGTCTCACGGCACCCGAGCATGCCATCTTCCACCGGGATCCGGGGAGCCCGTGGGAGATCCAGGGGCAAATAACTGGGAGAGTTCCTTTACTTGAATCATTCAAGTTTGCTGCTAACGTGGGGCTGTGGACGACGCCGGGCGCCTTCGCCAGGCCGGACTGCGGGTGACCGCGGCCCGGTTGGCGATCATGCAGACCGTGGGCGGAGGCGACCACCTCGACGTGGAAGCAATCCATCGCGGTGTGTGCGAACGGGTCGGCCAGGTGTCCCTGCAAGCCGTCTACGACTCGCTGAACGCGTTGCAGCGCGGCGGACTGCTCCGCCGCATCGAGCCCGCGGGCAGCCCGACGCGGTACGAGACGCGGGTGGGCGACAACCACCACCACCTCGTCTGCCGCAGTTGCGGAAGAGTCACGGACGTCGACTGCGCGGTGGGGCACGCGCCCTGCCTGGAGCCGGTGTCGGACTCCGGCTATCTGGTGGACGAGGCGGACGTCATCTACTGGGGCCTGTGCCCCCCGTGCCGGGCCGAGACCGGCAGCGCCCAGCCCGAGTCCGCCCGCGCCTGAGCCTCGCGGCCCTGCTTTCCGTCGCCTTTCCGCACGCAGTTCCACGAAGTGACCCCGGAGGACAGCCCCATGACCCATAGGCCCATCACCACCACTGACGCCGGGATTCCCGCTCCCAGCGACGAGTTCTCGCTGTCCGTCGGTCCCAACGGCCCACTGCTGCTGCAGGACCACTACCTGATCCAGAAGATGGCCCACTTCAACCGGGAGCGGGTTCCCGAGCGCGTGGTGCACGCCAAGGGCGGCGGCGCCTACGGCGTGCTGCGGATCACCGAGGACGTCAGCCAGTACACCAAGGCCGCACTGTTCCAGAAGGGCAGGGAGACCGAGCTCTTCCTGCGGTTCTCGACCGTCGCCGGAGAGCTGGGCAGCGCCGACACCGTACGCGACCCCCGCGGCTTCGCGATCAAGTTCTATACGGAGGACGGCAACTACGACATCGTCGGCAACAACACGCCGATCTTCTTCATCCGCGACCCCTCGAAGTTCTCCGACTTCATCCACTCGCAGAAGCGCCGCGCCGACACCCACACGCGTGACAACAACATGCAGTGGGACTTCTGGACGCTGTCGCCCGAGTCGGCCCACCAGGTGTCGTTCCTCATGACCGACCGCGGCACGCCGCGCTCGTGGCGGCACATGCACGGCTTCGGTTCGCACACCTTCCTCTGGTACAACGCCGCCGGCGAGAAGTTCTGGGTCAAGTACCACTTCAAGACCGAGCAGGGCATCGAGAACCTCACCGACGCCGAGGCCAAGGCGCTGGTGGCGGAGGACCCGGACTTCCACATCCGCGACCTGCACACCGCCATCAGGAACGGCGACCACCCGGCGTGGCAGGTCAACGTGCAGATCATGCCGTTCGCGGACGCGGCCGACTACCGGTTCAACCCGTTCGACCTCACCAAGGTCTGGCCGCACTCCGACTACCCGGAGATCACCATCGGCCGGTTTGTGCTGAACCGCAACCCGGAGAACTACTTCGCCGAGGTCGAGCAGGCGGGCTTCGAGCCGGCGAACCTGGTGCCGGGCGTCGGGCCCTCGCCCGACAAGATGCTGCAGGGCCGGCTGTTCTCCTACCCGGACGCCCACCGCTACCGCATCGGGCCCAACTACCTGCAGCTTCCGGTCAACGCGCCGAAGGTGCCGGTGCACAGCTACAACCGCGACGGCCAGATGCGCTACCGCAACCCGGGCGACCCGGTCTACGCGCCGAACAGCGTCGACGGCCCCGCCGCCGACCCGTCGCTCTACGACGGCGAGAACTACCGCGTCACCGGTGAGATCATCCGCAGCGCCCACGTCAGGCACCGCGAGGACGACGACTACGTCCAGCCGCGCGCGCTGTGGGAGAACGTGCTCTCCGAGGTCGACCGCGACCACATGGTGGGCAACATCGTCGGCCACGCCTCGGCGCCCGAGGTCACCGCCGACATGAAGAAGCGCGTGGTCGACTACTGGACCAACATCCACAAGGACCTCGGCCAGCGCGTCGCGCAGGGGCTCGGCGTCGCCTGACCCCCTTCCCCTCACGTACGGCTCGCGCCTTTCCGGGCGCGGGCCGTACGCGCGTCCGCGACCGTCGTCACGAGCGCCCGCAGGCGCCGTTTTCCGAGGTCGAAATGCCGGCCCGACCCGCCTCCCGGAAGGCCGGGTCGTCGAAGGCCGGACTCACTGAAGGCCGAATTCGGCAAGGGCCGAACTCGTCAGAGGTCGAACTCGCCGTCCTTCACGCCGCCGATGAACGCGTCCCATTCCGCGGAGGTGAAAACGAGAGCGGGACCGTCCTGGTTCTTGCTGTCGCGCACACCCACATGGCCGTCGGGCAGCACGGCCACTTCCACGCACTGGCAGTTGTTAGAGCTCCGGCTGCTCTTCCACCAGACGGCACCGGACAGGTCAATCGAGTTCATGGACAATCTTTCTCTTCCCCGGAAATCATTTCGCGCGGGTTCCCGGGGCGGTCTAGAGCTGGCTCAACGCCAGTGACGGACAGTTTTCTCCAAGAACCTGCGGGAGTCGTCCACGTCGAGAGCCTTCGTCTCCAGGTAGTCGAATGCCACCTCGTACCGGTAGACGATCGCCTCGTCCTCGACCAGACGCCCGCCCAGGAGTGCCTCCAGGTACACGACGTCATGGAACTCTGGCACCTTGAGGTGGCAGAACGCCCCGGTGTTGATCGGGTGGTCCGCGTCGAGCGGAAGGATCCGCAAATCGACGTTCGGCAACTCCGACACCTCGATCAACCGCCTGAGCTGTTCCCGCATCACCTCGTGGTCGCCGAACCGGCGCAGCAGGACCGACTCCTCCAGAACGGCCGAGATGGCCAGCGGGCTCTCCGCCCTGAGAACCGCCTGCTGGCGCGCCATCCGGACCTCGATCCGGCTGCGGACGCCGCCCGGCAGCTCAAGGGTGCTCCGTTGCCCGCTCTCCATCATGGCTCGGACGTACGCCTCTGTCTGGAACAGGCCCGGCACCACCTGGGGTTCCCAGTCGCGTGCCGCCGTGGCTTCGGCCTCCAGGCCAAGGAACGTCGTGTATTCCTTGGGCAGGGAGTCGCGATAATCCTCCCACCAGCCCTTCCGGGTCGCGTCCCGGTGCAGGGCAAGCAGCTCTTGGCGTTGGCGGGAATCTACCATGTAGATCACCAGAAGTGCCTCAACATCGCTCGTGCGAGGCGAGGTGCGCGCCGTCTCGATCCTGCTGATCTTCGCTGCCGACCAGCCGAGCCGGGCGGCGACCTGGTCGCCCGTCAGATCGGCGCGCTCGCGTAACCGGCGCAGTTCCTGCCCCAGCCGACGGCGGCGGACGGTGGGACTGCCGTGCTCGGGCACCCCTGCCGACCTCCTTCATCCGGTGAATCCGGTGGTTGCGGTGGACGCACGGATGGTGGGCGCGCCCTGGCGGATCGGGCGCGCGGGTGAGGGGCGCCCTGTCCGAAAGATTACCGCGCCCGCTCGTGCAACTTGCACCGTGATTTGCAGCGTATCCGCACAAGATTCTTGCGGATTTCTTTTCGTCAAGTATTGCAGGGCATTGCGTCCTGGGTCACGATCGATGCGGGAAGGGTCTTCCGGAGTGTGGGGGCGCCGGCGGTCGCCGGCGAAATACTCCGAGACCCACTTCCCCATCCGGGGCACGCGCCCGGCGAGGGGCGCCGGCCGCTTCGGATGCGTGTGACAACGGGAGGCATCCGGGCCAGCGGGATTTCGACATTCGGCCGGCGTCGCCGGCGCTCGCATCGCACGAGCAGCGGACACCGAATGGGCCGTTCCGGGGGTGGAACGCGCCCTCCTTACGACGAATTCAGGACGACGAGATCTCCACTGGGCACCCATCCGAAAGGAGTCTCTTGGTGAATCCCCCCGGTGCCGCCTGGTTATCACTCATCAAAAGCCGGATGACGATGGCCGACCTGGCGCTGTGTGCCGACCAGGACAGGTGGGCACGCGAACTCAAATGGACCGTGAGCCGCACCGGCTTCGGCGCCCGCCACTACCGCGACCCCCGCTTCGACCTCGTACGCGAACTGGAGGAGGTCGGCCGCCTCTTCACCGTCTGATGCCCCGAGGAACACCTCGACGATGTCACCGGCGCACGACCTGCCCTCCCGCGAGGCGGCGCCGGAGTGGGCGAAGAAGATCGCGGCCTCCTGCCGCTGCGCGCAGTCCCGACGCCGTACGACCACGCGTCGCCGGACGGGAGAACGGCCTGCATTACCTGTCGGCACACGGCGCCGGATCGGGGACGAACTGATCGTGACCGGTTAGGCTTGCGCGGGTGACGACCGCGCTCATCCACGAACGGCTGCAGTCTCAGCTCGCCTTCCACATGGAGATCGACAAGCTGAAGCGCGTCATCCGCCGGAACTCGCTGATCGACGGCTCGCGCCGGGAGAACGACGCCGAGCACTCCTGGCATCTGGCCATGATGGCGATGACGCTGGCCGAGCACGCGCCCCCGGGAACCGACATGTCCCGGGTGGTCGCGATGCTGCTGGTCCACGACATCGTGGAGATCGACGCCGGTGACGCCTTCATCTACGACCCCGTCGCCGTGGAGGGCCAGGCCGCCCTCGAACGCGCGGCGGCCGACCGGATCTTCGGGCTGCTTCCGGAGGACCAGGGGACGCGGCTGCGCACCCTGTGGGACGAGTTCGAGGAGCGGCGCACACCGGAGGCGAGGTTCGCCAGGGCGCTCGACCGGCTCGCGCCGATCATCGCCAATCACCACAACGAGGGCGGCACCTGGTCGCTCTACAAGGTGACGGCCGGCCAGGTCATGGAGAAGGTGCGGCTCATCGAGGAGGGGTCGCCCACGCTCGGCGAGTACGCCGCGGAGCTGGTCGCCGGCTCGATCGCCCGCGGTCACCTGGCGCCCTGACCGGGAGCGAGCCAGCCCGAAACTCGCATATACCGTCTCATGCCTGTCCATGTTCACAGCTGTGACGCGGGGGTACGTGATCCCGTGTTAGGGGGCGAGACATGGAAGAGACGACCAGGCCGCGTGCGGGCCGGACGGCACGGAGGGTCCCTTCGGCAGAGCTCCTCGACGGGCTCGAGCGGGCCACCGCGCTCGACCGGCCGATCAGCGTCATATCCAAGAAAGTGCGCCGCAGACTCGGCCCGGGCAAGCTTCGAGACGTCCTGCACGGCGTGCCCATGGGACACCCGCTGCACCCGGCGCTCGCCGTGACGACCTTCGGGTGCTGGCTGTCGGCGAGCGTGGTGGACATGACCAAGACGGGCCCACGCGCGGCGCGGACGCTGATCCTGGCGGGACTGGGCGCCGCCCTTCCCACCGTGGCGGCGGGCCTCACCGATTGGTCCACCCTCCACCGCGAACAGCAGCGCGTGGGCCTGGTGCACGCCATGACCAACGCCACCGCCGCGCTCTGCTACACGGGCTCTCTTTTCTTACGGATAACCGGACGCGAACGCGCCGGGCGCATGCTGGCGTACGCGGGTCTCGCGGCGGCCTCCGCGGGCGCGCACCTCGGCAGCCACATGTCCTACCGTCAGGCGGCCGGGGCCAACCACGCGGAGTCGGTCGGCCACCTCATGCCGCTCGGCTGGCACGACCTGTGCGCGCTCAAGGACCTGCCCAACGGACGCCCGGTCCGGCGGCGGCTCGGCTACATCGACCTGTTCGTCCTGCGCCTCGGCGACGACGTGAGCGTGCTGGCGGACAACTGCTCCCACCTCGCCGGCCCTCTCCACCAGGGGCGGGTCGCCATGGAGGAGGGCCAGGCGTGCATCGTCTGCCCGTGGCACGGCAGCGCGTTCCGCATCTCCGACGGCCGGGTCATGCACGGTCCAGCGACGTCGCGCCAGCCGGCCTTCCAGACCCGGCTGCGGCAGGACGGCGTCATCCAGGTCCGTCCCGCGGAGTGACCCCGCACTGAGCGTTCCGCGCCCCGGACCCGGTCAGCCGGTGTCCGGGCCGCGGTCGTCGGCGGGATGCTCGACCAGCGCGAGGACGCGGTTGGACATGAACCTCGCGGTGCGGACGGCGGTGCCCGCCCGCGTGACCTCGCTGACCTCGACCACGCCCCGGCCCGTCGTGATCTCGATCCGGCGGCCCGCCCTGGTCGCGACCACCTCGTAGGTGCGCGGGGTTCCCCCCGCATCGATGACGATCTCCACCCGGTCGCCCTTCACAAGGGCAGATATACCCTTTCAGGACACCAGCTTCACTATCGCCACGATTCCGACGACAACAATGAATCCCCGTAGCAAGGGTGCGGGCAGCCGGCGGCCCAGGCGGGCGCCGAGGAAGCCGCCGGAGGCCGAGCCGAGCGCGACCATCAGCACGGCGGCCCAGTCCACCGGTGCGATGAACGCGAACAACACCGCCGCCGTGGCGTTGACCAGCAGCGACAGCAGGTTCTTCGCCGCGTTCACCCGTTGCAGGTCCTCGTCCAGGAAGCTGCCGAGCAGGCCGATCAGCACGATGCCCTGGGCGGCGCCGAAGTAGCCGCCGTACATGCCCGCGCCAAGGACGCCCAGCCACAGCCACGGCCCGCCGTGGGGGTGCGGCCTGCGCCGTACGGCCAGCCACTCGTTGATCCTCGGCTGGAACACCACCAGGAGGCAGGCGACCGCGATGAGGACCGGGACAATGACCTTGAACGCCTCGGCGGGCAGGCGCAGGAGCAGCACCCCGCCGGCGAGCGAGCCGATCACGGACGCGACGCCGAGCCGGAGCAGCCGCTCACGCTGGCCCTTCAGCTCCGCGCGGTAGCCCAGCACCCCGGTCACGCCGCCGGGGACGAGCCCGACGTTGTTGGACACGTTCGCGACGATCGGCGGGAAGCCGACGGCCAGCATCGTCGGGAACGTGATGAGCGACCCCGATCCCACGACGGCGTTGATGGCCCCGGCCCCGACACCGGCCGCGAAGACCGCGGCCGCCTCCCACGGCGTCACACGCACCTCTCCCTCGTACGGCTATCCGCCAAGGGTAGGCGCCGGCCTCCGCGTGGAGGTCAGAGGGGACGGGCGTACCAGCGGCCCTCCTGTCCGCGGTCGAGGTGCAGCGGCACGCCGAAGGTCGCGGACAGGTTCTCCGGCGTCATCACCGAGTCGATCGGCCCCTGGTCGACGACCGAGCCGTGCCGCAGCAGCAGCACATGGGTGAACCCGGCCGGGATCTCCTCGACGTGGTGGGTGACCAGCACCATCGTGGGCGACTTCGGGTCCCGGGCCAGCGCGCCGAGGCGGCGTACGAGGTCCTCGCGGCCCGCCACGTCGAGCCCGGCGGCGGGCTCGTCGAGCAGCAGCAGCTCGGGATCGGGCATGAGCGCCCGGGCGATCTGCACCCGCTTGCGCTCGCCCTCCGAGAGCGTGCCGAAGCGCCTCCGGATCAGATGGGCGCAGCCGAGCTGGTCGATGAGCTCGACCGCCCGGGTGACGTCGTGGGAGTCGTACTCCTCCGTCCACCGGCCCAGGATTGCGTACGACGCGGTGAGCACGAGGTCGATGACCTTCTCGTCCGGCGGGATGCGCTCCGACAGGGCCGCGCTGGCCAGGCCGATCCTCGGTCGCAGGTCGAACACGTCCGTCTGGCCGAGCCGCTCGCCGAGGATCTCCACCGAGCCCTCGGACGGGAACAGCAGCGATGCGGCCACCTGGAGCAGCGTCGTCTTCCCCGCGCCGTTCGGTCCGATCACCACCCAGCGCTCGTCTTCCCTGACGCTCCAGTCGATGCCGCGCAGCAGGGCGGCGCCGTCCCTTCGGACGGCCACGTCCTGAAGCTGAAGCACCTGACCGCCCATGTGGTCCCCCTCCCGTGGTTCGCTGAGATAAAACTATGGCAGTCCGACCACATATCGTGGATCGGGTGCGCATCGATTCACCGATCTCTGCCACGCTCGTCGCCTGGGGCAACGCCTGGCTCGGGGGACACGTGAGCCTGGAGCACGCCCTCGACCGCGTCGAGCGCGAGGCCGGGCCTCAGGTGGTGGCGGCGGATGGCGTCGAGACCCCCCTGCTCGCCTACCTCGTCGACCGGCGGATCGAGGGGCTCGGCGCGTTCCGGCTGGCCCTGCCGGTGCCCGGCGACCCGCTCGGGCTCACCGGCCCGCCCGCCTTCAACGGCGCCGCGATCGACGCGGGCCAGGCCGTCGTGGCCGTGCTGTCCGGCCGGTGCCTCGGTCTCGTGCCGTCCGCCGACCGGCGCGGCTCGTCGTACTCCGGGATCCGCTGGACCGTGGCCGAGGCGTCGGCGGTCCCGCCCGACGTGCCGTCGCTGGCCGAGGCGGAGCAGGGGTTGCGGACCGCCATGATGGCCGCCACCGAGGCGCTGCTCGGCGTGGGCGGCCCGGCGCAGGGCTTCCCGGCGCCGGACGCGCTCGACCGCGCGGGAGAGGCCCTCGCCCCCGGCTATCCCGGCAGGGCGCACCGGGTCGGCGCCCTCGCCGCCCGGCTGTCGGCCGCGCTCCGCCTCGCCGACGAGCGGGGGCTCACCTCCGGACAGGTCGCCGTGCGCGTGCAGGCCCTGCGCGATCTCGACCGCGCCGTACGGCGGGCCAGGGTGGCCGCGCACAACGCGATCGTGGAGTCCCAGGTCTGACCACCCTGCGCCCGGACCGGGCTCACCGCTTCGCGATCGCCTCGCGGACGGCGGGCACGACCTCCTGGGCCCAGCGGGCCAGGAGGGTGAGGTCGGGCGCGCCGTGGTCGGCGGAGAAGAGCGTGAAGCCCGACGCGCCGTGCTCCAGCACGGCGCCGGTCAGCTCCTCGACCCACTGGGCGACGGAACCGCCGATCCAGCGGCCGTCGGCGTCGCGGGTGGCGGGCAGCGGCCGGTCGGTGATCCGCCCGGGGAAGTTGAAGACCGTGCGGATCTCGCTCGGATCGCGACCGGCGGACGCCGCCGCCTCGTCGATGATCGGACGCGAGTCCCGGTAGCGCTCGCTGAGCCAGTCGGCCGCGTGGCCGGGGATCCAGCCGTCGGCCACCCGGCCGGTGGCGGCCAGGGATTTGCGGCCGACCGATCCGGTCCACACGGGTGGCGCGGGCACGGGGGCCGGCTCGATCCGGTTCACCTGGTAGTGCTTGCCCTGGTAGGTGACCGGTGGACCACCCCCCGACAGCAGCTTGACCAGGACGATCGCCTCCTCGAAGGCGTCCACGGCGTCGCCGGGCGTCAACCGCGGCACCCCCATGTCGGCGATGCGATCCCACAACCCGCCGGCGCCCATGCCGAGCACGACCCGGCCGCCCGACAGCGCCGACAACGACGTCACCATCCTGGCCAGTATGGGAGCGGGCCGGGTCGGCAGGTTGGTGACGTTGGCGAAGCCGGCGATGTGCCGCGTACGCCCCAGGATGAAGCCGAGCGCGGCGTAGGCGTCCACACGTCCGCCGAGGTAGGGGTGGTCGGACAACGTGAAGATGTCGAGCCCGTCCCGGTCGGCCTGCTGGACCATGCGCAACAGCTCGGGGATGTCGTCGACGACGGAGTGCGCGCCGAAACCGAAGACGACGTCTTGTGCGGTCAACGTTCTGCCTTTCTGTGTGCGGACAGGCGTGTCGTTCATGTCAGGCGGCGCCGAACTGTTCGGTCAAGCGGCTGGTGAACAGGTCGGCCCCCTTGTACGCCGAGACGGTCTCGGCCGGGACGACGACCGGTCCTTCCGGGGAGGGCAACTGGCCGACGCCGCCGCGCGGGCCGAGCGGGAGCAGGATCATGGGGTGGGGCAGCGGCTGGTAGGTGGCCTCCGGCCGTTCGCCGCGCATCTGGGCGAGGATGTTCCGGGCCACCACCTCGGCGTGCTGCATCGCGTACCCGGCCATCTTGGCCTCGGGGACGTCGGTGATGTCGCCGATGGCGTAGACGTGCTCGTATCCGCGGACGTTGAGGGTGTCGGTGACGGGAACCTGCCCCCGCTGGTTGCGCGTCGTCAGCCGGCCGTCGGCGAGGTAGTCGCTGTTGACCTGAACGCCGTGCGCACGGAACCAGATGTCGGCGGTGATCTCCTCCCCACCGGTCGTCGTGACCGTGAAGGTCTCCGCCCGAGCGGGCTCGGTCGGCGGAGTCGCGGTCAGGCCGGTGCCCAGCCGTAGGTGGATGTCCAGCTCGTCGAGCTGGCGGTGAAGTTCCCTGCGCATCTCCTCGGGGAAGGCGGCCAGCAGTCGCTCCGCGGGATCGACGACGGTCACGTGCTTGTGCGGCCAGGCTTCCTTGATCTCGCCGGCCAGTTCCAAGCCGACCGGCCCGGCGCCGAGGATCAGCACCCGTTCGGCGCCGGCCAGTTCCTTGTGGGTCCGGCGCAGATCCTCCACGACCTCGTCCATGGAGTCGGATGCGGGTTTCGCGGGGTAGGTGTAGCTGGAGCCGGTGGCCAGCACCAGATAGTCGCCCTGGATCCGCCGGCCCGACGCCAGGGTGACGCCGCCGGGGTCCGCCGAGACCACGCGCTCGCGCACCAGCGTGCCGCGCCTGAGCCACTGGTCGTAGGGGAAGAACATGGCGCCTGCCCAGTCGGGCTTGGTCAGCGCCCGCAGGGAGCCGGCCGTGTTGACGAACGCGTCCCGGGGGTCGACGAGGACGACGTCGGCCTCGGCGTCCAGCGCCTTGGCGACCGCGGAACCACCGTAACCTCCGCCGACGACCACGACCGTACGACTCATGATTCACGCTCCAATCCAAGAATGGCTGCAGTTCGTGCTACGAACCATATTAGTTCGTGCCACGAACTGCAACCCTTCTCGGATTCAGCGCACGGAGTCCGGTTCCATGAAGACGCTGGGGACCTCGTTGTCCGACACGACACGGCCGAGCAGGGCGGCGAGCGTGTCGCGCTCCGCCGGCGCCAGCCCCGAGGTCAGCTCCTCGACACGGCGGCAGGTCTCGGTGTAGAACTCGTCGGCCAGCTTGGCGCCCTGCCTGGTGAGCGACACCCGCACCGCACGGGAGTCCTGGGGATCGGGCGTGCGCCGGACCAGTCCGTGGCGCTCGCTACGGTCCACCAGGCCGGTCAGGCTCGACTTGGCCAGACCGAGCGTCGCACCCAGCTCGCTCATGCCGTAGGGCTGCGCCATCAGGACGCACAACAACTGGCCCTGCTGCTGGGTGAGGCCGTACTCACGGGCGGAATTCGCGTACACGGCGTTCACCAGGAACGTGGACCGCACCAGCGCGGCCACCGTCCCGATCTGGCCGTCGGCATTTTTGCTCACCGGTCCAGAGTAACCAATTCGTGCGGCGAACTACCGCTTCGGGCGAGGCCGGACAGCACGCGGGCTCACGCACCGGGAGCGCCGGGCGAGCCGGCGGGCGCTCAGGCGAGGCCGTGGCGTACGGCGTAGAGCGCGGCCTGGGTGCGGTCCTGCACGCCGAGCTTCATGAGCACGTTGGAGACGTGCGTCTTCACGGTCTTCTCCGCCACCACGAGCTCCCGGGCGATCTCGCGGTTCGAACGGCCGGCGGCGAGCAGCCGCAGCACCTCGCGTTCCCGGTCGGTGAGCGCGGATCCCGCCCCGTCCTGCTCGCGGTCGGCCGGGCCGGCCAGCATCGCCTCGGCGGCTTCCGGCGCGAGCAGGACCTGCCCGCCGTGCACGGCCCGGATCGCCTGGACGAGAGCGCCGGGGTCCACGTCCTTGTAGAGGAAGCCGGCCGCGCCCGCCCGCATGGCCGGGGCCACGTCGCCGCGGTCGCTGACCGAGGTGAGGACGATCACCCGCACATCCCGGCCGGACAGCTCCGCGAGCGCGCCCAGGCCGTCGAGCACCGGCATCTTCAGGTCGAGCAGCAGCACGTCGGGGGCGAGCGCGCCGGTCATCTCGACCGCCTCGGCGCCGTCGGCCGCCTCCCCCACGACGCTGATGTCCTCCTGGATCTCCAGGAACGTGCGCAGGCCCTGCCGTACGACGGGGTGGTCGTCGGCGATGAGCACGCGGATCACGCGGGCACCTCCAGTCGTACGGTCGTGCCGCGGCCGGGCGCGGAGGAGACCGTCAGCGTGCCGCCGACGGCCTGGGCCCGGTCGCTCATCGACAGCAGCCCCAGCCCGCGCGCTCCTGCCCCGTTGAGCCCGGCGCTGTCGAACCCGACGCCGTCGTCGGTCACCTCGAGCACCAGCGCGGCCTCCCGGTGCGCGAGCCGTACGTCGATGCGGGCGGCCCTGGCGTGCCGTACGGCGTTGTGCAACGCCTCCTGGGCGACCCGGAGCACGGCGACCTCGATCTCGGGCGCCAGCTCGCGGTCGCGGTCGAGGTCGCCCGGCGGCTCGCCCTCGGCGGTGAAGGAGACCGTCAGGGGGTGCAGGCGGTCGAGGAGGGCCGCCTGCTTGCGCAGGCTCTCCACCAGGCCGTGCCGGTCCAGCTCGGCCGGGCGCAGCTCCACGATCACCGCGCGCAGCTCGGTCAGCGCCTCTCCCGCCATCCGCTCGACCCGCTCGATCGCGTCGGCCGCCCGCTCGGGGTCCGTACGCGCGAGCGCGGCGGCGGCCCGCGCGGTCAGCCGCAGCGAGAACAGCTTCTGGCTGACGGCGTCGTGCAGCTCGCGGGCCATCCGGGTGCGTTCCTCGACGACCGTGAGCTCGCGCCCCCGCTCGTACAGCCGGGCGTTGGTGATCGCGATGGCGGCGTGCGCCGCGAACAACGTCAGCAGCTCCTCGTCGGCCTCGTCGAACCCGCCGGGCGTCCGCTTGTTGGACAGGAAGATGATCCCGAGGACCGTGTCGCCGTCCGTGATCGGCACACCCAGGAAGTCCTTGAGGATGGGGTGGGCCTTCGGCCACCACTCGAAGCGGGGGTCCCTGCGGATGTCGCGCAGCCGCACCGGCGTCCCCTCACGGAGCATCGCGCCCAGCATGCCGTGCTGGCGGGGGGTGGGCCCGATGGCCGCCCACTGCTCGTCGGAGATGCCCTCGGCCACGAACTCGGCGAACGCGCCGTCGTCGTCCGGCACGCCGAGCGCGGCGTATTTCGCGTCGAGCAGCCGCGCCGCGGACCGCACGATCACCTGGAGCACCTCGCGGACCGACAGGTGACGGGTGACGGCGAGCACGGCCGAGCTGACCGCGTGCAGCACCGCGTCGCGGTCCCGCGCGGAGGCGGCGGCGGGGTCGGCAGGCTCGGACACGGAACACAGATTAGGTCCCTCGGCGGGTGGGCTGCGTCGGCCGCAGGACCTAGACCCAACTGCCGAGGGGCGGCCGGACCTCGGCCCGATGTGCGCCTGACGTGCCGATTTCTAGCGTGAAGCGCATGAAGCACGCACTCATCACCGGAGCGTCACGAGGGCTGGGACTCGCTCTCGCCAAAGCGCTCGCCGCCGACGGCTGGTCGCTCCTGCTCACCGCGCGAGGCGAGGAGGACCTGATGTCGGCGGCCTTCGACCTCGGCGCCCGGGCCATCCCCGGAGACGTCGCCGACCCGGCGCACGTGGCCAGGCTCGCCGAGTCCGTGCCCGAGCTGGACCTCCTGGTCAACAACGCGAGCGGCCTCGGCCCCGCCCCGCTGCCCCGGCTCGCCGACTATCCGCTGGACGCGCTGCGCGCGCTGTTCGAGACGAACGTGATCGCGCCGCTCGCGCTGGCGCAGGCGACGCTGCCGGCGCTGCGCAAGCGGCGAGGCGCGATCCTCAACATCTCCTCCGATGCCGCCGTCGAGGCCTACGAGGGCTGGGGCGGCTACGGCGCGACCAAGGCCGCCCTCGACCAGGTGTCGAACGTCCTGGCCGCCGAGGAGCCCGACGTGGCGGTCTGGTGGGTGGACCCGGGCGAGATGCGCACCCGCATGCTGGCGGACGCCGTCGGCCCGGAGGAGGCCGGGGCGGCGCCGCCGCCCGAGAGCGTGGTCCCGGCTCTGCTGCGCCTCGTGGGCGCCCGCCCCGGCCCGGGCCGCTTCACCCGGGGAGAGCTCGAATGAGCGCCCGGGACCCTCACACCACCGTCCCGGCCCGGACCGAGCCCCCCGCGACGACCGCCCCCGGCCCGGCGATCCGGCCGTACGGGGCGCGAGGGTCGTTCGAGTTCGCGCTGACGGCGCCGCTGGAGGCGCACGAACCGCCGGAGGCGCGCGGGCTGCGCCGCGACGAGGTCAGATTGCTGGCGTCCCGCCGCGACACCGGGGAGGTCAGTCACCACGTCTTCGCCGACCTGCCGTCGCTGCTGTCCCCCGGCGACCTGCTGGTGGTCAACAACTCCGCCACCCTGCCCGCGGCGGTGCGGCTCGACCGGCTGGCGGTCCACTTCTCCGGCCGCCTCGCGTCCGGCGAGTGGCTGGTCGAGCTGCGTCGCCGTACGGCGACGGCGACGGAGCCCTACTCCGGCGCCGCGCCCGGCGAGTGGCTGCCGCTGCCGGGAGGGGCCACGCTGCGCCTGCTGGCGCAGGAGACGCCGCGCCTGTGGCGTGCCCATCTGGACCGCGACGTATTGTCCTACCTCGCCGCGCACGGCGTGCCCATCCGGTACGGCTACGTGGGGCGCGACTGGCCGCTCGCCGACTACCAGACGGTCTTCGGGGTCGAGCCGGGCAGCGCGGAGATGCCCAGCGCCGGCCGGCCGTTCACCCCGGAGCTCGTCACCGCCCTGGTCAGCCGGGGGATCGGCGTCGCGCCGATCACGCTGCACACCGGGGTCGCGTCTCCGGAGAAGGACGAACCGCCCTACCCCGAGTGGTTCTCGGTCTCCCCGCACACGGCACGGCTGGTGAACCTCACCCGCGCGCACGGGGGCCGGGTGATCGCCGTCGGCACGACCGTCGTACGGGCTCTGGAGACCGCCGCCCTCGACGTCTCCGCCCCGGGCACGGTGCGGGCGGCGTCGGGCTGGACCTCGCACGTCGTCACCCCGGCGGGAGGCGTGCGCGCGGTGGACGGCCTCGTCACGGGCCTGCACGAGCCCCGCTCCAGCCACCTGATGATGCTGTCGGCGATCACCGGGACCGGCGTGCTGGCCCGCTCGTACGAGGCGGCGCTGGAGGAGGGCTACCTCTGGCACGAGTTCGGCGACAGCCATCTCATCCTCTGATACGTGATCCAACCGTGACCTCGATCGTCAAGGCTGACCGCATGCGTACCCCCATCGGCAAGCCGACCGCGCTGCTGGCCGTGCCACTGGCCGCGGGCGCGCTGGTCGCGTCCGGCGCGCCCGCCTCCGCCGCGACGTCGGCCGCGTCCACCTCGTCCACGGCGGTCGCGGCGTCAGCGGCGACCACGGCGACCACGGCGGCCTCGGCGCCCGTCCGCATCCAGGTCAGCTTTCCCTACAGCGTCCGTGCCGGGCGCGTGGTGTCGTTCAAGGTCAAGCTCGTCAACAAGCTCAGGACCAGGACCGACGAGATCTTCCTGGCGGTCAAGTTCCCCAAGAACGTCACCAAGACCCGGATCTACGTCCCGCACGGCTCCAACTACCACGAGCACTGCACCCGGGAGCGGACCCGCGCGCTGTGCGTGCTGCCCGGTCTCAAGCAGGGCAGGAGCTACACGTTCTGGGCGAAGGCCCAGGTGAGCGGGTCCGCCCGCGGCAAGCTCTACGGCTACTTCGGCGGCGCGGTCGTCGACACGTCGACGAACACCGATCCCAGGGAACTGCTCAGCGAGTTCGGCGACAGCATCGGCTGGGTGAAGTCGAAGAGCACGATCACCCGCTGAAATCCGTCCATCCGTCCACGGCGCCCGCCCGGTCTCCCCGGGCAGGCGCCCCCGATCGTCCGGCAGTCCTTCAGGCCGCCACGGCCTGCTCCTCGGGTTCCACCAGCCCCGTCCTGACCTGAGCCTCGGCGATCCGCGCCAGCGCCGCCCGAGCCTCCCTCCGGTGAACCGGCCCGCCGTACGCGGCCGGACGGTCCAGCCGTACGGCGGGGAAGACCGTCACCTCCGCGACGAGGTCCCTCGTCGCGACGATCCGCAGGACGGACGCGAGCAGCGTGTCGTCCCCGACGTAGGACGGCCGGGTGGAAGGCGCGGCATGCGCCCCCACGCCCTCCGTGAACCGCAGCGCCACCGGCCGCACGGGCACCCCCGCGTCGAGCGCCGCCTGGAACACCGCGGGCCGGAAGCGTCCCATCTCGCGTCCGCACCACGTCGTGCCCTCGGGGAAGGCGGCCACGCTCTCACCGCGCCGCAACGCGGCGGCCATGTCCGCGACGACCCCCGGCAGGGCGGACAGCCTGTCCCTGTCGATGAACAGCGCGCCGCCCCCGGCGGCGAGCGAGCCGACGATCGGCCATCTGCCCACCTCCGCCTTGGCCAGCGGGCGGCAGGTGAAGGTCGCCGTGATGACCAGGGGGTCGAGCCAGGAGACGTGGTTGCCGACGAGCAGGGCGGGCCCGTCCTCCCCCGGTACGGCTCGCGCCCGCGCCGAACCCCCGATGCAGGAGAACCCCCGGCGCGTCACGATCCTGATGCCGAGGGCGCGCAGCAGCAGACGCGACCAGCGCGTCGCGACCGCCCCGCGCCGCGCCGTACGGCCCAGCGCGAGCGCGATCGGCAGACCGGCGAGCAGCACGGCGACCGCGCCCGTCAGGCGGGCGGCCCGCCGCAGGGGGCCGGCGGTACGCGCCTGCGCCCGCAGGCAGACATCCGGCGCGCAGGGAGACGCCGGCAGCCAGGCGGAGGAGGCCGCCGGCAGGTGCGCGACGGCGCTCACCGCGGCTGCCCGAGGAAGTGCCGCAGGTAGCGGGGATCGGCGTCGGCCATGGAGAGCAGCACGAAGAAGTCCGCGGTGCCGAAGTCCGGATCGTGGGCGGGAGCACCGCAGATCCACGCGCCGAGCCGCAGGTAACCGCGCAGCAGCGGCGGCAGCACGAACCGGTCGGGGCGGGCGACCCCGGCGTCGCGCCAGGGCGTGTGCGGCGTGACGCGATACTCCTCGGGCCCCAGCTCGACCCGGTCGACGACACCGGCGGCGACCGCGCCGCCGTCGTCCAGGGGCACCGAGCAGCAGCCCGCCAGCCAGGCGTGCCCGCGGCTGGTCATGTAGTGCGCGATTCCGGCCCACATCAGGGCGACGACCGTGCCGCTGCGGTGGTCGGGGTGCACGCACGTGCGCCCGGCCTCGACCAGGTCGCCACGCAGGCCCTTCAGCGCGCCGAGGTCGAACTCGGAGTCGGAGTAGAGCCGGTCGGAGCGGCGGGGCGGCAGCAGGCGGTAGGTGCCGACCACCGTGTCCCCCTCCCGGACGAGCAGGTGGTCGCAGTACGCGTCCAGCGGTTCGGCGTCGAGCCCGCTCAGTGGGGAGTCGAGCCGGGCGCCCATCTCCCCGGCGAACACCTCGTAGCGCAGGCGCTGGGCGGCACGCAGGTCTGCGGCGCTCTCGGCGAGCCCGACGCTGTAGCGGCCGGAGCCAAGGGAGTGTGGGGACTGCAGAGAGATCGTCATGCGGGTCGCGTCCTTCCTCGGGGGGTGCCGGCCACGATGAGGCGGACGGCGCGGACGTTCCGGCCTGGCCTGCTTCGCGGCCCACCACCATGACGACATGCGGAAATGACAGCGGAGCCTCAGAGCGGGGGCATGAAGGCGTCCGCATCGTGAACCTCGTGCGCGCTCATGACAAGCCGCGCAGTAACCTCAAACAACGTGAACCAGCGCACGCTCCTGATCACGCTGACCGGTCCGGATCGCCCGGGCGTCACCTCGCGGCTGTTCTCCGTACTGGCCGGGTTCCCGGTCGTCGTGGCCGACGTGGAGCAGGTCGTCATCCGTGGCCGCCTTACCCTGGGCGTGCTCGTCGCGTACGCCGGAGGGCCGCCCACCGGCACCGGAGGCACCATCGGCGGCCTGTGGACGGCCGTCGAGCAGGTCGCCGCCGACCTCGACATGGACCTCGAGATCGCGACCGGCACGACCTCCAAGGAGAAGCGGCGACGCGGGCGGCTGCACGTCACCGTCCTGGGCGCGCCACTCCTGCCCGCCGCCATGGCCGGGATCGCCGGCCGGATCGCGGCGAGCGGCGCCAACATCGACAGGATCGAACGGCTGTCGAGCTATCCGGTGACGTGCATCGAGCTCGCCGTGTCCGGCGCCGACCCCCAGGCGATGCGGGCGGAACTGGCCGCGGAGGCGGCGGCGCAGCAGGTGGACGTGGCCGTGCAGCGCAGCGGCCTGCACCGCCGCGCCAAGCGCCTCATCGTGATGGACGTCGACTCGACGCTGATCCAAAACGAGGTCATCGAGCTGCTGGCCCGGCACGCCGGATGCCTCGACGAGGTCGCCCGGGTCACCGACGAGGCCATGCGCGGCGAGCTCGACTTCGCCGAGTCGCTGGTCAGGCGGGTCGCGCTGCTCGAAGGGCTGTCGGAGGAGGTCTTCGAGAAGGTCGTCAAGGAGGTCGTCCTCACCCCCGGCGCGCGCACGCTGGTGCGGACCCTCAAGCGGCTCGACTACCGCTTCGCGATCGTGAGCGGCGGCTTCACCCAGATCACCGACTCCCTCGTGGCCGACCTCGGCATCGACTACTCGGCCGCCAACACCCTTGAGGTCGTGGACGGCCGGCTCACCGGCCGGGTCGTCGGCGAGATCGTGGACCGGCCGGGCAAGGCCCGCGCGCTGGAGCGCTTCGCCGCCGAGGCTGGCATCCCGCTGAGCCAGACCGTCGCGATCGGCGACGGCGCGAACGACCTCGACATGTTCGCCGTCGCCGGGCTCGGCATCGCCTTCAACGCCAAGCCCATCGTGCGGCAGGCCGCCGACACCGCGGTCAACGTGCCCTACCTCGACTCGATCCTCTACCTGCTCGGCATCTCCCGTGAGGAGGTCGAGGCGGCCGACGCCGAGGACGGCATGCCGTCCGCCACGACCTGAGACCTCAGGGCCCGCTCGCGAAGGCGCCGGCCGCCGCCGCGCACAGCCGTACGGCGTCGGCGTCCAGCGAGCGCAGCGCCTGGTCGACGGCGGCGGTGCGCAGCAGCGCCCGCCCCGAGCCCGGCTCGGTCGCGTCCGTCTCCAGCTCGGTGAGGCGGCGCTCGGCCTGGGCGCCGACCCACACGGCGTCGTCCGCCAGCCCCCGGCTCACCTCCGCCGCGGGCTCGTACGGCTCCCGCCCCCGCACGGCCTGCGCGGCGGCCCGCAGGTGGCCGGCCACGGCGTCCAGGACGTCGGGGACCGGCCCGGCGCCGGTGGGCTCGTCCCGCAGGACCGAGATCAGCGTCAGCAGGTCGTCGCGGACCCGCTGGGCGGCCTCCAGGGCCTCGTCGACGGCGTCGGGGGCCGTGCCGCCGGGTTCCTTGGCGATGTAGCCGAGCGCCCCTGTGACCATCTCGGCGTCCACCGCGGCCTTCCTGATCCGCTCCTCGGTCCGATCCGCGCCCGCCTTCCCCCTGGCCAGCTGCGCCAGCGTCCGGGCGACCGCCGCGTGCGAGTCGAGCATCCGGCCGACCCGCTCGGCCAGCCGTTCCGTCTCCCCCCGCGGCCACAGCAGCCGCGCGCACGCGATGGCGATGACGCCGCCGACGACGGTCAGCACGACCCGCGACTCGGCGATCCGCGCGGTCTGCGGCACCTGGAAGTCGAGCAGCAGCAGCACGCACATCGTCATGAACGTCGCCCAGTAGGCCTGGTGCGTCGGGGCCAGGCCGAACGCCAGCGCGGCCGACACCCCGATCAGCGCGACGAGCGGCCAGTGGCCCGGCGCGATGTGCAGGATGGCGGCCGAGACCAGCCCCCCGGCCGTGCTGCCGCCCACCCGCGCCCACACCCTGGCCCGCGTCTCGCCGTACGTCGGCTGGATGGTGACCAGCACCGCGATCACCAGCCAGTGCGGGAACGCGGGCTTGAACAGCACGATGACGATCGAGGCGAAGGCGGTGCCGAGCACGACCCGCAGGGCGTGCCGCACGCGGGGGTCGTCGAAGGCGAGCGGCGGGGGGACCGCCAGCGTGGCCATGTCGAGAGCGGGGCCGAGGCCGGGCGCGCACAGGCGGCGGGCCGCCTCGGCGGAGCCGTCGAGCGCCTCCCGGATCCGCCCGGCGCTGTGGGCGATCTGCCGGAGGAGGACGAGCACGACCATCTCGCGCTCGCCGCCCGCGGCCCGGTCGCGCAGCCGGTCCACCCGATCGCCGAAATCCAGGACGGGCACGTGCTCGGGCGGGCACTCGGCCAGGTAGGCCCGCAGCGACGCGGACAGCGAGCACACGAGATCGCCGAGCCCCGCCTCGTCCGCCGCGCCGGGCGCACGCCGGGCCAGCGTGTCGCACAGCCCGCGCAACGCGATGATCTCGTGGAACACCCGGCGCAGCGCGAGCGCGACGTCCTCGGCCGCCCGCGACCGCTCCCACCGGACGCGGCGGGCCCGGGCCGTGCGGACCTCGGCGATCGCGTCGGCGGCCTTCCTGCGGCGCTCGTCCCACTCGTCCTGGCCCACCGCGGGGTCGGCCACGGCCTCGACCAGCCCGGCCAGGGTGTCGGCCGTCTCGCTCAGCATCGTGACGACGGGGCGGGTACGCCGCCACGGCCAGGGCAGGGTGAGCAGGACGGCCGCCAGCAGACCGCCGAGCAGTTGCAGGCCCGTGTGCGGCACGGGGTCGAGCGGCAGCGGGTTGGCGGCGGTCAGCAGCAGGGTGAGCGCCGGGGTGACGCCGATCGGGCGCACCAGGCCGCCCAGCCCGGCCAGGGCCGAGGCGACCAGGACCATGAGCCAGCTGCTGCCCGACAGCAGGATCCCCAGCGATGTCCCCACGCCGACCGACAGCACGACGCCGAGCAGGTAGGGCGTGCGCATGCCCGCGGGGTTCGCGATGGCCCGCCCCGCGACCAGCCACGCGCCGAGGCCGACCGTCGCGCCGCCCGCGGGGTGCCCGGTGAGCAGGCCCGTGACCAGCGGGATCACCAGGCAGGCGGCCCCGGTCAGGCCGAAACCGAGCGCGAGGCGTGGATCCTCCAGCCTCGGCGCCCTGGCGAGCACGACGTTCCTGAGCGGCAGGCGGTTGTTACTACCCGCCTTCCCGGGCCGCAATCAGGGGCGGCTCACGTGGACCAGCCGTCCGGTGCCGGGAGCGATGTCCTCCCACGGCACGTCCAGCTCGATCACCACGTACGCGGCGGGCGGGAAGCCGTCGAGTCTGGCGTCCGTCAGGGCGGCGACGAGCTCGTGCACCCCCGGATTGTGGCCGACGAGCACCACCGACGCGATCTCGCCGTCCGTACGGCGCAGCACGCCGAGCAGGTCGTCGGGGTACGCCTCGTAGATGTCGCGTTCGATCTCGACGGGAGCGTCGAGACCGAGCAGCTCGGCGGTCATGCGGGTGCGGACCGACGGCGAGCACAGGACGAGCCCCGGGGTGAATCGCCGGATCTCCTCCCCCGCCGCCCGGGCGTCCCGCTCACCGCGGGGGGTGAGCGGACGTTCGCTGTCCGGGAGGCCGGGCGCGTGGCCGGCCTTGGCGTGCCTGACCACGACGAGCGTCCGGGCGCTCATGGCATGGCCCAGACAGCGAGGCCCACGATCACGGCGATCATCACCGCCATGGTCAGCAGGATCAGCGCCAGCGTCCTGCCCCCGTTCGGCTTGTCCATAAGTGCTCAGTGTATGGAGAAGGTCCCCCGCTCCAGGAGCGAGGGACCTTCGGGCCGGGTTGCGGGCCGCGTCAGTGGGCGACGGGCTCCGTGGCGCGGGACGCCTCGTCGGCCTCGCCGGACGGGGCGATGCCCGTGGCGCGGCGCTTGGAGACGACCACGGCGCCGACCACGACCGCCACCGCGACGACCGTCGCGGTGACGCGAACCGCGGCGTTGTCGGCGTACGCGACGACGGCCGGGGCGATCAGCAGCGCGACCAGGTTCATCACCTTGATCAGCGGGTTGATGGCCGGGCCCGCGGTGTCCTTGAACGGGTCGCCGACGGTGTCGCCGATGACGGTGGCGGCGTGCGCCTCCGAGCCCTTGCCGCCGTGGTGGCCGTCCTCGACCAGCTTCTTGGCGTTGTCCCAGGCGCCGCCGGAGTTGGCGAGGAACACCGCCATCAGCGTTCCGGCCGCGATGGCGCCGGCCAGATAGGCGCCGAGCGGCGCGTACCCGAGCGCGAAGCCGACCGCGATCGGGGTCAGCACGGCGAGCAGACCGGGGGTCGCGAGCTCACGCAGCGAGTCACGGGTGCAGATGTCCACCACCCGGCCGTAGTCCGGCAGCTCGGTGCCGTCCATGATCCCCGGCTTGGTGCGGAACTGCTCGCGCACCTCGTACACGACCCGGCCGGCGGCGCGGCCGACGGCGCTGATCGCGAGGCCGGAGAACAGGAACACCACGGCGGCGCCGACGACGAGGCCGACCAGGGCGTTCGGGGCGTCCACCGACAGGCTGAAGTCGGCGAACGAACCCAGGGCGTCCTTCACCCCCTGCGTCGCCTTGGCGAGCTCGCCCTCGACCGCGGTGCGGAACGAGCCGAACAGCGCGGTCGCCGCGAGCACGGCGGTCGCGATCGCGATGCCCTTGGTGATGGCCTTGGTGGTGTTGCCGACCGCGTCCAGGGAGGTGAGCACGCGGGCGCCCTCGCCCTCGACGTCGCCCGACATCTCGGCGATGCCCTGGGCGTTGTCGGAGACCGGGCCGAAGGTGTCCATCGACACGATCACGCCGACCGTGGTCAGCAGGCCGGTGCCCGCGAGGGCCACGGCGAACAGCGCCACGGTCACGTTGCCGAAGCCGAGCAGGAAGGCGCCGTAGACCGCGCCGCCGATCAGCAGCGCCGAGTAGACCGCGGACTCCAGGCCGACCGAGATGCCGGACAGGATGACGGTGGCGGGACCGGTGAGCGAGCTTTCGCCGATCTCCCGCACCGGGCGCCGGTTGGTCTCGGTGAAGTAGCCGGTGAGGATCTGGATGGCGCTGGCCAGGACCAGGCCCACGAGCACCGCGCCGATGGCGATCAGGCGCGGGTCGGCCGTGAGCGCGGCGACGTCCGCGGAGGCGCCGGACAGTTCGGCGAAGCTCGACGGGAGGTACGCGAACGCCGCGACGGCCACCAGCACGGCCGAGATGGCGGCGGAGATGAAGAAGCCGCGGTTGATGGCGGCCATGCCGGAGCGGTCCTTGGAGCGGGGAGCCGTGGTGAAGATGCCGATGACCGCGGTGATCACACCGATCATCGGGACGATCAGCGGGAAGACCAGGCCCTCGGTGCCGAACGCGGCCTTGCCCAGGATCAGGCTCGCGACCAGGGTGACGGCGTACGACTCGAACAGGTCGGCGGCCATGCCGGCGCAGTCGCCGACGTTGTCACCCACGTTGTCGGCGATGGTGGCGGCGTTGCGCGGGTCGTCCTCCGGGATGCCCTGCTCGACCTTGCCGACCAGGTCGGCGCCGACGTCGGCGGCCTTGGTGAAGATGCCGCCGCCGACACGCATGAACATCGCGAGCAGCGCGGCGCCGAAGCCGAACCCCTCGAGGACGTTCGGCGCGTCGCCCTTGTAGACCAGCACGACGATCGCGGCGCCCAGCAGGCCCAGGCCGACCGTGAACATGCCGGCGACGCCGCCCGTGCGGAACGCGATGCGCATCGCGGTCTTCTCACCCGACTCGCGGGCGGCGGACGCGACGCGGACGTTTCCACGTACGGCGAGCCACATGCCGATGAAACCGGTCAGCGCGGAGAACACCGCGCCGACGACGAAGAAGACGGACCGGCCGATTCGCTCACCGGTCGAGCCCGCCGGGAGCAACAGAAGCAGGAACGGAATGATGACGACGAATACGGCGAGCGTCCGGAACTGCCGCGCGAGATACGCGGCGGCGCCCTGCTGCACGGCACGCGCGATGTTCTGCATTCGCTCGGTGCCCTGCCCGGCGGCGAGCACCTCGCGCACCAGGCCGCCCGCGACGGCCAAAGCGAGCAGAGCCACGACGGCGACGACTATGACAAGAGTGAGATGGGAACCGTTCAGAGCTACCGCTGCGCCTTCGCCAGCGGCCTGCAAGGCAGACATCCGTCCTCCTCGGCCAGACGGGGTTTCGGTCTCCCTGCCCGGACGACGCTGGACGAACCCACTGGCCGTGCGGCGCTTCCGGGCGGGTTGGCAAGTGCCGCTTCCGGTTGCATCCGCAATACCTTGGCCGGTGCCGGGAGTCTACGCAGCGACGCCACGGATATGAAGGCCCTCGCGCCTCGTAATCGAAGCGGCGTCCAGTAATGGACGAACATTTGCACCGCTATGAAGGTGGTTTGACCAGCGGAGTCAGGGCCGTGGCGGTGATGGTCGCGCTGGTTACGGCACTCCCCTGTCTTGGGTTCTGGTCCATCCGAAATTAGGACGGGCATAGCAAAAGATCGAGTGTCACGCCGGGGGGCGACACTCGATCTGCTCGAAGGTCCTGCCTCGCGAAGGTCTTCGAGGTGCTTGAAGGTCCTCCTCGGAGGCCCTCCGCGGTCAGAGGGCGGCGATGCCGTGGGGCGACGCGGGCCAGCTCATGCGGATGCGCATGCCCTTCGGCCCGGGAAGCACCTCGACGTCGTCGGCCAGCCCCGCGATGACCGCGATGCCCAGATTGTCGATCTCGGGCATGAGGCTGCCGTTCGCCTCCAGCACCTGGGGCGTCACGTCCTCGCTCGGGGCGGCGTCGGTGACCGTCACCTCGAAACGCCCGGCGTCATCGCGTAACTCGATGCGTACCGGCTCCTCCGGGCAGTGGAGGCGGTGCGCCTCCACAGCCCGCGAGCACGCCTCTCCGACGGCGAGCCGCACCTCGTCCAGGATCGCCTCCGCCACTCCCGTGCGCCGGGCGATGGCCGTGGCGACCAGCCGGGCCGTACGCACGTGGGCCGGCAGAGCGCTGAACGTCAGCTCGACGGTGGCCATGTTGCTGAGTCCCCGGCCGTCACTTGTCCCGGCCGTGGGCTTCCTTGGCCTCCTCGACCGAGGCGTAGATCCCGAAGACCTTCGTCAAGCCGGTGATGCGGAAGATCTTCAGGATGCGCTCCTGCGTGCAGACGAGCTCCAGGGAGCCGTCGTGCGCCCGCACCCGCTTGAGGCCGCCGACCAGCACGCCAAGGCCTGTCGAGTCGAGGAAGTCCACCTTCTCCATGTTCACGAGCAGGTGGAAGTTGCCCTTGTTGACCAGGTCGATCAGCAGCTCACGCAGTCTGGGCGCGGTGTAGACGTCGATCTCACCCTCGACATCGACGATGGTGAGATTGTCCTCGGAATGGTGGTCCAACTTCAGATCCACAGATCCTCCAGCGCCTTACTTGCGTAGGTCTCGATACAGGTCATGCATCCTGGTAGTCCAGAGGCACGACCCGATGCGCGGCATTCAACCACGCTACGACTCCGTGTCTATACGAAATCACGACTCCGGGCGACTCTCCCCGCAGATGCCAAACTGGAAACCAGTGACTCCGACTTCTTCGTCCTCTGCCCGAACAGGCGACCTTCTCACCCGTCTGCTCGCGGTTCCCGCACGCCGGGGGCGCGTGACTCATGTGGAGCATGTTCCAGCACGTCAGGCAGGTGAGGCAAGGTGGCCGGAATGGGCTCCCGATCTGCTGGTCTCGCGACTGCGCCTGCAGGGGGTCTCCGGGCTGTGGGAACACCAGCTTATGGCCGCCGAGCTGGTTAAACGTGGCCAAAACGTGATCATTGCCACAGGGACCGCGTCCGGGAAGTCGCTGGCCTACCTGGTGCCGGCCGTCACGGAGATCTTCTCCGGCGGCACCGTGCTGTATCTCACCCCGACCAAGGCGCTCGCCGCCGACCAGCTCAGGGCCCTGCGGAAGCTGCGGCTGACGCAGGTGCGCGCCGCCACGTACGACGGCGACACGCCGCCCGAGGAACGCCGGTGGGTCCGCCAGAACGCCAACTACGTGCTGACCAACCCGGACATGCTGCACAGGTCGATTCTGCCCCGGCACTCGTCCTGGTCGTCGTTCTGGCGGCGGCTGCGGCTGGTGGTCGTGGACGAGTGCCACGGCTACCGGGGCGTCTTCGGCTCCCACGTCGCCCAGATCCTGCGCCGGCTGCGCCGCGTCGCCGCCAGGTACGGCTCCTCGCCGGTGTTCCTGCTGGCGTCGGCCACCGCGAGCGACCCCGCCGCCGCGGGAGTGCGCCTGACCGGCCTTGAAATGGCCGAGGTGACCACGGACGCCTCCCCCAGGGGTTCGACCACCTTCGCCCTGTGGGAGCCGCCTCTGACCGATTTACGCGGGGAGAGCGGGGCTCCGGTCCGCCGTACGGCCACGGCCGAGGCCGCCGACCTCCTGGCGGACCTCGTGATCGAGGATGTGCGCACTCTCGCGTTCGTCCGCTCCCGCCGGGCCGCGGAGACCGTGGCCCTCACGGCCCGCCGCACGCTGGAGGAGGTCGAGGCCCTCCTCGACGCCGGGCCCGCGCCGTACGGGGAGTACGCCGAGGGCGTGCCGGAGGAGGTGAGCGGCCCGGACGAGGGCCAAGCTTTCGGCGACGCCGGCGGGGGTGCTGCGGTCGGCGCTTCAGGCGGTCCAGGCGGCGCTCCGGTCGGTGCCGCGGGCGGGGCCTTGGCCGAGGGAGGCGGGCGGGGGTGGTCCTCCGCGGAGGCCGCCGAAACCGGAGAGGCGCCCGAGACCGGCGTGGGCGGCCGGACAGATCGCGGAGGAGGGCGGCTGGCCGACCGGGTGGCGGCCTACCGGGCAGGCTACCTGGCCGACGACCGGCGGGTGCTCGAAAAGGCCCTGCGCTCGGGCGAACTGACCGGCCTGGCCACCACCAACGCGCTCGAACTCGGCGTCGACGTCTCCGGACTCGACGCGGTTCTCATCGCGGGGTGGCCCGGCACCCGAGCCTCGTTGTGGCAGCAGGCGGGCCGGGCCGGCCGCGCGGGCCAGGACGCGCTGGCCGTGCTGATCGCGCGTGACGACCCGCTGGACACCTACATCGTCCATCACCCGGAGGCGGTGTTCGGGCGGCCGGTGGAGGCTATCGTCCTCGACCCCGACAACCCGTACGTGCTGGCGCCCCACCTGTGCGCGGCCGCCGCGGAGATCCCGCTGACCGAGGACGACCTGGAGATCTTCGGCCCGGCGGCACGGGGCGTGCTCGACGACCTCGTGAGCCGGGGACTGCTGCGCAGGCGCCCCACGGGGTGGTTCTGGACGAGCCGGGACCACGCGGCCGATCTGGCGGACATCCGCGGCTCGGGCGGCGCGCCGGTGCAGGTCGTGGAGGCGTCCACCGGCCGCCTGCTGGGCACGGTCGACGAGCCGTCGGCGCACACCATGGTCCACGCCGGGGCCGTCTACCTGCACCAGAGCGAGACGTTCGTGGTCGACGTGCTCGATCTGGACGCGGGGGTCGCGCTGGTCACCGCCGCCGAACCGGACTACGCGACCTTCGCGCGGGACGTCACCGACATCCGGGTGATGGAGTCGCTGCGTTCGCGGCCCTTCGGGCCCGGCACCCTGCACTTCGGCTCGGTGGAGGTCACCCGCCAGGTCGTCTCCTACCTCAAGCGGCGCACGCAGACCGGGGAGGTCCTCGGCGAGGAGCCGCTCGACCTGCCGCCGCGCACACTCTGCACACGCGCGGTCTGGTGGACCCTGCCCACGCCCGCGCTCGCCGATCTCGTCAAGCCCGGACAGGCGGCGGATCTCGGCGGGGCGGCGCACGCGGCCGAGCACGCCTCGATCGGCCTGCTGCCCCTGTTCGCGACCTGCGACCGCTGGGACATCGGCGGCGTGTCCACCGAGCTCCACCCCGACACGGGCCTGCTCACCGTCTTCGTCTACGACGGCCACGACGGAGGCGCGGGCTTCGCCGAGCGCGGGTACGCCCGGGCGTCCGACTGGCTGACGGCGACGCGGGAGGCGATCGCCTCATGCGAGTGCGAACGCGGCTGCCCGTCCTGCATCCAGTCCCCCAAGTGCGGCAACGGCAACGAGCCGCTCGACAAGGCCGGGGCGATCCGCCTCCTCGACATCCTCCTGAGCACCTGACCCGGCGCACGGATCATGTCTGTCGTCGACCCTCGCGCCGGACGAGCGGGCATGTGCTTCCATCCCACCCGGTGCAGCGCGGCAGGCACCGAAGGCACGTGCCGGTAGGTGCCGGGAACACGCGGCCGTCAGAGGTCGCGGCGGCCGGAGTAGAGGCTGTCGTCGTCCTCCGTCCAGACGTCCGGCTCGGGCTGGCGGAGAGGCCGTTCCGGCATCTGGCCGTTGATCGCCGCACCCGCGGGCACCGCCGGAGCCGGGAGCACTGGCATCTGACCGGGCAGCGCCGCCGGAGACGGCGGTGTCTCCGCGGTAGCCGGCAGCGGCTCCTGGTGGTCCGGCCGGTCGAGAGGGGCGGACGGCTCCTGATCGGTCAACGTGGTCTCCGTGCCCGTGCCCGTGCCCGCCTCCGTGCCCGCCTCCGTACCCGGGATCGTGTCCGCGCCCAGAACCGTGTCCGCGTCCGTGCCCGGGATCGTGTCCGCGCTCGGGATCGTGTCCGTGCCCGGGATCGTGTCCGTGCCCTCGGTCGTCGAGGAGACGGCGCCCAAGCGGGTCTCGGTGTCGGCCTCCGTCTCCGGGAGATTCTCGCGGGCCTTCGGCCTGGCCAGGATCACGGAGGGACGTCGTACAGGCGCGCTTCCCCGGGCCTTCGCCGTGGCGGCGCCGCTGAACGCGGCCGCGCCGCTCGCCACCGTGGCGGCCTCGGGCGAGGCACCCGCCTTCGCCGTCACCGGCCGCGGCTCCGCGCCTGCGGATCGTCCCTCGCCCGCGCTGTCACCTGTCAGCCCCTTGCGCCGCAGCCAGGCGCCCAGGTTCGCACCCGTGAGCAGCAGGACGACGGCGAGCGCGACGTACACGCCGAAGTTCAGCCCGCCGAGCGGCAGGAAAGACGACTGAGCCGTCATCTTCGGATCGCCGGTCTTCTCCGGGACGACCACCGGCTCGGTCTGGTCACTGCCACCGTTCGCCTCCGGCAGCGTGAGCTCGGTGTCCTTCGGCAGCTCGGTGTCCTTGGGCGTGGTGTTCTGAGGCAGAGCCGGTTCCGGGTTCGGCACGGCGGTGGACTGGTGCGTCTTCGGAGTGTTGGCGGCGGGCGACTTGACCGCCGACTGGCCCGGCTTCTTCGACGGGGAGGGGCTCGGGGAGGCCTTCGGGGCGGGAACGCTCACGTATGCGGCCGCGGAGCGCTGAGATGCGACAGTGCCGCCGGCGCCGTCCGATCGGAACGCACGCACGGAGACGTCCACCTTCTGTCCGCCCATTCCGGCCGGAAGCGTGAGGCTCGTCCGGCAGGCCGAGCCGGAGCAGGCGGAGTCGGCGGAGACGGAGCCGGACTTGCCGGCCTTGACCGAGGTGATCTCGTACGACTGGAGATCCGGCTCGGCGCCCTTCGCCCAGCTGACCAGGATCGTCGAGGCATTCTTGAGCTGCGCCTGGACCCCGGAGGGAGCCTCCGGCGGACGGCTGAGCACGAAGGTCGAAGTGGCGTAGGTCTTGTGCGTGACCTCGCCGAACAGACTGACCGTGAACGTGCCGTTGGGGGCGTCGCCGGGGTCGAAGGAGCCGCTGATCGTCTGGTTCGCGCCGCCAGAGGCGATCTTCTGCCGGGATACGGAGGGGCCCTCGACGTACAGGGCCATGCTGATCTGGTACCAGTCCGTCTTCGCGGACACGGCCACCGCGCCGGACGACTTGACGACCTCCCCGTCCGCGGGGGACAGGATCTCGGCGTCGGCCGCGCTCGCGGGTGCGACACCGATCATCGGCACGGACGCCAGAGCCATCAGAACGATCATCGCCGTTGTGCCCAGCCTACGAACCCTGGTCACGACGCATCCCTTCATGGAGAACCGTCCGCCCCGGCTGCCGGCCGAATGCGTACGGCGACTGAGAGTACGCGGCACTTTACGCCAGCCGTCCACTCTTGGACCTTATGTCTAAGAAGTCGTGATTCTATTGCGACACAAGTAGCCTCACATTACGGAAGAGCGAAAATGCGTTATATATCCGGTCGCGGCCGGAGCGGTGAGCGGCGTCACCACGGCGTGCGGCAACTGCCGGCGGCGGAGCCCGGGCCTCGATGAGGCGATCGTCCCTCATACGGCGGCTCCAGCCGGACCGGCCGCTCGACCTGCCCACGCCGTGGCGCCGACCGGGCCTGCCGCTCGACTCACCCCTGCCACGACACCGACCGGACTTGCCACTCGACCCACTCACGCCGTGGCACCGACCGGGCCTGCCGCTCGACCCACTGCCGCCCGACCCACTGCCGCCCGACCCACTGCCGCTCGACCCACTCATGCGACGGCGGCGACCGGACCGGCCGATGCGGAGGCGGAGGCCGTCGCGGGACCGAGGAGGGGGACGGCGAACCGCACGGTCACCGCGACTTCGGCGACCCCGCCCGACAGCGAACACGACCGCAGCGACGCGCCGTTGGCGGCCGTGATCGCCTCCGCTCGATGACACGCCTCATCCGGGACCGCCAGCGCCACACGAGCGGCCCCGAGCGCGCCGAGGTCGGCGGCGCTCTGCGCCCGATGCCGCGCGACGCGAGCGATGCCCACCTGGACGACGACCATCGCCACCGTCCACACGGCGGTCATGAGGGCGATCGTCCAGATGGTCGCCGAGCCGCGTTCCCTCCTGGAGCGCGCTGCGCCCTCACAGGCCTGAAATCTCCTCATTCGCATGCCCTCATGTCCCCGGCGATCGATCATGCGCACGTCCTCGCTTAGATCCCGTCGTTCGTATGGCGCTGGAGCCGCTCGTCATTCGCCTTCGCCTGGTTCGCGAGCGACGAGGTCTTCCCCGAGGCCCGCAGACCGGGTCGCCTGCGCATCCGCTGACAGCGACGGAAGGACGCCGGGTTCGGTGGCGGAGACGGCGTCGGCCCGGAGGCGCGCCGGCGGGAGCGGCGACCTGAAGGGCGGCCGGACGGTCGCGACGACCTCGACCCGGGTCGTGTCCGCTCCCACGCGAACGGACACCGTGGCTCCCTTGGGAGCCAGTCGCAGGACCGCCGCGCTCACCTCCTCGGCCGCCTCGCCACGTGCAGCCGCGCGTGCGCCTGCCCTGGCCGCGTCGACGCATCGCAGTTGCGCGCCCACGATCGTCACCACCCACAGTGAGGCGGTCAGCACCAGCACGAGGGCCGGAAGGGCGACAGCGGTCTCCGCGGTCACCGAACCTCGCTCCCGCCGCGGCCGCACGTCTCCCACACGACGTCGCGGCACCCGGGGACAGGGGCGCATCACCAGCAGCCTCAGGCGGCCAGCTTCAGCGCCTTCTGGATGAGCGCGGCGAGCATCGATCTCACTTCGGCGCTGGTGACCACCTTCCAGAGCAGTGCGGCGAACCCGCAGGCGGCTATCGTGCCGACGGCGTACTCCGCGGTGGACATGCCCGCGTCGGCCCTCGTCCCGGCCTGCACCGCCCACTGAATGCCCAGCTCTCGGGCCCGACGCGAGACCCGGGCGACCGATTGCCGCAGCGCGCCGGACGACCTGCGCAGGGCGTCGCCCATCGCCCGCGCGGCCTTCCAGGGCCGGGCGCCTTGACGCCCCGCACCTTGACGCCCCGCACCTTGGAATCCGGCGCCTTGGGCCTCCGGCCGTCCCGTCCTCGGAGGGACGGCCAGGGCGCTGACAGCGAGGACGCTCCCCGCCACACCCACTTTCGCGTCGCCGAATCCCGTCCACAGGCCGAAGCGGGTGAACACGGACATGCGCCCGGCGCGGCCGAGCAGCGCCCTTCGCGCGGAGCGCACGAGCGCCGCCCATCGTGCCGGCCGCGCCCTGTGACGGCCCGCAGCGTCACCGTCTCGCCGCCGGAGGATGGTGCCCGTCTGGTTCTTCCGGCCGGTCGCGGCGTGCTTGCTCATCGGTCCTCCTGACCCGCTCGGGGCGGCCCCTCCGCCCGTGCTGGGGCCAGACTGCGGGATCACGGACGGACGGATTCGGGCCGAGCACGGTTCTGTGGACAAGGGCACCGCAACCACAGTTGTCCACAATCACAGCGCCCTCAGCTGTGGATCGACGACCAGCGATTGGTGAGCTCCTGCGCCATTTACCCTGCTCGCTGTCCACAGGTGTGGATGAGGCTGTCCACAGGTTGTTCATGGCAGGAGGATCTGACCCGCCAGACCCGCGACCATGGGGATGATCCCCAGGAAGACGAAGGCCGGCAGGAAACAGAGCCCGAGCGGTGCGACGGCGTGGACGCCCACCCTTCGTGCCGCGGCCGAGGCCGTCGCCTGAGCCGCGCGCCGGGCGTCGTCGGCGAGCCGGGTGAGGACGTCGGCGACCGGTGCACCGCTCTGGGCGGCCCGGATCATCGTTCTGGCCAGGGCCGCGAGCGCCGGTTCATCGGACAGAGCGGCCCACGCCTCCTCAGGAGGAGCGCCCAGGCGCATCTGAGCGCCGGCCCACGAGAGCCGCTCACCCACCGGGCCCGCGATCGCGACGGCGGTCGTCTCGACGGCCCCGCTCATCGGTTGTCCTGCCCGGAGACAGGCGACGATCAGATCGACGGCGAACGGAAGGTCGGCCCCCATACGCTCCCGGCGGCGCCTGACCTCGGCCGGTTCCCGCCTGCGAACGGTGACGAACAGACCGATGGCCGTCACCATCCCCGCACACGCCCCCGCCAGGCCGCCGAGGAGCAGGAACAGCAGGAGTCCCACGGGTGCCGCGACGGCCACTCCCCGACGTGACGCGCTCGCGCCCACCGGCGCGGGGCCCGGTGATCCCCGGGCCGGCGCCTCCGATGAGGCCGACGACGCGATGGCACCCAGCCGCACAGCCGGCGAACGAGCAACCGGCCATGTCAGCATCGCCAGCGTGGTCAGGAGCCCGGCCAGCACGGCGATCATGTCTCGTCCCCTCTCCAGCACAACAGCCGTCTCCAGTAGGACGACCGGCATCGCCTACGACGATGGCCGTCCTCATCACCGGGCGCGTCACCGCGCCCGCGCCACTGGCTACAACCGCCCGCCACCACCACTCGGGCAACCCACGACGCCGCCACTCGCGACAGCCGCCGGCACCGCTCGCGTCTTCGATCCGCGCCGACCCCGGCGCGCGTCCGATCACGGCGCCGGCAGTTCCTCCGCCCTGGCGACGAGCCTGTGGGTCCACCAGACGCCGGCGGCGTCGAGGGCGAGCCCGACGACCAGACAGACGAACCCCGCCGGACTGCCGAACAGGAACGCCAGCGGGTCCATGCCGAGTCCGGCGGCCATCAGCAGGCCGAGCACGGGCAGGCCCGCCAGCATCCGGGCGGTCGCCCGAGGTCCGGCAAGCTGGGCGCCCACCTCCTCTCGATGGGCCTGTGCCTCCCGCAGAGACGCGCACACCCGTTCCACCAGTGCGGTCAGGCCGCCGCCCACGGCCACGCTCACCCGCCAGCACGCGGCCAGGCGGACCAGTCCCTCGCCGCCGCGGGCGGGCGCCGCGGTCAGCAGGGCCGCGGCGACGTCGCCTCCGTCCCGGGCGGCGGCGACCACCGGGGCGAGCACGGCCGGGTCGGGCGGCCTGACCGAGGAGACCGCCCGAGCAAGGGCGTCGCCAGGGGTCCTGCCCGCCGACAGCTCGGCTGCCAGGCTCTGGCACAGCTCCATGGACGCCGCACGCCAGGCCGCCGCCGTCGCCCCTGGCCGTGGACGGCGGGTGAGCGCGGCCCAGGACCTGCGCACGTCCCTAGGCCGCCGCGACCGGGTGAGCGACGCCAGCCGTGTCGTCCCGGAATCCGGCCCGGACCACACCCAGACGGCGAGGGCGGCGGCGACCATCGCGACCAGTCCCGCGACCAGCCCGCCCGGCACCGTCATGACGGCCACGAGGCCGGGCAGCGTGCTCGTAACGCCTCGAAGGCCAGGCCCCGGCGCGCCCGGCCGTCCGTTTCGAAGGTCAGGGCCGGAACCGCCGTCACCAGGCCGGACGGGCCACGTTCGAGCACGCAGATCTCCGACACACGGCGACGGCCGCCGCCGGCCTCCCGCACGAGGTGGATGACGAGATCGAGCGCGGCGGCGATCTGGCTGTGCACCGCCTCCCGCGACAGCCCCGCCGCGCAGGCCAGAGCCTCCAGCCGCGCGGGCACGTCGGCGGCGTTGTTCGCGTGCAGCGTGCCGCAGCCGCCCTCGTGGCCGGTGTTGAGCGCCGCCAGCAGATCGACGACCTCCGCTCCCCGCACCTCGCCCACCACGAGGCGGTCGGGCCGCATCCGGAGGGCCTGCCGTACGAGATCGCGCAGCCCGACCCCGCCCGCGCCCTCCAAGTTGGGCGGCCGGGCCTCCAGCCGTACGACGTGAGGGTGCAGAGGCTGCAACTCCGCGGAGTCCTCGACCAGCAGCAGGCGCTCCGCCGGACCCGCGAGGGAGAGCATGGCGCTCAACATGGTCGTCTTGCCGGTGCCGGTTCCTCCGGTGACCAGGAACGCCAGCCGGGCCGCCATGATCGCGCGGAGCACGGCGGCCCCGCCCTCCGCCGCGAGCTCCTCCACCGTGAACGCCCGCCGTGACGGCAGCCGCAGGGACAGGCAGGTTCCCTCCGCCGCGATCGGCGGGAGGACCGCGTGCAGGCGCACGCCGCCGGCGAGCCGGGCGTCCACGTAGGGGCAGGCGTCGTCGAGACGACGTCCGGCCGCCGCTGCAAGACGCTGGGCGAGCCTGCGGACCTCGTCGTCTCCGGGAAACGTCACACTCGTCCTGCGCAGGCCGTCTCCGTCGTCCACCCACACCTCGCGCGGCCCGTTGACCAGGACGTCCGTGACGCCCGGCTCGGCCAGCAGGGCTTCGAGCGGGCCAGCGCCGATGAGATGGGCGCGCAGCGTTCGGGCGACGGCCAGGATCTCGGCGTCGCCGAGCACGGCCCGCTCCGCGCGCAGGGCCGCCGCCACCTGGGCCTCGCTGGGGGCGGCACCGGTCTGCGACAGCCGTACCCGGACCGCCTCGACCAGATCCGCGCCGACCCCGGGAACGGTCACCGGTCCTTGACGGGTCACGGGCCACCTGCCCCGGCGGACGGCCTGCCGGTCCTGCCGGGCTGGGAGAGCCCGGCAAGGAGGGATTCGAGCAGCTCACCGCAGAAGCGGCCCAACGGGGAGCGGCGCAGCGGCGGCGGATCTCCCCGATCAAGCGTCTCCACGAGTCCGCGCACCTCCGGGAGCATGCCCGCGCACGGGACCGACAGAGAGGCCGCGACGACGTCGGGATCGAGCGTCCCTGCGCGCATCACCAGGCGCAGGTCGCCGGTCCCCGGCCGGAGCAGCGTCACCGTCTGGGCCGCCGCGAGCGCTCCCCGCAGGTCCGCGGGGACGACGACGATCGTCGCGGCGGCTCTGGCGAGCGCCTCGGCCTCGCCGTCGCCGACGTGCCGGGGCAGGTCGACCACGACCAGGTCGCAGCCGCGCTGCGCGGCGTCGAGCACGACGCGCATGGCCTCCCGGGGTATGCGCACCGGCTCGCCGCGATGCGCCGACAACACCGTGAGCTCCCCGAAGGTGGGCAGCGCCTCCTGAAGGGCGGCGAAGCTCATCCTGCCTTCCCTCCCGACGACGTCGGGCCAGCGGGCGCCCAGGGCCTCCTCCTGGCCGAGCAGCACGTCGATGCCGCCGCCGAGCGGGTCGGCGTCGACGAGGAGCGTGCGCAGCCCGTCGCGGGACGCCGTCAGCGCAAGGGACGCCGCGAGAACGGTGGCGCCGGCGCCGCCCTTGCCTCCCGCGACGCACAGGACTGTGCCGGCCCTGGTCACGGGCTCGGCGGCGTCGCCGAACTCCTCCACGAGGAGCCGCTCGGCCTCGGGCAGCTCCAGCACGGTGTGCGCCCCGACCGCGACGCACCTGCGCCACATGTCGGGGTCGTCGGCCGTCCGCGTCACGACGACCACGTTCTGCCTGGGCGGCGGACCCGTGGCGGCCAGATCCTCGGCCAGGTCACTGCCGACCACGACCAGCGGAGCCCGGATCCAGTACGGCCGGGCGTGGGCGGCTGCGTGGGCCACGTCGAGTTCGACGCCCGCGGCGGCGGCGATGCGGAGCAGATCGTCGAGGAGTTCGTGGTCGTCGGTTATGGCCAGTGGGCGTGGCATCGGTGTCTCCCTGTCGTCCGGGACGACTCGGCGTTCGGGAGCACCACGATGCGAGAGGCCGCGACCGGCGCGGGCGAGCGAATCGCGTTCTGTGGACGAAGCCCGGCCTGTGGACAAGACCGGGGCAGTTCGGGTCGTCCGCTATCGGCCGCAGGCGAGTTGATCAAAAGAAAAGGGCGACCCCCGCCGGGGGGGAGAGCGGGGGTCGCCGAGCGGTCCGGCTCTGGGGGGGTAGAGCCGGTCCCGTATTACAAGAAAGCTTTAAACAAGAGACCAGGGCATGGCAAGGGTTCCAGCACCCTCACGCTACACACGCCGTTCCGTATGCTGCCTGATCACGAGAGGTACGTCGAGAACCCTCCCAAATCTGAGTAAAACTTTTTCCCAAAGTCAGTGTGGCATGTCGACAGGCGCGGTCGCAACGGGTACTGAAGGCGGCCACGAGGAGTCACCGTCCGTATCTCTTCAGGCCGACACACGGCATCAATGGGGACAGAAGTACAGGAATGACCCAGGTGACTCGGTAAAGCTCTTGGACGTAGGGGTTTCCATCTCGGGGAAACGGACGTAAAAAGGGATTACGGACCTGCGGGTCCGTGTACGGCATCGGGTACCCACGCGCGACCAGCCGCGGGAGGCGTGTCGAGACGGGCTTGACCCGCTCCGACAGATTCAGGTGCACGCTTGGTAACCCGGTGGCGCGTACCGGCGACGGCGTTCCATACCAGGGACGCCGTCTGCTTTGTCCCCACCAGGGCCGCACACCGCGACTCCGATGCGGCAGACGGGGACACGGCCCGGTGGACCCCCGTCACGGCCCGCACCGGCGCCGCGTACGGCGGCCTGCAAGGGCGGATCAGCGGGACATGGCCTCGCAGATCGCCGTCGTCTCGCGGACGCCGTGGACGACCGCCGAGGCGCAGTGCCTCACCCAGGTGCCGACGCCCTCGCCCGTGCCCTTGAGATAGGCCCTGAGGCCCTCGGCGTACGCGTCGCCGAGGTCGGCGTGGCCCACCTCGACGGCGGCGAGCGACTTCGGATCGAGGCCGAGGTCGACCAGAGTGAGCCGCTCGGCGGCGCGGGCGACCAGGCCGTCGGCCACGCCGAAGGGACGCAGCACCGCCAGCTCCGCGTGCACGATCGCGGCGAGCACGAGGGCGGGCGCCGCGGTGGAGTTCGTGACCAGCCCGGCGAGGGCCGACATGCGGGCCGCGGTCTCCTCTGGTCCGGGCGCCGGGCCGATCCCCAGCGGATCGGCGGTCGTGGGCGCGGTCCTGGGCCTTCCGGGGTCGGCGGTCAGCCCGGCCGCCGCCAGGGCGTGCAGCCGGGCGAGGACCTGCCGCGGCGCCGAGCGCCACGTGGGGGCCAGGCGGCCGAGCTCGGCCGAGGCGCGCAGCGCGCCCTGCACGACGGGATCGGTCACCTCGCCCATGCGCAGCGGCTCGAGCGGCACGTCGACGCCCTCGATCGCGGCGGAGGCGCGCGCACCACGCAGGGCCGACTCGGCCGACACCTCGGGACTGCGCCGGCGCAGCACCCGGTGCCGGTAGAGCCGGTCGACGGCCTCTCGTGCCTCCTGTACGGCCTCGGGCACGCCGGGCAGCCCGGCGATCGCGGCCAGGGGATCGCTCACAGCCCCCGACCCTACCCGCCGGTAGAAGGTCGTTCGCCGAGGAGGTGTGGCCGTTCAGCGCACGAAGGCGACGCCGGTCTCGGTCAGTTCCTCACCTATCGCTAAGTTGGCAGGTTATAGGCGGTAAACGGACAAAACGCCCCCACCCCGATTACTTGTACTTGACGCCGCTCGCCTGGTGAAGTGGGACACGACATACCCCAGCTTGGCCGAGGCGGCCGAACGAGAGACAACCTTTAGAAGCTGTGAAGGAGCACGGAGTGGCCACCGAGACCCCCGGTCAGGAAACCCAGGAGACGCTGTCGAACCTGCTGAGCGAGACGCGCCGGTTCGAGCCCCCGGCGGACCTGGCGTCGGCCGCGAACGTCACGGCGGACGCCTACGAGGAGGCCGCACAGGACCGGCTCGCCTTCTGGGAGCGCGCCGCGGAGCGGCTGACGTGGGCGGAGCGCTGGGACACCACGCTTGAGTGGGAGCCGCCCTTCGCCAAGTGGTTCATCGGCGGCAAGCTGAACGTCGCCTACAACTGCGTCGACCGCCACGTGGAGGCCGGCCGGGGCGACAAGGTCGCCTACTACTGGGAGGGCGAGCCCGAGGGCGACAGCCGTACGATCACCTACGCCGACCTGCAGAAGGAGGTCGCGAAGGCGGCCAACGCGCTGCAGGAGCTGGGGGTGCGCAAGGGCGACCGGGTCGCGGTCTACATGCCGATGATCCCCGAGCTGCCGATCACCCTGCTGGCCTGCGCCCGGATCGGGGCGATCCACTCGGTGGTCTTCGGCGGCTTCTCCGCCTCCGCCCTGAAGAGCCGCATCCACGACGCGGACGCGAAGGTCGTCGTCACGGCCGACGGCGGCTTCCGCCGCGGCGCGCCGAGCGCGCTCAAGCCGACGGTCGACGAGGCGGTCGCCGAGTGCCCCGGCGTCGAGCACGTCGTCGTCGTACGCAGGACCGGCCAGGACGTCGCGGTCACCGAGCGGGACATCTGGTGGCACGACCTCGTGGACCGCCAGCCCGCCGAGCACGAGCCGGCGCCGCACGACGCCGAGGACCCGCTGTACATCCTCTACACCAGCGGCACGACCGGGAAGCCGAAGGGCATCCTGCACACCACCGGCGGTTACCTCACCCAGGTCGCCTGGACCCACCACGCGGTCTTCGACCTCAAGCCCGACAGCGACATCTACTGGTGCACCGCCGACATCGGCTGGGTGACCGGGCACTCCTACATCGTGTACGGCCCGCTCGCCAACGGCGCGACCAGCGTGATCTACGAGGGCACCCCGGACACCCCGCACCGCGGCCGTTTCTGGGAGATCGTGCAGAAGTACAAGGTCACGATCCTCTACACCGCCCCCACCGCGATCCGTACGTTCATGAAGTGGGGCGACGACATCCCCGCGAAGTACGACATGTCGTCCCTGCGGGTGCTCGGGTCGGTCGGCGAGCCCATCAACCCCGAGGCGTACGTCTGGTACCGCGAGCACATCGGCGCCAACCGCTGCCCGGTGGTGGACACGTGGTGGCAGACGGAGACCGGCGGCATCATGATCAGCCCGCTCCCGGGTGTCACGGCCGCCAAGCCCGGCGCCGCCATGCAGCCGCTGCCCGGCATCTCGGCCGACGTGGTCGACGACCAGGGCAACTCGGTGCCGAACGGCGGCGGCGGCTTCCTCGTGGTCCGCGAGCCGTGGCCGTCCATGCTCCGGACCATCTGGGGCGACGACAAGCGCTACGTGGACACCTACTGGTCGCGGTTCGAGGGGATGTACTTCCCCGGCGACGGCGCCAAGCGCGACGAGGACGGCGACCTGTGGCTGCTCGGCCGGGTGGACGACGTCATGCTCGTCTCGGGGCACAACATCTCCACGACCGAGGTCGAAAGCGCGCTGGTCAGCCACCCGAAGGTGGCCGAGGCGGCCGTCGTGGGCGCCACCGACCCGGTGACCGGCCAGGCCATCGTGGCCTTCGTGATCCTGCGCGGCAGCGCGGAGGAGAGCGACGACATCGCCGCCGAGCTGCGCGCCCACGTGGCCAAGACGCTCGGCCCGATCGCCAAGCCGCGGCAGATCCTGGTCGTCCCCGAGCTGCCGAAGACCCGCTCCGGCAAGATCATGCGTCGGCTGCTGCGCGACGTGGCGGAGAACCGTTCGCTCGGCGACGTCACCACGCTGACCGACAGCTCCGTCATGAACCTCATCGCGGAGAAGCTGCCCAGCGCCAAGAGCGACGACTGATCGCGAGCCGCCTGATCTCGTGAGGAAGGCGTGGACGAACGGCGTCCACGCCTTCCGCGTCTCCGCACGTCTTCGCACCGGCGCCGGGCTCGTCGCGAGCGAGGAGCGTACGGAGCGCCCGAGCCGTCATATTCCGCTCGCCCGCGGGCAGGTCTTCGCGTGTCGCGTCCTTCGAACCGGCTTATCCATCCGGCTTGTCCACAGGCAAGGGGCTTGACGTGCAGGTGCGCGGACGGGCACGAGATGATGTTTGATAGTCGCAGATAGGAGATCGCTCATGCCCGAGGACGAATCGCTCGGTGCGCTGGTCGCCCAGGCGAGCCATCACATCTCGACCCTGGTGCGGTCGGAGATCGAGCTGGCGAAGGCCGAGCTCAAGTTCGACGCGAAGCGGGTCGGCATGGCCGCCGGGCTGTTCGGCGCCGCGGCCTTCATCGGGCACCTGTGCCTGATCCTGGCCTCGTTCGCGATCGCGTACGCCCTCGTGGCCGTGGGGCTGGCCACCTGGCTCGCGTTCACGATCGTCACGGTGTTCTACCTCCTGATGGCCGGGCTGCTGGTCCTCGTCGGCTACCGCCGGCTCAAGGGGCTGACCGGCATGAAGCGCACCAGGCGGAGCCTGCGCGGCCTGGCGGGCCCGGAGGAGGCGGAGGAGGAGCTGCACGAGAGGGTCCCGGCCCCCGCCGCGTCGCGGCCCGCGGCCCCGGCGCCGCCGCCCTACACGGGCCCGACCGCCGGACAGGTGGGCGCTCACCGGGAGTCCGTGAGCGATGCCGGTTGACGAGACCCTGATCGAGGTCGACGGTCCCTGGACACACCGCGTGGTGCACGCGGGCGGTGTTCGGTTCCACGTGGCCGAGGCCGGTGAAGGGCCGCTGGTCCTGCTGCTGCACGGGTTTCCCCAGTTCTGGTGGACCTGGCGCCACCAGCTTCCGGCGCTGGCGGAGGCCGGCTACCGGGCCGTCGCCGTCGACCTGCGCGGTTACGGCACCAGCGACAAGCCGCCGCGCGGCTACGACCTGCCCACGCTGGCCGTCGACGCGGCGGGCTTGGTGCGCGCGCTCGGCGAGACGAGCGCGATCGTGGTGGGCCATGACTGGGGCGGCCTGCTGGGCTGGACGATGAGCGTCCTCGACCCGAAGGTGGTGGGGCGGCTGGTGCCCGTCTCGGCGCCGCATCCGCTGCGCCTGCGCTCGGCGCTGTTCACCGACCCACTCGGGCAGCTCAAGGCCAGCCGCTACGCCCTGGGATTCCAGCTCCCCTTCCTGCCGGAGCGGAAGCTGACCCGCAAGGGCGGCGCCGCGGTGGGCCGGCTCGTCGAGAGGTGGGCCGGACCGCAGTGGCCCGGCGACGGCGCGACCCGGGTGTACCGGGAGGCGATGCGGCTCCCGACGGTGGCTCACTGCGCACTGGAGTACTACCGCTGGTTCGCCCGGTCCCAGCTCCGCCCTGACGGCTTCCGCTACGCCCGCCAGATGCGCGCGGAGATCGAGGCGCCGACGTTGCAGCTGCACGGCGCGCTCGACCCGTGCATCCTGCCGCGGACCGCCCAGGGCTCCAGCAGGTTCGTGGCCGCGCCGTACCGGTGGCGGCTGATCGAGGGCGCCGGGCATTTCCCGCACGAGGAGCGCCCCGAGCAGTTCAACGCCGAGCTCGTCTCCTGGCTCTCCGACCCTGAACCCGATCGCTGAACCCGAGCACCCGGCCCGGCCCTCAACCAACGCAACCCGGCACTCAACCCGGCCGCTCAACCCGATCGCCGAACCCGAGCACCCGACCCGAACGCGCAACCGGCCGCTGAGGCCGGACACCCGACCTGACCGCTGAACCCGACCCCGAGCCCGCGGCCGAACCCGGCCGCTGACGTGCGGTGCGGCGCCGGGCGTGGCCCGCGAACGCCGGCCTCACCCACCGTGACCGCCCCACGCGGCTGTCCCCCGGCTGCCGGATCGGTACCCGTGATCTTGCAGAAGATAGTAGAAATGTGCCCTGAAGTGGCCCAACTTCCTGGTTGATCTCCGGGTGATCCGGAAGTCGCCGGGGTGCTTCGGCCGCTCCGAACCGCCCACGCGCCCTGCGGAGAGACCATGCGTGACCGTGACGAAGCGGGTCGCCCCCGCAATGCACGCCCTCGCGACGAGTACGGCAGGCCGCTTCCCAGAGGCACAGAGGGAGTGCCCCGCGTGCCGGACGACTACGCCCCCGCCGCCGAGGAGGCGCTGGAGGAGGCCAGGAAGCTGCTCGCGGCGGGCCGGCCGTTCCACGCCCACGAGGTGCTGGAGGCCCGCTGGAAGACCGGCCCGGACGAGGAACGCGAGTTGTGGCAGGGGCTCGCGCAGATCTGCGTCGGTCTGACGCACATCCAGCGCGGCAACCTCTCCGGCGCCGCCGCCCTCCTGACCCGCGGGTCCGCCCGGCTCGGCGCGTACGGCTCCACCCGCCCCTACGGATTGCACCTGCGGGCCCTGGCCGTGGAGGCCGACGCGGTCACGACCGCCATCGACGAGGGGAACGCCGACGCCGGCTCCGCCATCGCCGCCATCCTGGCCCGCCTGGCCCCCGCCGAGTAGCGAGGCCGCCCCAGTCGTCGGAATCGGTCTCGGGCACCGGCCACGTGATTCACGGCAGGCGCAGCTAGAGCAGCTTGTCGCGCGCGTAGACGGCAGCCTCCGTGCGGTTGCGGTCGCCGATCTTGGCGAAGGCGTTGTTGATGTGCGTCTTGACGGTCGTCTCCGCGATGAAGAGGGCCGAGCCGATCTCCGCGTTGCTCGGGGTGGGGTGGAGCGGCACCTCCGAACGGGGTGGAGCACGCGGGGGAAGAGGGCCGCCGCCTGGCTAGTCGCAGTCCTGGGTGCCCACGCGGACGACGGCGCCGCTGCCGTCGTTGGCGTCGGGCATGACCTCCTCGGCCGTGAGGGCGTATCCCGTCTCCGGCTGGTCCGTGGCCGCGGCGAAGATCACTCCGAACACCCGGCCGTCCGGGCTCAGCAGCGGCCCGCCCGAGTTGCCCGGCTGGACCTTGCCCCGGATGGCGTAGACCTCGCGCTCCACCCTGCGCTGGTTGTAGATGTCGTACGACTCCGCGCGCTGCTTGATCCTGATGCGCGCGGCGAGCGGGGTGAAGGGGTGGCCCTTCGGGTAACCGGCGATGATCGCGCTGTCGCCCTTGTCGGCGTTCATGTCGAAGCGCAGGGCGTTGATCGGGAGGCCCGGGACGAGCAGGACCGCGATGTCGCGCTCGGGGTTGTACAGGACGACCCGGGCGTCGTACTGGTTGCCCTCGTAGTCGGTGACCCGCAGCCCCTCGGTGACCCCGGCGACGACGTGCGCGTTGGTCATGATCCGCTGCCGCGCGTAGACGAAACCGGTCCCCTCGATGCGCTTGCGGCAGCTCGGGGCCGTGCCCTGCACCTTGACGATCGCCCTGCGGGCCCGGACGAGGGCGGGGCTGCTGTTGATCAGGCTCTGGTCCGGCGGGGGCACGTTCTGGCCGCCGATGGAGGTGATGACCTGCGGCCACTCCGAGGTGTTGACGAAGTCCCTGAACGGCTTCTGCATGCTCCGCACGCCGTCCGGAATGGCCTCGTCGACCGTCTGCCACACGACGGATCCGTTGATCTGGTCCTTGATCAGCGGCTGGCCGATGCTCATCGAGACCATCAGGGAGCCGATCAGCCAGGCGATGGCCAGAACCGACAGACCGCTGGCGACCGAGCCGCCGAAGGCGTCGACGGCCTTGGCCGGCTCCCAGGTGACGTGGCTGCGGGCCACCGCGCCGATCGTCGAGGACGCGAACTGCCCGATCGTCGCCGCCAGGAAGACGATGACGATGGCTAACAGGGCCCGCTCGATGTCGCCGCTGACGATCGCTCCGGCCAAGGGCGGCGCGATGAACAGCCCCAGGATGGCGCCGCCGATGAATCCGATGAAGCTGAAGGCCCCGATGATGAAGCCCTGCCGGTAACCGGATACCGCGAAGGCCACCACCAGGCCGATCAGAATGAGATCCAGAAGATCGCCGCGCACAGTTTCCACGGTATAGGCACGCCAGTCGTCGTGTGCGGGCGTCTGCCGGGTCTCGTCGCCATACGCGGCGTACGAGCACCTCGCCGGCTCAGCCCCGCGCGGCCAGGTCGACGACCTCGGGGGGAAGATCCTCGACTCGGGAGCGGTCCCAGGGACGCTCGAAGCCAGCCGCGGTCAGCACGCCGTCCAGCACGCCGGCGGTGAACCCCCATACGAGCAGGCCGCGTACGCGGAACGCCACGGAGGGGACGATGCCGCGGGGGTGGCGCAGCCGCAGCCGGTTGGCCGGGTCCACCAGCTCCGCGACCGGGACCCGCTCGACGGTCTCGACCTCGTCGGGAGACGCGGCGTGCACGGCGCAGGGCGTGTGCCACCAGGCGAGCACGGGCGTCACCCGGTTGTCGCTGCGCCAGACGTAGAGCTCGGGCATGGTCCCGACGACCTCGACCCCCGAGGGGTCGAGCCCGGTCTCCTCCTGGGCCTCGCGCAGGGCCGCGCCGATCGGGCCGTCGTCGCCGGGATCGACGCCGCCGCCGGGGAACGCGGGCTGGCCGGCGTGCACCCGGCCCTTCGAACTACGCTGGATGAGCAGGATGTCGGGCCCTTCGGGCCCCTCGCCGAACAGCAACAGCACCGCCGCCGAGCGGCCGGCGCCGTTCGCGGGCGGCCGCAACGCGGTGGGAACAGGGCTGTGCGCGGCCTTCGCGGCCAGCTCCGTCAACCAGGGGGGAGCCACGACCACCTCCACATCGTCACACCGCGTCGTCACATTAAGCACGCGCGGGACCAGGCGTGCCGTACAACCACGCGAGAGCGCACGAGCTTCCCGATCACCGCATACTCACGAGAACGGACCCGGCCGCACCAGCGTGCGCGCCTCGTCCGCGTCCGTCGGGCCGGTGCCGTACGACGGGCAGAGCGCGGCGAGGGGGCACACGCCGCAGGCGGGCTTCCTGGCGTGGCAGATGCGCCGGCCGTGCCAGATCAGCCGATGCGACAACATCGTCCACTCGGACTTGGGGATCAGCTCGCCGACCTCGTGCTCGATCTTCACCGGATCGGTCTCGGTCGTCCAGCCGAAGCGCCTCGTCAGCCGCTGGAAGTGGGTGTCGACGGTGATGCCGGGGACGTCGAAGGCGTTGCCGAGCACGACGTTCGCGGTCTTGCGGCCCACCCCGGGGAGCTTGACCAGGTCGGCCAGCTTGCCCGGAACCTCCCCCTTGTGGTGTTCGCACAGAGCCTGCGCCATCCCGATGATGCTGTTGGCCTTCGCCCGGAAGAACCCGGTGGACTTGATGATCTCCTCGAGTTCGGCGCGGTCGGCCCCGGCGTAGTCGGCCGCGGTGCGGTACTTGGCGAAGAGCACCGGCGTGACCATGTTGACCCTCTTGTCGGTGCACTGCGCCGAGAGGATCGTGGCGACCAGCAGTTCCAGGGGGTTGCCGAAGTCGAGCTCGCAATGGGCGTCGGGATAGGTCTCGGCCAGGATCCGGTTGATTCGCCGCGCCCGCCGCACGAGTCCCAGGCGGGTCTCGGCCTGGCGCTGACGCCGTCGGGGAGCGGCCGTGTTCGTCGCCATGCCGCAAGCGTAGGGCCTCGCGTCCCCGGCCCGCGCCCAGGACATGTCTTGCCATACATGCCACATATGCAGCCTGTATTTGCCAATTTGTCCCTATGCTGCGCAATACACTGTGCCCGTAGGGGGACGACCGGCTACCCGGCCGGTCGAGCGCGCAATGGGCGTAAGGATAGGTTTCCGCCAAGATTGTGTTGTTTCGCCAGGCACGACGCACAGCAGTGCGAGCCGGGAGCCATGCCCATGCGACGTAACGGGACACCCCGTAATGCGCCGGGGAGAGCGTGGGTCACAATGGCTAGCACGGAGCCGGCGACCGAGCGCGCCCGCAGCAAGGAGGCACCGTGAGCACCGAGGAAGTACTGAGCAAGGCGCCGCTGTTCTCCGCGCTCGACCGCGAGAGCGCCGCGGCTCTGCGTACGAGCATCACCGAGGTGGAGCTGCCCAAGGGCCGCACCCTCTTCAGTGAGAACGAGACGGGCGACCGGCTCTACGTGGTGCTCGAAGGAAAGATCAAGCTGGCGCGCACCGCACCGGACGGCCGGGAGAACCTGCTGAGCGTGCTCGGCCCCGGCGAGATGTTCGGCGAGCTGTCGTTGTTCGACCCTCGCCCGCGTACGGCCTCGGCGATCGCGCTGACCGACGTGCGCCTGGCGGGGCTCGGCCACGACGACCTGAGGCCGTGGCTGACCGGCCGGCCCGAGGTCGCCCTCCACCTGCTGCGCGCCCTGGCCCAGCGGCTGCGCCGCACCAACGACGTGCTCGCGGACCTCGTCTTCACCGACGTGCCCGGCCGCGTCGCCAAGCAGCTTCTCGACCTGGCCGACCGCTTCGGGCAGAAGACCGACGACGGTATCCGGGTGCACCACGACCTCACCCAGGAGGAGCTCGCCCAGCTCGTGGGCGCCTCGCGGGAGACGGTCAACAAGGCCCTGGCCGACTTCGCCCAGCGCGGCTGGCTGCGCATCGAGGCCAAGGCCGTGGTGATCATGGACAGGGAGCGGCTCTTCAACCGCTCCCGCTGAGGCGGAGCTAGAGCGTCTTGAGGTAGTTGAGCTGGGCCGCCACCGACATCTCGGCGGCCGGCCACAGTGACCGGTCCACGTCGGCGTAGACCATCTCGACGATCTCACGCGCGTCCCTGGCGCCCCTGCGGATCGCCTCGCGGATCTGCTCCAGCCGCTCGCGCCGGTGGGCGATGTAGGCGTCGAGCACCCCGGAGGGGTCCGGCAGGACGGGCCCGTGACCCGGCAGCAGCACCATGGCCTCCAGCATCTCGGCGCCCTGCCTGAGCCGGTCCAGGCTGCGCAGGTAGTCGCCGAGGTCCCCGTCGGGGGCGATGACGGTCGTCCCCCTGCCGAGGATCGTGTCACCGGTCAGCATCGCCCGGTCGCCGGGCAGCCAGAAGCACAGCGAGTCGAACGAGTGCCCGGGCGTGCCCACGACCCGCACCTCCACGTCGCCCGCCGTCACCACGTCGCCGTCGGCCAGGCCCTCCTCGCCCAGGCGGAGGCGTGGGTCGAGCGCCCGCACCGGCGCGCCGAGCATCCGCGCGAGCGTCGTCGCGCCCTCGCTGTGGTCGGGGTGGCCGTGCGTGAGCAGGACGGCGGTCACCCTGCGGCCGTCCACCCGCTCGGCGACCCGCCGCAGGTGCGCCTCGTCGTCCGGGCCGGGATCCACGACCAGCACGGCGTCCGTCCCGCCGACGATCCACGTGTTGGTGCCGTCGAGGGTCATCGGCGACGGGTTGGGCGCCAGCACGTTCACGGCGCTCGCCGTGCCGGCGCCGTCAAGACCGCCGGAGGCGTCCGGTCCGGGGATGCGCAGACCGCTCACTCGGCCGCCCTTCCTGTCTCGGGGATCATCAGCACCATCTGCCCGTCCACCTCGGCGGCCTCCGGCAGGACGGTCGTGATCGAGCGGGGGCAGGCGAGCACGTCGCCGGCCGACTCGAACGCCGCCATCTCGGCCAGCGTCCGGAAGGTGGGCGGCAGCATGTGGGCCGCTCCAGCCCTCGCGGCGGCCAGCGCGTCACGCGGTCGCATCCAGGCCACCCCGGACGCCTCCCCGCCCACGTCACGCGTACGCTGCCCGGGCGGCATGGCCGCCACGAAGAAGCGGGTGTCGAAGCGCCGGGGCTCCACGACGGGCGTGATCCAGTGCGCCCACGCCTTGAGCAGGTCGGACCTGAGCACGAGTCTGCGCCGGTCGAGGAACTCCGCGAACGACAGCGTGCGCGCGATCAGCGCGAGGCGGTCGGCCTCCCAGTCCGGGCCGGTCGTGTCCGTCACCACCGTGTCCGGGCCCGGCCCGGCCAGGAGCACGCCCGACTCCTCGAACGTCTCGCGTACGGCCGCGCAGACGAGGCCCCGGGCCGTGCTCTCGTCGGCCCGGAAGACCTCGCCCCACTCGGCGGGCGACGGGCCCGCCCAGGCCACGGTGTGGTCGGCGTCCCGCGGGTCGACCGATCCGCCGGGGAACACGTAGGCGCCGGCGGCGAAGGCCATCGTGGCCTTGCGCCTGAGGAGGTACACCTCCAGGGGGTCGTCCCGCAGCAGCACCACCGTGGCCGCGTCCCTGGCGGGGACGGGAGCCAGGCGGCCGGCGAGGATCTCCCGCGCCCGTTCGCCGACCTCGCCGGGCAGCGGAAACCCCATGAGGCCCTCCAGAACAACACTCGGGTCAACCGGCCCCCCATGCTCCCCCACGCGTTCGCGGAACCGCAAACCCCGGTTCCGGCCCGCCGGACCGTCAGCGGACCTCCGCGATGACCTCCACCTCGACCGGGGCGTCGAGCGGGAGGACCGCCACGCCGACCGCGCTCCTCGCGTGCTTGCCCGCCTCGCCGAACACCTCGCCGAGCAGTTCGCTGGCGCCGTTCACGACCTGCGGCTGCCCGGTGAAGCCGGGAGCGCTCGCGACGAACCCGACCACCTTCACGATCCGCACGACCTGCGACAGGTCGCCCACCAGCGCCTTGACGGCCGCCAGCGCGTTGACCGCGCAGATGCGCGCCTGTTCCTTGGCCTCCTCGGCCGACACCTCCGCGCCGACCTTGCCGGAGACGGCCAGCTCGCCCTTCACGAGCGGGAGCTGGCCGGAGGTGTAGACGAGGTCGCCCGTCCGTACGGCGGGCACGTACGCGGCCAGCGGGGGCACGACCTCGGGCAGCGTGAGCCCGAGCTCGGCGAGCCGCTCCTCCGGGGTCGCCATCACTTCGGCCGCTTCATGTAGGCGACCAGCTGCTCGGGGTTGGGCCCCGGGATGACCGAGACGAGCTCCCACCCGTCTTCGCCCCAGTTGTCCAGAATCTGCTTCGTGGCGTGCGTGAGCAACGGCACGGTGACGTATTCCCACTTGGTCATGGGCAAAGGCTATCGAGGCACGGCACGCCGGGGACGCTCAGGAACGCGGTTCGGCCCGGGGCGCGCGGGCCGGCGCGTCGATCGGCCTGCCGTGCAGGTCGGCGGGCGCGTCGAACGGCGTGCCGGGCAGGTCGGCCGGGGCGCCGATGGCGGGCAGCTCCTCCAGCGCCTCCTCCACCGGCTCGGGCTCCTCGGCCTCGGCCTTCGGCTCGGCGGCGGGCGTCTCGGCGGCGGGAGCCATCTTGTCGAAGAAGCGCAGCAGCTCGACCGGCAGCGGCATGACCAGCGTGCTGTTCTTCTCGGCCGCGACCTCCACCACGGTCTGCAGCATGCGCAGCTGCAGGGCCGCCGGGTCGGAGGACATCTGCCGCGCGGCGGCGGCCAGCCGCTTGGACGCCTGAAACTCGCCGTCGGCCGTGATGATCCGGGCGCGCCGCTCCCGCTCGGCCTCCGCCTGCCGGGACATCGACCTCTTCATGCCCTCGGGCAGCGCCACGTCCTTGATCTCGACCCGCTCGATCCGGATGCCCCACGGCCCCTCGGTCGGCTCGTCGATGACGGCCTTGAGCTGGGCGTTCAACGCGTCCCTGTCGGACAGCAACTGGTCCAGCTCCGACTGGCCGATCACCGAACGCAGCGACGTCTGCGCCACCTGGGAGACCGCGAAGAGGTAGTTCTGGACGTTCACGACCGCCTTGATCGGGTCGATCACCCGGAAGTAGACCACCGCGTCGACGCGGACGGAGACGTTGTCCCTGGTGATGCCCTCCTGCGCGGGCACGCCCATGGTGACGATCTGCATGTTCACTTTTTGCATGCGGTCGACGATCGGGACGATCAGGTGCAGACCGGGCCCCCGCACCTCCTGCTGGATGCGGCCGAGCCGGAACACGATCCCGGTCTCGTACTGCTGGACGATCCGCACGCCCCGGGCGACGGCGACGACCAGGGCGAAGCCCAGGAGCACGACCAGCGTCAACAGCACCGACTCCACGGCCGGCACCTCCTTCGTCGACCGGATTGGGCAAGCGCCCATTGGCGAACTCTTACCCAATCGACGCGCAAGCCGTACCTCGGGTTCCAGCTCGGGACGACCCCCGCGAATCGGCAGGTGACCCTTGGGTAGCCTTCCTCACGTGGGCGAGTGGAGCAGGCACGCCGACGGGAACCACCGCGCGACGACCCGCGCACGCGATCTCGCCGGCCGTCCGGAGGAGGCACGGTGAGTCAGCCGACCAGCAGTCGCGGCGGGAGCAACGGGGAGGCCCGTGACACCGACTGGGACGGCGTGCGCCTGCACATAGTGAGCGGCAAGGGCGGCACCGGGAAGACGACGGTCGCCGCCGCGCTCGCGCTGGCCCTGGCGGCGGGCGGGCGCAAGGTGCTGCTCGTCGAGGTCGAGGGACGGCAGGGCATCGCGCAGGCGTTCGACCTGCCGCCGCTGCCGTACGAGGAGCGCAAGATCGCCGTGGCGCCCGGCGGCGGGGACGTGTACGCGCTGGCCGTCGACCCCGAAGAGGCCATGCTCGAATATCTCGAGATGTTCTACGGCATCAAGCGCGTGGGCAAGGCGCTGACCCGCATGGGCGTGGTCGACTTCGCCACGACCATCGCCCCCGGCCTGCGGGACGTCCTGGTCACCGGCAAGACCAGCGAGGCCGTACGGCGCCGCGACAAGCTGGGCCGGAGGGTGTACGACGCGATCGTCATGGACGCGCCCCCGACCGGCCGGATCGCCCGCTTCCTGAACGTGACGCAGGAGGTCGCCGGGCTGGCCCGGGTCGGGCCCATCAAGAACCACGCCGACCTGGTGCGCGGCGTCCTCGCCTCCCCCGAGACGGCGGTCCACTTCGTGACGCTCCTGGAGGAGATGCCCGTCCAGGAGACGCTGGACGGCATCGAGGAGCTGCGCACGACCGGCCTGCCGGTGGGCGGCGTGTTCGTCAACATGGTGCGCCCCGCCGGGCTGCCCGAGGGCGTGCTCGAGGCGGCCTCCCGGGGCCGGTTCGACTCCGCCGAGCTCGCGCTCGGCCTCAAGGCGGCCGGGCTGACGGACGCCACGGCCGACGCCTCCGCGGTGGCCGAGGCGCTCGCCCGGGAGGTGACCGAGCACGCCCTGCGGACCGAGCTGGAAAAGCGCGAGCGCGTCACGCTGGAGGAGGCCGGCGTGCCGCGGTACGACCTGCCGCTGCTGCCGGACGGCGCCGACCTGGCCGGGCTCTACGAGCTGGCCGACGCGCTGCGGGCACAGGGCGCCGCGTAGTGACCTTCCGATCGAGTGAGAGGCTGAGCTGTGACGAGGACGGCGCCCGCGCTGGACATCGATGCGATCTTGGATGACCCGGGCACCCGGATCATCGTGTGCTGCGGTTCTGGCGGTGTCGGCAAGACCACGACGGCCGCGGCCCTCGGGCTGCGCGCCGCCGAGCGGGGCCGCTCGGTGGTCGTCTTGACCGTGGACCCCGCCAGGCGGCTGGCCCAGGCCATGGGCCTGACCGAGCTCGACAACACCCCCAGGCGCGTACACGGTGTGGACGGCGCCGGAGAGGCCGGCGGCGAGCTGCACGCGATGATGCTCGACATGAAGCGGACCTTCGACGAGATCATCGAGGCCCACGCCGATCCCGAGCGCGCCCAGCAGATCCTGACGAACCCCTTCTACCAGTCGTTGTCGTCCAGCTTCTCCGGCACGCAGGAGTACATGGCCATGGAGAAGCTGGGCCAGTTGCGCCGCTCGAACGAGTGGGACCTGATCGTGGTGGACACCCCGCCGTCGCGGTCGGCGCTCGACTTCCTCGACGCCCCCGAGCGCCTCGGCCGGTTCCTCGACGGCAGGCTGATCCGCATCCTCACGGCACCGGCCAAGGCCGGCGGGCGCAGCGCGTTCAAGCTGCTCAACGCCGGCTTCGGAATGGTCGCGGGCATCCTGACCAAGGTGATCGGGGCCCAGGTGCTGCGGGACATCCAGATGTTCGTCACCGCGCTCGACGCGGTGTTCGGCGGCTTCCGCCAGCGCGCCGAGCAGACGTACCGGCTGCTCCAGGCACCCGGCACGGCGTTCGTCGTCGTCGCCGCGCCCGAGCGCGACGCGATGCGCGAGGCGTCCTACTTCGTGGAGCGGCTGGCCGACGAGCGCATGCCGCTGGCCGGGCTCGTCGTCAACCGCGTGCACCGGCCGCTGGCGTCGTCGCTGTCGGCGGCGCGCAGCTCCGCTGCCGCCGAGGACCTGGACGCCAGGGGCGAGCACGAGCTCACCGCGGCCGTGCTGCGGTTGCACGCCGGCCGGATGCAGCTCGCCTCACGGGAGCAGCGCCAGCAGGAGCACTTCACCTCGGCCCATCCGACGGTGCCCATCGCACAGGTGCCCGCGATGCCCGAGGACGTGCACGATCTGGCGGGACTGCGCCAGATCGGGCAACTCCTCGCGTCCTGAAGGCGTGACATCCGGCGTCCCGCTTCGCCGCGGGACGCCGCCCCGGACTCAGCCGGCGATCAACTCGTTGGTTCGCTCGTACTCTTCCTTGGCGGACTCCAGCAGGTCCCGCCAGGACTCCACGTCCGGCCTGCGCCTGAGCAGCGCGCGCCGTTCCCTCTCCGTCATCCCGCCCCACACCCCGAACTCGATGCGGTTGTCGAGCGCATCGGCGAGGCATTCGGTACGGACGGGGCATCCACGGCAGATGAGCTTGGCCCGATTCTGGGCGGCGCCTTGCACGAAGAGCGCGTCAGGATCCGCACCTCGGCAGGCGGCACGGGAGGTCCAATCCGTGATCCACATGTTCGACCCCACTCCCCTTAGGTGGTCAGTCGTCGTTTCGGCCGACGGGCGCGGGCGTCGGGCCTCCTGGTTGCAGTAGCCGCAGAGGAGAAAGTACGCAACGAAACGATCGAACCGACATACCCCGGGGGGACCAAATTCGTGCATGGTCATGTCAGGCCATGTGGCCGGGAATGACTAGTCCCCCCCGCCGGGGGGTAATGCGGACCTGTGGAGTCGATGCCGGGAGAGTCACCAAACGGACGTACCCTTGGATCCGTGCAAGCTCACGGCAAATCTCTGGCATCCCGGACAGGTGCCGCCCTGCGCCTCGTCGGCGCCGCGGGCGTGGCGGGAGTGCTGGCGGCGGCGATTGCACTACCCGCCGTGGGCGGGGCAGGCGTGACGGTCAAGTCGAGCATCGAGACCCTGAGCCTCAAGCCGGCCGACCTCAACGAACCACCGCTGCCCGAGAAGACGGTCCTGCTCGACGCGGACGGCAAGCAGTTCGCCCAGTTCTACTTCGAGAACCGGGAATCGGTCCCGATGGACCGTATCGCGCCGATCATGCGCAAGGCGATCGTGGCGATCGAGGACTTCCGCTTCTACGAGCACGGCCCGCTCGACGTCGAGGGCACGACCCGCGCCCTGGTCAGGAACATCACCACGGGCGGGGTGACGCAGGGCGGCTCGTCCATCACCCAGCAGTACGTGAAGCAGGTCCTGTACAACAAGGCGGAGACCGACGAGCAGAAGGCCGCCGCCGTCGCGCCGACCGTCGGGCGCAAGCTCAACGAGATCCGCTACGCGATGGGGATCGAGCAGAAGTACAGCAAGGACGAGATCCTCAACCGCTATCTCAACATCGCCTACTTCGGCGCCAGCGCGTACGGCATCGAGGCCGCGTCCAAGCGGTTCTTCGGTAAGCACGCCTCGGAGCTGAGCCTGAGCGAGGCCGCGACGCTGGCGGGAGCCGTCCAGGACCCGAACGCCACCGACCCCAACCGGGGCAAGGAGTTCCGCGACCGGCTGCTGGCCCGGCGCAACGTCGTGCTCGACCGCATGGCCGAGCTGCACATCATCACCGAGGCCGAGCGCGACGCGGCCAAGAAGAAGAAGCTGGGGTGGAAGGACAAGGAGATCCCCGGCGGCTGCGAGGAGAGCGACTACCCGTACTTCTGCCTGTACGTGCGCAACGAGATCCTCAACGACGAGCAGTTCGGCAAGACCAAGAAGGCCCGGCAGGACTTCCTGGCCCGCGGCGGCCTGACGATCAGGACCACGCTGAGCCGGAAGATGCAGAAGGCCGCCGAGAAGGCGATCAAGAAGTACGTCTTCCCGAGCGACAAGCCGGTCGCCTCCGAGGCGCTCGTCGAGCCCGGCACGGGAGCCATCAAGGCGATGGCCTCCAGCCGGAAGTTCGGCACCAGCAGGAAGAAGAACGAGATGTCGATCAACGTCGTCGCGGACGCCCTGCACGGCGGCGGCACGGGCTTCCAGGCCGGATCGACCTTCAAGATGTTCACGCTGGTGACGGCGCTCAAGGAAGGCTACAAGTTCAACGACGGCTTCAACGTCGGCAGCACCTACACCGCGCCCAGCTACTCCGCGTTCAAGGACTGCAAGGGCAACTCCGTGGGCGACACCAACACTCCGCTGCACAACGCGGAGGGCCACGGCGGGTTCCTGACCCTGCAGACCGGCACGTGGGGCTCGGTGAACACCTTCTTCCTCACGCTGGAGCAGAAGGTCGGCCTCTGCGACGTCGTGAAGACCGCCAAGGACTTCGGCATCAAGCGCGCCGACGGCGGCAAGCTCCAGGAGTTCGAGCCGTTCACGCTCGGCTTCAACGAGATGGACCCGGTCACCGTCGCCGCGGCGTACGCGACGCTGGGTGCCCGCGGCAAGTACTGCACGCCGATGGCCATCACCGAGATCACCGACCGCTTCAACAAGGTGACCTCGTTCAAGCCCAAGTGCAAGCAGGCCGTCGAGGCCGAGGTCGCCGACGCGGCCACCAGCATCCTGTCGGGCGTGTTCACCAAGGGCACGATGTCCGGCGTCGGCGGCATCGGCAGAGACGCGGCCGGTAAGACCGGTACGGGTGACGTCTCCCGCACCGTCTGGTTCGCCGGCTTCACCCCCGACCTGGCGGGCGCGGTCAGCCTCGGCGACCCGCGCGGCCCGGTCCGCTACCCGCTGAGCAACCGCGTCATCGGCGGCCGGTCGTACGGCTCGGTCTTCGGCGCCAGCATCCCCGGTCCGATCTGGAAGTCGACCTTCCTGTCGGCGCTCAAGGGCATCGACCCCACGTCGTTCGTCAAGCCGGACATGTCGAGGTTCGGCGGCTGCGCCCACCAGTGCGCTCCCCCGCCGAAGCCGAAGTCCGACCGGGGCGACGGTGGCGGGGACGGTCCCGGCGGCGACGGTCCCGGCAACGGCCGTGGCGGCGGCCACGGTGGTGGCCGCGGTGGCGGTCCCGGTGGCGGCGACTCGCCCTTCGACCCGTTCGGGTGATCGATCCTTCTCCCGATGGGCCGCTCCTCTCGCCGAGGAGCGGCCCATCGGCGTTTCCGGCCTCGCCCGGACGCGCACAACACGGCGTCGGGCGGAGATCCCGGCCTTCGCAGGACGCCCGCCCGGTCCAGGGCCGGCCGGCCGCGGCGGTCAGGCCGACAGGCGGGCGCGTACGGCCTGGGCGACCCGGCCGCCCTCGGCGCGGCCCGCGACCTTCGGGTTCAGGATCTTCATGACCTGGCCCATGGCCTTGGGGCCCTGCGCGCCGCTCTCGGCGATCGCCTCGTCGACGAGCGCGTTCAGCTCGTCGTCGCTCAACTGGGCGGGAAGGTACTCCTCCAGGACCGCCTGCTCGTCCAGCTCCGCCTGGGCCTGCTCGGCCCGCCCTGCGCCCGCGAACGCCTCGGAGGCCTCCCGGCGCTTCTTGGCCTCGCGGGTCAGCACCTTGATCACCTCGTCGTCGGAGAGCTCGCGGGCCTCCTTGCCGGCGACCTCCTCGACGTTGACGGCGGCCAGAGCCATCCGGATGGTCCGGACCCGTACCTCGTCACGGGCCTTCATCGAGGCCGCGAGGTCGGCCTTCAGCTTGTCCTTCAACGCACTCATGCGTCCATCTTGCCGTGCCCGGGCTCCGGTCTTCGCCAGGTTATGCGGGAGGCGGGCCGTACGTCGGGCATCATGGCTGTGTGAGGAAAGCAGCCGCGATTCCCCTGTCCATCCTCGGCCTCGGCGTTGCCGGTGTCGGCTACGCCTCGGTGATCGAGCGGAACTGGTTCCGGTTGCGCCGGTTCGACGTCCCCGTCCTGGCTCCGGGCCAGCGCCCGGTCCGGATCCTGCAGATCTCCGACCTGCACCTCACGCCCCGGCGTCGCCGGCTGATCACGTGGGTGCGTTCGCTCGCCGCTCTCGACCCCGACCTCGTCGTGAACACCGGCGACACGCTGGCGCACCCCGACGCGGTCGAGTCGTACATGTACGCCGTGGAGCCGTTGCTCGACCGGCCGGGGCTGTTCGTCTACGGCTCCAACGACCTCTACGCCCCCCGGCCGAAGAACCCCGCCCGCTACCTGTGGCGTACGTCGAAGGGGGACTCCCGGCAGCACGTGCCGACCCTGCCCTGGGACGAGCTGGGCGCGGCGATGCGGGAGGCCGGCTGGCTGGACATGAACAACGCGACGGCCCGCCTCAAGGTGGCCGACCTCGACGTCCACGTGGGCGGCATCCACGACTCCCACATCGACAGGGACCGGTACGACGAGATCGCGGGCCAGACCCCTGTGGACGCCGACCTGCGGCTCGGCGTCATGCACTCGCCCGAGCCGCGCAACATGTCCCGCTTCGCGCAGGATGGGTATCAGTTGCTGCTGGCCGGGCACACCCACGGCGGACAGTTGTGCATTCCGTTCTACGGCGCGCTGGTGACCAACTGCGGCATCGACCGCGCCCGCGTCAAGGGGCTGAGCAGGCACGAGAGCGCCTGGCTGCACGTCTCGGCCGGACTCGGCACCTCGCCGTACGCGCCCGCGCGCTTCGCCTGCCCGCCCGAGGCGACCCTGCTGACGCTCGTCCCCCGCCGCCCCGTCGTGCCGGATGACACAAGCGGCCGCAAAGTCCGCTAGACTTGCCGAGGCGCAGGACGAAAAGTCCAAGCGACCGGGGTGTAGCGCAGCTTGGCAGCGCGCTTCGTTCGGGACGAAGAGGCCGTGGGTTCAAATCCCGCCACCCCGACCAGGTAGTTGCAGGTCAAGGGCCTGATCGCTGGAGACAGCGATCAGGCCCTTGATCGTTCGTTAGCGTGGCGTTAGTGGTTTGAACCCGATCACGTAGCCATTAGCAACCCCAGGCAGCCCTAAAAACCATCCGATCCCGCGCCCGGTTGAACCTCGACCTCAGGTCTGCGATACACGTGCCAGCTTCACGGGCTCACTCTGCCGCTCCCGCAGGGCCAGAACGTGCTGCTGGCGCCGTGGACCGAGCGGAGAGGTTGAGCCTCGTGATGTATCGGCAGTGGCACAGCCGGGGCCGCCGCCACCGGGATGGCGCGAGAAGATCTTCAACCGCGAAATGAGCAGCGGCCCGGGTTCAGGAGCGCCGAGCGCCCCCCGTAAGCCTCGCCGCGAGGTGCCCATGCAGTGAAACGTGGTGGGTAGCAGGCATGAGGAAGCCTTCGGGGCGGACCGGCTGCAAGGGGAGGCCTTGTCGGCATGCCTCACCATGACCATGAGCTTCAACAACTTCGGGCCACCTCTGTGGGCGGCCATGCCCGTGCCGCAGCCTTTACGGAGGCTCTTTCGTTCACTGGCTTTGCCGGGCGAGGTAGGCGACGCCTGGTCGAACCGGACGGCGAAGGGCGGCTATTCGTCGCCCTTGCTTTCGCTCCGGAGCTCCTTGTACATGTCCCTGCACTGCTTGGTGTCCATGTCGTCGGGAGCGCACAGCCGCACGTCCAGGGCGAAGTCGACGGTGTGCTGCCGGCCCGCCGAGGTGTAGAAGACGCGGACGCCCGCGGCCCGCGCGGTGGCGTCGCCGGTCTTCCCGTACTGCAGACCAAGCTCCGTGCGGAGGATGTCGTCCCGGTCCTTCCCGCAGATCGTGGTGACGGCGGGGCTGCGGGCCGGGAAGCCGAGTTCGGTCAAGGGCCGCTCCTCCTCGCCGAGCATGTCACGCGTACGGCTCTGCCGCCGGGAGGAGAACGCCTGCAGGACGATGCCGCCACTCGGGTCGAGCAGATCGACCTTGTCGATGGTGACCGAACCGGGCCGGTCGAGGCACATCACCCAGCCTCCCAGGGAGTACGGCCGATGGGCCACGGTGTCGGGCAGCACGACGCCGATCGTGACGTCCTCGTCGGATTCGGGTGTCTTGTTGAGATACAGGCGCGGGCCCTCACCCGCGCATCCGGAAACCATGGCCGCGACCATGGCGACCGGCAGGATGAGACGAGTGAGGGCACGCATGACGGAACTCCTTACCCCGATCGGCCGGTTGTCAGTACTTGTGCGCTTCGGCGATACGCGAGGCGGATTGGGCCCAGCCCAACGGTGAATTGCCGCAGATCCGGGTCTTCTTGTGGATGGTCCAGCTCACGGACGAGGAGCTGTTCCAGCCCGACTGCGCCGACACGTGCACCACCCCGAGATCGACGCCACCGTTCACGGTGGCGTTCTTCCCCGTGGTCTTGGACAACGTGCCACCGGAATAGGTGTCGCACTTGTTGGTGTCCCGGAAGATCACGGGCTTCGCCTTGGTGAACTTGGTGAGCAGGCTGTGCACGCTGTAGGGCCGCCGTTCGGTCGGACCCTCCACCCGCGTCAGGAACGTGCAGACCCGGGTGTAATCCCGGTAGTTGATCTTGTTGTAGACCCAGACGCTGATGAGACCGTCGCGCTCGGCGTGGGCCAGGAGGTCGACCTTGCGCGATCCGCCGCCCGACCACTGCCCGCCGGTGTTCTTGAAGCCGATGCCGAGCTGGTGGTCCACCCCATACGACTGGGTGACCTTCGCCTTGGCGCCGCTCCAGCCATGGGCCTCCATGAACCGCTCCTGCACGCCGTAATGCCAGCCGCGCGCCTCGGTGACACAGCCCCTCGTGGACGAGGCGGCCATCACGCCGAACTCGCGCGCGGCCTGGTCGAAGACGTCCGAGCGCTGCTCGACCGCGACCGCGGCGGCGCGGGTGCCCGCCTCGGCGCCGAGGCTGTCATCCTGCCACTCGGGCTCGAGCGAGGGATCGGGATCAGGCTGAACGTCGACATCCGGGTCGATCTCCTCCCCCTCGGGGCCGGGGTCGATCCACTCAGCGGGAGCGTCGGCCCGGTTCTCCGTCACTCGGGCGCTGCCCCCGAGGTCAACGGAGAGAGCAGCCGGGCCGCTGTTGCCCACGGCGTCGGCCGACGGGGTCGACCACAGCGGGACGACCACATCCGACGTGGCCGCCAACGTCGCTGCGCCGCCCGTGCCACTCGGCCTGGTGGCGCTGTAGTTCCACCGGACCTCACGGGTAGCGTCCGCGACAGCGAGTTGCACATCGACAGTGCCGTCGTCGGCCACATAGCCGGCGGGCAGCGAGTCGGGGTCCACATCGATGATGAAACGGCCCTGTGAGTCGGCCTTCGCCACGCCGATCGTCTGCGTGGGCACCTCGGCGCCGTCGGCGAGACCGCTGAGGATCTCGTCCCTGGGCCAGGCGATCGCCGTGACGTCGGCGTCGGGCACGGGCTGTCCGTCTATGGTGGCCACGCCCGCGACGGCGCTTTCGGGAATGGTGCCGTCCGGCCGGGTAGGCGGCGTGTAGTCGACGATCAGCTTCGGGCCCTTGGCCGGATCGCCATTCTCGGAGGAGCGGTACATCCGCCAGTTGGTGGCGTCACTCTCGTTGGCCGCGCGCAACTGGAGCCCGTAATCGGCCGCGCCGTTGGCCCAGTCCTGCGCAATGTCCTCGATCGAGTAGTACAGCTCGGCTTCGGCGCAGGAAGGATCGCCCGCGGCGCGGCCCAAAGTGACGGCATTGGTGCCGGTGGTCGTCGGCTGGGCGCTGAGCTGAAGCGTGGACGGGCTCCATGCGCTGGTGATCCGCCGGACCTGGATGCCCGATGCGACCGTGACGCCGCAGGCGTTGGACTTGTAATTCCAGAGCCTCAGGTCCGCGTTGTTGATCGTCGACCCGGCCAGCCTGGTCGTGCCGAACTTGAGGTAGGTGCGGGCCGTCTTGGCACCCGAGCCGAACTTGCCGGCGTGCAGCCAGGTCGCCGCGTTCTGCGCCGTCGGGTAGTCGCTCGATACGAACGTGTCGGTTTGAAGCGCCAGAGTCGTCCATGGGTCGACGGTGACCGGGAACCGCACGTTCGGGTCGGACAGGAACGCGGGATCGGGTTTAAGGACCAGAACGGTGCCGTCCTTACCGTGCTCCACGGACGTGTCCACCGCCATGCGGCGTCCGGCATCGGGAGACTCCTGCGCAGCGGCGTCCCACATCTGCGGCTCAGGCGCAGCGGCGACCAGTTTCCCGCTGTCGGTGTCCGTGAGCTTGAGACGGCCGGATTCGTCCTTGCCGAACTCGAGGCCCGACAGAGCCAGCGGCATCCGGATCTGCAGTGGGCCGGTGGGGCGCTCTCGAAGCACCACATCGTGGGCCATGCCGGTCGGTAGGGCAGTGACCACCAGGTCTCCGCCTGGCACCACGTTCCGGTATGTGGCGACGTTGCCGGTCACGACCGGCTCCGGCAGGGCCTTCGTCCACCTGACACCGAAGGTGCGGCCCTTGCCGCGGCTGAGTTCCGCCAGCGAGCGGTCGCCGCCGGCGGATATCCGCAGGCCGGCTTTGATACGCCGCGGTCGAAGAGCTCCGCCGTCATCGACCAGTGAGGTGTCGATGTCGCCCCATACGCCGTTGTCCTTGACCCGGATGGGACCGGAGAAGACCTCCGTGTGGAGCGAACCGTCGGGATTGGCATAGGTCGTGCTCTGTTCTGTGCGCATCGACCAGATCTCGACCCGTGACCCCTGCCTTTTCGCCGCCTCCAGGGCCGAGTGCCGGTCAGGGGAAGAGGTGATCGTCTCGGCGGATGCGGGGGTGGTGGACGTGGCGCCCGTCAGGAGAGCGGCGGTCAGGGCCAGTACCGCTCCGGCAGCGCTGCCCCAGGACGCAGGCGACCGCCGATGCGGCTCGCGTCTTTCGTGATTTTCGGGTGCCATTCACTCATCTCACAGCAAAGGGGGATAAGGCCTGCATGACAGTACGTGAAAAAACTTCCCACAAGCAAATTCAGATGGATTCAGCTGGTCATCGCCGCAGAATACGGGGCGTTGTACGTGATTTCCACGATGCGAGGCGCGCATATCGTTGCCCGATAGTCCGATTCCGGCTGACCGTATGACTCTGATCTTGTAGGCCTTATTGCAGTAACGCGGTGAATCCTCATCCGCCGTTTGAGTACGGCCGGAATACCAAGAAAGAGAGCCTGGAGGAGTTGCTCGTGCACAATGGCACCGGTAAACGCCCCAAGATGATCGAGGAGTACGCCGGCTACCCGCGGCAGCGCTGGGAGCAGGGCTGCACCAACGCCGAGCAGCTCCACCAAGAGATCACGGCCATGGGCTACCGCGGCAAAGCCACCATGGCGCGCCAGCTCGTGCAGCCATGGAGGTCCCAGACCACCTCACCCTGCCACCACTCACTGCCCACCGTCCCCCAGGCCGCCGGCTGGTTCCTCCGCCACCCCGACACCCTCAAGGTCGACGAGCACCAGCACGTCGCGGAGTGGATGAGGACGGTGCCATCATCGGCACCCATTCGTACTGAGCCGATCGGCGGAGTCGCGCACGAGCACGAGGGATGGGGCGCGGGTGCCGGGACCGTGGAGCGCTATGAGTACCGGTGCCCCTGCGGTGACGGGACGATCACCGAAGAGCATGACAACGTGCCGGGTTTCCGGGAGCACGACGTGCGCATTGACTGTGACAAGTGCCGCGCAGAGTGGCGCTTCGTTGATGGCGGGTCCGTGCGGGATTGGGGTCTGGAACCCGTATAGCATCCGGCCCCCAGCACGCTGCTCTGCAACCCGCGCGGCTGCGGCCACGATGCTTGGGAGTCGCGTCCACGCCCCTCGGCATGGACCCGACTCCCGCCACCCCGACCAGGTAGTACCAGCTGAGAGGCCGGTTCCGAAGATCGGAACCGGCCTTCTGCGTTCCTGAGTGACTATGCTCCCAGGTGGCGGCAGGTGTACGAGATCATCAAGGCTCGTATCGCCTCCTGCGAGTACAAGGCCGGCGAGCGGTCCACCCGATCTCGTGGACCGCCTCCGCCGCGCGGTGGTGAGAATCGCACGTCCGATCCGGGACGGCGCGCCGGTGAGACGGACCGGTGGGCAGGACCGACACCGCACCTCCGGCCGACCACACAACGCCGCAATCCGGATCCCCGGCACCGAGCGCACAGCACGAGATCGGCACCGGGGAGGGATGTACCGCGGATACGCGGTTACGTCGAGACGACCGTTAGACGGCCGTGCGCGACCACTGCTGGTTGGCGCCGGTGTTGCACGGATACTGCTTGAGGATCACGCCATCCGCGGTCGATGCGGACGGTACGTCCACGCATTTGCCGCTGTGTCGTGCCCGGAGCTGGAAGTAGCTACCGTTGGCGACCATCTGGAACTGCTGATTGGTGCCGGTGCCACAGGTGTACTGGATGAGCTCGGCGCCGTCGGCGGTCGAAGCGCCCACCACATCAAGACACTTCCCGCTGTGGCGGCTGACGATGCGCCAGTAGCCGCTGCCGGCGTCCTGGAACTGCCACTGCTGCCATGGGTTGCCGCCGTAGGTGTACTGGTCGACGCGCGCACCGTTGTTGGTGCTCGCCTGCTGGACGTCCATGGCCTTGCCGCTGTGGCGCGCATCGATCCTGTAGAACGTTTCCGGCTGCGGCGAAGGGGTGGAGTCGCGGACGGTGTCGCCCCAGCCGTAGCGGACCCGGTCGGCGCCGGATTGGTTGCGGATGGTCAAGGTGAGGTTGGTGCCGCTGCCGCCGAGGGCGTACATCGAGTACCAGTCGTAGCCGATGTTGCCCGGCTTGCCGCCGAGGGCGGGCCAGTAGGTGCCGCCCATCTGGTTGTCACGCATGACCTGAGCCATGGCGCGGAGGTAGCGCACGAAGTTGTCGGTGCTGTTCGCGTCGGCGTAGTTGAGGCCGGTGGACATCGGCGCGCCGAATTCCGTCGCGATCGCGCGGGAGGCGCAGTTGCCCAGAAGCGTCTGAATGTGGCTTCGGAAGGCGTCGTAGGTCATCGCGCTGTAGAAGAAGGCGTAGTAGTGGAAGGACAGCAGCGTCGAGTTGAAGCGGCTGTCGTTGCAGATGTCCCGGAGGTCCTGGCTGAAGCCGGTACCGCCGATGAGTACCCGGCCAGGCACCGCCGAGGTGTGAGTGCTGAGCCAGTTCGCTGCTACGTTGCGCCATTCCGCCGATGAGTAGCCGTGCGGCTCGTTCATCGGCTCGAAGTAGACGTTGCTGTTCGAGCCGTACGTGTTGGTCACGGTGGACCACATCGAGTTCCATGCGGCGAGGTTCGTGATCCTGCCGCCGGAGGCTGCGCCGTCCTCCCAATAGGCCAGGATGACCTTGAATCCACGGTCGGCGGCGGCGTCGATGGCGCCGCGGTAGGAGTTCCACCAGGTCGTGTTGGCCACAGTGTGGGTGTTGATGGGCAACCGGACGGTGTTGACCCCCATGATGTATTCCATGTAGTCGTAGAGCGAGTTGGCCTTGGCCCGCACTGTCGCGTTGCTGTCGGACTGGCTCAGGCCCTGCAGGACGAGCGTGCCGGTGCTGAAGTTGTCACCCAGCACGGCCCAGTTCATGCCTCGGAATTGGCTGGTGGCGGCATTGGCCGACGGCGCGGGGACGAGGGCTGCCACTGCGGTGAGCGCGGTCACCACAAGGGCGATCAGCAACTGGCGCAACGACCGGATGCTCCGTGATGGTCTCGATGAGTAACCATCAGACGCCATGCTCAGTGCCATGAAATGTCCCATCACTAGATCTAACTTGCTGGGTCGAACTTTCACGTGTGCACATTGTTAGCGCTAACAAAATAAGTGCTGATCATCCCATGGAGGCCTCACGCTAGAGAGGAGGCGGGAGTGCGTCAACAGAAAGGGAGACGACTTGCTCGAACCGCTGGTCCGTCACGGACGCCGCTGTAAATTTCAGGCAGACTTCCTGGTCGCGCCAACGCCCAGTGCCAACGCGACTCCACCGCGCCTCGGCCACACGTTCCGCTCTCCGATCGCGGCGCGGTCGGTGCAGGGTACGAACAGGATCGCCTGCCGCCCGGGGGCGCTGCGGACAATCCCGGGCACCGGCGTACCTTTATGGACTGAAATCACAGGTCAGACGCGCTATAGGCCGAGATGCCGCCCCGATTTCTGGACGTACGGGCCATAGCACGTTTGGACATAGAACCAGGTGCCCACGCTCGCGCCGGTGATGCGCGCCCAGGAGGCGTTGCAGGTGCTGCTGTAGCGGCGCTCCAGTCGCCCGAGCGAAGTGGACAGCGCGTAGGTGGTGACGGCGTCGGCGCACCCCTCAGCGATCGGATCCCTGCCGTTGCAGCCTGTGTTGTAGCAGCTCGCGAGGGCGCTGTCGGGCGCCAGGGTGGAAGGTGCGGCGGAGGCCGGTACCGCGGTGGCGGTGAACGTCACAGCCGCCCCGGCCAGCGCGACGACGCTGATAGTTCTCTTCACCTGTCGATCCCTTTCGTTCGGTGGGAACCTTGGGATCTTCTTATGGGCCGGATTGTCCACGGCGAAGAGGTCTGGACAATCCACACCGAGGGTTTGTCCACACTGCTCCGCACAGGATTGTCCAGATCCGAGCCGAGGAGGGCGGATCGAAGACAAGGCCCTGCAGTGGAGTTCAACTCAGTTCCAAGCCCGCGGCGGTGGACTGTGCCTCGGTTCCGACGGAACGAGATTGGAGTCGTCGATGTCACGATTTTCCAGGACGGGCACGCGGATCGTAGCCGTAATAGTCGGCGCCGTTGCCGCTGCCCTGATCAGCGCCACCGCCTCCGCTCCCGCCCACGCGCAGCCCCCGTGGTGGTCGTACCAGGACGAATTCGGAGACGCGGGCCTGTACCAGGTCCATTACGAGGACGGGCGCCCCTATACGGTGGAACTCTGCTGGACCTACGAATGGGGCCAGGTCCCCTGCGGCCGGTATTTCTGATCGATCGACCGGGCCCCGCACTGGGGTCCGGTCAGGCTCAGATCACCAGTCCTCTGTCCTCGGGCCGGCCGGGACGAGACACCCTGTCCCGTCCCGGCCGGCCCCTGGGTCATGCCAGCAGCGGGTGCCAGCCGTCGCGGTAGCGGACGCCACCGCGACGGAGCCGGACCTCGTCGTGCCAGGTGCCGGGGACAGGTTCGGTGCGGACCAGCTCGGGTCGATCCACCACGACGCACACGTCCTCGCCGGGCCACCACCAGCCGCAGGAGCGAACCAGTGTGGCCCAGTGGCCGAGGTGCTCGAGCTCGTCCGGCCCGTAGGAGGCCAGTCCGAGCCGGTGCAGGGCGTCGTAGTAGGCGACCCACGCCGCGTCCTGCTGCCCGTACCAGCACGCCGGTACGGGCCCGCCGCCGGCGAGCGTGCTACGGATCGGCATGCGGAATCCGTGTGCGAGGCTCCGGTGCAGTGCGGTGCGGATGCCTTGGTGCAACACCACACCCAGGGGAACGCCGGCGTCGAGTGCCCTCAGCGGTGGCAGTTCGGGCCAGGGCTCGCCCCGTTTACCCTTCCGCGTCGGGGACAGCTCAGGGTCGGTGTGGGAGACACCGGCGCTGAGTGCGCCGCGAAGCTGGGACTCGAGCATGGCCAGGTCACTGGCCAGGGGTGGTGTGCCCCGCGGATGAGGATCCCGGATCCACCCGTAGAGCTGGTCGAGAGTGGGCAGACCGGCGACAAGCGGGATCGCCTTGTCCGGTGAGTCGACCCATTCGAACCGGGGCTTGGGGCGGGAGATCCTTGCGTAGATCGCAGTCAGGCTGTTCTCGACGGCCCGCCGGTCGGCCGGCCGCGTGGACAGACCGTGGTCGAGCCATTCCTGCCGGATCTTGACGGCTTCCTGCCACCGGTCGTGAGCGCTCTTGCCGCTCCGGACGTCGGCCACAGGTTCAGCGGCGGCACAGCGCCGCGTGAGCGCGCTCAACGCGCGTGGGCGTCGCCGCCCTTTCGGTTGGAGATCATGCCTCGATGATGACCTGTGGACCCCGATACGCGCAACCACTCGATCACCACCCTCCCGACGCTGGCGGCTGCCTTGCGGCTCGGGACCGAGAGTGACAACATGCGCCGATGCAACCATTGAGGCTGATCGAGTCGGCCCCGGAAGAGTACTCACTGTTGCTGGACGCGGGAAGCACGCAGGTCGACGACGTGATCGAGGAGCTCGGTCACACGCCGAACGGATATTTCTGGGAAGGCGTCGCGCAACTGCTCGTCAGCACCGAGGCCCCCGCCCTGGAAGGCCGGTTCTCGTACGACCCCGAAGGCGGCATGTTCTGCGCGTACGGAAAGGACCGCGGCGCGCTGGAGGAGCTGGGCACCCGGATGGCGGCCGTCGCGGCGGACGCCGACCGCATGCGGCGGCTCGTCGCGGACGCCGAAGCGGGCGGTTTCGAGTTCGACGACTGATCGGCAAGCCCGCCGACCGGCGGATACGCCGGATGCGCCGGCAGCCGGTCAGGACGCGGCTGCCGGCGATCACCCCGCCGGCCGGCTCGACGCGTTCACGCGAGGTCGGGTGCGCCTACAGGGCGTCGGGGCGCCAGCCGGTGGCGTCCTGCTCGGTGATCTCGCGCAGGATCCGGGCGGGGTTGCCGGCGGCGATGACGCGTGCGGGGACGTCCCGGGTCACGACGGCACCGGAGCCGACGATCGCGCCGTCGCCGATGGTCACGCCCGGGTTGATGGTGACCCCGCCCCCGATCCACACGCTGTCGCCGATGGTCACGGGCTTGGCGTAGCAGCCCCCGGCGGCGCGCTCGTCAGGATCGATGGCGTGGTTGGAGGTGTAGATGCTCACGCGCGGCCCGAGCAGGACGTTGTCGCCGATCGTGATTCGTGCGCCGTCGAGCATGACCGCGTCGAAGTTGGCGTAGAAGTCGGCGCCGACGCTGATGTTGTAGCCGAACTCGCACCGGAAGGTGGGCTCGAAGTGGGCGCCGGGGCCGACGTGGCCGAGCAGGTCACGCAGGAGGGCCTCGCGGTGGGCCTGGGGAGCGCCGAAGCTGTCGTTGTAGGCGTTGGTGAGCAGCACGGCACGCCGGCGGGCGGCGACCAGTTCGTCGGTCAGGTCGTTGTACATCCGCCCGGTGAGGATGTGGGCGCGCTGTGCCTCGAGGCTCACGGTTTTCTCCTGCCGCGTTCGGTCTTCGCCGGCTGCGCGGCCGATTTCGAGCCGAGGCCGCGCGGCGCCGGGTCGGTGCTCGTCGAGCATCAAGTGTCGCGGAGCCGGCGACATCACCGGCGCCAAGGGTGGCCGTCGTCCGTCACGGGCGGGCGTCAGGTGAGGGCTCCGGCGCGGGCGGCGGCCAGCGCCGCCGCCGCGGCGCGATCCGCCGCGGCCTCGTCCAGAGGCTCCCCGGTGTTGAGCAGGGCGTAGTACAGGGGTGCGGAGACGGCGGCGATCACCCGGCGTGGGTCGGTGGCAGGCGGTAGGTCTCCTCGTTCGACGGCGTCGGTGACGCAGCCGGCCCATTCGTCGATGCGTACGGCGTAGAAGCGGCGCAACGCCTGCGCCGCCTGGTCGTTGCAGAGTGAGGCGGCGATCAGCGCCTTGAACAGCCGCCCCTGCCGGGGATCGGTCAGAGTTTTGAGGACCAGGCGGGCGTTGTCGCGCAGATCCTGGTCGATGTCGCCGTTGCGCGACCGGGGCAGGGATCGTTCGGCCATGTCCTGGAGGAGGTCGGCGGCGAGCGCGCCGGGCGTGCCCCAGCGACGGTAGAGGGTGGTCTTCCCGACTCCCGCGATACGGGCGATCTCGCCGAGGTCGAGCCCTTCGAAGCCCTTCTCGGCCAGCGTGTCGGCGGCGGCTTCGAGGACGGCCTCGCGGACGCGGGCGGTGCGTCCACCCGGGCGGACGGCACCGGGCGGTGGAGTGGCTGCCATGGCGGATCCTTCCCAAAGGCACACTATCGGGACCACAGTTCCCTTAAGGCGGCATGCGGTGCTACTGTCGTCCTCAGTCTAACGGGACGACAGACCCGTTAAGTCGATGCAGTGTCTCCATGCCCGAAGGGACGTCCCTGCTATGTCCACCACGAAATCCCTGCCCGCGGCCGCCGTCCACGAGGCGCCGCCGCGGCGTCTGACCGGTCGCCTGAAGGTCGTCCTCGCGGTGCTGCTGGTCGCCCAGTTCATGCTGGCCGTCGACTTCTCGATCCTGAACGTGGCGCTGCCCGCGATCGGCGACGACCTCGGGTTCTCCCTGGCCGATCTGCAGTGGGTCGCCACCGCCTTCGCTCTGTGCGCGGCCGGCTTCACTCTCTTCTTCGGCCGCATCGGCGACCTGATCGGCCGCAAGCGCATCTTCCTCGGCAGCCTCGCGCTCCTGGGCGTGGCCTCGCTCGCCGGCGGGCTCGCCCCGACCCCCACGATCCTCATCATCGCCCGCGTCGCCCAGGGGCTCGCCACCGCCGCCGCCACCCCGGCCGGGCTCGCCCTGCTCACCACGTCCTTCCCCGAAGGCCCCCTGCGCCAGAAGGCCCTGGGCCTCAACGGCGCGCTCATGTCCGCCGGGTTCACCGCCGGCGCCGTCCTCGGCGGCGTGCTCACCGACCTGCTGTCCTGGCGCTGGGCCTTCTTCATCAACGTCCCCGTCGCCCTGGCCGTGCTCCTCGTCGCCCCCGCCGTCATCGCCGAGTCGCGCCCCGCCGCCCGCCCCAAGGTCGATCTGCCCGGCGCGCTGTCGGTCACCCTGGGGCTGCTCGGCGTCGTCTACGGCCTGACTCGCGCCGGCGAACACGGCTGGAGCGACCCCCTCGCCCTGACGGGCCTGCTGGCCGGGGCGGTCCTGCTGGTCGTCTTCTATCTCGTCGAGCGCAGGACGGCCCAGCCCCTGGTCCCGGTGCGCGTGCTGCGCAAGCGCACCGTGGCCTGGGGCAACGTGCTCGGACTGCTCGCCTTCGTCACCGAGACGTCCCTGGTGTACCTGCTCACCCTGTACATGCAGAAGACCCTCGGCTTCTCGGCCCTCGCCGCCGGGCTCTCCTTCGGCGTCCTGGGAGCCGGGACCGTGACCGGCGGCATGCTCGCCCCCAAGGCGATCGCCCGCGCCTCCACAACGGCCGTCCTGATCGGCGGCGGGCTGCTCCAGGCCGTCTTCACCGCCGTCCTGGTCTTCCTGGGCGACACGCCGGCCTCGATGGGGCTGCTGCTGCCCGCCACCTTCCTGGGCGGCGTCGGCAACATGCTCGTCATCGTCGGCTTCATGGTCACCGCCACCACCGGGCTCCCCGACCACGAGCAGGGCCTGGCCACCGGCCTGGCGTCGATGTCCCAGCAGGTCGGCATCACCATGGGAACCCCGATCATGTCCGCGATCGCCACCGCCACGGCCGGGGGCGTCGTGTCCGCCGGCCCGATCCTGCACGGCGTCACCACCGCCATCGCCGTCAACGCCGTCCTCGTCCTGCTCGGCGTCCTCCTCGCCGCGGTGTTCCTGCGCACACGACGCGACCGCGCGCACGCCTGACCGATCCCTCCCCCCTCACGGAGCACATCATGGACCTTCAGCTCACCGGCAAAGTGATTCTCGTGACCGGTGCGACCAGCGGCATCGGCCTCGCGACCGCGCGGTTGCTCGCCGCCGAGGGGGCGCACGTCGCGGCGCTGGCGCGCGGCGGCTCCGCCCTCCCCGCGCTTCCGCCCGGCACGCTGCTCATTCGCGCCGACCTCACCGACCCGGCCACCCCCGCGCATGCGATCGCGCAGATCACCGACCGGTACGGCGGGCTGGACGGCTTGGTCAACAACGCCGCCTCCCTGACCTCCCGCGAGTCCTTCGCCGCCATCGACGACGACCAATGGCACGCCACGTTCGAGCTCAACCTGCACGCGGCGGTCCGGATGACCAGGGCCGTGCTGCCGATCCTGGAGAAGAACCCGGGGGGAGGCGCCATCGTCCACGTCGCCAGTGAGGCGGCCCGCCTGCCCGACGTCTCGATCGCGGACTACGCCGCGTCCAAGGCGGCGCTGCTGTCGGTGTCGAAATCCCTGGCAGGCGCTCTGGGCCCGGCCCGGATACGCTCCAACGTCGTCTCCCCGGGGCCCACACGCACCGCGCTCTTCGACGCTCCGGGCGGCTTCGCCGACCAACTGGCCCAGCGCTTCGGCATGTCGCCGGCGGAGGCCGTCGACCACTTCGTACGCGCCGAACGGCGACTGCCGACAGGGCGCATCGGTACCCCGGAGGAGGTGGCCGGGGTGATCGCCTACCTGCTGTCACCCCTCGCGGCGCAGGTCACCGGCGCCGAGTGGGTCATCGACGGAGGAGCCCTGCGCCAGTTGTGAACGCCGCCGTCCGCGCAAACTCGAGTTCCATAGACAGGAGATCGTCGTGAACCCCTTCGCAGCCAAGACCGGCACCGCGCTCGCGGCACTCATGATCACCCTCGGCGCGCCTGCGGCCGCCGCCGTGCCTGCCCAGGCCCGCGCCGAACGGCCGGCAGGCTGGCAGGCCGCGTGGATGGCCGCGCCGCAGCGGCCCAGCACCGGTTTCGAACCGAACTGGTCGGAGGAAGGCTTCAGCGGCCAGAGCGTGCGCCAGGTGGTCAGGCTCACCACCGGCGGCTCGTCGCTCCGCGTCCGCTTGTCGAACGACTACGGCCCCTCCGCCGTCCGCCTGACCGGAGCCACCCTGGCCTACGCCGGTCGGGGAGCCTCGGTGCGGCCGGAGTCCATGCGGCGGCTGACCTTCGCGGGCGCCGAGGCGGCCGACATCCCGGCCCGCGGCTCCCTCGCCAGCGATCCGGTGCGGCTCCGCGTGCAGCCGTTCCAGTCCGTGGCCGTCACGCTCTACTTCGCCGGCACCACAGGACCGGCGACTTTCCACGCACAGGCGTACGCCGGCAGTTACCGGGCGCAGGGCGACCACCGCACCGACACCACGGCGGACGCCTTCACCCAGGTGACCCACTCCTGGTACTACCTGTCCGGCGTCGACGTCACCGGCGGGAACGACCAGGGGAAGGACGCGGTCGTGGCCTTCGGCGACTCCATCACCGACGGGTTCGGCTCGACCACCGACGCCGACGGCCGCTACCCCGACGAACTGGCCGAGCAGCTCGCCGCCCGGGGCCGGGCCCGGCCCGTCCTGAACGCCGGCATCGGCGGCAACCTGCTGCTGCACGACTCGGCCTGGTATGGCGACGGCTCGGCGGCCCGCTTCCGCCGCGACGTGCTCGACCAGCCCGGTGTCGGCACGGTGGTCGTGCTGCAGGGCGTCAACGACATCGGGTTCAGCGAGTCCGACACGCCCACGTACAAGCCCGCGCCCGTGGTCTCGGCCGACGAGCTGATCGGCGGATACCGCCGGCTCATCCGGCTCGCGCATGCCAAGGGCGTCAAGGTGGTCGGGGCGACCCTGCTGCCCTTCAAGCGCTCCGACCACTGGGGCGAGCACGCCGCCGCCGTCAGCGACGCCGTCAACCAGTGGATCCGCACCAGCCGCGAGTACGACGCCGTCGTCGACCTCGACCGCGCCATGGCCGCACCGGGCGACGCCGACCTGCTCAACCCCGCCTACGACAGCGGCGACCACCTGCATCCCAACGACGCCGGCTACACCGTCATGGCCCGCCTCATCGCCGACGAGCTGACCACGATGAGGTGAGGCTTCGGACGCCCCTTCACGGGAAACACCGTTCCTCACACAGGCGACCGCGCGCACGCCTGAACGGCCACTCCCCTCTTCCTCGGCTCACCGCACGGCGAGCCACCGCCAGCGGGGCAGTTCGAGCACCACGGTGATCGCGGCCAGCACGGTCACCGGCACGGCGGCGAACGCGGGCCAGGCGACCCACGCCGCCGCCACCGCCGCCGCGAGCTGCACGAGGACCAGCGCGATGGTCACCGGCCCGGGCACCGCGACGATCACGTTCCGCTTGTCCCCCGGCGTGGACAGCAGCGTCGGCAGCCCGATCAGCACCACGACCGACAGCACGGCAAGCGGCACGGATCGCGAGGCGATGGCCCACGGTGTCGCGACCCAGGCGACCAACTCGGTGGCGAACCGGAACACGGACGCGAGGCGGTCGTCCGGCCGCAGAGTAGAGGACATGCGCGCAATGTACCGTTCTCCGCACATGTGACCGCGAACCGGATCACGCTGCCCCGCATCGCCCCGCGCCGAGCGGTCAGTCCGTACGCGGAAGGGCGAACCGCTGGGCGAACGCGGACATCTCGTCCTGCTGCCGCTCCGGTTCGGTGGAAGAGGGGCTGACCACGATGCGGGTCACGCCCTGGGCGGCGTAGGCCTCGACGCGTTCGGGGGACATGTCGATCGACCCCCAGCGGGTGTACTCCAGCGCATCGGGATCGCGACCGGCCGCGGCGGCCTCGGTCCGGGCCAGCTGCCACTGGACGGCGCGTTCCTCCGGGGTGAGCGCGCCACCCGGGAAGTAGCCGTCGCCGCGCCGCCCGGCGCGGCGCGCGGCGGCCCGGCTCGACCCGCCCACATGGATCGGCAGGTGGGTGACGCCATGGGGCTTGGGATAGCTGCACGCGTCGTCGAAGCCGAAGAACTCGCCGTGGAAGCCGACGCCTTTCTCGTCCCCCTCCCACAGCAGCCGCAGCACGTCGATGGCCTCGTCGGCACGGCGTCCGCGGGTGCGGAAGTCGACCCCCGCCGCCTCGGCCTCGCCGGGCAGGGTGCCCAGCCCCACCGTCAGCAGCCGCATCCGCCCACCGGACAGCACGTCGATGGTCGCCAGGCGCTTGGCCAGGACCACCGGGTGGTGGTACGGCAGCAGCAGCACGGCCGTGCCGAGCAGGAGGCGTCGCGTGGCCGCCGCGACGAAGCCCAGGCAGTCGAGCGGGTCGGGGTAGGGCAGCGTCGGCGGGATCTCGTAGGGGCCGATCGCGGCGCCGGGATACAACACGATGTGTTCCGGCAGGTACAGCCCCTCGAAGCCACATGCCTCGGCATGGCGGGCATAGGCCACCAGTCTGTCGGGGTCGAGCCCGTCGGCGGTGGAGTAGGCGATCGCGAATTTCATGGGGCTCCTCGGGCCGGTGTTCGCGATCACGCTAGAACCTTGACGCAGGCGTCAAGGCAAGGGCGGAGCCGGCTCAGGCCGGGTAGGCGTGCGTCTCTGTGGCCTTGACGGCGGCCCAGACGTCCTGGCCCGGGGTGAGGTCGAGGTCGGCGGCGGCCGCCGGGGTGACGTCGGCGAGCAGCGGGATCGGCCCGTGGAGGTGCACGCGGACGTTGTCGCCGTGTCGTTCGATGCCGTCGATGACGGCCCGCCACAGGTTGCGGGGGCTCCCGTCGGGGCGGGTGCGGTAGAGGGCCACGGCGGACGGCGGGAAGGCGACGAAGGCGGGCCCCGTCAGGCGTTCGGCGCTGCTGAAGCGCACGTCGCCCACGACGACGTGGTTCCCGTCGGCCTCCCCCCGATAGAGGTTGAGGCCGACGAGGCGGGCGACGTAGTCCGTACGCGGATGGCGGGCGATCTCGCTCGGGGTGCCGGTCTGCACGACGGCGCCGTTCTCGATCACCACGAGCCGGTGGGCCAGGACCATCGCGTCGAGCGCGTCGTGGGTGACCAGGATGGTCGCGCCGTCGAAATCGGCCAGGTGGCGACGCAGCTCGGCGCGGATCTCCAGCCGGGTGTGGGCGTCGAGGGCGGCCAGCGGCTCGTCCAGCAGCAACAGACGGGGCCGTACGGCCAGCGCGCGGGCGAGGGCGACGCGCTGCGCCTGGCCGCCGGACAGCCGCCCGGGGCGGACGTGGGCGTGATCGGCGAGGCCGACGCGGTCGAGCAGCCCGGCGGCGACCCGGCGGGCCGCCGCCTTGCCGAGCCCCTGGCAGCGGGGGCCGAAGGCGACGTTGTCGAGGGCGGACAGGTGCGGGAACAGCAGGTAGTCCTGGAAGACCACCCCGATCCTCCGCCGTTCCGGCGGCAGGCGGTGCACCTCGGCGCCGTCCAGTTCGACGCGCCCGCCGCTCAAGGGGGTGAGCCCGGCGAGGCCGCGCAGCGCGGTCGTCTTGCCCGCGCCGTTGGGACCGAGCAGCGCCACCACCTCACCGGCCGCCGCGCCGATCTCGACGTCCAGGCGGAAGGCGGGACGTTCGACGACCAGGTGGGCCCGCATGGTCATGCGGCGCCCGCCCAGCGGTCGCGCAGCCCGGCCAGCACGATCACCGAGACCGCGAGCAGCACCAGGCTGAGCACGATGGCGGCGTCCGGATCGGTCTCCAGCGCCAGGTAGACGGCCAGCGGCATGGTCTGCGTGCGGCCTGGGAAGTTTCCGGCGAAGGTGATGGTCGCGCCGAACTCGCCCAGCGCGCGGGCCCAGCACAGGACGGCGCCGGCCAGCACGCCGGGGGCGACCATGGGCAGGGTGACCCGGCGGAAGACCGTCCAGCGGGAGGCCCCCAGGGTCGCGGCGGCCTCCTCGTAGCGCTGGTCGGCCGCGCGCAGCGCCCCCTCCACGGCGATGACGAGGAACGGCATGGCGACGAACGCCTCCGCGACGACGACTCCGGCGGTGGTGAAGGGCAGGGAGACGCCGAAGGCGTCGTACAGCCACTGCCCGGCGAGCCCGCGGCGGCCGAGCACCAGCAGCAGTGCGACGCCGCCGACGACCGGCGGCAGCACGAGCGGCACGGTGACCAGCGCGCGCAGCAGCCGCCTCCCCGGCAGGGTCGTACGGGCCAGCAGCCAGGCGAGCGGCACGCCGAGCAGCAGGCAGACCGCGGTCGCGACGGTCGCGGTCACCAGGGAGAGCCGCAGGGCCTCTAGCACCCGCGGCTCGGCCAGCCGCTCCGGCAGGGTCGCCCAGGGGGCGCGGGCCAGCAGCCCGGCCAGCGGGAGGACGAGGAAGGCCAGCCCCGCGAGCGCGGGCACCAGCAGCGGCCACGGCATGCGCGCCCGCGGGCCCCGCACTCGTACGTGGCCGCTCACGGCGCCTGGAAACCGGCCTTGGTCAGCACGTCCCTGCCCTCCCGCGACAGCACGAGATCGACGAACTGCCCGGCCAGATCGGGCGCGGGCGCCTTGGTCAGCGCCGCGATCGGATAGTCGTTGACCGCCTGGCCGGCTTCGGGGAAGTCGATGCCCTTGACCTTCCCCGCGGCGGCGATCACGTCGCTGCGGTAGACGAGCGCCGCATCGACCTCGCCGAGCCGCACCTTGGTGAGCGTCGCCTTGACGTCCTGCTCCAGGGTCACGGGGGTGACCTTGAGGCCGGCGGCGTCCAGCGCCTTGGCCGCCGCCGCGCCGCAGGGCACCTGCTCGGCGCACAGGGCGACCTTGACCTTCGGGTCGGTCAGGTCCTTGAGCGACCCGACCTTGGCCGGGTTGTCCTCGGGGACGGCGATCTGGAGCGTGTTCTTGGCGAACACGGTGGGCGCTGCGGCCAGCCCGGCGTCGGTGACCGTCTTCATCGTGGCCGGGCTCGCGGCGGCGAAGACGTCCGCGGGGGCGCCTTGCGTGATCTGCTGGGCCAGCGTCGCGCTGGAGCCGAAGTTGAAGGTGACCTTCGTGCCGGAGTGGGTGCTCTCGAACCGCCTGCCCAGCTCGGTGAACGTCTCGGTCAGGGACGCCGCGGCGAACACCGTGAGCGCCTTCGAATCCCCGGCGCCGGAGGCAGGGGCGGGGGCGGAGCCGCATGCCGCCAGGCTCAACGCCGAGGCGAGGACGGCGGCCAGGCAGAGACGTCTGAGCACCACAGCTCCTTCTACTGATCGGCGACGCGCGCGTGGCCGGGGATCTCGACGACGACGTTCGTGGACTTGACGACTGCCACGGCCATCACCCCCGGCTCCAGGCCGAGCTCGTCGGCCGCCTGGCGGCTCATCAGCGAGACCACACGGAACGGCCCGGCGGCGATCTCCACCTGGGCCATCACCGCGTCCCTGATCACCTCGGTCACGATCCCGCGTAAGCGGTTGCGCGCCGAGGAGACTCCGGTGCGCTCGTCCGCCTCGGTCTGCGCCCGGGCGAACGCGGCGAGGTCGGTGCCGGCGATCAGGCGGTGGCCGTTCTCGTCGCGGTGCGCGGCGAGCCTGCCCCCGTCGACGAGACGCCGTACGGTGTCGGCGCTGACGCCGAGCACAGCGGCCGCTTCACTGATCCGGAACGTCGTCACGGGCACCACCTTACGCCGCATTTGCTGACCTTGAGACTTCTATTCGATCGCAGAAGCTCTGTCATTTATCGCATTCGTATCTCATCTGCGAGCCAGCGCCAGATAGCGCTCCTCGGTGTCGTGGTAGTCGAGCAGGGTCCAGCCGGCGGTGTCCAGCAGGGGACGGAGGTTGTGCTCGGCCCGGATGTCGTCGGGGGTCAGGCTGCGGCCGCGCCGGGCCGCGAGCACCGCACGGCCCACGGGGTGGAACAGCGCCAGCCTCCCGCCGGGGCGGGTCACCCGGGCCAGCTCGGACAGCACGGCCGCCGGCCGGAGAACGTGGGAGATCAGCCCGGAGGCCAGCACGCCGTCGGCCACCTCGTCACGGAGCGGTAGCCGCCCGACGTCGGCGATCAGCAGCCGGCCGAACTCACCCCGTCCCCGCTCGCGGGCCGACCGGAGCATCTCCGGGGTGACGTCCACGCCCACCACCTGTCCGGCGGCCCCGACGGCGTCCCGCAGCAGGGGGAACGCACGGCCGGTGCCGCATCCGGCGTCGAGGACCAGCCCCCCGGCCGGCAGGGCCATCTCGGCGATCGCGGCGGCGAAGGCCGGGCCGTCGTCGGGATACTTCTCCTCCCAGGTGGCCGCCTTGGCGGCGAAGAACTCCCTGGTCTCCTGGAGGGATCGATCGTTCATGGTCTTCGGCTCCTCAGCGGAAGGAGATGGAAGAACGATTCGACCACGGTGCGGGCCCGTCACGAAGCCGATCGCCCGTTCGCCGCCCGGCCGGACGTACGGCTACGGGAACGAGGTCAGGGCCGCCAGGGCGCTGCCGGGGATGCGGATCCGGGCTCCGCTCGCCGGCGTACGGCGCCGGAGAGAAAGCCGCGCTACACGTCGATCGTCACCAGCACCGACGAGGCCCGATCACAGGGAGAAGGTGATCCGATCGACGCACCAGTAGAGGCCGACCGCCACGATGGGGACCGACATGGCGGCGGTCACCCAGCGCACCGCGGACGTACGGCGCAGGAGCACCAGCAGCGGGAAGAGCACCACGATGATCAGCAGTTGGGTCGCCTCGATGCCGGCGTTGAAACTCAGGAGCGACAGGAGCAGCTCCCACGATCCCTTCTCGTCGATGTCCAGCGCGCTCGCGAAGCCGAGCCCGTGCACCAGGCCGAAGGCGAAGACGATCGGCAGCCGCCACCTGCCCAGTTTGTCCTCGTCGCGGCCCAGGAGGTTCGCGACGGCCACGACGATGATCGACACCGCGATGACCGGCTCGACGATCCCCGCGGGGACGTCCACGATCCCCAGCGCCGCCAGGAGGAACGTGATGCTGTGTGCGGCCGTGAAGGCGGAGGCCGTGACGACGACGTCGCGCAGGCGGCGGGCGCCGATGAGCAGGGCGAGCAGGAAGAAGATGTGGTCGAGGCCGGACAGCAGGTGCTCGGCGCCGAGCAGGAAGAACTCCCCGATCTGGTGCGAGGCCCGGTGCCCGCCGACCCGCAGCGTCGGGTTCCCGGCGGTCAGGACCGCGGAGCCCGTCGTGCCGTCGAGCGTGTAGCCGACGATCGTCTCCGTGCTGTGCACGAAGCTCTCGGCGTCGGGGAAGAGCGCACTTGAGATCGCGTGTCCTCCCCTGCCGTCGCCCGCGCAGTGGTAGTCGAGGGTCAGCACCGCGTAGGCCACGTTGTCGCGGTCGCGCACGCCCGCGTCACCCACCGGCATGGGCGTGCAGGGCGTGTCGCCGTACGCCACGGCGAAGCGGCGCGTGACGTAGTCGACGACGGCGGCCTGGTTCTTCTTGAGCTGGCGGAGTTGCTCGGTCCGCTCCTTCGCGTCGTACGCCTCGGCGTACAGCCAGGCCGACTTCATGAGGAGGTCGTACTCCAGGTCGAGCACGACTCTGACGTCCGCGCCCGTTCCGGTCACCGTGGCGTGCGCCTTGGTGGTCGCGTTGTGCGCCGCCGCCGGAGCGCAGAACGCCATCAGCCCGCCGAGGGCGAAGGTGAGAGCGAGGACGGCGGCGGACAGCCTGCGAGACATGTCTCGTGCTCCAGGTTTCAAGGGGCCGGGTTTCGAGGGCCGGATTTCGAAGGGCCGGGTTTCGAAGGTAAGGGCCGCCCCGGACGCTCCGCGGCGACGCGGGGTCCGGGGCGGCGATGAGGGTTACCTGCGCGGGAACCAGCGGTAGAGGGGCGAGTCCGGTCCCCACTTACCGGGGCGGCCGTGCTCGTCCTTCGTGACGAAGACGCTCGGCTCGGAGGCGGTCACGCCGCCGCCGGTGGAGCGTGCGGTGACGAACCAGGCGTAGGCCGTGTCGCTCTTGAGACGCTTCCAGGTCACCGAGGCCACCTGACCCGACGGGACCGTGCTCGTGCCGACGACCCGGGTGGGCTTGTAGATCGCCAGCGAGTCGGTCGTGAAGCTCGTCGTACGGGTGGTGAGATCGACCGGCAGCACCATGTTGTCCTCGCGGCCGTCGTAACGGCGCAGCGGGTCGAACTCGCCCGCGCCGAAGTCGTTCAGCAGCGGGGAGTAGGTGTCCACCGTCAGCTCGGCCCGCTTGACGTTGAACTGCAGCAGACGGAAGAAGCTCGCGCCGAACTGGAGCTGGTCGTCAGGGTTGTATCCGCCCACCTGGGTGAGCCCGAGGCGGTCGGCCGAGACCGTGTAGAACTGGTAGTCCGCCAGCAGTTCGACGACGCCCTGGCCGACCTGGCCGACCTTCGGCTTCACGTTCGTGGCCACGCCGTGCTCGTGCCCGGCGAGGATGAGGAAGACGTTCGGGTTCTTCTCGACCACCGTCTTGTAGAGCATCGAGCCGTCCGGCGCCGAGAATCCCGCGCCGCGCCCGTCGGGGCTGGTGCTCGGCACGAGGTAGTCGTGCGAGAGCAGGATGCCGTTGCGGTCGGGGAACCGCTTGAAGACGGAGTCGGCCCACTCGGCCTCCTCCCGCGTGACGCCGTACGACAGGCCGACCACGACGAAGTCCAGCCCGCCGGCGGAGAACAGGTCGTAGTGGTTCTGGTTGTCGCCCTCCTTCCACGGCCCGCCGTACTCGGCGTGCTGCCAGCCCTGCGCCGCCGTCTGGTAGCGGCCGGGGCCGTAGTACGTGTTGTAGATCGCCTGCGGCCCGTCCTCGGTGCCCGACTGGTTGTCGTGGTTGCCCGCGATCACGCCGTTCGGGATCTTCGCCTCGTCCAGGACGCGCTGCTGCTTGGACGACACCTCGAACTCGCCGACGACCTGCCGCTGCGTGGCCTCGTCCGCGGGCTTGCGGATGTTGTTCTCGATGAGGTCTCCGGTGTGCGCGACGTACGAGATCTTGCGCTGGTCCTTGTTGTCCTTGATCCAGTTGACGATCCCGGCGTACGCGGACTCCCACACCGCGCGCTCTTCGGCGGTCTCCTGCTCCACCGCGCCCTCGGAGAGGTACTGCGTGTCGGTGAAGTGGACGATCGAGAAGTCGTACGTGGAGGGGTCGGCGAAGCCGTTCGGGTCACCGGGGTCGATGTCGTCGGCGAACGGGTCCTCGCCCGTCACCATCACGTGGACCTGCTGCCCGTCGACGTACTGGTCGCCGACGACGGCGGTGAGCGCGGTCTGGCCCTCGGCGGCGCCGCGGGAGCTCGTCAGCAGATCCCACGCCCGGGTCTTGGTGTTCCACGCCCGCAGCGACACCAGGCGCTCGGGGTCGATGGCACCCTCCCAGCGCAGGACCGGGGCGTCCGCATGGCCCTTCACCTGGATGTCGTATCGCTGGTAGGTGACGTCCCGGCCGGCGGGCGCGTCGAGCGTCGCGTCGTCGGCGGGCTCCAGCCCGGCGGCCTTGACCTTCTTCTCGCCGGGCACCTCCAGGGTCGTGGGGACGGTCTCGGCCACGCCCTGGAACGCCTGGTTCGGCGTCAGAATGTCGGCTTCGGAGAACGTCGCCTCGACCTCGCCGCCGCCGGGCTCGGCGACCTTCGCCGAGAGCGTGACGGAGCCCGACACGTCGACGGCTCCGGACGCCGGGGTGAGCTCGGCGGGGGCGTCCGGGATGCCGGCGGACTCGAACGAGACCTCCCGGGTAGCGGTGTTGCCGAGCGAGTCCGCGGCGGTCACGGCGAGGGTGTGCGAACCGGGCCGCAGTCCGGGGCCCACCTGGGCGCCCAGCGCGATCGGCTGCCCGTCGAGCGTGACGTCCGGCCCGGACACCACACCGGAGGCGTCCTCCAGCTTGACGTCCAGCACGACGGAGGCGGTGATCTTCTCGCCCGCGGCGGGGACGCTCGTGGCGACCTTGGGCGCCGAGTTGTCGGTGATCAGCGTACGGGTGGCGGTCTCGCCCGTGGTCGAGGTCGCGGCGACGGTGTGCTTGCCGTCCTTGATCGCGGTGGTGTCGAGATCCGCGCTCAGGCCGCCGGCGGGGGCGTCCACGAGGAACTGGAGGTCGATCTCGGTCAGCAGGTTCACGTTGTCGCCGCAGTTGCCGTCGCCCATGCTGTAGGAGCTCTTGAGCATCTGACCGGCCGCCGTGCCCCGCACCGGGGTGAGGGCGATGTTCGAGATCGCGAAGTCGTCGCGGTTGTCGCCACATGACGTGGGATAGGTGCCGGTCACGAAGTCGATCGTGTTCCAGCCGGGCACGAGGTACTCGTTCGGAAAGGTGAAGTCGACCCGCCGGCTCACGAAGTCGCCGTCGAGCACGACCTTTCGCCCGTTCACGAGCAGGTAGTTCTGGTAACGCGCCTCGATCGAGTTGGTGCCGACGGTGAAGCTGAGAGTCGCGTCACCCGAGCCGAGCGTCCGGACGACGTGCACCGCCGGCGCGTCGATCGTGTAGCGCAGTTCGACCTCGCGGAGGGCGGTCTGGCTGCTGCCGCAGGTGCCGTCGCCCAGGTCGTAGGACGGCTTGACGTCGTGGCCCGTCACGGTGGCGCCGTCGAGGGCGAGGCCGAGGTTCGCGATGGTGAAGTCGTCGCGGTCGGCGCCGCAGGACGCCTTCCAGTCGCCGGTCACGACCTTGACCGTGTTGTCGCCGGGCACCAGGAACCGGGCGGGAACGGCGACGGTGACGCGCCGGCCGGCCCAGGTGCCGCCCAGGTCGATGCGCTTGCCGTTGACGAGCAGGAAGTCGTCGTACTTGTCGTCGATCGAGTCCGCGCCCACCTCGAAGCTGAACATCGCCGCGCCGTTGCCCAGGGTGGCCTTCGTCGCGGGTTCCGCGCCGTCGACGGTGAGGGACGAGACACCGCCCGCACCGGCGGCCGGCACGGTCGCGTGGATCGGCGTGGTGCGTGCCACCAGCGTGCCGTCCGTGGGCAGCAGCCGGGGCGCCCCGGCCGGGGCGTTGTTCACGGTCACGGCGTGCTTGACCGTGGCCCCGGACGCGGCCTTGGCGGTGATGGCGTGCTCGCCGTTGGCCAGCGTCGTGGTGTCCACGTCCGCGGCGAGACCCGTGGTGCCCTGCGGGTCGCCCTTGACGAAGAACTTGAGCGTCGCCTGCTTGAGCAGCGCGGTGTTCGAGCCGCAGTTGCCGTCGCCGAAGGACAGTGTGTAGGGGTTGTCCTCCCCGTCCGCGACCTCACCGAGCAGTTCGAGGCCCACATCGGACAGGACGAAGTCGTCGTAGTTGGTGCCGCACGAGCTCTGGATCGTGCCGGCGAAGATCTCGATGGTGTTCTCGCCCTTGACGAGGTGTTCGTTCGGGATCTCGATGGTCGCCCGCTCGCTCACGAGGTCGCCGATGTCGCTCCGGTAGACGCCGTTGACGAGCACGTAGTTGTGGTATCGCGCCTCCGTCGAGTTCGAGCCGACGTCGAAACGGAGCCTCGACACGCCCACCGTACGGGTGGCGTTCAGAGCGGTGCCGTCGACAGCCAGCTCGATGACGCTGTCACCGGCCGCGGCCGGGACCGCCGCGACCTTGACCGTACCCTCGACGTACGAACCGCCGGCGGGGCTGAGGGTGGGTGGGGTGGGGGAACCGGTCGGCGTCGGGCTCGGGCGTCCATGACCCGCTGTCGCCGGGTCCGGGTCGGCGTGCGCCGCCGTCACGACGCCGCTGACGAGCAGCGTCGCGACCAGGGCGATCACGGCGGCTACGGCGAGACGCCCTCGCCTCAAGCCTCCCAGCAGCTTTCTCGCTGCCACTGGCTGCATCAGGTGCAGTCCCTTCCATCACGGTGCATAAAGCGCCGATAAAGCGGCGCGGTCTCGACCGGTCACAGTGGATCTCGCGAGTGAACGACGTGCGTGAAGAGACTGAAGCAAAGACGAATTATCGCCTCATTCTGGTCATTCGTCACAAATCGGGAACGACTAGGTCACAGCGCCCGCTAATTGTGCAAAGCGCGAGGACCTTGCCGGACTTGACGCATATTTATCCCTATATGTCCGATAAGGAGCCTTCTGTCCTCGGAGTGCCGGTGAGCGAGCGGAGGCCGTCGGGGATCATAGGGCGTGGCAGGTCCCGGGACAGGAAGGCGGGCTTGATGGACTTCCGCGACGACGTGGATCTCGACGCGTCACAGGTGGAGGAGGGCGGCGGAGGATTCCCGGGCGGCGGGCTCGCGATCGGCGGGGGCGTCGTCGGTGTCGTCGCCCTGGTCGTCGCCCTGGTCCTCGGCGTCAACCCGGCCGATCTCCTCGGCGGTGGAGGCTCTTCCACGGGCGCGCGGCCGGCCTCGGACCCGGCCTCCCGAGATCTGAGCGAACAGTGCAAGAAGGGGCGCGACGCGGACCAGTCGGAGAAGTGCCGCGTGGTGGGTGTGGTCAACAGCGTCCAGAAGTATTGGCGGGATGCCTTCGCCGAGCGGGGCAAGCAGCCGTACCGCAACGCGCGCACCGTCCTGTTCACCGACGCCGTGAGCACCGGCTGCGGCCAGGCGAGCTCGGCCGTCGGCCCCTTCTACTGCCCGGCCGACAGCCGGGTCTACCTCGACCTGGGCTTCTTCGAGGAGCTGGAGAGGCAATTCGGCGCCAAGGGCGGGCCCTTCGCCCAGGCGTACGTGATCGGTCACGAGTACGGCCACCACGTGCAGAACCTCCTCGGCACCACCCGGCGGGCCGGCGGCGACAGCCAGGGGGCGGACAGCGCGTCCGTACGGCTTGAGCTTCAGGCGGACTGCTACGCGGGGGTGTGGGCGAAGAACGCGGTCGACACGGGGTTCTACGAGAGCCCGTTCACCGCGGCGGACATCCAGGAGGCCCTGGACGCCGCGGCGGCGGTGGGCGACGACAGGATCCAGGAGCGCACCCAGGGCAGGGTGGACCCCGAGGGGTGGACGCACGGGAGCTCCCGGCAACGGGTGAAGTGGTTCACCACGGGATACAAGACGGGCTCTCCCGCCCGGTGCGACACGTTCTCCGGAGCTGTCTGACGTTTTCCTCGGGTACATGACGCTTACTGAGGTTTTCCCGCCCTGAGCTACTGGCGTTCCCCTTGTGACGTGCATTGTGGGGAGACAGTCATCGCGACGGCGGGGGGCATCCGATGACGCAGGGGCTGCACCAGTTCATGGCGGTGGCGGGCCCGTGGGCCTACCTGATGGTCGGGCTGATGGCCTGCGCGGAGACGGCGGCGCTCGTCGGGCTGGTGGTGCCGGGTGAGCTCACCCTGCTGATGGCCGGCTTCCTCGCCTTCACGGGGCAGGTGAGCCTGCCTCTCATGATGGCCGTGGCCGGCGTGGGCGCGGTCGCGGGGGATTCGATCAGCTATCGGATCGGCAGGCGGCTGGGGCCTCGCGTGCGCGACAGCCGGCTGGGCCGCCGGGTCAGCGCGGAGCGATGGGACCGCACCGAGGTCTACCTGCGGCGACGCGGCGGGTGGGCCGTGCTCTTCGGCCGCTGGGTCGGTCTGTTGCGTGCCCTGGTCCCCATGCTGGCCGGCATGGGACGCCTGCCGTACGGGAGGTTCCTCGCCTACGCGGTGCCCGGCGGGCTGGCCTGGGGGGCGGGCACCGTCGGGCTCGGGTACGCCGCGGGCGGCTCCTACGGGCTGGTGGAGCAGGTCTCCGGGCGGGTCGGTCTCCTGGTCGCGGGCGGCCTGGTCGCGCTGGCCGCCGCCGGCCTGGGCGTCCACCGGCTGACCCGGCTGCGGACGCCGGTCGCGGAGTATGCCAGGGCCACGCCCTCCGGCCGTCCGGCGAAAAGGTAGCGCCGCGACCGCCTCACCCACCCGCACGCCCGGCCAGGGCGCCGGCGCCGCGGGGCGCCGGTCAGAGCGCTCGCGGGCCCTGCGCGCCCAGCGGCTCGGCGACGTCCTCCAGTGAACGGCGGGCCGCCTCCACTCCCATGAACCACTGCACGAGCCCGGCGGCGATCATCAGCACGGCCCCGACGAGGTATCCGACGACCACGTTGCCCACGCGGTGGCTCTCCACCAGATGGCCGAACAGCACCGGGCCGACGATCCCGCCGAGGCCGGTGCCGAGCGCGTAGAAGAACGAGATCACCACCGGCCGCGTCTCCATCGGGAAGATCTCCGAGACCGTCAGGTACGCGGCACTCGCCCCGGCCGAGGCGAAGAAGAACACCGCCATCCAGCAGGCGGTGAGCGACTCCGGCGACAGCAGGTGCGCCTGGAACAGCGCGGCCGTACCGAGCAGGAGCGCCCCGGACGTCACGTACGTGCCGGCGATCATCGCGCGGCGGCCGACCGAGTCGAAGAACCGGCCCAGCAGCACCGGGCCGAGGAAGTTGCCGATCGCGATCGGGACGAGATACCAGGGCGTGTCGTCGTCCAGCACGGTGAAGAACGTCGAGAGGACCAGGGCGTAGGTGAAGAAGATGGAGTTGTACAGGAACGCCTGGCCCACGAACAGCAGCAGGCCGACCGCCGTCCGCCTGGGGTAACGGCGCAACAGGGTGGCGGCCACCTCGGTCAGCGGTGTGTACCTTCGCGGGGTGATCCTGATCCTCCCCCGCGGCGGCTCGAGCCTCCGGCCGGCCTGCTCCCGCACCGTCGCCTCTATGTGACCGACGCTCTCCTCCGCCTCCCGCACGCGACCGTGGATCAACAGCCAGCGCGGGCTCTCCGGCGGCGGCGCGAGCCGCCGGACCAGCAGGATCGCCGAACCGAGCAGCGCGCCCAGACCGAACAGCAGGCGCCAGCCGAGGTCGGTGGGGAGCATGCTCATGTTGAGCACCGGGATCGCGATGAGGGCGCCGAGAATCGTGCCCACCCAGAAGGAGCCGTTCACCGCGAGGTCGACCCTCCCGCGCACCCGCGACGGGATGAGCTCGTCGATCGCCGAGTTGACCGCGGCGTACTCGCCTCCGATGCCCGTGCCGGTGAGGAAACGGCACAGGTAGAAGTACCACGCGTCACGGGAGAACGCGGTGGCCACGGTGGCGGCCAGGTAGAGGGCGAGCGTCACCAGGAAGATCCTCGTACGCCCGAAGCGGTCCGTCAGATGGGCGAAGAGGAGAGCACCGGCGCAGGCGCCCGCGATGTAGATCCCGGCGGCGATCCCGATCTGACTCTCGGTGAGCCCGAGTCCGCTGCCCGGCTCGGTGATCCGAGGGCCGATGACCCCGACGATCGTGACCTCGACGCCGTCGAGGATCCAGACGGTGCCGAGACCGAGAAGCACCATCCAGTGCCAGCGAACCCAGGGAAGCCGGTCCAGCCGTGCGGGGATGTCGGTGCTGACTTGCCCGAACATGTCACCCCCTTTCGCAGGATATGACGCCTGCATCTGCCTTCATCAGGAGTGCCGGGGTATGTGGGGCAGCAAGTCCCTCTCGGGGCCTCGGCGTCCGAGCGGGGCCTGCGGGTTTCGGGCGCACAGGCGGGGCCGGGTCCTGATCCGGGACGGCACCGCCGGAGGAGGGATCCACAGCCGCGGCGCCGGACGGCGGTCGCGGGAGGTGGGCGCCCAGGGCGTGATGGTCGTGCGCGGAGGGCCGCCGATGGACAGGGCACCGTTTCGTGACGTCGCCGAGGCCGGCAGTGCCGACCGGGGGCCGTTCTCTCCCGCGGACGCCGACCGGGGGCGGTTCTCACCCGCGGACGCCGACCGGGGGCCGTTCTCTCCCGCGGACGCCGACCGGGGGCGGTTCTCACCCGCGGACGCCGACCGGGGGCGGTTCTCTGCCGCGGGGGGCGGCCGGGGACGGCAGAGGCCCGCGCTGAGCTCGCCACCGGTCCGGATCGGCGACGCCCACGGGCTCGGTGCTGATCTGTCCATGGTCAGGGAACGACGGTTCGCCCTGTTACTCGCCGCACGCACCGTCTCGGTGCTGGGCAGTGGCTTCGCTCCCGTCGCCCTCGCTTTCGGCGTCCTCGCGCTGCCCGGCGCCAGGGCGACGACGCTGTCGGCGGTCCTCACCGCCCAGGCGCTGCCGATGGTGGCCTTCCTGCTCCTCGGAGGGGTCGTCGCGGATCGGATGCCGAGGCACCGGGTGATGACGGCGGCGGAGTCCGTAAACGCGGCGGCCCACATCTGCCTGGCCGCGATGATGCTCACGAGGTGGGCGCCGCTCCTCCCGCTCCTGGCGGCGAGCGCCGTCAGCGGCGTCGCCGGCGCGATGCTGTTCCCGGCGCTGACCGGGATCATCCGCGACGTGGTCCCGCCCGGCCGGCTGCAGACCGCCAACGCCCTGCTCGGGATGGGGACCAACGTCTCGAAGATGACGGGCCTCGTGCTCGGCGGCGGCGCCGTGGTCCTGCTGGGCAGCGGCTGGGTGCTGATGACGAGCGGCGTCATGTTCGCCGTCGCCGCCGTGCTGATCACCATGCTTCGCGGCTCCCCCGCGCAGAGCGCTCGCGGCGCCCACTCGGTGCTGGCCGACCTGCGGGCCGGCTGGCGCGAGTTCGTCTCCCGGCAGTGGCTCTGGGTGGCGGTGGCGCAGTTCTCGATCCTGATGATGGCCGTGCAGGCGGCGTACGGCGTGCTCGGGCCTCTGGTCGCCAGGCAGCGCATGGGCGGCGCTCCCGCCTGGTCGGCGGTCCTCGCGGGCGAGGCCGTCGGCATGACCATCGGAGTCGCCCTCGCGCTCCGGTTTCGTCCCCGGCGGCCCGTCATGGTCGCCACGCTTCTCACCCTGCCCACCGCCCTGCCGTACGTGCTGCTCGGGGCCGGCGCGCCGCTGTGGTCCATCGTGAGCGGGGCACTCGTCGCCGGCGTCTGCTTCGACATCTACGGCGTGCTGTGGAACACCACGGTCCAGCGGGAGATCCCGGGCGAGTCGCTGTCGCGGGTCAGCTCCTACGACTCGCTCGGCTCCCTGATGCTCGGCCCCCTGGGCATGCTGCTGGCCGGTCCGCTGGCCGTCACGATCGGCCCGCAGCCCGCGCTGATCGGGTGCGGCGCGATGGTGGCGTTTGTCTCCATGCTGGCCGTGCTCTTCCCGGGGGTGCGGCGGCTGCGGGTCCCGGACGTCCGCGCCGTGCCGGCGAGATCGTGATCACCGCTGGGCGATCTCCGCCGGCGGCAGGAACCCGGACACGGCGCTTGATCGTTCAGGTGGGCGGCTGACACCTCATCGATCGTTGACAGGGAGAGACACGTGGTCTTCAAGCGGATGCTGGGCGCTCTCGGGGTGGGCGCCCCCTCGGTGGACACCGTACTGACCACCCCGCGGGTCCGGCCGGGCGGCGTGCTCACGGGCGAGGTGAGACTGTCCGGCGGCGACTTCGACGCCGAGATCGAGGACATCACTCTCGGCCTGGTCGCCGGGGTGGAGATCGAGCACGGCGACGGCGAGAGCCTGGGGCTCGGCGAGTTCTCCCGCGCCCGGGTGTCCGGTCCGTTCATCCTGCGCCAGGGCGAGAACAGGAGCGTCGCCTTCCGGATCCCGGTGCCGTGGGAGACCCCGATCAGCGAGATCGGCGGGCAGCGCCTGACCGGCATGGCGCTCGGCGTACGCACCGAGGTGTCCATCGCGAAGGCCGTCGACAAGGGCGACCTCGATCCGATCGCCGTCGAGCCGCTCCCCTCGCAGTTGCGCGTCCTGGAGGCGTTCCTCCAGCTCGGTTTCGCCTTCACGTCGGCCGACCTGGAGGCCGGCCACCTGTACGGCGTACGCCAGGAGCTGCCGTTCTACCAGGAGATCGAGTTCTACCCGCCTCCGCGGCACGCCGGTGTGGTGGGGGAGGTCGAGCTCACCTTCGTGGCCGACCCCGCGGGTCTGGAGGTGATCCTGGAGGCCGACAAGCGAGCCGGCCGTTACTCCGGCGACGCCGTCGGCCGCTTCCGCGTCAGCCACGAGGACGCGGCGCGCATGGACTGGCCCGGGGAGATCGACCGCTGGCTGACCGGGCTGTCCCAGTACGGCGCCCACCACGGCGCACCGTACGGTGGCCACCACGGCGGCCACGAGCACGGTTACGGGCACGGCTATGGGCACGGCTATGGGCACGGCGGTCACTACGAGGGCCACCGCGAGCACCACGGCGGGCCCGGCTGGGGCGCGGTGGCCGCGGCCGGCGCGGCCGGGATCGTCGGCGGCCTGGTGGCCGGCGAGATCGTCGAAGAGATCTTCGAGGGCGACGAGGACGAGGGCGGCGACGGCGACTGGTGACCCCGGCCCGCAGGTGAGAGGGGCGACCTCGTCCGGGTCGAGCGCCGGCCGCGGTCTCCGGGACACGAGGTGACCCGGAGACCGGGCCGGTGCTCGGCGGACCGGCACGGCGGCGAGGGCCCGCGACATTGCCGTCGCTTGATGTGTCGCCGTCCATACGCGTGATCGGCCGGGTTGTAGCGTGACAGCGGTCACAGGAAGTGACATCACGCAAACAGGAGGTTACGCATGATCCGTCGACTGATCCTGGCCGGCGCGGCCTGCGCCGCCGGACTCGTCGTCATGGCGCCGATCGCCGCCTCGGCGGAGACGGCGGCCCCGCGGCAGTCGGCCGCGACCACGCAGGCCGGCCTTCCGGCTCACGCCGGCGACTGGGGACACGGCGGCTGGGGACACGGTGGCTGGGGCCGCCCCTCGGGTCGTCCCTGGCACAGCGGCTACTGGGGCCGCCCACTCGGTTACTGGAGCCGCCCGCTGGGCTACTGGAGCACGCCGGTAGTCCTCGTGGACGGCCTCTACGGCGACGACTGCGGGGCCGACTACTACGTCACCCCCTGCGACGACTGAGCCGCGAGAAGCCAGGGCCGAGCCACCGAGCCACGGCCGAGCCGCGGCGACCGGGGAGCTCATGAGAGATCCCGCCTGAGATCGCAGGCACAACCCTCGATCGAGCATGGACTCGGCGAGGGATTTTAAAACCCCAGGTTGTCAGCAGATTTTGCTGACAACCTGGGGCCAAAGTCGGCCGCACCATCCAGATCTTCGGATACCGTTCGTAGCCATTCCGTCTCTCTTCGTGCATGCCGCGACTTCCTCGATCCGGAGCGTCCGATGAACGGCCACGACAGACCTCGCTCTCCCCGGCGCGCCGGGCGAACACCCTACGGCCCGGGCCGCACGGCCCGGCCCAAGCCGCCGCCGCACGTGTCGCCCCGGCGCGACAGCACCGGCGACGAACCTCTCGGCCGATGCGAGCCGGAACCCGAGCCCTCCCCGATACCGAAGGCCGGACGCCATCGCTCCCTGTCGCGGCCCAAGCTGATCCGTTCGGTGGTCGTGACCGGGGCCGCGGTCCTGACCGCTGTGAGCGTCTGGGCAAGCGCCGACACCGCCCGTCCTGCGCCGGGCTCACCCCCGCTTCCCGGCACCGTGGCCACGACGGTCCCCGCCCCCGATGCCGCGGCCCGGTCCAGCGCCGCTCCGCCGGGCCCCGCGCAGCCGTCCCCCGGCCGCCGGCTCCACTCACGGCACGGCGGGACGGGCCTGCCGACGCGGACCCGGCGGCACCACGACCCCGCTCGTTCATCGAGGCACGCGCGGCCTCCCGCCGCACGCCCCCACCCGCGCACGTCCTGACGTCCGCCGCCTCCTCCCGCCTCACCGTCGGCCGGACTGCAGGGCCGTGCCGTCTCCCCGGCGCTGCCTTCGGCCTCCTCGCATCGGCCGGCGCAACGACGGCAGCCGCCCATCGGCTCCGGCATGTCCGCCTGGCACGTTCCAGATGTGCTGGGGGTCACGTCGCCCGCCGGACGAAGGCGCGGGTGACCGCGGTGCCGGCGTCGCTCAGGAAGGCGGCCAGATCCTCGGTGATGAGGGTCTTTTCGACGACGACCGTGATCTCCTCTGTCGCGAACTCGGCCACGGCGAGCTCATGGCCGAGATCTCCGCTTCTTCTGATGCGGACGCGGAGCGCCGGCATCGGGCGCGCGTCCTCGACGGGCTGAAGCAGCTTCAGCGTCGCCGTGCCGATCTCGTCCATGGGGACGGTCAGCTCGGGGGCGAACTGGCTCTCGTCGACGTAGGCGATGATCCGGTTGCCGTGAAGTGCGTGGTGGATTACTGCCGGGGAGCTATGCAGCAACTGGGCGCGACGGAATTCCACTGATGGTTGCGACGGTGATGACACGAATCATCCACCATATCCTTTCTGTGCAATCACGTCCCCGATCGTTTCGCTGCTCGATGCCACGAAAGTGTGACGCATCAGCACCAGAGAAGGCGACCGTGCATCCGGAAAATCACCTTTCCTCCCTTTCCGGCTCGGCCGCGCTATTGATCACCTGCATCAGTTCGTCGGCGAGGCGTGCGCACTGTTCAGTTGTATAACCCGCCGGCACGCGAAAGATCAGGCGTTCTCCGGGGCCGGTCCGGACATCGGCGATGTCCCACCCGATCCACTGACTGATGGCCAGCGCCTTGACGCTGTCCGGATCCATCTCGAGCCCGGCCGCGAGAGCCTCCAGACGCCACAGATCAGGCATCCGCGACACCCGGCCGCTCAGCACGTCGGTTATCCACTGGGCGGTGAGGCTCTGACCTGCGCTCTTGCTCACCGACCTCAGCGCGAGCGTGCGGATGCTCATCCCCTTGTCCGCCACGTAGTCGCGGATGCAGTCGCTCAGGGGGGTGGGGGGCTGGTCGGGTGTCACGCGCTGCGACGGCATTCGGTTGTCAGCTCCTCGAATCTTTCCGGCCGCGATCGCCACCATCATGCCCGCTAGATCCTGACGACAGGGAGCAAACCCCGACGAAGCCGGGGACCAGTTGTGTCAACAAGATGCGTCATAAAACGCCGACGCGCACAAGATTTATTCGCGAAAACCTTCCGTTTTCACGTGCAGCCGCGCGCTCGGTCGGATTAGAGTGCGACCTGCAGTCGGGACGTCAGCAGAATCTGATGATGAAGTTTCCATCGGAGAGGTTCGCTATGGCGGGAAAGCCACAGATGCATCTTCGGAGCGTGGCGCTCTTGCGCGCCTTGATGATCGGTCGCAGTCACAGCGTGGCCGATTTCGCTCGCCGGGCAGCCCTAACCAGACAGTGCATCGACGGCCTGCTCAAACGAGGCACGTGCCGCCGCACCACGGCGGACGCCATCGCGGCAGCAGCGGGGGTGCGGACTCTCGACCTGTTCCGGCCCTCCGTGTCGTCAAAATCTGCTGACAGAAGCGAGGACTCGTGATCGCGTTACGCGTTTCCGATCCGGGGTCACCCCTGATTCTCGGCGGAGGCTTTCGCGGGGAGTCCGGCTCGAACCGTCTCGACTGCAGTCCCGCGCATCCCGATTCGCCGTCGCCACACCGCCGGCCTCCGGGATGTGTCCGATCCGACAGCAGCACACCTCACGAAAGGAATCGTCTCTTGACGATGAAGAAAGCCCTCCTCACGGGGGCACTGGCCACCGCTGCCCTGATCACTCCCGTGGTGCTGGCCGCCGAAGCCGCGAGCGCGGCGAGCACGGCGTCGCAGGCCACGAGCAGCGTCTCCCGCCCAGTCGACGCCTCCAGGCGCGGCCCGGATCCGCGGGCGGACATCCGCGTCCACCAGTTCGTCCTGAAGGGCAAGACCTACATCCTCCCCAGCTGCCAGTACGTCGTGAACGGCGGGGTCTACGTCTCGCCGTCCTGCGGGGTGGGCCTGACGCGGCCGGTGTACATCCTCGCCGGCCGCACCTACACCCTGCCGGGCGACTGGTGCGACCAGGCCGTCAGCGGTCTGCCCGGCCGCTGGTACGGCCTGCCCGGCTACCAGCTCGGCACCGGAATCCACGAGTACGTCGTGGCCGGCCGCACCTACGTCCTCCCCAGCTGCCAGTACGTCGTCAACGGCGGGGTCTACGTCTCGCCGTCCTGCGGGGCGGGCCTGACGACCCCCGTCTACATCGTCGACGGCCGCCGGTACCCCCTGCCCGGCAGCTGGGGCTGCGACTCGTCCATCGGCCTGCCCGGCCGCTGGTACGGCCTCCCCGGCCGCGGGTTCTGGAACCCGGGCCACAACTGGGGCGGCAACCACTGGGGCGGCCACTGGGGCAACGGCACCTGGGGCGGCCACGGCGGCCCCGGTGGTCCGGGCGGCTGGGGCGGCCACGGCGGTCCCGGCGGCGGCCCCTGGGGCGGCCCCGGTCACGGCGGTCCGGGCGGCCCGGGTCAGGGCGGTCCCGGCGGACCCGGTCAGGGCGGTCCCGGGCACGGGGGCCCCGGCGGCCCGGGCCAGGGCGGCCCCGGTCAGGGTGGTCCCGGTCAGGGTGGTCCCGGCCACGGCGGGCCCGGCGGTTTCGGCGGCTGGGGCCACCGCTGACCGGTCGCCTCGTGTCAGCCGGCGCGGTGAGCGGACACGCCGCGGCGCCGGCGACGACAGCACCGAAATGCTCTCGGCGAGTGCGCGCCACCGCCGAGAAAGGCGAGGGGCGTGGGGGTAACTAGTGGACGTCCCTCGTCCGGTTCGCGGCGGAGTCGCCTTCCGGGTCACCGGATGATCGTTTCCATTCGCGCCCCGCTACCTGGGGCAGGGGCGTGAATGGAGACGCGCCGCGAGAGAGCGGCTGCGACCGGCATCGTCGCAGCCGCTCTCCCTTTTCTCGTCTCACCCGTGGGCCCGTATCCGCGTCCCGGCTCCGTCGCCCCCCACACGGCCGGCGTGACGGCCCGCGCCCGGGCTTCGCCCGGGGACGAATCCCGGTACGGCCTCCGACGAAGGGAACCCCTCCCGATGACTCTGGACTGGTGCATCGAGGTGGCACTGCTGGGCCTGCTCACGGTCTCGGCCTGGCCCCCGCACCGAACCGGCCTTGTCCGGCGGCGGCCGCGCCTGCTCAGCGACGTCGCCGAAGCCGAGTTCGACCAGCACACACGCCTCTACGTACTGACGCACGTCCGCACCGGAGGAACCACCACCACCACGCCGCTCGTCGCCGATTGGGACCAGATCACGACGTACGCCGCACAGTGCTCCAGCGAGATCGACACCCTCTATGTGTGCGTGCTGCACGGCGTGCAGAAGTGGTACTGGCAGTGGGGGCTGATGACGGACGCGCCGGCCGAGGCGAGCGGAGGCAGGCGGGACGGGCGCCTGCGGCACGCGAAGACGTACAGGTGCCGGCAGCGGCTCAACGCGGTGCTGGAGGAACTGGCGGGGCGGCGCACGCCTCCGGTCTGCCGGTTTCGCCGGCGTCCCGGAACCGTCGGGTGATGACGCCCGAAGGGTCGCTTGATCTCGGGGGCGGCGACCCCGTAGGGGGAACGAGCGGAGGGCAGCGGTCCGCTTGACGGCACGGCAGGGTCGCCGAGCACCCGCGGGGGCCTCGGTGTCCGCTGACCGGGCCGCCGGTGGGGATCCGGGCACAGGGGTGCGCCCCTGCCCGGACGGGCATCGGCGTGCGATGATCGGACGATGCTTCCGACCGCGGTCGTCCAGGTGCCCCAATGGCAGGGGTCGAGCGTCGACGACGCCCGGCTTCTCTCCCTCGGCGCGGAACGGCTGACCTCCCTGGTGACGTCCACACTGACGTCCACCGCGCAGTCCGCCGCGCAGTCCGCCGCGCAGTCCGCCGTGCAGTCCGCCGAATCGTCCACGAGGGCCGTACGGGTGCCCGTACCGGACACCGCGGGCGCCGAAGGGGACGGCGTCCGGGCTCTGGACGTCCTCACCGCCGTCGCCGCCCGCACCCGCGCCGCGCTCGCCGAGTGCGGCGCGGCCACGGTCGTCACCGTGGGCGGCGACTGCGGGGTGGAGGTGGAGCCGGTGTCGGCCGCCCTGGAGCGACACGGCGACGGACTCGTCGTCGTCTGGTTCGACGCCCATGGCGATCTCAACACGCCCGGCTCCTCACCTTCGCACGCCTTCCACGGCATGGTCCTGCGCACACTGCTGGGCGAAGGGCATCCCGATCTGGTCCCGCCGCGGGCGCTGCGGCCCTCTCAGGTGGTCCTCGCCGGAGTCCGCGCGCTGGATCCGGCGGAGCTGGCCTACGCCACCGACGCGGGCCTCGCCTGGCACACCGTGCCCGAGCTGACGGCCGACCCCGGTGTCCTGGTCCCGGCCGTCGCCGCCGCCGGGGGCACCGCCGTCTACATCCACATCGACCTCGACGTTCTCGACCCCGAGGAGTTCGGGTCGCTCAGCTACCCCGAGGCCGGCGGTCTGTCCGTCGCGACGCTGCGAGACGCCGTACGCGCGCTGACGGCCCGCTTTCCCCTGGCCGGCCTGGGGATCACCGAGTACGCCCCCCGCCGTGAGGAGGACCAGGCCGTCCTCGCCTCGCTCGTCCCCGCCCTGCTCGCCGGCGCCGCCACCGGGTGAAGGCGGGCAGCGTCAAAGGCGCAGCAGCGTCAAAGGCGCAGCAGGGCCGCGACCGCACCGGTCGTCGCCGGGTGCCGGGCGAGCAGGGCCGCCACCTCGCCGTTCTCCCGCTCGGCGCTCCCCCACTCCGCCGTGCAGCCGAGGAGCGCGGACACGGCGTCGCAGGCCTGCGGATGCCGGGTCAGCAGCGCGGCCACCGGTCCGCTCGGCGCGGGTGCCGCGCGGGTCCTGCGCGCCGGCCCGGCCGGCCGTTCCCATGGCGGGGTCCAGGAGTCCAGCTCGGCCAGAGCGCCGGGGAAGGTCCGGCCGGCCTCGCGGACGAGCACGGGAACCAGCTCCGGCGCGTGCCGGCGCAGCGTGGTGATCAACGTCGGCAGCCACGGCAGCAGGACGGGGTCGGGCAGCCGCGCGAAGGCCTTCGACAGCGCCTCGACCACGAACGGCGCGAGGCCGGGGACGGGTTCGAGCGCCTGGACGAACCCGCTCACGTAGAGCGGGTAGGCCGGGACGACGAGCGGGTTGGCCAGCAGCTCGTCGCAGCGGGCGCGCAGCTCCTCCCTGGTCAGCAGGCCCAGCTGCGTCTGCGCCGCCCACAGCAGTGCGACCTTGGCCGGGGCCCGCGGGTGCGACTGCCGTACGGCCAGTTCGAGCTGGGCCCGGTCGCAGCCAAGCGACAGCGCGAGGCTCTCCAGCGTGAACAGGAAGCCGAGCATCGCGCCGACCTGGCGCACGCCGGTGTCGTCGTCGGCGAAGGCGGTGGGCAGCAGCGTGCAGTAGTGGGCGTATCCGGCCGTGACGAAGTCCTCGCACCAGGCGGGCAGCTCCGGCTCGCTCGCCCGGTAGTAGGCCAGCAGCCGCCTGATCCGGCGCAGCACCTCGGGTGCGTCGTCCACCGTGCGCTCGGCGGCCAGCAGCTCGACCGCGCGGGCGCCGAGCTCGCCGGCCAGGCGGCGGCCGCCCAGGTAGAGGATGGCGTCCTCGACGGCCGCGAGCGCGACTCCCGCCGTGGCCTGCGGGTCCCAGGCCGTGCGGCGCAGCCGCTGCTCCAGCACCTGTTCGACCGTGACGCCCTCGTAGCCCAGCTCGATGATCTCCCGCTGGTGCCGGCCGAGCGCCACGTCCCAGCTCTCCTGGATCGGCCGCTCGCCGAGACGGCGCGCCCCCATGATCGGCCGGACCGCGCCGTCGGGCAGCAGGTGACGCAGCGTCCACAGCAGGTCGGAGCACGGCTCCAGCTCGGGATCCGCCTTGAGGTCGAGCAGCACCCGCTGCTGGGTGCGCCTGGTGAGGTCCAGCCCGAGAGGCTCCAACCGGTCGTACACGTCGCGAACCAGCGGGGGCAGCGCGTCGTAGCCGACCATCCCGATCTTGTCGCCGCCCAGGAGGATCTCGCACAGCCGGCGGACGTCCCGGCGGCCCGGCACCACGTCCTTCTCGATGCAGGTGACGGCGGCGTCGGCGAAGTCGTACGGCGTGGGCCTGGCCCGCCCGCGCAACCCGGCGAGCAGGATCGACGTCTCGAACACGGCGATGGCGTCGGCCGTGCTGGCCAGATAGCCGTTGCGGCGGGCAAGTCGCACGATGTCGACGCACCATCCGCGCAGTTCGTCCTCGTCCAGGCCGTCGAGCGCGGGCGGGCCGGCGAGAAACCCCGACAGCCGGTCGGCCGCGGGCTCGGCGGCGACGGGCGGTGCGGCCTCGGTGATTTTGGTGGCCCTGGCGGCTTTGGTGGCTTTGGTGGCCCGCTTCCCGCGTCCGTCCTGCTGCCCCTCCAGCCGGTAGGGCGTGACGCCCCCGCGTTTGACCGCCTTGGCCCAGGTCGTGGCGGCGATGGACACCGAGCCCTGGGCAAGGCCGAACTGCGCCTCGATGGCGGAATGGCTGGAGGGGATCAGCCCGTAGAGCCAGCGGGTGCCCGTGCGCGGACCGATCGCGTACGGCGGCGCCTCGGACCGCAGGCCGAACTCGGCGACCGTGCTGACGGCGTGGAAGGCGCCGCACACGTACAGGCAGTCGGCGGGGTCGGCGCCCGACGCGGCGAGGTGCTCGCGGATCCGCGTCCACATGTAGCGCTCGCGTTCCTCGTCGACGGCCAGGCGGTCGTCGCCGTCGGGGCGCAGCCGCCGGAACAGGCTGCCGACCAGGGCCATCGCCTGGCGGTAGGTGTCGTAGTCGGCCCCGGTCAGCGGCTGCTCGACGTACTGGTCCCACCACTCCGACCAGTGCCGCACCTTGCCGTGGTGCAGCAGGTGCTTTTCCAGCTCGGCGAAGCGCGGCCGCAGGTCGCCGATCTCGACCCCCACGGCGTCCCCGTGCAACGCCGCGTCCTCGCCCTGCGCGTCTTCGATCGAGCCTGGCTCCTGGGGAGCCGGTTCGTCCGTCTCCTGGGGCAGCCATTGGAAGACGTGGTCCACCGAGCGGTCGACCAGCACGATCTCCACGCCGGGGGTGTCGAGCGCGTACGCGATGGCCTGATACTCCGCCGACGCCTCCGTGACCGGCGCGATCACGCTGAGCGGTCCGGAGCCGGGCGGGAACCCGTCGAGCTGGGTGGCGAACGCCTGCAGCGCCACCGGCAGCCGGCAGTTGCGCAGCTCGTCGAGGAGCGGGCGCAGGTCCTCGCACAGCTCCAGGTAGACGACCTTGGGCCGCTTGTCGCGCAGCCGCCGGGTCATGGCCAGGGCGGAGGCCGGCGAGTGGTGGCACACCGGGAAGATCTCCAGCTCCTCCCGCAGCATGCGGTCGACGTCGTCGACCATGCCCGTCAGGATGCCGGGCAGGGCGGCTCCGCCGCCGGCGAAGGCCGCGGCGGCGTCGAGAAGCTGCTCGCGCAGGGGGTCGAAGGCGCTCATGACAGCGTCGAGATCGCCTGGCGGCCGCCGTCGAGGAACCGCGTCCACTCCCCGCCGTCGTTCTTGCTGCGGGGTTCGACCACGCCGTGCCAGTACTTGTTGAGGATGGCCAGGTCCTCCGGGGCGCGTCTGGCGAGCGAGCCCACCAGGGCGCCCGCCAGCGTCTCGGCGCGCAGCGTGCGGTCGCCGAAGAAGTGGCTGTGCAGGATCGCGTCCTCCAGCACGCCGATCTGCTCGGCGGTGGACAGCGCCGACTCCAGCTTCTCGTCCTCGCTCGTGGCCGACGCCGCCGCGGCGCGCAGGTCGGCGAAGCTCTGCAGCAGGATGTCGAGGAGCGCGGGCGGAACGTCCAGCTCGATGCGGTGCCGGCGCAGCAGTTCGGTGGTGCGGAAGCGAACGATCTCCGCCTCGCTGGCCTTGCTCGTCACCACCGGGATGCGGACGAAGTTGAACCGCCGCTTCAGCGCGGACGACAGGTCGTTGACGCCCCGGTCCCGGCTGTTGGCGGTGGCGATGATCGAGAACCCGGGCCTGGCGAACACCGTGTTGTCGGTCTCGAGCTCGGGAATGGAGACGTACTTCTCCGAGAGGATCGAGATCAGGGCGTCCTGCACGTCGCTCGTGGAGCGGGTCAGCTCCTCGAAGCGGCCGATCATGCCCTGCTCCATCGCCGTCATGATCGGGGAGGGGATCATCGACTCGCGGGACTGGCCCTTGGCGATCACCATCGAGACGTTCCACGAATACTTGATGTGGTCCTCTGTGGTGCCCGCCGTTCCCTGCACGACCAGGGTGGAGTTGCGGCAGATGGCGGCGGACAGCAGCTCGGCCAGCCAGCTCTTGCCGGTGCCCGGATCGCCGATCAGCAGCAGGCCGCGGTCGGAGGCGAGCGTCACGATGCTGCGCTCGACGAAGCTCCGGTCGCCGAACCACTTCTGCGGGATCTCGCGGTCCAGGCCGTCGGACCGCTCGCTGCCGAGCACGAACAGCCGCACCATCCGGGGGCTGAGCCGCCAGGAGAACGGCTTGGGGCCGTCGTCGATCGACTCCAGCCAGTCGAGCTCCTCGGCGTACTTCACCTCGGCGGGCGCGCGGAGCATCTCGTTGGTCATGTGAGGGGGTCTCCTAGGCGAGAAAGTTCTTGAGTTCGAACACGAGCTTGCGGATGTGGCCCGAGATCACCGGCGTGCCCAGGTCCTTGAGCTTCTGCCGGAACCACGGGTTGACGCTCTGCTGGCCGCCGCTGTCCACCGAGCCCACGGGGATGAGCCGTACGCCGGATCGGTGCAGCGCCTCCATCCCGGCGTAGACGGCGGGACAATCCCACTCGTAGAAGTCGGAGATCCACACGACCACCGTGTTGCGGGGGTCGGCGACCTTCGGCTGGGCGAGGGCCAGGGCGGCGGTGCCGTCGGTGCCGCCGCCGAGCTGAGTGCGCAGCAGCACCTCGAACGGGTCGTGCACCCACGGGGTGAGGTCGAGGGCGCGGGTGTCGTACGCGACCAGGTGCACGTCGACCTTGGGCAGCCCGGCGAAGATGGACGCCAGGATGGTGCAGTTGACCATCGCGTCGACCATGGAACCCGACTGGTCGACCACCACGATCATCCTGGCCGGCGTCGTACGCCTCGCGGTGCGCTTGTAGTAGAGGCGGTCGACGTAGAGCCGCTGGTCCTCGGGGCTGTAGTTGGTGAGGTTCTTCCAGATCGTCCGGTCGAGGTCGAGGTTGCGGAACACCCGCTTCGGCGGCACCGACCGGTCGATCGCGCCCACGCTGGCCTTCTCGACCTGTGTGCGCAGCACCTCGGCGACCTCGTCGACGAACCTGCGGATCAGCGCCTTGGCGTTGGCCAGCGCCACCCCCGACAGGTTGGCCTTGTCGCGCAGCAACTGCTCGACCAGCGACATGCTGGGCGTGAGCTGCCGCGCCAGGGCCGGGTCGGCCAGGACCTCGCGCAGCCGCATGCGGCTGACCAGGTCGGCCTCGATGCCGGCCAGCGCCTTGGCCAGGTCGTCGTCGCCGATCCTGAAGCCGGCGCCCGGCCCGGACCCGGCCGTGGGCCCGGCACCGTGGCCGCTGCTGTGGCCGGTGCCGGCCTCCGCCGCGGATTCGCCGCCCGCCGCTCCCGGCGCCGCGCCCGTTCCCGATCCTGGTCCCGATCCGGGCGCCTGCCCGGCGCACAGGGCCCACTTGAGCCAGGCGGCGTCGCGCTGCCAGGTCGCGAGCCGGGTGGCGCTGACGTCGCCCGAACCGGTGCCGAAGACGTTGAGCAGCAGCTTCGAGACCAGTGCCGCCCGGCGCACCTCGCCCCCCGGCACGTGCTCGCCGGGCGTGAGCAGGGTCTCGAACTCGGCGGCCAGCCCGGGGAAGCGCTGCACCAGCGAGTCGACCGACACGCCCGGGTCGAGCAGCCCGGCGGGCAGACCCAGGTCGCCGACGACCGCGACGCCGGCGGTCTCCAGCGCGGGCTGCTCCTCGTGGTCGAACAGCCGGGCGAGCAGCCGCCAGTAGAGCACCTGACGCCGGTTGCGGTCGGCGCTCGTCAGACCGTCTTCGCCGATCGTGGAGATGTCGTCGCTCATCGTCGCAGCAACCGTCCGGCTCGTTCCCGCAGCACGGTGACCGCGTCGGCGGCCCTGGCCTCGGCCTTGGCCGCCTTGGGGTCGGTGGGGCCGAGCGCCCAGTCGCCGGTGGCGACCACCACCGCCTCGCGCTTGACCTTCGCCTGCACGGCGAGCGGCTGCAGCGTCCATCGGCCGCCGTCCCACCGGACCAGTCCGACGCACGCCGTCGAGGCCGCCACCAGCTTGGGGGTGAGCGGGCCGCAGTCGGGCAGCCGTTCCGCGTCCACGGCGAGCACGGTGCCGCCCAGGTCGAAGGAGCCGTCCTCGGTGACCTTGTAGCCCTCCACCAGCACGGGTTCCGCGATCCGCACGGGAACGCGGTCGAGGGGCGGCACCGCCGGGGCGAGCGCGCCGGACAGGCACAGCCGGGCGGTGGCCAACGGGTCGGCGGGCTTGCTCACGAAGGCGCGGTCGTCGTCCCAGACGAGGTCACCGCTGTCGAGCAGGGGCATGTCCGCGATCTCGACGCTGCGGCGGTCGGCCAGCGCGGCCAGCAGCACCTTGTGGCGCTGCGGCAGCTTCCACAGCGCGGGCCCGACGATGGTGTCGACCTTGGCGGTCGTGACGGAGGTGCGCACCAGCCGGGGCGTGCCGCCGTCGGCGGGTTCCAGGACGGCGTGCACCTGGAACTGGACGGCGGTGCCGTGCTCGTGCACGTCGACGCCGAGCACCAGCAGCCGGCCCGACACCGCGGCGGCGGGCCGGGGCTCGCCGGTCAGGACGCCGTCCTGCGACAGCAGCAGGGCCCGGGTCCACAGGTCGGCCCAGCGCCGCACCGGCAGATGATCCGCCGAGCCGATCGGGCAGGAGGCGCGCAGTTCGGCGGCGAAGCCGTCGAGAAGCACCGCGAGCCTGCGCAGATCCGGTGCGGCGAGCAGGGCCTCGACGACCTGATCCGCCGCCGCGACGAGGTCGTGGTCGACGCCGCGCCAGCCGGTGATGGCCAGCTCGCGCAGCCAGGAGCGGACGCCGCCGAGCACGTTCCCAGCCGGCTGAGCGGCAGATTGAGCAGCCGATTGGGCGGCCGATTGGGCGGCAGATTGAGCAGCCGCGCCGCTCACCGTCCCCGGCTCGCCGGGCGCCGGCGGCCATTCCGCTCGCTCCCGTCCCAGGGCCGTGTCCAGGCTCTCGAGCAGGGCGTCGTGCACGGCGCCGGACAGCGCGACCCGGCCGCCCGCCAGGGCCGTGAGATGCTCCTGCGTGATCGAACCGGACACGACCGCGTCGGCCGCCTCCGCCATCCGATCGCCGAGAGGGGTGGCGGCGAACGCCGCGGCCAGCGCCGCCACCGCGTCGGCGCGCTCGTCGGCGAGCCGGGCGAGGCCGTGCACCAGGGCGTCGTCGAAGCCGTCGAGCAGCGCGAGCGCCTCCTCGGCCCCCTCACCGGCGTTTCCCGGGTCGCCGCCGAGCAGGGCGGCGAGCTGTACGGCGAGCATCAGCCCACCGTCCCCGTGGCCGGGAACCAGTGCAGCTCGGGGATCGGCAGAGTCGTGTCGGGCACCTCCAGGTAGGCCAGGTGGCGCAGGAACCGGCTGAACACGACCGCGGCAGGCGCGGGCTCGTGGACGCCGCCCAGGCAGTCGGCCAGGTCCGCGCCCTCGGGGACCTCGACCCGCAGGTAACGGGACACCCGGTCGGCGCCGTACTGCACGACGGCCTCGGCGACCAGGGCCCGCAGGTGCTTGCACGGCGAGCCGTACAGGCCGCCGCAGGGGCGGTTGTTGTTGGTGCTGCAGTTGTAGTTGTGGGTGCCGGCGGCGATGGAGGAGACGTAGACCCGGCCGATGTCCGAGCCGCTCGACACCACGCCCTGCAGCCGGCCGTCCGCCAGCTCGACGAAGGGAACCTTCGCCAGCTTGCGCGGCTGGACCGGCGGCACCACGCGCAGCCTGCTGTTTCGCGCCCACACGGTCGCGCCGTTGGGGGAACGGTCTGTCATGATCCGGAACGTAGCCGAGCCGTACGACAAAACGACCGGCGCCGCCCGCCCGGGACCGCCGGCTCACGGTCACGGCACCGGTCGCCCGCGTCATCCAAGGACGATGCCGCTTCGGCATTCGTCTTGACATGGGTGGACACTTCCAGAAAGATCCACCTGTCGATTGTTGTCCCGCTCGCGATGCCGAGAGGTCGCCTTGCGGTTGCCCCGTGTGAAAGCCCAGCACCGCCCCCACAGGTACGGCAACGACCGGATCCGGATAGGCGGGGCCGCCCGGGAGATCAGCGACCCGGACGGCCACATCTGGGCGGCGCTGAACGCGATGGACGGCACGAGGACCCCGGAGGAGGTCGTCGCCCGCCTGCGCCGTGCGTTCCCCGCGCTCACCGAGGCCGAGGCGACCGGCGTCGTCGATCTCCTGCTGACGTCGGGATACGTGGAGGACGCCGCCGGCCCGCGGCCTGATGAGCTGAGCCTGCGGGAGCTCGAACGCTATTCGCGCAACGCGGCGTTCTTCCGCGGCAGCGGCCTCGCGCCGCGCGAGCACGGCTGGGATGCCCAGGTGCGCCTCAAGCGCTCGCGCGTGCTCGTCCTCGGGCTGGGCGGCACCGGCAGCCACACGGCCTGGGCGCTCGCCGCGTGCGGCGTCGGCGAGATCCACTGCGTGGACCGCGATCTCGTCGAGCTGTCCAACCTGACGCGGCAGGCCCTCTATCGCGAGGCCGACATCGGCAGTCCCAAGGTCGACGTGGCCGTCGCCCGGCTCGCCGAGGTCAACTCCACCGTGCGCGTCACCGGGGAGACCCGGGCGGTCGAGTGCGAGGAGGACATGCTCGACCTCGTACGCGGGTTCGACGCGGTGGCGATGTGCGCCGACGAGCCGGCCGGCCGGGGCGGCATCCGCATCTGGGTCAACCGGGCCTGCCTGTCGGAGAAGATCCCCTGGGCGCTCGGCGGTTACAACGGCCCGCTGGTGAGCGTGGCGGCGTTCACACCCGGCGGCCCGTGCTACGAGTGCCTGACCGCGAGCGTCGACGCCCCCCTCGCGCCGGGGATCCCCCTCGACCTCGGCGGGCCGGACGTCATCGCGCCCTCCGCCGGGGTGTCGGGCCACCTGACCGCCCAGGCGGTCATCGCGTTCCTGACCGGGATCCCCACGACCTCGGGGAGCTACGTCACCGGGATCAACCTCGTCGCCCCCGACCAGCACGTCTACACACGCCATCCGGCGGCGCCGGACTGCCCGGCCTGCGCGCCGGACGCGCTCCGCGCCGAGTCCCTCGGCAGCATGGCCGGGTGACAGGCCTCCGGCCGCCCCCGCCGATCAGGCGAGCGGGAGGCCGGCCCCGCGTTCCGACTCGGGACGCGGGCCGCGGATGCGCCGCTCGCTCTCCTCGATCGGCACGTCGTTGATGCTCGCCTCCCTGCGGCTCATCAGGCCGTCGGCGGTGAACTCCCACAGCTCGTTGCCGTAGCTGCGCCACCACCGGCCCTCGGCGTCGTGCCACTCGTACTGGAACCGGACGGCGATGCGGTCACCGCCGAAGGTCCACAGGTCCTTTCGCAGGGCGTAGTCGCGCTCGCGCTCCCACTTGCGGCTCAGGAAGGCGACGATCTCCTCCCGCCCGGTCAGGAACTCCGAGCGGTTGCGCCACACCGAGTCCTCGGTGTAGGCGAGCGCGACGCGCTCGGGGTCCCTGGTGTTCCAGGCGTCCTCGGCGGCCTGCACCTTCTGCCTCGCGGTCTCCTCGGTGAACGGCGGAAGCGGGGGACGTGTGCTCATCGTGCTCTCCTTTCCTCATGAGAGAACGCTCGTTCTCCATACGTATCGTAGAGAACGGTCGTTTTCCCCAAGGAGGAGGGGCCGGTGGAAGCTACGCGGCGCGATCGGATCGACGGCGACGAGGCGCGCCGTCGCGTCCTCGACGCCGCCGAGCGGCTGTTCTACGCCCGGGGCATCCAGGCCGTGGGCATGGACCAGATCCGTGAGGCGGCCGGGGTCTCGCTCAAGCGGCTCTACCAGTGCTTCCCGTCGAAGGACGCGCTGGTGGAGGCCTACCTGGAGCATCGCGACCGGCGATGGAACCGGGCCCTGGCCGAGCACGTCGGCCGCGTCGCCGAGCCTCGCGAGCGGGTGACGGCCGTCTTCGGCTTCCTCGCCGAGTGGTTCGGGACGGCCGACTTCCGCGGCTGCTCGTTCATCAACGCCTTCGGCGAGCTCGGCCCGGTGTCCCCGCCCGTCGCGGCGGCGGCGCGGGCGCACAAGCGCACGCTGCGGGAACGGCTCGGCACACTCGCGGCCGAGGCGGGGGCCGCCGACCCGGACGCGCTCGCCGACCAGCTCCTGCTGCTGGTGGAGGGGGCCATCGTCGCCGCCGCGATGGGCACGGCCACCGGCCCCGCGGAGCGGGCCGGATCCGCCGCCCGGGCGCTGCTCGACGCCGCGACCGCCCCCGGTCACGCCCTCGTCTCGCGGCGGCCGCGCCCTTGAGCATGCCCCCGGAGGACTACAGGGAGGCGTCGCCGGGGCCGGAGGCGGTCGCCTCGGGCGTTCTGTTCGTCACGCTCCGCGCCTGCGGGGGCAGGAAGATCCGGGACAGGCGCGGAGCGGGGTCCGGCGCCGCCCGAGGGAGAGAGATGGTGAAGGTGGCTCCGGCTCCCGGCCGCCCGTCCACGTCGATCGTGCCGCCGTGCGCGTCCATCACCTCGCTCACGAGGGCCAGGCCGATGCCGAGACCTCCGGTGTGGGGCGCGCCGGCATGTCTGGCGAGCAGGCGGTCGCCGTCGCGCGGGTCCAGCCCCACCCCGTCGTCCCGCACGCTGAGCTGGACGGTCTCCGGGCCCGAGCACACGGACACCCAGATGTGGCCGCCCGCGGAGGTGTGGCGGAGCGCGTTGTCGAGGAGTGCGGAGATCACCCGGCGCAGCGCGGACGGCGCTCCGCGCACGACGTGATCGCCCGGACCCCGCCGCAGGTCGATCGTCACCCCGCGCTGCCCGGCGCGGGCCGCCTCGGCGTCGGCCGACTCCTCGGCCAGCGCGGCCAGGTCCGCCGGCCCGAACGGCCGGCGGCGCTGCCTGAGCTGGGTCGACAGCAACAGATCCTCGATCACCTCGCCCAGCTGCCCGATGCCGGCGACCAGCCGGTCGACGTCGCCCACGACGAGAAGAGGATCGGGCTCCCGCCGCAGGCGCCGGGCGGCGAGCTGCGCGCGGACGTGCAGCCGGGTCAGCGGGCTGCGCAGTTCGTGACTGACGTCGGCGGTGAACCGGCGCTGCCGGTCGAGGGCCTCGCCCAGCGGGGCGATCGCCCGGCGGGCGAGGACCTGGCCGATCAGCAGCGCCGCCAGCAGGGCCGCGACCTCGGCCGCGCAGAGCGTGCGCAGCAGCCGCCGCCGCTCGGTCATCGGGTAGTACAGGTCCCTCACCGCCTGCACGGACACGTCGCCGCGCCGCTGCGTGCGGACCAGGTACGTGTGCCCGCCGACCTCCGCGACGTCGACCCGGGTGCGGCCGTCGGCGGCGACCCGGTCGAGGGTCTCGCGCACCGGCAGGCTCTCCGGCGCCCCCGGGGAGCTCCGCACGGTGCCGGCCCGGAGTTCGAACAGCCATACGCAGGGCGGCGGGTGGTCCATCGGGGCCGACATCGCGGCCACGGCCAGGTCGCGCCGGGCGGTGGCGTCCTGCTCGGCGACCACGACGCAGTAGACCAGCGTGCCCAGGAGGGCGATCGCCAGCGAGAACACGGCCGCCACCTGCGCGGTGACCCGGCGGCGGGTCCGGATCAGCAGCCGCCGCTCCGGGTCGAAGGGCCGTGCCGTCGTCACAGCTCACCCAGGCGGTACCCCACGCCCCGCACGGTACGGACGACGCCGGGCCCCAGCTTGGTGCGCAGGTAGTAGACGTAGGTGTCCACGATCGACTCGGTCCTGGCGCCGTCGAAGATCCGCTGCCGCAGCGAGGTGCGCGTGTGCACCTGCCGGGGGCGGGCCGCCAGCGCGTGCAGCAGCCTGCACTCCTGGCCGGACAGCGTGACCTGCTCCCCGGACGGGAGCCGTACGATGCAGGACGCGGAGTCGAGCCAGCCGGCGCCGAGCGGCAGCAGCGCGGCCTGGTCCAGGTTCCTGCGGTGCAGGGCGCGCACCCTGGCCAGCAGCTCGTCGATCTCGAACGGCTTGACCAGGTAGTCCTCGGCGCCCGCGTCGAGCCCGGTGACCCGGTCGGCGAGGGCGCCGAAGGCGGTGAGCATCAGCACCGGCACGGTGACCGCCTGGCGGCGCAGCCGCCGCAGCAGATCGAGCCCGTCGACCACGGGCAGCCCGCGATCGATGATCATCGCGTCGTAGCCGCGGCTCAGCGCCAGATGCAGGCCCCGCTGGCCCTCCAGCGCCAGGTCGACCGTGTATCCCTGATCGGTGAACACCTCGACCAGCATGTCTCCCAGCTCGCGGTCGTCCTCCACGAGCAGCAGGCGCAAGGAGCGCGGGTCGGATGTCCCCGATATCCGTGCCACCGGACAACCGTGGCACCGCAATTGGGAAATTTCCAGAGTTCGGAATTCCGCCCCGGGAACCTCCGCCATACTCTGCGAATGTCCGAGCCTCTACATGAAATTAGATGAAACCGGTTTCTCCCGCCGCCGCGCCCACCGGGGCCGCACTCCCCGCACTTCCCGCGCTTCCCGCACCGGCCGGCTCGTGGCGCTCGGGCAGCGCCAGTTTGTACAGCGGCAGGGCTCCCGCGGTGGTGAGCACGGCCACGAGGACGAGCATCGCGAAGACCTCCTGCGTGATCATTCCCTGCGCCAGCCCGATGTTGATGAAGATGAGGATCATCAGCCCGCGGGCGTTCATCATCGCGCCCATGGCCCAGGATTCGCGCCAGCCGAATCCCAGCGCCCGCGTCGCCAGCGAGCAGCCGAAATACTTCCCGCAGAAGGCCAGGGTCAGGATCAGCGCGAACGCCACCAGCGCGAAACCGCCGGTGATGCCTCCGAGATGGGTGTTCAGCCCCGAGAACGCGAAGAAGACGGGCAGCAGCAGGGTCGATACGAGATCCATCATCCGGCCGTGCAGAGCGGCGCGGAACGCCGGGTCGCGCGGCATGGACAACCCGGCGACGAAGCCGCCGAACACCGAGTAGACGCCGATCGCGTCGGTGATCCACCCGGCCGCGAGCGGCACCAGCACGATCACGTAGACGGCGCCGGCGCCGAGGCGCCCGGTACGCGCGACGCGGCGGCCCAGGGGGCGCAGCAGCGGAGCCACCACCCCGAGCATCACCGCCGCGAACACCCCCGCCAGGGCGATGGTGCGCAGCGTGTCGCCGGCTCCGCCGCCCAGGTGCACCGCCGACAGGGCCGCGAGCAGGCACCAGGCCACGGCGTCGTCGATGGAGGCGGCCAGCAGGGCGATCCGGCCGATGCGGGTGTTCTGCAGCCCGCGTTCGTACAGGATCCTGGCGAGCATGGGGAACGCGGTCAGCGACAGCGCTCCCCCGAGGAACAGGGCGAACTCCACTCGGCCGACGTCCGGACGGGAGAGGCGGTCCCACAGGACGAGACCGGCGGCGCCGCCGAGGACCAGCGGAGAGACAATTCCCGACGCCGCCAGCACGCTCGCCTTGCGCAGCTCGCCCGGCGCCCGGGCGTCGTGGTCCATCCCGGCCCCGACCAGGAACATGTACAAGGTCAGGCCGAGGGTGCTGAGCACGTACAGGACCGGCCTGACCTCGGCGGGGAACAGGGCCGCCTGGGCGTCGGGGAACAGCGCGCCGAGCAGCGTCGGCCCGAGCAGGACGCCGGCGACCATCTCGCCGACGACGCGCGGCTGCATCACCAGAGTGGCCAGCCGGCCGCACAACGCCGCGGCCAGCAGGATGACGGCCAGGGCCGGCAGCACCCTGAGGGCCAGTTCGAGGTTGGGGTCGGCGGCGGACGCCTGTGCGGGGACAGAAGCGGGGAGAAGAGCCGGAAGTAGGGCCGGAACGGGCATGGCATGTGCCTCCGCTCGTGGTCGGGACCTGGGATCGGCCGGTGGTCTACGTGCTTTCTGAATGGGCCTCGCCGGAGAAGTGGCGCTCGCACAGCCGCAGCCGGCGCGCGTCCCACACCATGTACGTGCCGAGGACGAGCTGCACGAGGCTGCGCCACACGTCCTCCCAGCCGTCCCGCAGCCGCATGGACAGCAGCGTCAGGCGCCGTCCCGCCCCGCGCCGCGCGGCCGGCGGCGTGAGGAGGCACGGTCCCCGGTTGGGGAGCGACCGGGTGTGCGCGGCGGTGGAGTCGAGCTCGTACGAACGGAGGACCTCCCGCACCGCGACCCGCATGGCGAGCGGCGCGAGCCGCCACGCCGGGCAGGGACGGTTCGCCGGCATGCCGAACGGGATGTGGTTGAGCTCTCTGACCGGGGCGTGCCCGGGGGCGAAGCGTCCTGGATCGAAGCGCTCGGGGTCGGGGAAGCCCGCGCGGTGGAAGGCGGGGTAGTCGAAGCACAGCACCGAGCCGGCCGGGATGGCGACGCCCTCGCCGAGAGGGATGTCGCCTTTGGTGACGCGGTGGGCGATGCCGAAGAGCGGGTAGAGCCGCAGCGTCTCCGCGATCACCTGGTCGAGGAAGCGGTCGTCTCCGGCACGCGCCCTGTCCTGTACGTCCGGGTGCTGGGCGAGAGCCATCAGCACGTGGGCCGTGGCCTCCGACATCTGCACAACCGCGGTGTTGAAGAAGGCGCCCTGGAGATACAGCGCCCGCTCCCGGGCCGTCAGGCCCGCCGGGAGCCCGTGCTTCACCCGCGGCAGCGACTCGACGAGATAGGCGGTCAGCCGGTCGCGCCGGTCCATGTGCCGCAGCCCGCAGCACTTGAGCGCGGTGACGACGTCGTCGGCGTTGCCGACGATGAGGTCGCGGGCGTGCGGGGGACAGGGCTCGCCGAAGACGAGCCCGTAGGCGAACTCGGCCCAGGCCGGCATCATCAGATCGCGCAGCCGGACCACCCCGCGCCTGCCCTCCAGCGCCCGGCCGACGCACCGGCGGGTGAGCTCCTCCACCTGCTCCCGCGGCTGAGACAGGATGCGGCGGGTGGCCAGGGCGACCGCGTCGTAGCGCTCCCCCGCCTCCAGGTGCTCCTGGTGCAGCTCGGGCCCCGGCGACAGCCAGTACCAGAACAGGTCGGACAGGACGGCGCCCTCGCTGCGGCCGGAGGCCGCCGGGTGGGAGTAGACCTCCCTGAACCGGTCCACGCCGACCAGCTCGCCCGGCACCGCGATGCTCTCCTCGCCGTTGATCCTCGTGAACACCCACCCGCGCAGCGCGACGACGCGCCCGGGGAGCCACCGGGGCAGGCTGATCACGACGATGGCCGCGGCCACCCACAGGGCCACCCACACCGCCGTCAGCATCGCCGCACCAGCCCCGGCTCCAGCTCGCGCAGCGAGGCGAGGCCGCACAGGGTGAGCGCGTGCTCGACCTCGTCCCGGAGCAGCCCGAGCACGCGGGCCACGCCGCACTCGCCGTCCGCCGCCAGGCCCCAGATCACCGGACGGCCGACCGCGACGGCGGACGCGCCCAGCGCCAGCGCCTTGACCACGTCGGTGCCGCGCCGGATCCCTCCGTCCACCAGCACCGGCACGGCCCCTCCGACGGCGGCCACGATCTCCGGCAGCAGATCGACGGTGGCCGGGACGGTGTCGAGTTGCCGTCCGCCGTGGTTGGAGACGTACACCGCCGCCACGCCGTGGTCCAGGGCGAGGCGCGCGTCGGCGGGATGCGTGACGCCCTTGAGCACGATCGGCAGCCGCGTCATCCGCCTCAGCGCATCGACGTGCTCCCAGGAGATCGCCGGTGACATGACGATCGGCCGCACCGCCTCGCGGTCGCCGTCGCGCAGGTTCTCGCAGCGCATGTCCTCGGGCAGGTCGTCGAAGCCGTTGCGGACGTCCTGGTCCCGCCGTCCCCGGGCGGGGGAGTCGACGGTGACGACCAGCGCCGCGCACCCGGCCGCCTCCGCGCGCCGGACGATCGCCTCGGTGAAGGCCATGTCGGGCTGCACGTAGAGCTGGAACCACAAGGTGGCGCCCGGCGCCGCGGCCGCGACGTCCTCGACCGCGACGGTGGCGGCCATGCTCACGATCATGATCGTCTCCGCGGCCGCCGCCGCGCGGGCCGTGGCCTTCTCCCCCTCGGGATCGGCGAGCCGGTGGAACGCGGTCGGTGCCACCAGCACCGGCATCGCCGCGCGGCTGCCCAGCAGGGTGACCCCGATCCGCGGACTCCCCGCGCCGCGAAGGACCCGCGGCAGCAGCGCGAGCCGGGCGAACGCCGCCTCGTTGGCCTTCACCGTGACCTCGTCGCCGGCCCCGCTCGCGAAGTAGTCGTAGTGGGCGGGGTCCAGCCGGGCGCGGGCCGCCGCCTCGAAGTCCCTGACGGCCGGCAGCACGGCCGTCACGCCGAGACCGGGAGGCTCTGGCGCTTGAAGAAGTCCCGGAGCGGGCGCAGGTGCACCTCTTCCGAGGTCCAATCGTTCTCCAGGTTCTCGGTGACGTGGTGGACGGCCTCCACCACGCCGCCCCGATAGCGGCGTACGACCGGGTGGAGGTAGTGGCCCTCGTGCGCGCGCTCCGCGTCGCTCTGCCTGATCCGCCCCACCGCGATGTCGAAGGGGTCGATCTGGTCGTGGTGCGGGCCGTACTCCAGAGTGATCGCGAAGTGGCCCGCGTCGCCGATCGGCGGGCCCTGCAGGTCGAGCGGCAGCTCCTCCAGGTAGCGCATGCCGCCGCGCCCGTCCGGGACGATCACGTCGGCCAGCACCCCGAACTGCTGCCACAGCGCCGAGCTGCGGTTGACCCGTTCGAGCACGGCCGCCGCGAGCGCGTCCGGATCGGCGGGGAGGTCGCGGCCCGGCCAGGGGACGCCGTGATGCCTGTTCTCCAGCATGCGGTGCAGGGCGCGCACGCCGTAGCGGAAACCGTGGATGAACCCGTTGGTGCCGCGCTTGAAGTCGAGCGACTGGGTGATCGTCCCGGCGCAGTGGAGATCGGGCACGTTGACCGACTCGTAGGCCGGGGTCAGCGCCGGGAACCTGTCCCCGATCGTCAGCTCGGGACGGCACTCGGACGAGAAGATCGAGGCGTCGAACCGGAATCCGGTGCACACGATCACCCGGTCGTACGGGATGTCCTTGGTGACCTCGTCGGCGCGGACGAAGGCCACCGTCACCAGGTAGGAGCCGTCGGCCCGGCGCTCGATGCGCCTGATGTCGCCGTCCAGCACGGCGTTCTGCAACTTGAGCTGGTAGGTGTCGAGGAAGTTGTTGTTGACCGCGCGCAGGTGCCCGACGAAATGGGTCCGCCAGGCCAGGCGCACCGAGTGCGGCCCGGCCACGTGGACGACCGCGGCCGTCTCGAGGAGATTGTCGGCGGTCTCGAAGGCCGAGTTGGCCTTGCCGATGACGAGCACCCGCATGTCCGTGTAGTCCGCGGGGTCGGTCGAGTGGGTGCTGTACTGCTCTGCGGTCTCGATGCCGGGGATGGGCGGGATGTTGGGCCGGGAAACCCCCGTCGAGACGATCACCCGCCGTGCCCGGTACGTCCGGCCGTACTCGTCGGTCACCAGGAACGGGCCCTCGGCGTCCGGGCGCGCGACCTCGGCGACCCGCGCGTCGTAGGTGACGTGCAGGCCCTGAGAGGCGACGAAGTCCTCCAGGTAGCGGACCATGTCCTCGGCAGCGGGGAAGTAACGGTCGCTGTAGCGGGTGAACAGGAGACGGGGGTCGTCCGACAGCAGCGAGTTCCAGTCCATCCGGAGGTTGAGCTCCGGGTCGTCCCATCCGGTGTGCTTCTTGTTGATCGAGATGAGCTTCCGATGGCGGGGAAAGGTCCGGAAGAACGAGCCGGGCTCGGGCGCCGCCTCGAGGATCCGGTAGCCGCGCCCCGCCCGGTGCAGGAAGTGACCCATCTGCAGGCCCGCCGGTCCGGCGCCGATCACCAGGTAGTCCAGGATGTTGTCCGGCACTGACGCCTCCCTCACTGGGGTGGTTGAAGTTTCACCAGTGTTGGCGGGCGATTCTCAGAGACGGATCAGAGCGCCGACGACAGGTGCCGTTCCACCAGGGCACGCTTGTCCGGTTTGCCGCTCGGCGCGATCGGCACGGAGGACACCGTCGTGATCGTCCGGGGGACGCTGTCCGCCCCGAGCTCGGCGCGCACCAGCTCCGACAGGGCGGCGTGGTCGGGGGTGCGGCCCGGAGCGGGGACGACGAACGCATGGACGGCCTCTCCGGTGCGCTCGTCCGGCGCGCCGGTCACGTACGCCTCGGCCACGTCGGGGTGGCCGGTCAGCGCCCGCTCGATGGGACCGGCGTAGACGACGATCGCGTTCACGATGATCACGTCCCTGGTCCGGCCGGCCAGGTACAGCAGGCCGGTCTCGTCGAGGTGCCCGAGATCGCGGGTGCGCAGCCAGCCGTCCCGCAGCACGTCGCGGGTCTCCTCCGGCTGATCCCAGTAGCCCGCCATGAGGAAGGGGCTGCGCACGTGGATCTCGCCGGTGCGGCCCGTCGCGACCGGGCGGCCCTCCTCGTCGCGGACGCTGACCTCGACGCTGGGGTGCGGGCGGCCGACCGAGCCGGGCGCGGCGTGGCCCTCGCCGGGAGTGAGCATGGAGATGACGCCGGCCTCGGTCGCGCCATACGCCACGTAGACGACGGGGCCCAACCGGTCGAACGCCTCGAGCAGCCGATGCGGGCTGACGGGCGATCCGGAGACCGTCAGCGCGCGCAGGCTGCCGACGTCGACCTGCTCCTCGCGGAGCAGGTCGAGCATCTGGCACAGCCGGGGCACGGTGACGATGGCGCCGGTGATCCGGTGCCGCTCGATCGCGTACGGGAACAGCGGCCGGCCGTCCTCGTCGGGGATCACCGCGGTGCCGCCGCTGAGCAGGCACGGCGCCAGGAAGTCCAGCACCACCAGGCTGGACAGGGTGCCGAACAGCAGGTAGCGCTGGAAGGACGCGGCGAAGCCGGGCGCGATCGACGACCAGGCGAGCTGGGCGGAGCAGTGCGCGGCCAGGGCCCGATAGGTGAGCACGCAGCCCTTCGGCCGGCCCGTGCTGCCGCTGGTGAAGGTCAGCAGGGCCGCGTCGTCCGGGCGCGCCGTGACGGCGGGGAAACGGTCGCCGCCGGGATGGGCCAGGAGGTCGGCCGCCCCGGCTGCCTCGGCTGCCCCGGGGACGGGCCCCAGCGACAGCAGCGTGGCGGACCCGGCGGCGTGGAGCAGTTCCGGCGTCGCCGTCGACCGGTCGAGGACCACGGCGTCGGCTCCCGCGCCGAGCACGTCGGCGAGCTGACGGGGCGTGTACCCGGGCCGTACGCTCACGACGCGGCAGCCCAGCACGTGGGCGGCCATCTGGGCGGCGAACCCTTCCGGTGACAGGCCGGTGCGTACGGCGACGCCCGTGCCGGGGCCGAGGCCCGCATCGCGCATCGCGACGGCGATGCGCCCGATGAGCTCCAGCACCTCGCCCCTGGAGACGATCCTGGCGCCCTGTTCGAAGGCGGGAGTGCCGGGCGAGGCGCGCAGCGCCTCCAGCAGCAGGTGCGGGAACGCGTCGCCGTCGTGCCCGGGCGGCCCGCCGGGGTCCGCGAGCGCGGTGCGAGGCTCGGTGCAGGATTCTGGGCGTTCGTGGTGCGTGGCGGGGGTGACGGGATCGTGCATGTCCGGCTCCTTCGTCTCGCGAGGCACCTGCCCGCAGCGACGGCACGACCGGCTGCGGCGCGGGCGCCGGTGTCCCACCGGCTGTCGCGACGGTAGGCGGCACAGATCAGAGCCGGATCAGAGGCGGATCAGAGCAGGATCAGCACGGTCCCGTGAGCCGGGAAGCCCCGTGAGTCGCGGAGTTCAGCCCATCGCGAGCATCATCGGAGCGAACATGCGGGTCCGGTCGCCGGGGAGCGGCCTGCCGCCGTGGACCATGAAGGACGTCGAGAACGCCTGTGACACGCCCCGCTCGCCCAGCCAGGCCAGAAGGCTCGGCCGGGCGCGCTCGACCTCGATCCGCACCAGGCCGTCGGCCTTCCGCGCGAGGTCGGTGACGAGCGCGCGGGCGACCGCCTCGCCCGCGGCGACCACCGGCCCGATGAACAGGGTGCCCATGCTGCGCCACGACACGGCGTAGCCGGTCAGCCCCGTCTCGTCCTCGGCGACCCTGACCTCCTCGGCGAAGGCGAACAGCCGCGCGAGCAGCGCGGCCCGGTCGGCGCCGAAGACCTCCCCGTCGAGCGCGAGCAGGGCGCCGAGATCGGCGCCGAGGTCGGCCGGCCTCGACAGGACGGGGTCGTCCCCGGCGCGCAGGCGCCCCACGCGCGCCTCCGTCACGCCCAGCGTCTCGAACCCGAGCTTCTCGTACAGCGGCCGGCCGAGCTCGGTGGCCCAGAGGAAGACGGTCGCCTCACCTGCCGCGTCGAGCACGTGCGTCATCAGCCGGCGGCCCAGCCCGCGTCCGCCGTACCGGGTGGCGACGAGCATCATGCCGATGCCCGCCGCGGCCGTGCCGTAGCGGGTCAGCGTGACCGTGCCCGCCAGCTCTCCCGAAGGGGCGTCGATCGCGTAGACCTCGGCGTTCTCCAGGAGGAACAGCCACTTGCGCTCCTCCCGGCCCCAGGCTCTGTCCGCGCTCAGGGCGAGGCACCGATCCAGGTCCTCGGGCCCGAGTCGTCGTACGGGAAGCTCGGCGGCCGGGGTGGTGAGCGGGTCGGGCATGCGTTCTTCCTTGTCCGCGCCGGTTCGCGGCCCCGGCGCTCGTGGCGGCACCCGAGGCTAACCGCATCCCCGATCCCGCGGATACCGATTTTCCCCAGGGAAAACCACTGTCCGACGGGCGGCCGGTCTTGTCACGATCGGGGCATGCGACACTGGCCGCTCTTCGCGCTCAGACTGACCACCCCCCGGCTGGAGCTGCGCCTGCCCGGCCTCGACGACCTGGACGCGCTCGCCGACCGGGCGGCCGAGGGCGTCCACGACCCCGGCGAGATGCCGTTCGGCGAGCCCTGGACGGACGCCGAGCCGCACGAGCGCGCCCGGTCGACCGTCCAGATCCACTTCCGGCAGTGGGGCACCTGGTCCCCCGGCAACTGGGCGTGCTCGTTCGTGACGGTGTGGGAGGACCAGGTGGTCGGCGTGCAGGAGATGCGGGCCGTCGACTTCGCCGTCACCCGGGAGGTCGCCACCGGTTCCTGGCTCGGGCAGCGCTTCCAGGGCAGAGGCATCGGCACCGAGATGCGCGCGGCCGTCCTGCACCTCGCCTTCACCGGCCTCGGCGCGCGGTACGCGACGTCGTCCGCCTTCCTCGACAATCCGCGGTCGCTGGCGATCTCCCGGCGGCTCGGCTACCGGGACGACGGGCTCGCCGTGGAGAAGCGCAGGGGCGAGGCCGCCCTGCAGCAGCGGCTGCGGCTGTCCCGCGACGAGTGGGCGGCCCCCGACGGGTTCAAGATCCACGGCCTCGAACCCTGTCTCCCCCTGTTCGGAACCTCGGACGGGATCACGGATGCAGGGGGAGCCCCTTGAGCGTCTTGTCCACGGCGTTCCTCGGGCCGTACACGGCCAGCCCGACGAGCGGCATCTCCTCGGCCGTGACGGCCCGTACGGCGGCCCGGTTGTCCACGTCGCCACCGGTCTTGAACATCTCCTCGATGTAGACGGCCACGGCGAGCCCCCGTTCGACGGCACGGGCGCGCACCCGGGCCAGCCCGGCGGGGTCCGCGGCGTAGACGAGCACGGGCTGGCGGAACATCGGCAGGTAGGAGGTGCCCGAGCCGTCCTCGTACCGCTCCCCGATCACCTCGGGGACTCCCCCCGCGACCGCGCTCGCCAGGAACGCCGTCACGTTCAGCTTCTGCCACACGGCCAGGTCCTCCCGGACCACGACGCCGATCTTGGTGTCGAAACGCATGCGCCCCAGCGTGCCCGCGCGCGGACGGGCGGTCTTGTACGCTCGTGCGCCGCCGATTCGCGCACAATGGTGCCGTGGCACAGGACTGGTCCCGTTACTGGCGCTCCCCCGACCGGTCGCTGGAGGCGATGCACGCCCATTTCGCGCGGCACGTCTACCACCGGCACAGCCACGAGACGTACTCCTTCGGGGTCACCGAGGAGGGCAACCAGGCGTTCACCTGCCGCGGGGCCGCGCACACCAGCGTGACGGGCATGGTCATGGCGTTCAACCCGGACGACCCGCACGACGGGCACGCCGCCGACGCCCTCGGGTTCACCTACCGGATCGTGCACATCGGGCCGGAGCTGGTCACCGGCGTGCTGGGCGACCTGGCCGGGCGGGAGACGGGACCGCCCTTGTTTCCCCGCCCCGTCGTACGCGACGCGGCGCTCGCGGCGGGGCTCGGTGCGCTGCACAAGGCCCTGCTCGGGGGCGCCGGCGCCCTCAGGCGGGACGAGTTGCTGACCGTCGTCGTCTCCTCGATCGTCCGGCGGGCCGCCACCCGGCCGGTGCGGGCGCGGGAGGCCACCTCCGCGGACGCCCGCCGCATCGCCGAGCGGGTGCGAAGCCGCCTTCGGGACGCTCCACTCGCGGAGACGACCGCCGGCGACCTCGCCGCCGCGACCGGGCACAGCAGGTTCGCGGTCTACCGCGCGTTCCGTGCCGTGTACGGCATGGCGCCCAGCGACTACCAGCGCCTGCTCCGGCTGCGTACGGCCCGGCGGCTGATCGCGCAGGGCCGTTCACTCAGCGCGGCGGCGGCCGAGGCGGGGTTCACCGACCAGAGCCACCTCACCCGGTGGTTCGTCCGCTGTTACGGCATAAGCCCGGGGGATTACCGGGCGGCCGTGGCGGTCTGACCCCGGCGCCGCGCACGTGCCTCAGGCCAGGCGCGGCGGGAACCCGCCGGTGGCCACCGGCCCCCAGGACGTCGGGGTGATCCGCACCAGCGACTTGCCCTGGCGGACCATGGCCGCGCGGTACTCCTCCCAGTCGGGGTGCTCCCCGGAGATCGAGCGGTAGTAGTCGACCAGCGGTTCCAGGGCCTCCGGCAGGTCGAGCACCTCGGCGGTGCCGTCCACCTGCACCCACGGCCCGTCGAAGTCGTCCGACAGCACGACCACGCTCGCACGCGGGTCGCGGCGGGCGTTGCGGGTCTTGGCGCGTTCGGGGTAGGTCGACACGACGATGCGGCCCTCGGCGTCGACTCCGCAGGTCACGGGGGACGCCTGGGGGCCGCCGTCGCGTCTCGTCGTGATCAGGATCGCCCGGTGGCGATCACGGACGAAATCGAGCAGCTGCTCACGGGAGACCTTCTCCGCGGTCGCAATCCTGGGGCTCATGCTCGCTCCTCGCCTCCGGCTCGGAGCGGCATGCGCCAGACGCTGTGCCTATTGATTCGCTCGCTACGCTCACTCATGCTCGCTCCTCGCCTCCGGCTCGCAGCGGCATGCGCCAGACGCTGTGCCTATCGATTCGCTCGCTACGCTCACTCATGCGGCCACTTTAATCACCGTCCGGAGGCGCGGCTCCGCTCCACCAGGCAGGTGACGCCGTCAAGCAGGAGCCGCAGGCCGAGCTCGAACAGGTCGTCGAGGCGGAAGTCGTACCCGTCCTCGCCCAGCTCGCCGATGACCTTGGCGAAGGCCGGGTAGCGGCCCGACCCCGCGATGGCGGTCAGCGCCGGCCCCTGGACGTCCATCCACTGGTCCTCGGACAGTCCGGTCGCCGCCGCGATCTGCGCCTCGCGCTCCAGGTTGATCGCGAGGCCCTGCACGTGGCTGTAGAGCAGGATGTGGACGTCGAGCACGGTCGCCGGGTCGAGGCCGAGGCCGTCGAGGGCGGCCAGCGCCCAGTCGGCGTGCACGGTCAGCCCGGGCAGCGCCAGCGGCCTGCCGAGCGGGCTGAGCTGCGCCAGCCACGGATGCCGCCGGAAGATCGCCCACAGCGTCCGGCCCGCGATCTCCAGCCGTTCGCGCCGGCTCTCGGGGGGATCGGCGGGATAGCCCAGCTCGCCGAACGCCTCGTCGGCCATGAGCAGGATCAGGTCGTCCTTGCTTCCCACGTACCGGTACGGCGACATGGCCGCGACCCCGAGCCGGGCCGCCACACCGCGCATCGACAGCGCGGGCAGCCCCTCGGCGTCGGCGATCTCGATGGCCGCCCGCACGACCCGCTCGCGGGTCAGCTCGCGTTCGGCCCCCGCGCCCGGCCGCCGCCGCGCCGCCTCCGCAGCACGCGAGGGCGCCGCGAGGCGGGTCCGATCTCCCGGCTGCGCGGCGGCTCCCGGCGCGGGCGGGAGGGCCGGGGGCGGCTCGGCGACGACAGTGCCGACACGGGGCTCGGCCCGGACCAGCCCTTCCCTGCGCAGCTCGGCGAGTGCCCTCGTCGCGGTGGCGAGCGCGACCCCCCACTGCGCGGCCACCTGCCGGGTCGAGGGCACCCGGTCGCCGGGCGCCAGCTCGCCCTCGGCGATCCTGCGCCTGATGTCGGCGGCGATCCTCGCGTACGGCGGCGTCACGTCGATCTCCTCCCTGTACTAGGACAGAACCTAGCTGTTCTAGTACATAACTTCGCCAAAATCCCAGCTTGCGCGCCTCTTGCTTACACCGTACATTCACTGGGCATACGGCATCCACACCCTCAAGGGAGCTTCGATGACCAACGTGCTCGTCTCCGGCGCCGGTGTCGCGGGGATCGCGCTCGCCCACTGGCTGCGCCGCCACGGCTTCGCCCCGACCGTGGTGGAGCGCGCGCCCGGCCTCCGCGCCGGCGGGCAGGCGATCGACATACGCGGCGTCGCGCTGGAGGTCGCCGGCCGCACCGGCGTCCTGGACGAGGCGCGGCGCCTGCGCACCGGCCACCGCGGCATGTCCGTGTACGACGGCGAGGGCAACGAGATCATGCGCTCGGAGGAGATGACCTACAGCAGCGGCCGTCTCGACAACGACGACATCGAGCTGCTGCGCGAGGACCTCACCCGCCTGCTGTACGAGCGGACGCGTGGGGAGGTCGCGTTCCTGTTCGACGACTCGATCACCGCGCTGGAGCAGGACGAGCGGGGCGTGCTGGCCCGGTTCGAGCGCGCCGAGCCGCGCCGCTACGACCTCGTGGTGGGCGCGGACGGCCTGCACTCCACGGTCCGGCGGCTGGCCTTCGGGCCCGAACGGGAGTTCGTCCACCACCTGGGGACCTACCTGGCCGTCTTCGGCATGGACAACTTCCTCGGGCTGGAGGACTGGCAGGTCTGGATGCAGGACGGGGAGCGTGGATACGGCGTCTTCCCGGTGCGGGGGAACACCGAGCTGCGGGTCACGCTCGGCTTCCGGTCCGAGCCGCTCGACCACCGGGACCCCGCCCGGCTGCGCACGGCCCTGGCCGAGGCGTTCGCGGGTGCGGGCGGGGAGACGCCGAGACTGTTGAAGGGCATGGAGGAGGCGAGCGACTTCTACTGCGACTCGATGGCCCAGATCCACATGGACCGGTGGTCGTCGGGACGGATCGCGCTCGTCGGCGACGCCGCCTGCTGCGCCTCCCCTCTTTCGGGCCAGGGCACGAGCCTCGCCCTCGTGGGCGCGTACGTGCTGGCCGCCGAGCTGGCGGCGGCGGGAGGCGCGTACGAGGCGGCCTTCGCCCGCTACGAGCGGAGAATGCGGCCCTTCGTGGCTCTCAACCAGGCGCTGGCCACGGAGAACCCGGGCCGCGGGGCCTCCCAGGAGTCGGTCGATCGGGCCAAGGACGCGATCTCCCTGGACGAGTGAGGGCCCCGCGGCGCTTTACCCCCCGTCGACCCTGCCACCACCCACTACGTACGTATGCCTCGAACAGGTATTGATACGGGTGTTTTCCCCCTCCCCACCCCATGGCGCGAGAAGGCAGGCTGAAAACGTCTCAAAGAGTGCATGAGAGTCAGGGGGACCGATCATGTGCCAGCACCACCCTCAGTGCCCGTCGGCGGACGCACCCGACCGCGACGCGGCCTGTCTGATCGCCTTCCACCCTGAGCAGGGATGGGGACTGCTCTGCAACGGCGTCGTGCTCTTCGACGACAGCGGTGAGCTCATGCCCGACGGTCGCAGCATCCCGGCTCGCGCGTCTCTGGGGTGTGCCGCATGAGTCTGCTCTACTGTCCCGTCCGGGACGAATCAGTGTCATCCGCCCAGGGTGGCGACGCGCCCGCCGCCCCGCAGCGCCGGCACTCCGCGGTACGGCACCGCTGGGAGACGCTGCGGCAGCGGGTCGGCGACCTCGCGATCCAGCTCGTGGACGACCCCGACGTCGAGACGGCGTCCTGGCGGCTGCCCGCCGACGCCTGCTCCGTCGGGCGGGCCAGGCGGCTGGTCGGCGAGCGCCTGAGCGCCTGGGGCCTGGAGAACCTGTCCGACGAGACGCGGCTGCTCGTGAGCGAGCTGGTCACGAACGTGGTGTGCCACACCTGCTGCGGCGACCTCGTCGTACGGCTGTCGCTCGTCGAGGGGCTGCTGCGCTGCGAGGTGGAGGACTGCGACGGCGCGATGCCCGAGATGGCCCGGCCGTCCGACGCCGACGAGCACGGGCGCGGGCTGCGGCTGCTGGAGATGCTGGCCTGCTGCTGGGGCGCGGAGCGCACCCGCCAAGGCAAGATCATGTGGTTCGAGATGCCGGCGTACGCCCGTCGCTGACCGGCCCGCTCACCGGGCCGTTCATCGGGCCGTTCATCGGGCCGCTCATCGCGCCGTTCGCGCCGTCGGCGGCCGGGCCGTCCCCTCGCTCGCTCAGCCGTTCCTTCAACCAGGCGGCGACCTGGGCGCGCGACTTGAACCCGAGCTTGTCGAGGATGTGCTCGATGTGGCCTTCCGCGGTGCGCTGGGAGATGACCAGTCTGCCGGCGATGTCCTTGTTGCTCAGTCCCTCGGCGACAAGGTGCGCGATCTCCGTCTCCCTGCGCGTCAGCGGTGCGATCCGGCCCTCGAACGGCGCGGGCCCGCGGGCGGCGGGCGCCCGCTCGAGCAGGGCGTAGGCCAGCGCCTCCTCCCGCGTCAGGGCCGCGCCTCGGGACACCTCGGCCTGGAAGTCGCGCTCCCCCAGCGCCTGCCGCGTGGCCGCCTCGCACTCGTCGTGACAGCGGCCCATGTAACGGAACTCCGCCAGCCGCGCGCCCACGGCCTGCCAGCAGGTCTGTACGACGCCGAGCAGCCGGGCCGCCCGCTCGTACTTCTGCTCTCCGGCGGCGAACCAGGCATGGGCCTCCAGGTTCATTCCCATGCCGAGCTGGTCCCCCATCGCCATGTTGTAGCGCAGGCTCTCGTTGTCGATCTCGCAGGCCGCGCGCGTGTCGTCCCGGCGCCAGGCGTCGATCGCCAGCGCCAGCAGCGCGTAGGCCCGGTGCCAGCCCTCGCCGTACAGGTCGCACAGGGCCACGCACTCCTCGGCGAGATCACGGGCGGCCGGACGGCCGAGGAACGCGTTGGCCAGAGCGAGCCGGTTGAGGGCCAGCGCGAGACCGATGGGGTTGCCGACGGCGCGGTGGGCGGCCGCCGCCTCCTCGTATCGCCGTATGCCGCCCTCCAGGTCGCCTCCGGACACGGCCGCCATGCCGGACAGGAACGCGATGTAGCCGAGCGTCACCCGCAGCCCGAGCCGCCCGGCGATCGCCCTCGCCTCCTCCAGCCGTGCCAGCGTGGTGGGGCAGTCGCCCCTGAGCAGGGCGATCCAGGCGCCCGCCCACAGCGCGTGGGCGCGCACCTCGCCGGGTTCCGTCGCGGCGATCAGGCTCCGGTCGAACCAGCCGGCCCCCTCCGACAGGTGGTAGCCGCTCCAGTGGTAGAGCAGCTCCGCGGTCATCGCCAGGCCCGTCTCGGCCTCCCCCGGCTCGCGCAGCGACCAGTCCAGGGCCTTGCGGAGGTTGGCGTGGTCGCGCTGCAGGCGTTCCACCCACGACCGCTGGGTGGCGCTGAACAGCTCGGCCCAGGCCCGTGAGGTGATCTTCCGGTAGTAGTCGCGGTGCCGCCGGTGCAGCGCCGCCTCGCCACCCGAGGCGGCCAGCAGCTCACGGCCGAACTGCCGCACCGTGTCGAGCAGGCAGTAGCGGAGCGTCCCGTCGGACTCCCTGCGCAGCAGGACCGACTTGTCGACCAGCCCCGCGACGAGGTCGAGCACGTCCTCGCGGGCGATGCCGTCGCCCGCGCACACCTGCTCGGCCGCCGCCAGGTCAAGGCCCCCGGCGAAGACCGAGACCCGCTGCCACAGCAGCCGCTCCTGCTCGGTGCACAGCTCGTAGCTCCACTCGAACAGCGCGCGCAGCGTACGCTGCCGGGGCAGCGCGGCCCGCGATCCTCCGGTGAGCAGCCGGAACCGGTCGTCCAGCCGCTCCAGGACCTGCCGCACCGACAGGGCGCGCAGCCGTACGGCGGCCATCTCGATCGCCAGCGGCAGGCCGTCGAGCCGGCGGCAGATCTCGGCCACCGCCTCCTCGTTGTCCTCGGTCACCTCGAACCCGGGGACGACCGACGCGGCCCGCTCGGCGAACAGCCGGACCGCGTCCGACTCGGCGAGCGGCACCGCCGAGTCGCCGTCCGGGGTGGGCATCGACAGCGGCGCCAGCTCGACGATCTGCTCGCCGTCGATGCCGAGCGCCTGCCTGCTGGTGGCGAGGACCCGGAGCTCGGGAAGCGCGCGGACCAGCGTGTCCACGAGCACGGCGCACTCGGCGAGGACGTGCTCGCAGTTGTCGAGCACGATCAGGATCTGCCTGCCCCGCAGGCGTTCGACCAGCGCGTCGAGCGGCGGCCGGGTCGAGTGCTCGTTGACCGACAGCGCCTCGGCCACGGCCTGCGCGAGCAGGGCGGGATCCTCGAGCGCGGCCAGCTCGACCAGCCGTACGCCGCCGGGGAAGCTCCTGCGGACCTCCTCGGCCGCCCGCAGCGCGAGGCGGGTCTTCCCCACCCCGCCCACGCCGATCACCGTGACCACGTGCGAGGTCCCCATCAGGCGCTTGAGCCCGGCCAGCTCGTGCCGGCGTCCCACGAAGCTGGTCACCTCCGCGGGCAGCCCGGCCGGTTCCCCCTTGGCAACTCTCGTTCGCATAGCGGTCATGACGTCCACGCCGCCCCCGTCGTCCGGTACGCCACCACGTCGTGGCACATACCAGCGTACAAACGCGGTTCCGGCCGCACGCTTCGCACTCGTCGAGGCGTTCCGCCCGGCCGGGTCCACGCGCCGAGGCGTCCGCCCCGGCCGGGCAGCCCCGGGGCGGGCACCCCGGGGTGGGCTCAGCCCTTCATCCGCCGCAGGATCTGCTCGCGCCTGAGCTGCAGGTCGTCGATGAGCGCCTCCTGCTGCTCGACGTTGGTCAGCAGGGTGGCCTTCTCCGCCGGGTCCGTGGGCGCGTCCCAGCTCTGCCCGATCTCCTCGCGTATCTGCGCGGTCTCCTTGCGCAGGCGCTCGATCTGGGCGTCCACCTCGTCGAGCTCCTTCTTGAGCTCCGGATCGTCCATGCCTCACCGTCCCGTTGCGTCACTCGCGTTCGCCATGGCGCGTTCGTCCACCCCATTCCACGGGGACGGGAAACTATTCGGCGACGGCCGCAGGGAGGTAGACGGTTTCGCCGGTCGCACGGGCCCGCTGTGCGGCCGTCAGCCGCGCCACCAGGTAGGCCGGCATGACAGAGGCGGCCTGCTCAGCCGTGAAGAACCCGTAGTCGTCCAGCTCCTCCTCCTGGAGGACCACGCCCGTCCCGTCCTCGAACGTCCCGCAGTCGAACAGGAAGTGCACCAGCGGGATCGGCCGGTCGTCCAGCGGTGGCACCCACTGGACCACGAGGAGACGGCCCACCGGCCGGGTGAGGCCCAGCTCCTCGGCCAGCTCCCGGCCGCAGGCCGCCTCCGGCGACTCGCCCTCGTCGATGTGGCCGCCCGGCCAGCCCCAGTGATCGCGATAGCCCGGCTTCACGAGCAGGACCCGCCCGGAGGAGTCGGTCAGGAAACCGGCCGCGGCGGCGGCCACCTTGAACAGCCCCGCGTAGAAGGCGTCCGCCGGGATCATCGCAGCTCCGATCTCATGCCCTGAGCCTAGATCGTGTCCGGACAGGCGGTGAGGTCTGCGGCGCCGCTCAGGCCACCGCGTCCAGGCGCGCGCGCAGTTCCCCGGGGAGTGTCAGGGCGACGCCCGCCAGGGCCTCGTCCAGTTGAGCGGCGTTGCTGACGCCGACGATCGGCGTCAGCGGCGGGACGCCCCCGGCCAGCCAGGCGAGCACCACCTGGTTGCGGGTCACGCCGAGCTCGGCCGCCACCTCGGTCAGCACGGCCAGCCGCCGGCTCGTTCCCGGGTGGTCGTACGCCTCGGACAGGGGGCGGTCGTCGCGCGTGTAGGAGCCGTTGAGCAGCGGAGTGTAGGCCCACAGAGCGACCTCGGGGTGTTCGGCGACGTAGTCGAGGATCTCGTCCGTCACCCAGCCGAAGCGGTGGGTCTGGTCCGGCACCTTCGCCCAGGGGCGTGGGCTGAGGTAGGAGTGGCGCAACTGCAAGGCGGTGTACCCCGGCCATCCGTTGGCCCGGGCGATCTGCCGGGCGCGCTCCACCCGCCAGAGGGGGTGGTTGGAGGCGCCGAGGCGACCGGCCGTTCCCGACTCGACGAGCAGCGCCAGCGCGTGGGCGGTCTCCTCCAGCGAGACCGACCGATCCTCCATGTGCGTCCAGAACAGCTCGACGTGATCGGTGCGCAGGCGGCGGAGGCTGTCCTCGGCCGCCGTCTTGATCGCGGTGGCCGACAGCCCCTCCCGGTTGGCGGGCCACTGTCCGCCGCCAACCGGCTGCGCGCCCGCCTTCGTGCTGAGGCGCACGCGGTCACGGAGGCCGGGACGCGTGGCCAGCCATTCACCGATCACGTTCTCGCTGTGCCCGCCGGCGCCGTCCGGGTCGGACCAGAACGCGTAGCAGTTCGCGGTGTCGATCAGTGTGCCGCCCCCGTCGACGAAGCGGTCCAGCAGGTCGAACGCGGTCCGCTTGTCCACCTGGCTGCCGAAGCCCATCGCTCCGAGGGCGAGGTTCACCTGTGCCATGTCGTGCTCCCTTCGACCGAAACAGTCAGGAGTCTGGTAGCTGGAGTGAGCTCAAGGTCAACACCTTCGCCACCGGCCCGGCCTCCGGGAGTGCGAATCCCCAGTAGGGGATGTCCCCTACATCGCGCGGAGGAGGGCGTACGCCCCGGGCAGTACGCGCGATCTGGTCTGCACGTCCGATGCCCCGCCCGTGATCGCTCCCTACCGTCGAAGCGGACGGAAAAGGGGAGGTCATGGGACGCCGCAGGAACATCGCCGCCACCATCGGCGGCTGGAGCGCACGTCATCGGTGGTGGGCGCTGCTCGTCTGGGTCGCTTTCGTCGCCGTCGCGACGGTCGCGGGCAACGCCGTGGGCACGGCGGAGATGCGCGGCTACGAGTCCGCGAACGGCGACTCGCGCCAGGCCGAGCAGATCCTCGACGGCGCGCGCTTCCCGGACGTCGCCGGCGAGGTCGTGCTGGTCCAGGCCCGCACGGGGACGCTGACGGTGACGGACCCGGCCTTCCGCCGGGCGGTCGAGGACGTCAAGAGGGCCGTCGAGGCCACCGGCCGGGTCGAGCACGTGCGCACGCCGTACGACGAGAAGCCCTCGCCGGTGACGCAGGACCGGCGCACGACGCTGGTGCAGTTCGACATGAAGGGCGACGGCGGCACGGCGGAGGAGCGGATCCAGCCGGTGCTCGACGCGGTGGCCAGGGTGCAGGGGGCGCACCCCGGCCTTCGCGTGGAGGAGGCGGGCGCGGCCAGCTCGGCGAAGCTGATCGGCGAGGCGATCGACGAGGACTTCGTCCGCGCCGAGCAGCTCTCGCTGCCGATCACGCTCGGGATCCTGCTCGCCGCGTTCGGCGCGCTGCTGGCGGCGGTCGTCCCGGTCGCGCTGGCGATGACGGCGATCTTCGCGGCCACCGGCCTGCTGGCCCTCACCAGCCATCTCCTGCACGTCGACTCGGCGACGAGCAACGTCATGCTGCTGATCGGCCTCGCCGTCGGGGTGGACTACAGCCTCTTCTTCATCATGAGAGCGAGGGAGGAACGGGCGAAGGGCCGCGACAAGAAGCGGTCCATCGAGATCGCGGCGGCCACGTCGGGACGCGCCGTGCTCATCTCCGGCATCACCGTCATCGTGGCCATGGCGGGCATGTTCCTCACCGGCAACGGGATCTTCATGGGCTTCGCCGAGGGCACGATCCTCGTGGTGCTCACGGCCGTCGTCGGCTCGCTGACCGTGCTGCCCGCGCTGCTCTCGCTGATCGGCGACAAGATCGACGCCCGCCTGATCCACGGCACGGCGCGCGTCCTCACCGGCGGCCGGCTCACCTGGCGGCGCGTCCTCGGCGTGCGCGGCGGCCAGAGCCGGGTGTGGGGCGCGATCATGAGGCCGGTGCTGCGGCACCCGCTGATCTCGGTCGTCCTCGCCGGCGGTCTGCTCGCCGCCCTGGCCGTCCCGGCCTTCGGCCTGAAGACCGGCGCCCAGACCATCGACGACCTCCAGGGCGACTACCAGATCGCCGAGACGTTCAAGCGGATCGACAAGGCGTTCCCCGGCGGCAACGAACCGGCGGTGATCGTGGTGAAGGCGGCCGACGTGACGACGCCGGCGTTCACCGGGAAGATCGAGGACTTCAGGCGGCGGGCGCTCGCCACGGGCGAGGCCAACGAGCCCTTCGCCGTCGCCGTCAACCCGGACAAGACGGTGGCCAAGATCAGCATCGGCGTCAAGGGCACCGGCGCGGACGAGGTCTCCGAGCACGCGATCCGCACCCTGCGGGAGAAGGTCGTCCCCGCCACGCTGCCCGGCGCCCACGTCACCGGCAACACGGCCGGCTCGATGGACTTCAACGAGCAGCTCATGCGGCGCATCCCGCTGGTGTTCGGGTTCGTGCTGCTGCTGGCGTTCGTGCTGCTGCTGGTCTCGTTCCGCTCACTCGTCGTGGCGGTCAAGGCCATCGTGCTCAACCTGCTGTCCGTCGCCGCCGCGTACGGCGTGCTCGTGCTGGTCTTCCAGAAGGGGTACGGCGAGAGCCTGCTGGGCTTCCACTCCACCGGGACGATCACCAACTGGCTGCCGCTGTTCCTGTTCGTGATCCTCTTCGGGCTGTCGATGGACTACCACGTCTTCATCCTCAGCCGGATCAGGGAGGCCTACGACAGGGGCATGAGCACCGAGGACGCCGTCTCGTTCGGGATCAGGAGCACGGCGGCCGTGGTGACCAGCGCCGCGCTCATCATGGTGGCGGTCTTCGCGACGTTCGCCACGCTGTCGCTGCTGACGTTCATGCAACTGGGCATCGGCCTGGCGGCGGCCGTGCTCATCGACGCCACCGTCGTCCGCGCGGTGCTGCTGCCCGCCACGATGAAGCTGCTCGGCGGCTGGAACTGGTATCTGCCGCGCTGGCTCGACTGGCTGCCGCGGTTGTCCCACGGCGACGACGAGCCCGAGGAGGCCCCGGAAGAGCGGGTCCCCGCCCTCGTCTGACGCTCCGGCCCGTCGCTGCGGCCCGTGCGCCGTAACGGCGCCGGTGTTCATGACACCGGCGCCGTTCCGGTCGGGCCGGCGGAGCTCGGAGGCGAGTATGCCCACCTCATCAGCGCATCCCCCGAGCTGCGTGCCCTGGTCGGCTTGTCACCTTAGGGCTCGAGCCGCACTCTCTGTTCCGAGGCTCACGAAGCCGCGGGGAAGTGGGCCGGCAGGCCGTCCAGCACCTGGCTCAGCAGCGGGTATCCGCCGTCGACGCGGATCACCTGGCCGGTGACCGTGGAGAATGCGCCGTCCACGAGCGCGGCGATCGGGCGAGCCAGGTCCTGCGGCCGCAGCATCGTGCCGGTCACCGATCGGTCGCCGAAGTGGCGCCGGATGCCATCGGTGAACACCCCCGCGGTGGCATCGGTACCGACCGCGCCAGGGGCGACCGCGTTGACGGTGATGCCGTCCGCTATGGCCTCGCCGGCGACCTGCAGGGCGAAGGCGTTCACGGCGGCCTTGGCGGTGGAGTGGGCGGCGCTGCCGATGATCAGCTCGGCGGCCGTGGCGGAGACGTAGACGATCCGGCCGGACCGCCGTCGGCGCATGACCGGCAACACCCGCCGGGTCAGGTGGTAGACGCCGGCCAGTTCACCGCTCACCTTGGCCGCGAACGCCTCCCACGGCACATGCTCCAGAGGGCCGAAGGGCGGCACCGCGGTGTGGGCGTTGCCCACCAGCACGTCGATCCGCCCGTGCTCGCCGACCACCCGGTCCACCAGCGCGGCGACCTGGGCCTCGTCGGTCACGTCGGCCTGGATCGCCTGCGCGGCGCCGATCTGCTCGACCACCAGCTCCGCGGACTCGGCGTCGCGCAGATAGTTGACGATCACGTGGTAGCCGAGCCGGCCCAACTCGCGCGCGGTCGCGGCCCCGATTCCCCGGCCGGCCCCGCTGACAAGCGCCACCTGCGTGCTGTTCATCTGTCTCTCCTGACTCACCGTACGAAGACGCGGGAGACACTAGGTTGTGGGCTTACTCTTTGTAAGTACGTACCGTGAGGTAAGCCCCAGAGACCGCAGTAGGTGGGCACGTGGATGAGAGCGACGCGCGGTGGATCAGTGACACGTTTCACAGCGACTGCCCCGGGCGGGAGGTGATGGAACATGTCACCGGACGGTGGGTGCCGCTGATCCTGGCCGCCCTGGCGCCTGGGCCGATGCGCTTTTTCGAGTTGCGCCGGCGCATCGAGGGCATCAGCGAGAAGATGCTCTCCGCCAAACTGCGGATCCTGGTCCGTGACGGGCTGGTGGCGCGCACCGTGGAGCCGACCACCCCGCCGCAGGTCAGCTATGAGCTGACCGAGCTGGGCCAGGGCCTGTCCCGCCCGTTCGCCCAACTGGTCCGCTGGATTTCGGCGCACACCCCGGAGGTCGTCGCGGCCCAGCAGCGCTATGACCACAGCGCGAATCCTGCGGGTCAGGCGATGTCGGGTTCGTGAAGCAGGTCGTGGCGATCGTCACCCGACGCCTTTCCGGCACTGGGGTGGTGGGGGCCACGCAAGGGGCAAGAAGCACATAACGGTAAAATTCGTCTACGTGGTGCATACGGGTGAGAACAGTCGCAAACCCCTGATCTACTGGACCGCCGGTGTGCTCGCGTACATGGTCGCGGTCTTCCACCGCCAGTCGCTCGGCGTGACGGGGATCGACGCGGCGACGAGGTTCGGGGTCGGGTCGGCGGCGCTGTCCACCCTCGCCATGCTGCAACTGCTCGTCTACGCGGCCATGCAGATCCCTGTCGGCGTCCTGGTCGACCGCCTCGGTTCCAAGCGCATGCTGCTCGCCGGCGCGACGGTCATGGCCCTCGGCCAGCTCCTGTTCGCCGTCGCCACCGGCCTGGGGGCCGCCGTCGCCGGAAGGGTGCTGGTCGGCTGCGGCGACGCGATGACGTTCATCAGCGTGATCCGGGTGGTCACCGTCTGGTTCCCGCCCCGCCGCAACCCGCTGATCGTCCAGCTCACCGGCATCCTCGGCCAGTTCGGCGCGGTCGTGTCGGCCGTGCCGCTGATCACCTCGCTGCACGCGTACGGATGGACGCCGACGTTCCTGTGGGCGGCGGGCCTCGGGGTCGTGGCGCTGGCCGCCGTCGGCCTCTTCCTGCGCGACCGGCGGCCGGAACGCGCGCCCACGGCGCTCGGCGTGCGGGCGGCCTGGGCGGAGCCGGGCACCCGCCTCGGGATGTGGACCCACGCCGCCACCCAGTGCTCGTCCGCGGCCTTCACGATCCTGTGGGGCTATCCCTTCCTGGTGCAGGGCCAGGGCCTGTCCCCGCGTACGGCCGGCGTGCTGCTGACCACGCTGACGCTGCTCGCGATGGGCTGCGGGCCGCTGCTCGGCCACCTCGCCGGACGCTTCCCGCTGCGCCGTTCCCGGATGGTGCTCACGGTCATCGCCGCCACGGCCGGCGCGTGGACGCTCGTCCTCCTGTGGCCCGGTCCCGCCCCGCTGTGGACACTGGGGCTGCTCATGCTGGCCCTCGCCACGAACGGCCCCGGCTCGATGGTCGGCTTCGACTACGCCCGCACCTTCAACCCGGCCGAGCGCATCGGCGTGGCGACCGGCATCGTCAACGGCGGCGGTTTCGCCGCCTCGATGTCTTTGATCGCGCTCGTCGGGATCGTCATGGACCTGCAGGGCGACTTCCGCTGGGCGTTCGCCGTGCAGTATCCGATCTGGCTGCTCGGCGCCGTACAGGTGATCCGCTATCGCGCCCGCGCCCGCCGCCGCGCCGCCCTTCGCCCCACCCTCGCCCCGGCCCCCGCCTGACCAGACAGCCCCGCCTGCGTCGGAGCAGATTCAGCGCCGGCTGTCGCGCCGGCTCTCCACGTCCACCGCTTCCGGGAAACCCGGGATCGTACCGATCACACCGTCCGAAGCGCCGCCCGGAAGCGCCCTCCGCAGGTCCTTCATCAGCAGGAGGAGGTGCAGAGGATCGCTCGGGCTCTGCTCGAACGCGGCGAGCCGCAGATAGAAGGCCCGCGCCGTCTCGTTCTCACAGTGGATGAGCACGGCTCGAACACCGATCTGGTCGGCCACCCGCGCCACTCTCCGGAAAGCGTCCACCACGAGTGCCCGTCCCAGCCCGATGCCCTGCGCGCCTCTGTCCACACCCAGCCGAGCCAGGATGACCACGGGCTGATCGTGACGTCCGGCCCCCTTGAGCAGCCGTGCTGGAGCCGCGGCCGGACCGACGCTCCCGGCCGCGAGTGCGTAGTAACCCGCAACCCTGCCGGCCCTGATGTCGCGCGCGACGTAGACGCGACATCCTCCACTCGCGTGCGCCTGTAGCGCATGGCGCGTCAGCCAATCGCTCTGGGCGGGAGAACCGCAGTCGAAGCCGTCGAGGTCGTCGTCCCCGGTGAGAGGGGACACCGAGGACAGCTTCACGGGTTCTCATCCAAGATCGTCGGGGTCCTCATGAGATCGGCAAGCCCCGGCACGTCGCGAGACTCCTGGGACAGGGCCGCGTCGAAGGCCTGCCACTGCTCCTCGGCAAGCCGGAAAACCGTTCGATCTGCCAGCAACTCGCGGGCGGCCGTGGTAGCCGCACCGAGGACGAACGATGAGACGGTGTCCCCGGCCACCTCGCTCGCGTTCTCCAGCAGCCGCTTGGTCTCCGCGTCCACGCGCAGGTTGATGCGCTCCTCCTTGGCACCCACGACCAGAGCGTACGTACGTTGTGCACCCATAGCCAAGAGCTTAACAAGGGCATGAGCGAAGAGCGACCGTCTGATTACCTCATGTGCACGAAGGGCTCGGGGAAGTGGGAGGGGGCGAGGACGGCGGCCCGGGCGAGGATGTCCTTGCGCGTCCGTACGGCGAGGCCGGGGTCCTCGTCGTACACGTAGCGGATCGCCGGATCGGCCAGCTGGACGGGATGGTGCAGGCAGTCGCCGCTCATGACGACGTCTCCCGCCTCGACGCACTGGTGTCCGGGCGTGTGGCCGGGCGCGTGCAGCACCCGGACGCCGGGCACGGGTTCCGCGTCGCCGTCGATGACATCGAGCAGGTCGCGCAGGGGATCGAGGATCAGCTCCCGCACCGGGCCGGCGGCCCACTCGACCTCCGCCCGCTGCACCACGTGGCGGGCGTTCGGAAAGGCGGGAGCGCCGTCCACGAGCGCGCCGCCCACGTGGTCGCTGTGCAGGTGGGTCAGCACGACGACGTCCACGTCGGCGGGAGCGGTCCCGGCGGCGGCCAGTTCCTCCATGAGGCGGCCGGGCAGAGGCGCCCAGGTCGCGGGCGAGCCGGCGCCGCCGATCCCGGCGTCCACCAGGACCGTACGGCCGGCCGCCCGCACCAGGAAGCAGTGGAAGTGCAGCACCCACTCCTCACCGGGCGCGAACGTCGCACCGGCGAACATCTCGGGCAGCGGCTTGCGGACCGGTTCCTTCATGGGACCCACGGCATCGCACAGCGGGACGATCTCGACACCGGCGACGGTTCTCGGCTCATGCGACATCGCACCACGATAGAAGAAAGAATGCGGGCGTCAGCGGGCGGCAGGGACGGGCGTGTAGTCGACGTCGAGGTCGGCCGCGTAGACGGCGCGCTCGCAGCGGGCGCAGCGGTAGAGGATCGGGCCCTCGTCGAGTTCGGTACGGCAGCGCGGGCAGCGGCGGCGGGTGCGGGTCATCGCGGTCTCCCCCTTCGAGAAGTTCCTTGCGCGTTCATGGAACCTCCGCCGGCTTGCCGTACTCCTGCAGGCGACTTGCCGCCGGTTCGCAGTCCCGCGCGGGGTGGATGATGGACGGGTGCTCGCCGACGTCATCGACCACCTCGTCTGCCCGGCCTGCCGTACGGCGATCCACTTGGCCGAGGGGTCGGTCAGATGCGAGCGCGGCCACTCCTTCGACGTGGCGCGGCAGGGGTATGTGAACATGCTCACCCGCCCGGCCGGCACGGCCGACACGCCCGCCATGGTGGCCGCGCGGGCGCGCTTCCTGGAGGCGGGCCACTACGCCCCGCTGGCCTGCCGCCTCGCCCGGATGTGCGAGGGCGCCGCCGTGGTCGCCGACGCCGGCGCGGGCACCGGCTACTACCTGGCCGCCGCGCTCGGCCGCGACGCGGTGGGCATCGCGCTCGACGTGTCCAAGCACGCGCTGAAACGGGCCGCCCGCGCGCACCCCCGCATCGGCGCGGTGGTGGCGGACGTGTGGCGGCCGATCCCCGTCGGCGACCACCGCGTGGACGTGCTGCTCAACGTCTTCGCGCCGCGCAACGCGGAGGAGTTCGCCCGCGTGCTGCGGCCCGGCGGCTCCCTGGTCGTCGTCACGCCCGGCCCCGGCCACCTGAGCCCGCTCGTCGAGCGTCTCGGCCTGCTCACCGTGGACGAGGACAAGGACCGCCGCCTGGAGGACACCCTGGGCGGCCGGTTCGCCCGCGTCGCGGAGGAGACGGAGGAGATCACGCTCTCGCTCGGCCACGATGAGATCGAGGCGGTGGTCGGCATGGGCCCGAGCGCCTGGCACACCCACCCGGGGGAACTGGCCGCGAAGATCGCCGCGCTGCCCGGCCCCATGCCGGTGACCGCGTCCTTCCACATCACCCGATGGACCGCTCTCACCCGCTGAGACGCTCCTGGCCCCGCGAACAGTCGTCGTGCACGTCGGCGACTGGCGGCCGGCCGACTGGAGCAGCTTCTTCGTCGGCTGCCACGACGTGGCCCGGATCGACAACGGCCTCGGCATCCCGAACGGGGAGCGCGGCAAGGCCGTCTCGGTGTGCAGCGGCCTGAAGGCGCCGTGGACCTCGATGTGGCCCGCACTCCGGAGCATCAGCTAGCACGGTGAGCCGAACGCCGGCCGGCGAAGGGATGCACGGGGTGAAGCGGTGACCCTCGTCGAGGCCGGCGAGCGAACCGGGAGGATCGGCCGCCGTCACGAGCGCGGGATCGCCACGCCTTTGGTGCGGATCGCGGGGGCGACCGCCGCGACCGCCCCCAGCAGGAAGCAGATCGCGATCACGGCGGCGACCGGCTGCCACGGCACGTCGAAGGCGAACAGCCCGGCCAGGCGCAGCAGGGCCGCCTCCAGCCCCAGCAGGCCGAGCGCCGTGGCCGCGAACCCCAGCACCACTCCGACCGCCACCACCGCCAGCGCCTCGGCCACGACGTATCGCAGCACCTGCGCCCGTGTCGCGCCCAGCAGCCGCAGGCCGCCCCGCTCCGCCGCCCGGTCGGAGGCCGCCATCAGCAGCGTGTTGACCAGCGCGATCACGGTGTAGCAGAGCATGATCCCCAGCACGGCCAGCAGGCCGAGCCGGCTGGCCGAGGCCCGCCGGTCGCCGGACTCCCGCACCCACTCGGCCCTGCTCACCGCGCGGGCGTTGTGGCCGCGTACGGCCTGCTCCAGCGCGGCGCGTACGGCCGGGGTGGCCACCCCCGGGCGCGGCGTCACGTACGCGACGGAGGGCAGGGCGGAGAAGGCGTGGGCGGGCGTGACATAGGCGTCGGCGGGCGAATCGTCCCCGAGCACGCCGGTCACCGTCAGCGTGACCGGGCTGCCGTCGGCGCGCCACATGCGCACCCGCTGTCCCAGGCTCAGCTCCCAGGTCCGGGAGACGACGATCGTGTCGTCGCGCAGCCCGGCCGCCGATCCGGCGACCAGCGGGACCGACAGCGCCGTGGACAGCGTGCCCGGCTCGACGGCCTGGGCGGGCCTGCGGATGAGCTGGGTGTCGCCTTCGAGCGTGTACACGCTGGTCTCGGTCTCGGTGGCGACGTCGACGCCGGGGATGGCCCGCAGCCGCTGGACGAGCTGCCGGTCCAGTCCGGCGTCCCCGTCGGGGAGCACCAGGTAGCCGGCGCGCACCGGCCGGGTCTGCAGCGCCGACTTGGCGGCGTCGGTCATCGCCGCCCCGCCCAGCAGCGAGGCCGCCAGCGCCACGGTGACCATGACGGGCGCGGCCGTGGCGGCGGTGCGCCCGGCCGACGCCGCCGTCCCGCCCGCGACCACGACTCCGCCGGCGCCGCGCAGCCGCTCCAGCGGCGCGACGAGCAGGCGGGCGACGGGCCGCACGAAGACCGGCGCGAGCAGGCCCAGCGCGGCGATGAGCAGCATGACGATCGGCATGAAGGTCTTGTTGTTCGTGGCCGACCCCGGATCGCCGATGGCGTTCACCGCCATGCTGACCAGCGCCGTGCCCAGCAGGCCCAGCCCGGCGATCCACCGGCCCCACGTCATCGCGCGGGTTTCCACCGCCGCCTCGCGCAGCGCCTCGGCGGGCCGCACCCGCCCGGCCCGTCGCGCGGCCACGGCCACGCCGGCCAGGGCGACCAGCACTCCGGTGCCGAAGGCCACCCAGGCGGGCGCGGACGACCGTGACGGCGTCAGCCACTCCGGCGCCATCCCGAGCGCCGCCAGCCGGTCGAGGATCGGCCGGGTGGCCAGGGGGCCGAGGAACGCGCCGACCGCGGAGGCGGCCACCGCGACGAGGGCGGCCTCGCCGTACATCATCCGCCTGACCTGGCCCGCGGTCGCGCCGATGGTCCGCAGCAGGGCGAACTCCCGCCGCCGCTGCCCCACCGCGAACGCGAACGTGGACGAGACCACGAAGATCGCGATGAAGGCCGCGAACCCGGCGGCGATGCCCACGATCGTGTCGGCGTTGTTGCGCGCCCGCTCGTCGGCCTCACGGGAGGGATCGGCCAGCGCCCGGTCCTGCCCGGTCAGCACCCGCGCCGCCCCCGCCACCGCCTTCGTCACCTCGGCGGCCGGCCGCCACAGCGCGAGCGCGTCCACCCGCGGCGACAGCCGGGCGGCGTGCGCGTCGGAGAAGAACACGGTGGGCTGCGGCCCCGCCGTCGTGACGCCCACCACCCGGTATGTCTCGATCCCGGTCGCGGTGACCACGGGCGCCCGCGTCCCGACCAGCGCCCGCGCCGCGGCGGACACCCGGCGCCGCCCGGGCTGGGTCCCGGCGCTGATCGCGATCTCGCCGTCCCCCGAGGGCGCGCGGCCCGCGACGAGCGTCTGCGGAGCGGTGCGGGCGGCCGACCACGGCCTGCCCACCGCCGCAGGCCCGTCCGAGAGCCGCGCGGGGAAGACCCGGTCCACCACCGCGCCGGGGAGTCGGGCGACCAGGTCGTCCCCGAGACCGCGCGGCTCGGCCAGGGGCGCGCTGCTGCCGCCCCGCCAGGTGTCCACGGTGAGTCTCCCGTCGGGCACGACCACGACGGGCGCGGCGGCGTACCGCTGCGGCCCCCGCGGCGGCGACGTGACGCTGGAGGCCAGCACCTGACCGAGCGCGGCGATCAACGCGGCGCCCAGCGCCAGCGCGGCGAAGGTGCCCGCGAAAGAGATCCAGCGCGTACGCAGCGTGGACCAGGCGATCCTCAGCACGACGCCTCCAGCTGCAGCATCCGGGTGGCGACCAGCTCGGCGGTGGGCTCATGCAGCTCGCCGTACACGCGGCCGTCGGCCAGGAACACGACCCGGTCGGCGTACGAGGCCGCCACGGGGTCGTGGGTGACCATGACGATGGTCTGGGCCTGCCGGTCCACCAGCGTGCGCATCAGGCGCAGCACGTCGCGGCTGGTGTTGGCGTCAAGGGCGCCGGTCGGCTCGTCGGCGAAGAGCACGGCGGGGCGGGTGACCAGCGCCCGCGCGATGGCCACCCGCTGCTGCTGACCGCCCGACATCTCGGCGGGCCGGTGCCCGGCGCGCTCGGCCAGGCCCACGGCGCCCAGGCTCTGCCGCACCAGTTCCCGGTCGGGGCGCCGCCCGGCGAGCCGCAGCGGCAGGCCGACGTTCTGCTCCGCGGTGAGCGAGGGCAGCAAGTTGAACGATTGGAACACGAAGCCGATCCGGTCCCTGCGCAGCAAGGTCAGCTTCCGGTCGCCCAGTGCGGCCAGGTCGCGGCCGTCCACGACCACCCGGCCCACGCTGGGCCGGTCCAGCCCGGCCGCGCACTGCAGCAGCGTCGACTTGCCCGACCCCGAGGGCCCCATCACGGCCGTGAACGTTCCGGCGCCGAAGCCGATCGTGACGTCGTCCAGCGCCGTGACGCCGTGTGCGTAGTGTTTGGTGACCCCGATGAGATCGACCGCTTGGGTGGTGTTCACCCTGAGAACGCTAGGAATCGCGATGTCCGGGCGGTATCGGACACATGACCAGTGCCCCTCCCTCCGATCTTCGCCCCGTCGCGTCGCCCAGAGCGGCACCTCGCTACGTTGTCGCCCCACCCACGAAAACTCCTCGCAAGCTCGGACTTTCCGCGGGGCCCGGGAAGGTCGCTCGTAGCTCCGCTACGAGCTCCTCCTCCGCCTTGCGATGCACCACTCTGGTCACCGCTCCGTCCGGGCGAATCTCGTCGGTCGCGACACTAGGATGCCGGGGTGCTGTGGGGGCGTGCGACGGATCAAGCGGTGATCGACGGCCTGCTCGACCGGGCGCGTGCCGGACGCTCCGGCGTGCTCGTGGTCGGGGGCGATCCGGGCATCGGCAAGACGTCGCTGCTGACCTACGCCGGGGAACGCGCCCGCGACATGCGCGTGCTGCGCGGCGTCGGCGTCGAGACCGAGGCGGAGATCCCGTTCGCCTCGCTCCACCTGCTGCTCGGGCACGGGCTCGACCGGCTGGACACGCTGCCCGAGCCGCAGGCGGCCGCCCTGCGCGGCGCCTTCGGCCTGGCCCCGGTGACCAACCGGCTCCTGGTGGGCCTGGCCGTGCTGTCGCTGCTGGCCGAGCTGGCCGAGGGCGGCCCGCTGCTGTGCCTGGTCGACGACGCGCAGTGGCTCGACCAGGAGTCGGCGCAGGCGCTGCGGTTCGCGGCCCACCGGCTGCACGCCGAGAGCATCGTCATAATTTTCGCCGCACGCGACGGCTTCGACCCCTCGGGCCTGCCCGAGCACCGGCTGTCGGGCATCGACGAGGGCAGCGCCGCCGCCCTGCTCGCCCACGCGGCCCCCGGGCTCGCCCCCGGCACGCGCGACCGCGTCATCGAGGAGAGCTGCGGCAACCCGCTCGCCCTGCTCGAACTCCCGCGTACGGACCTGCCCGCCTACGACAGGAGCCCGCTGCCGCTGCCCGCCCGTATCCAGCAGGCGTACGCCGTCCGCATCGCCGGGCTTCCCCCGGACGCCCAGAAGGCGCTGCTGGTCACCGCGCTGACCGACGGCGGCGACCTGGACGTGATCGTACGGGCGGGCCGGGAGCTCGGGATCACGCCCGCCGCGCTGGGCGTGGCCGAGAAGTCCGGCCTGGTCAGGATCGACGGCGGGCGGGTGGCCTTCACCCACCCCCTCATGCGCGCGGCGGCCTTCCGGCACGGCACCTACGATCTGCGGCTTGAGGTCCACGCGATCCTGGCGCGGCTGCTCGAGCATCAGCCGGACCGGCGGGCCTGGCACCTGGCCGCCGCCGCCACCGGCCCCGACGAGACGGCGGCGCTGGCACTGGAGCAGGCCGCCCGGCGTGCCCGGGAGCGCGACGGCAACGCCGGGGCCTGCGCCGCGCTGGAACGGGCCGCCGAGCTCACCGAGGACCACGCGCTCAGGGCGGGGCGGCTGACCGAGGCCGCCGTCGCCGCCGCCGACGCGGGCCAGGCCGTCCGGGCCAAGGAGCTGGTCGAGCGGGCCGCCGCGCTGGTCACCGACCCGCGTTCCCGCGCGCGGCTGTGCGACCTGCGGGCCAGGATCGCATTCGACGAGGGCGCCCCGCACCTGGCCCACGACCTGCTGATGTCGGGCGCGGAAGAGCTGACGGCACTCGCGGCGGCGGATGCGGAGGGCTCCGGCGGGCAGGCGCGGCAGGACCGGATCGCGGCCGGGCTCATGCTGACCGACGCCGCACGCAACGCCTGGCAGCTCGGCGATCCTGCCAGGGTCGCCGAGGCGGCCGAGCGCCTCCATGAGCTGGGCCTGCGTCCGGAGGACGGCCTCGACCCCGCCGTCCAGGCCGTGACCGGCGCGGCCGTGCTGCTGCGGCAGGGACCGGCGGAGGGGCTGCCCATCATGCGCGACATGGTCGCCAGGGGCGCCCGGATCGCCTCCGGCGCGCACACGTTCCGGATCAACGCGGCCTTCGTCGCCCCGCTCGTCGGCGACTTCAGGACCGGGCACGACATCTCGGCCGCCATGGCCGCGGAGTGCCGGGCCGCCGGCGACATCGGCAAACTCCCCCTGGTCCACGTCACGCTCGCCGCCGCCGAGCTGTATCTGGGCAGGTTCAGGGACGCCGAGGCCACCGCGGCCGAGGGCCTGCGGCTCACCTCCGACACCGGGCAGCGCAACCGTGCGGGCTACCTGGAGGGCACGCTGGCGTGGCTGGCGGGCGTACGCGGGGAGGCGGACCGATGCGCCGAGCTGGCCGCCCGCTCGCGCGACCGCTTCGACGCCAATCACATCGTCAACGGCCTGGCGTGGGCCGAATGGGCGCTGGCCCTGCTCGACCTCGGCCAGGGCCGGTTCGCCGAGGCTCTCGACCGGCTCGACGCCGCCGTGACCGGCCCGGTGCGCCACCAGATCCAGGCCGTCTACTTCGCACCCGACCAGATCGAGGCGGCCGTACGGCTCGGGCTGCCCGCGCGCGAGCCGCTGCGCCGGTTCGAGGAGTGGGCGACGGCCTCGGGGCAGGACTGGGCGCTGGCCGTCCTGCACCGCTGCCGCGCCCTGCTCGAGACCGACTGGGAGCGGGCGCACGAGGACTTCGGCGCGGCCGTACGGCTCCACGCCGGCAGCGGCCGTCCCTGGGAGGCGGCCCGCACCAGGCTCGCCTTCGGGGAGCGCCTGCGCAGGGAGCGCGACAAGGGCAGCGCCCGGCCGCACCTGCGGGCGGCGTGGGAGACCTTCGAGCGGCTGGGCGCCCGCCCGTGGGCCGAGCGCGCCCGCACCGAGCTGCGCGCCACCGGTGACACCAGCTCTCCGGCGGCGCGCACGGAAGCGCTGCCTGCGCTGTCCCCGCAGGAGCTGCAGATCGTGCGGCTGGCCGCCAAGGGCCTGACCAACCGGGAGATCGGCGCGCAGTTGTTCCTCAGCCCGAAGACCGTCAGCTACCACCTCTATCGGGCGTTTCCGAAGCTCAACGTGGCCAGCCGCGCCCAGCTCGCCGGCCTGGACCTGTCCTGACCGGTGCGCCGTCCGAACTCGTGGCCCGACATCGCCTGTTTGTCAGGCATTGTCGCGTCTGGCGGGACATACTGAACCCGACCCCGTAGGAGCGCAGGGGAGGGCCGGCATGAAGGCCGAGGAACGCTGGCAGGCCAGGTTCCGGGCACCGCGGGTGACCCTGCCGACGTGGGCGCGCCAGGCGCCGCAGCGTGCCGTCTACCGCGGCAACGCCTCCGGCTCCTGGGAGATCTACGCCTGGGACCGGTCGAGCGGCCAGACCCGCCAGGTCACCGACCGCCCCCACGGCACCCGATATGGCGCGATCGACCCCACCGGCCAGTGGATCTGGTGGTTCGGCGACATGCACGGCGACGCCGACGGCGACGGGCGCGACGACGGGCACGGCGTGTGGTCGCGCCAGCCGTTCCAGGGCGGCCCTGACGTGCCCCTGGCCATGCCGCCCGGCCACCCCTGCGGGCTCGCGCTCGCCTCGGACGGCGCCGCGGCCGTCGGCCGCTCCTCCCGCGACGGCTTCGAGATCCTGCTGGCCAGGCCCGGCAACGAGCCGGTCACGCTGCATCGCCACGACGAGTACGCCGCGGTCGCGGACATGTCGCTCGACGGCTCGCTCATTGCCGTCAACCACAGCGAGCACGGCGACGTCCTGCACCCGGCCGTACGGGTGATCAGGGCGAACGGCTCGACGGTCGCCGAACTGAACGACGGACCGGGCAGGGGCGTGACCGGCGGCAGGTTCGCCCCCGTCCCCGGCGATCGGCGCCTGCTCGTCCTGCACGAACGCCGGGGCCGCCGCGAACCGCTCGTGTGGGACCCGGTGACCGGCGAGCAGCGGGAGATCTGGCTGCGGGTGCGCGGCGAGATCTCCGCGGACTGGTACGACGACGGCCGGGCGCTGCTCATCATCCACAACCAGCGGGGACGCACGGAACTGCTCCGCTACGACCTCGCCGGAGGCGGCCTCACCCCGATCGAGAGCCCGCACGGGGTGATCGAGGCGGCCGCGCCGCGCCCCGACGGCACCGTCGAGTACGCCTGGTCGAGCGCCGCCCACCCACCGGTCGTCAAGTCGAGCAACGGCCACGTCGTCTTCAGCGCCGGGCGCACGCCTCCGCCATCCGTGCCGCTCGAGGACATCGACGTGGAGGGCCCGGGCGGGCGCATCCACGCCCTCGTCTCCCGGCCGGAGCGGGGGGCCGCGCCGTACCCGACGGTGTTCCTCCTGCGCAGCACACTGCCGGGGTTCGGCGGCGGCCCGGGCGGCCAGGACGACGACTCGTTCCAGCCGCAGGTCGCGGCGTGGGTCGACAGCGGTTTCGCGGTGATCCGGGTGAACCACCGGGGATCGGCCGGGTACGGCTCGGCCTGGCGCGACGCCCTGCGCGGCGAGGTCGGCCACATCGAGCTGGCCGACGTGGCGGCGGTGCGCGAGTGGGCGGTGGAGCGCGGCATCGCCGACCCCGACCGCCTCGTGCTCGCGGGCACGGCGTGGGGCGGTTACCTGACCCTGCTGGCGCTGGGCACGCAGCCGAAGTCGTGGACGGCGGGGATCGCCGCCGTGCCCATCGCCGACCACGCGGCGGCGTACGAGGACGAGGCCGAATGCCTGCGCGCGGCGCACCGGGCGCTGCTGGGCGGCTCCCCCGCCGAGGTGCCCGAGCGGTACGCCGCGTCCTCCCCGATCACCTATGCCGACATGGTGGAGGCGCCGCTGCTGATCCTCACGGGGGCGAACGACCCGCGCTGCCCGGCCCGGCAGGTCGAGCACTACGTGCGGGTTCTGGCGGACCACGGCAGGGAGGCGTCCGTCTACCGGTACGACGCCGGACCGGGCACGCCGACGGTGGAGGAGCGGGTGCACCAGATGGCGGCGTCCATCGACTTCGCCGTCCGCGCCCTGGCCGCCCGCGGTAGCGGCGGCTGAGTCACCACAGCGTGCAGACGCTCGGGCGGAGCCCTGGGTGACGTCGTGGCGTGCTCACCCGCACCTGCCCGGGTGAGCCCGCTCCAGGCGGTGGGCGCGTTCGGCCGGGGCCGGCAGGGCGGCCGATCCCGGCCCGACGCAGTGATGGTGATGACGTTGCGGCCCGGGCGCTGGAGCGACTCGGGCCATGGGACACCGGCGCCATGATTCCGGGGTTCCCGATCCGGCCGTGAGCCGGACGCCGGCGGCCGGCTCGGGGCTCGGTGCCGTCTAGGGCGCGCGGAGGACGAGGATGGCCAGGTCGTCGGCGCTCGGCTCGGGCGCGAAGTCCTGCACGGCGCGGCGGATGCGCTCGGCCACCGCACGGGCGGACAGATCGACGCATTCCGCCAGCAGCTTGGCCAGCCCGCCGTCGTCGTCGAGCAGCCGGTTGCCCGACCGGCGCTCGGTCACCCCGTCGGTCACGCCCAGCAGCACGTCGCCGGGGGTGAGCCGCAGGTTGTCCTCCTGGAACTTCGCCTCGGGGAACACGCCGAGCAGCGACTGCGGCGAGGCGACGACCTCGACGACGCCGTTCGGCCGCAGCCGCAGGGCCTCCGGATGCCCGGCCGAGACGAGGCGGATGTCGAGTCCCTCCGGCACGACCGTGATCTGGCCGTGCAGCAGCGTCAGGAAGCGGGCGCGCTCCCCCTCTTCCAGGATGGCCTGGTTGAGCCGGCCCACGACGGCGGCCACGCCGTACCCCTCGCGGGCGAGCAGCCGGAGCGTGTGACGGGCCAGCCCGGTGACCGCCGCGGCCTCGGGCCCGGTGCCGCAGACGTCGCCGATCGCGAAGCGCCAGACCCCCTCCGCGATCGGGAACAGGTCGTAGAAGTCGCCGCCGACCTCGTTGTTCTCCCCGGCCGGCTCGTAGATGACGTGGAAGTCGAGCCCGGGGGTCGTGGGCTCGTCGGGCGGCAGGAGGCTGCGCTGCAGTGCCCGGTTGGCCGCCGCCTGCTGCGCGTACAGGCGGGCGTTGTCGAGCGCGAGCGCCGCGCGCCGGCCGAGGTCCTCGGCGATCTGCATGGCCTCGTCGGGGAAGCGGTCGCGCCGCCCCAGGCACATCACGCCGAGCCGCCGCCCCCGGGCGGTCAGCGGGTAGGCCAGCGCCTGCCATTCGCTCATCGGCAGTACGGCGGGGTCGTCGTCCGCCGGCAGCGCGATCTCCTCCAGCTCGTCGCGCATGGTGTCGATCTGGGTCTCGTCAGCGTGCCAGAAGTAGGCGGGCCGCAGCTCCCCCAGCCCGTCCTGGTCGGTGTAGACGGCGCACCAGCTCGCCAGGCGCGGCACCACGATCTGCGCGATGATCGCCGGGACCATCTCCGGGTTGAGCGTGCCGGCGAGCAGATCGCTCGCGTCCGCGAGGAAGCCCAGCCAGCCCGGGCCGTGCGCGGCCTCGAGCAGCCACTCGTCGCTCTGCACCGGCTCCCCGCCAGGAAGCTCCAGGCGGGCCCAGCGGGTGCGCAACGACGAGGTGAACGTGACACCCCATGTGGTGGCGTCGGCCGGCGGCCCGAAGTCCTGGCCGTCCGTCTTCTCCCGCACCTCCACCTGAATGGACTCGCCGTGGTGGAGCCACACGACCTCGAAGGGCGCGCCGGCCGTCTCCGCGGCCAGTTCGCCCACCAGGCGCTCGGCCTCGGGGTACACGGACATCGCGGCCCACGCCGTCATCACCTCACGCGTGAACCGCTTCACTTCGGGTACGGCCGTCTCACCCGGCGTGAATGACGCCGCCAGGACGGCTCGAGGGGTAGTTGTCACCACCATTGTGCTTACCACACTTCCGCCTGACCTCGGGTCAAGCAAGGGGGCCCCGCACCCCACGGAACGTGACAGACTGGCATGGAGTCCGCGGCTGGACAGGCCGTACGAGGCCCCACGCCTTGGTCGCGTCAGCCCCGTCGGGGTAAAGGAGGCTAAATGTCGCCCGCCAACGCCGAGCTGGCCGGGACCGAACGGGTCTACCGCGAATCCGATCTCGTTCCCTTCCTGGAGACGCTCATCACATGGCGAGACGGCGACTTCCGCCGCCGCGTCTCCCACGCCCCACCGGGAATCCTCAGCGAGATCCGGCTGCTGCTCAACGAGGTCGCGGACCGGCGCGAACATCTGGCCAACGAGCTGGCCCGGGTGCGCCGTGAGATCGTCAAGGAGGGCCGTTTCAACGAACGGCTGAGCCCCGGGCCGGGCGTCGGCGCGTGGGCGGAGAGCGTGGGCTCGGTCAATGACCTCATCGACGCCATCGTGACACCGGTCAGCGGCGCCGCCGACGTCATCGACGCGGTGGCCAAGGGCGACCTGTCCCGCCGGATCGACGTGGACCGCGCGGCCCGGGGCGAGGTACGCCGCCTGGGCAAGGCCATCAACGGCATGGTCGACCAGCTCTCGCTGTTCACCTCCGAGGTGACGCGGGTCACCCGCGACCTCGGCACCGAGGGCAAGCTGGGCGGCCGGGCCAACCTGCGCGGCATGTCGGGAAGCTGGCGCGACCTCACCGAGGCCGTCAACACCATGTCCGACCGCGTCTCCGCCCAGGTCCGCGACATCGCCGAGGTGACCACCGGAGTCGCCCGCGGCGACCTGAGCCGCAAGGTCACCGTCGACGCGGTCGGCGAGATGCTGGAGCTGAAGCACACCGTCAACACGATGGTCGACCAGCTCTCGGCGTTCGCCGAGGAGGTCACCCGAGTGGCCCGCGAGGTGGGCACCGAGGGCAAGCTGGGCGGCCAGGCGCAGGTGCGCGGCGTGTCGGGAGTCTGGAAGGACCTCACCGACAACGTCAACTTCATGGCCAACAACCTGACCTCACAGGTGCGGCAGATCGCCGTCGTCTCCACCGCCGTGGCCAAGGGCGACCTGTCCAAGAAGATCACGGTGGACGCCCAGGGCGAGATCCTGGAGCTCAAGGAGACCCTCAACACGATGGTCGACCAGCTCTCGGCGTTCGCCGACGAGGTGACCCGGGTGGCCCGCGAGGTGGGCACCGAGGGCAAGCTGGGCGGCCGCGCCGAGGTGAAGGGCGTGTCGGGCGTCTGGAAGGACCTCACCGACAACGTCAACTCGATGGCCAACAACCTGACCTACCAGGTGCGCAACATCGCCCAGGTCACCACCGCCGTCGCCAACGGCGACTTCACCCGCAAGATCGACGTCGACGCCCAGGGCGAGATGCTCGAGCTCAAGAGCACCATGAACACCATGGTCGACCAGCTGTCGTCCTTCGCCTCCGAGGTCACGCGTGTCGCCCGCGAGGTCGGCACCGAGGGACGGCTGGGCGGCCAGGCGCAGGTGCGCGGCGTGTCGGGCATCTGGAAGGACCTCACCGACAACGTCAACTTCATGGCCAACAACCTGACGTCCCAGATCCGTCAGATCGCCGTCGTCTCCACCGCCGTGGCGCAGGGCAACCTGTCCAAGAAGATCACCGTGGACGCCCAGGGCGAGATCCTGGAGCTCAAGGACACGATGAACACCATGGTCGACCAGCTGTCCGCCTTCGCCGACGAGGTGACCCGCGTCGCCCGCGAGGTCGGCACCGAGGGACGGCTGGGCGGCCAGGCGCGCGTCCCCGGCGTGTCGGGCGTCTGGAAGGACCTCACCGACAACGTCAACTCGATGGCGAACAACTTCACCTATCAGGTGCGCAACATCGCCCAGGTCACCACCGCCGTCGCCAACGGCGACCTGACCCGCAAGATCGACGTCGACGCCCAGGGCGAGATCCTCGAGCTCAAGAGCACCATGAACACCATGGTCGACCAGCTGTCGTCCTTCGCCTCCGAGGTGACCCGCGTCGCCCGCGAGGTCGGCTCGGAGGGCCAGCTCGGCGGCCAGGCCCGTGTCGAGGGCGTCGAGGGCACCTGGAAGCGGCTCACCGAGAGCGTGAACGAACTGGCCGGCAACCTGACCACCCAGGTGCGCGCGATCGCCGAGGTGACCAGCGCGGTCGCCAGGGGCGACCTCACCAGGTCGATCACGGTGGAGGCGCCGGGCGAGCTGGCCCAGCTCAAGGACAACATCAACACGATGGTCGCCACCCTGCGCCAGACGACCAAGACCAACCAGGAGCAGGACTGGCTCAAGTCCAACCTGGCCCGGATCTCGCGCCTCATGCAGGGCCACCGCGACCTGATGGAGGTCGCCCGGCTGATCATGAGCGAGCTCACGCCGCTCGTCTCGGCCAGCCACGGCGCCTGCTACCTCTACGACGACGGCCGGCTCAACCTCATCGCCGGGTACGGCATCCAGCCGGGCTCCACCCCCAAGCCGCGCTTCGAGCTGGGCGAGGGGATCATCGGCCAGGCCGCGCTGGAGGCCAAGCAGATCATCCTCGAGGACGTGCCGGTCGACTCGATCACGGTCGAGACCGGGCTCAGCCGGTCGAACCCGGCGCAGATCGTCGTGCTGCCGATCCTCTTCGAGAACAAGGTGCTCGGCGTCCTGGAGATGGCCTCGTTCAGGCATTTCAGCGAGGTGCACCTGGCGTTCCTCACCCAGCTCGTCGAGACCATCGGCGTCACGATCAACACGATCATGGCCAACTCCCGGACCGAGGACCTGCTCACCGAGTCGCAGCGGCTCGCGATCGAGCTGCAGGAGCGCTCCGACGAGCTCCAGCGCCAGCAGGAGGAGCTGCGCCGGTCCAACGCCGAGCTGGAGGACAAGGCGGCGCTGCTGGCCAAGCAGAACCGCGCCATCGAGATCCAGAACTTCCAGATCGAGCAGGCCAGGCGGACGCTGGAGGAGCGGGCCGAGCAGCTCGCGGTGTCCTCGCGCTACAAGTCCGAGTTCCTGGCGAACATGTCCCACGAGCTGCGCACCCCGCTGAACAGCCTGCTCGTGCTCGCCAAGCTGCTGACGGAGAACAACGAGGGCAACCTGACGCCGCAGCAGGTCGAGTTCGCCCGGACGATCCACGACGCCGGCTCCGCGCTGCTGCAGCTGATCAACGACATCCTCGACCTGTCCAAGGTCGAGGCGGGCCGCATGGACATCCACCCACAGGCGATGTCGCTGTCCGCGCTGGTCGACTACATGGAGGCCACCTTCGCGCCGCTCGCGCAGGACAAGGGCCTGTCGTTCACGGTCCAGGTCGATCCCTCCGTGCCCAACGACCTGCGCAGCGACGAGCAGCGGCTCCAGCAGGTGCTGCGCAACCTGCTGTCCAACGCGGTCAAGTTCACCCACGAGGGCGAGGTCAGGCTGGAGGTCATCCACGCGCCCGCCGACGTGCCGTACGTGGACGAGAAGCTGCAGGGCTCCCCGGAGGACATGCTGGCCTTCAGGGTCGTGGACACCGGCATCGGCATCGCGCCGGACAAGCTCGAAGTGATCTTCGAGCAGTTCCGCCAGGCCGACGGGACGACCAGCCGCAAGTACGGCGGCACCGGCCTCGGCCTGTCGATCTGCCGGGAGATCGCCCGCCTCCTCGGCGGCGAGATCCACGTCCAGAGCGCCCCGGGAGAGGGCAGCACCTTCACGCTGTACCTGCCGCCGAACTACTCGGGACCGCTCGCCGCACCCGACGGCGGCGCGATCGCCACGCCCGTCGAGCCGGAGGGCCGCGACGACGAGGTGCCCGACCTGCACATCAGGGACATCCTCCCGGAGATCCCCCTCCCGACCGACCTGCCGGTCCCCCAGTACGCGCCGCTGGTGGACAGCCACGACTGGCAGGGGGACGACCCGCTGTCCGGGGCCAAGATCCTCATCGTGGACGACGACATCCGCAACGTCTTCGCGCTGACCAGCGTGCTGGAGCGGCACGGCTCGACCGTCGTGTACGCCGAGAACGGCCGCGAGGGCATCGAGCAGCTCGAACGCAACGAGGACGTGGCGCTCGTGCTGATGGACATCATGATGCCCGAGATGGACGGCTGGGCCACGACCTCGGCGATCCGCACGATGCCGCAGTTCGCCGACCTGCCGATCATCGCGCTGACGGCGAAGGTCATGCGGGGAGACCGCGAGAAGAGCATCGCGTCGGGCGCCTCCGATTACGTGCCCAAGCCCGTCGACGTCGACCGGCTGCTCGAACGGCTGCGCGGATGGCTCATGCGCGGTCGCAACGGGGGCACAGAACGAACGAGGGGCGTGCCGTCCCCAGAGGCCCGAGACTCCCAGGAGGCATAGTCGATGCCCGACCGCGCCAGGGTCCTGCTGGTCGACGACCGCGAGGAGAACCTGATCGCCTTGGAGGCGATCCTCAGCTCGCTCGACGTCGTGCCCATACGGGCCCGGTCCGGAGAGGAGGCGTTGAAGGCACTCCTGTCGACCGACTTCGCTCTGATCCTGCTCGACGTGCGCATGCCGGGCATGGACGGCTTCGAGACCGCCGCGCACATCAAACGGAGAGAGCGCACCAGGAACATCCCGATCATCTTCCTGACCGTGGTCGACAGCGCCCCCGACTACGCCTTCCGCGGGTACGCCGCCGGGGCCGTCGACTACCTCACCAAACCGTTCGACCCCTGGGTGCTGCGCGCCAAGGTCGCCGTGTTCGTGGAGCTCTACACGATGAACCGGCGGCTCACCGAGCAGGCCGCGCTGCTGCGCGAACGCCTGTCGAACGAGCTGCCGGGCAGCGGCGACCACGCCTCCGTGCTGGCCGAACTGGCCGGCCGGGTCACCGCCGTCGAGGACGAGCTACGGCGGGTGCGGGAACTGGCGGACAAGTCCGGCGACGCGCCCCTGAACGGCGCCGTCACCGAGCTGAACGAGCGCGTCGCCCACCTGCGGGCCGGCTTCGACGCGCTCGGCTGACACCGCGCACCGCGACCGGCTGAGGCACGGCCAGGCGCGGCCGGTAGGAATGGCGCCCCGGCGAGGCCAGGGCGAGGCCAGGGCGAGGCCACGGAAGCCGGGTCGAGCACGGCCGGGTCAGCGGCGGGCGCGCTCCAGGGCGTCCCAGAAGCCGCGGCGCAGGGCGTGCCTGACCTCGTCGTGCAGCAGGAAGTCGATCGGCAGCGAGGACCCCTGCAGCAGGCGCGCCTCGAGATCGGACGGCATCCGGGGCTTGCGGGCGAGCACGGCCTCCAGCCACAGCGCGGGGGCGTCCCGGGCGACCGACTCGCCGAAGTCGTGGCCCTCCTTGTGCGCCGCCTTCACCGCCTCGGCGAGGGTCGTGGTGCCTCCCGTATGGACCGGCACCGGCGCGGGCTGCGGGCCCGTGTACGGCCCCAGCTGGGAGGGGGAGTAACCGGCGGGACTGGAGCCGTACTGGCTCTGTACCGGGCTGCTCGGCGGCGTCTGGACTCCCGAGGGCGGCGACGGCGGCGGGGTGGACGCCGGCGGAGCCGGCAGCGGAGTGCTTCCGGGCGGCTGAGCGGTGCTTCCGGGCGGCTGCGCCTGGCGCTGCTGTTGAGACGGTTGGGCGGGCGGCTGCTGGGACTCCGGCGAGTAGCCGTTGTAGACCGGCGGGGACGGCTGCGCGGGAAGGGCCCGGCGCGCGTGGGCGGCGGAGGACCGCCCGCCGCTGTGCGCCCCAGTTCCCTGGGAGGAGCCCGTGCCCTGAGAGCCAGTGCCAGAGGAGCCGGTGTCCTGAGCGCCAGTGCCCGAGGAGCCGGCGCCCTGAGAACCCGTGCCGTGCGCGCCGGCGCCGTAGGCGTCGGTGCCGTAGGCGTCGCTTCCGTGGGTGCCACGCCCGGGGGCGCCCGTGCCGTGCGATCCGCCGCTGTGGGTGCCCGTGCCGGGTGTCCCCATGGTGGCGTGCGGTTGGGTGACGTTCGGCCCCGCGTCGGAAGCGCCCAGGTCGTGCGACGCGCTCTGCGAGGGGGTGCCGTGCGATCCCGTCACCGGGGTCGCCCCGCCGTAGAGGCCGGCGGCATGGCCTCCCTGCGGCTGGGCGCCGTTCTGCTGTGATCCGTTCTGCTGTGTCCCGTTCTGCTGGGAGCCGTTGACGTGGCTTCCGTTGGACAGCGAACCGTTTCCATGGGGGACGAGGCCGTTGCCGTGGGAGTGGCCGTTGCCGAGGCCGGGGCCCGGATCCGCCCCGGTGAGCATCGTGACGTACGGCCGGAGATGGCCGCTCGCGATCTCGACGAGGTCGTCGCACTCCTGGCGCAGGGTGCGGGCCGCCGACCAAGCGCCGTCGGCGGCGATCTGCATGACGGTGACGCGGATGCCGAGGTCCTGCGCGTCGCTCACCACCTGGGTGAGGTCCTCGTCTCCGCTGACCACCACCGCGTCGCACACCGCGTTGTTGCGCGCCAGCGTCATGAGGTCGCGGTGGACCTGGGCGTCCACGCCCTCCCGGCGGCCCGGCCGGATCCGGCCGAGGCGGAGCTTGAGCCCGGGGATGTCCGCGAGCACGTCGTGCTCCGGCGTACGGCGGCCCTCGACGGTCGCCTCGTACCAGTAGCAGCGCAGGAGCGGCAGGCCGGTACGCTCTCTTGACAGGCTCGTCAGGAACTGCAGCAGGCCCGGATAGTCCCAGGAGACGGCCTCGCGATGGCGGGTCCCATGGACGGCCATCGCGCCGTCTGCCAGCAAGTAGCCGGCGTCAACGAACAGCGCGCAGCGATCCACGCGACACCGCCCTTCCTACGTGGCTCTCTCAGGGTAGTCAAGCGTGTCTTCCCGCGAGGGTGATTCCCGGCGATTCAGCCCTCGCCCGCCTGTCGGGGGGATCGGGACGCCCACGACCCTGGGACCGGAAGCGTTCACGCCGACCGTACCAGTTTGTCCAGGTATCGCCTCCCACCAATTTGGTATGGATAACGTGCGAGGGACGACCGGCGACGAGGCAGGAAACAGAACCGGCGACGGCTGGGCTCCCCTCCCCGCAGTGAGGGGAAGCTGTCAAGACCACGTTCTCGCGCTCACGACCGCGACGCCGAAGAAGACGGGATCGCGCCGGGTGGCGAGCTGGAGTGCGGGGTGAGGTCCCAGGAGGGCGTGGAGCGTGTCGACCGCGACGCCTCCGGCGTCCTCCCGGCCCAGGACGCCCTCCCGGCTCCGGTCCTCCCGGTCCCCGCGGACGCGATCACTCATCGTGACGACTCCCGCCCTGACCCCCTCGCCGTTCCAGACCATCAGGTCGATCCGCGCGGGAGCGCCGCCCGGGGCGAGGCCGTCGAGGGGGAGCCGCAGGGCCTTCTCCTCGCTCCCGATGACCGCCGCGGCGTCCAGGACCACGGCCCGCGTGTACGGCTGCCGCGCGTCCTCGGCCATCACCACCAGTCCCCAGGCCGCGTGCCTGACCGTTCCCGTACGCGCCGGAGCGCCCGCGACCCACCAGCGGCCCCCGCCCGCCGTACGGACGAGAGAGGTCACGTCGGCGAACGCCTGATAACCGGACCCCGTGGGCAGGTCCCGCCGGGCGACCTCGGCGGCGTGCAGGGTCGCGTATCCCGGCATCCCCGGAGCGCGCACCCGGATGTCCTCCGCGGGAACCGCCCCCCGGCCGCCGCCGGACCAGTAGAGGCCCGCCCACAAGACCTGCCCTCCGGCGGGCAGGTCGAGATCGGCGCAACTGGACGTACGCGTCGAGGGGTCCCTGTCGAGGTCGACCGGCACGCTCGCACCCGAATCGCGGCCCCGGCCGGCCGCGGCGGCTCCACAGGGAGCGGCCGGCGCGGCGGAACTCACGAGCGTGTTGCCGACGACCCGGGCGAGGAGGCGGCCGTCCGCGGCGAAACGCGCGGCCGCGCCCGAGGCGCGCACCCCCACGGCCGATCGCGCGGTGGTCTCCATCCGCCCCGACCGCACCCGCACCGTGAAGGCCCGGCCCGAGGGCGCGTCCGCCGCCACTGCGACCTTCAGGAAGATCGCCGTCACCTCACCGGCGGCGAGCGGTCCCCGGACGCAGCGCACCTGGCTGCTCGCCACCCGGCTTCCGGACGCCCGGCTGCTCGGCGCCTCACCGCCCGACGCCCGGCTGCTCGACACCTCACCGCCCGACACCCCATTGCTCGACGCCCGGCTGCTCGACACCGGGCGGCCCGGCGCCTCGCAGGACCAGCCGTCGCCCGCGCCAGTTCCTGTCCGCGCACGCTCCGCGCGCCCGCCCGCCGCAGGCCCCTGACCCGCGCCGCCGCTCGGCACGCGGTCGTCCCGCGCGGCACCGTTCTGCCCCACCGCGCCCGGCTCCGGCTCGCGGCCCTGCCGCGTACCGCCGCCCGCCGCGCGGCCCCGGCCTCCGCGCCCGTCCTGACCCAGGTAGCGGACGCCGGGCGGGAGGGTCACCGTCGCGGTGACCTCGCCGGTGGCCGCGTCGCCCGCGTTGCGCAGCCGTACGGCGACGAGCCCGGGCTGGCCACGCAGCAGGGCGCCGAGCGGATCGACGGCGACGACGAGCGCCTCCTTCGTTTTCCTCCCGCTCCCCGCGGTCTTCCGGGCTCCGGTGCCGCTCCGGCCCGAAAGGGCATGCTCACGGGCCTCACGTCCGCGCTCCCCGGCCTGCGGGCGGCCCTGTGCGGTTCCTGGCCGCGCGATTGGGGCGCGATCGATGGCCGGGCGGCCTGCCTGCGAATCGCGCCGCTCACGAGCCCGCTCCGGCGTCTGCCGCGTCCCGGCCTGCGCCCGGGCCTGCACACTGCTCCGCGCGCGGGCCTGGGCATTGCCTTGGACACTGCTTCGGGCACTGCTCTGGGCACTGTCCCGCGCGGGGGCCTGGGCACGATGGTCCTGGTAGGGGTGCCGGGAGAGCCGACCTCGCACTTGCTGCCGCTCCGGAGCCGGGGCCCGTGAGGCGTCCGCGTGCCGGGAGGCCTGGTCCCGATCGGCGAGGACGGTCGTCGTGTCCGGCTCGCTCACCGGACGCCTGCTCACTTGTCCCCCGCTGTCCTTTCCGGGACCCGTGAGACGGCCGGTGCCCGCGTGCTGTCCGCCTGCACCGCCTCGGGCGCCGGAGGCCGCCGGTAGTCCGCCCTCGCGACCTGGAACCGCATGGTTCTCGCCCGCCCTGCCGCGGCCGGGCAACGCCCCCGTCGCCTCCTGCGCAGGCTCCCGTGCCGTGTCTTCTCGTGCTGTGTCTTCCCGTGCCGTGTCTTCCCGTGCCCCGGGCTCCTCCCGCGGCGACCGCCGATCGGCACCGGGCGTGACCCTGCCGGTGATCTCGGGCACGCCGAGCGCGATGCCCGCGCTCGGCTCGTCGGCACCGTCCCCGGCCACCGGATCGTCCGCGGTCTCCGGCGTCGAGGCGCCGGCCGTCGGGGACGTCCGGGCGCTCGTCCTCGGCGGGTCGTACGAGGACGGGGCGCCCGCCGGTCCGGCCTGGCCGGTGGCGGCCCGCGAATGCGAGGCGGCGCCGTCCGGGGACTGCGGGCGGTCCAGGGCCCGCGTCCCGTCCTGTCCACCCGAGCCGCCGGTGAAGAGCACGCCTGTCGGCTGGGCGACGAGCAGGAAGGCGGCCGTCGCGAGGGCGGCCACGGCGATGCCGCCCAGCACCGCCCGATGCGGCGTCGGCACGCTGCGCACCAGCGCGGACAGCCGCGCCAGCGCCGCCCGGGCCCGGGCGAACGCCACTCGCGGCGCCCCGCCCGCCTTCGGGCCCGCCTTCGCGCACAGGCGCCTGGCCATCGCCCGCGCACGGCCGTACACCGCCCCCGGCACCGCACTCACCGTCGCGCACGCGCGCCGGGCCGTCGTCCGGGCCGTGCCGTACGCCCCGCGCAGCAGCGCGTCGGCCCGTCCGCGCGCACGCCCGGCCGGGCCCGTCCCGTCCTGGGCGAGACGAACGGCCCCCCTCATCCGGCGGTCCGCGCGGCTCGTCAACGCCCCCATGTGCTGGCGCACGGCTTCGAGCCGCGCCCGCGCCCGTGCGCGCACCCTGCCGGTCATCCTGCCGGCCACCCTGCCGCCCGCTGTGCCACCCGCCCTGCCGTTCGGTCCGCGCCCGCTCGTGCCGCTCGTCATGCCACCGCCGTACGACCGTGAGCCCGTGGCGGTCGTAATGGCGAGGTCGGCGAGGTAGTCGTCCACGGCCGGCCCGGCGACGAGCTGGCCGACGACGGCCCGCAACTCCTGGGTGAGATCGACCATCTGGAGGAAGACCGACCGGCAGTCGATGCACTCGGCCACGTGGGCGTCGACCGCGCCGGCCTCCTGCTTGGGCAGGCCGTTCTCGACATAGCGAAGGATCATGGACAGGATCGGCCGGCACTCGGCGCGTGGGCCGTTCTCCAGGTGCAGCCGCAGGTATGCCTCCCGCAGACCCTGGCGGGCCTTCCGGGCGAGCAGGGCCGCGGCCCTGCCCGACAGGCCGAGCAGCGGGCCCGTGTCGGCGGGCCTGCCGCCCTCGATCTCCACGTGCCACACCACCGTGCGCCAGCGCTCCGGCAGCGAGCGGTAGGCCCGGGCGAGCGGCGAGCGCTCCAGCCCCGTCAGTTCGGGATCCACGTAGAGGGAGTCGCCGTCGGCCAGATCGACCACTCCGGCGGCGGCGTAGCGGCGCACCGACCCGAGGAGGTAGGGCCGGAACGCGCAGGTGGGCCCGCCGCCGCGCCGCACCACCTCGAGCACCCTCGCGAAGGTCTCGACGAGGAGGTCCTCGACCGCGTCCTCGCTCTGCACGACCTGCCGGGCCAAAGACCGCGCGGCGGCCGAGTGTCGCCGGTAGAGCGCCCCGAAGGCCGCCGTGTCGCCTCCCCGCACGGCCTCAAGCAGCTCCATGTCGGTATGCCGGACTTCTCTACGCATTGCGACCTCGCGATTACGATGAGTTGCACGGCGATACATTCCGCAGTCCATGTCCTGGCTAAACCGCTGGAGCCTCTTTACTCTCAGTAGTCTTCGCACGCCACTCGCGGCCGCCGGGCCCGTACGGCCCGCACCGCGGGACCGGCCGTACGCTGAGCCTCATGAGTGACCGCGAGAGACTGCTGGACGAGATCAAGAACAAGGGCATCGTGCACGGCCGGGTCGTGCTGTCCTCAGGCAAGGAGGCCGACTGGTACGTCGACCTGCGCCGCATCACCCTGGACGGCGTGGCCGCGCCGCTGGTGGGCCGCGTGATGCTGGACCTCACCGAGGACCTGGACTACGAGGCGGTCGGCGGTCTCACGCTGGGCGCCGACCCGGTGGCGACGTCGATGCTGCACGCCGCGGCGGCCCGCGGCCGCACGCTCGACGCGTTCGTGGTGCGCAAGGCGGGCAAGGCCCACGGCCTGCAGCGCAGGATCGAGGGTCCGGACGTCGCCGGACGCCGGGTGCTCGCCGTGGAGGACACCACCACGACGGGCGGGTCCGTGCTCACCGCCGTGGAGGCGTTGCGCGAGGCCGGTGCGCAGGTCGTGGGCATCGCGACGATCGTGCACCGGGGCGGCGACGAGGCGCTGGCCGCGACCGGCGTGCCGTACCGCTCCGCCTACTCGCTCGCCGATCTGTCGCTCACTGATCTGTCGCTCACTGATTAGCGGGTCGCTTCACACTGAACGCCTGCCGCTCGCCGGCCGGCCCGGGGGACCTGGCGGTTCCGTTCTCGAAGATCTGGACCGTGCTCGCGTCGTCGAGGACGACGTCGAGTTCGGGCTGGAAGTAGGACGCCTGCTCGCCCCGGGCCAGGTCCCGGTCGATGAGCACGTCGCCGCCGGGCACGCGGACGAACACGGGACACCGGTCGGCCCGGCAGACCACGCGGACGGTGGGCACGCGAGGCGTGGAGGGCTCGGCGGAAGGCTCGGCGGAGGGCCGTGCCGACGGGGTGGAGGTCGCGCCGGCGGCGGACTCCTCCGAGCCGAACGTGGACAGCAGCGCTCTCGCGCCGACCACGATGACGGCGAGCAGCAGCACGACCACCAGACCGACCAGCGCCAGCCTGGCGATGCCGAGGGGATCAGACCTGTGGCGTCCCACATTCGGGAGAGTAGCGGGTGTGAGGCATATCTCAGTACTGACCGGTCACTTCTTGTGCGGCAGCACTTTCCCGCAGGTCATCCGCCGGCTCCCCGTAGGCGCGGGCCCACGGCCGGCTCACGGCAGGCGCGTCCCGCCGGCGGCCTACCGGGGGGCGTGGTGGCGGCCCTTGGGGACGGCGGAGGCGGCCCGGCGGTTCTTCATGACCTCTCGCACGATCGGGATCACCGACAGAAGGACGACGACGAAGACCCCGGGAAGGATGTACTTGTCGATGCCCTCGACCTTGCTGCCGAGGAAATAGCCGAGCAGCAGCAGGGCTTCGACCCAGACGACTCCGCCGAGGACGTTCCAGACGAAGAAGCGGCGCGCGTCCATCTCCAGCACGCCGGCCACCGGGTTCATGAAGGTGCGGACGATCGGCATGAACCGCGCGGCGACCACGGCCTTCGCCGGGCCGAACTTCTCGAAGTAGAACTCCGCCTTCTCGACGTGCTCCCTCTTGAACAGCCGGGAGTCCGGCTTGTCGAACATCCTCCTGCCGACCTTCGCCCCCAGGAAGTGACCCAGCTGCGCTCCCGCGATGGCCGCCAGCGGCGCGCAGATCAGCAGAGTGGGCAGTGACAGAGGTGCGATCCCGAATCCCTGCGCGGCGGCGGCGGTGCTGAAAATTCCAGCGGTCACCAACAGCGAGTCGCCGGGCAGGAAGAACCCGACGAGCAGCCCCGTCTCGGCGAATACGATGGCGATGACGCCGATCGTCGCGAAGGCGCCGAGCATGCTCAGCCACCACTTCGGGTCAAGAAGGTCCAAGAGCACGTCCACGGGGCGAGCCTACCTGTCCCGAATGAGATCAGACTGAGAAGCGGCAGGGCTGTGGAAAACCGTGAATCGCGGATTGACCGCGACTTTCCCGGTGCCCCGCATACCCACCCGGCTTTCCCGATCGGCCGTGCCTTCGGGATACTTGCCACGCCGCATACCGTCAGAAGGAGATGACTTCGCATGCCTATCGCGACTCCAGAGGTCTACGCCGAGATGCTCGACCGCGCCAAAGCGGGCGGCTTCGCGTACCCGGCGATCAACGTGACCTCGTCGCAGACCCTGCACGCCGCGCTGCGCGGCTTCGCGGAGGCGGAAAGTGACGGGATCCTCCAGGTGTCGACCGGTGGCGCGGAGTTCCTCTCCGGCACCACCGTGAAGGACATGGTCACCGGGTCGGTGGCGTTCGCCGAGTTCGCCCGTGTGGTCGCCGAGAAGTACCCGGTGACGGTGGCGCTGCACACCGACCACTGCCCGAAGGACAAGCTCGGCTCGTTCGTCCGCCCGCTGCTGGAGATCTCCGCCGAGCGCGTCGCGCGTGGCCAGGACCCGCTGTTCCAGTCGCACATGTGGGACGGCTCCGCCGTGCCGCTGGACGAGAACCTCCAGATCGCCAGCGAGCTGCTCGACAAGACCGCAGCCGCCAAGGTCGTCCTCGAGATCGAGATCGGCGTGGTCGGCGGTGAGGAGGACGGCATCGTCGGCGAGATCAACGAGAAGCTCTACACGACGCCGGAGGACGCGCTGGCCGTCGCCGAGACCCTCGGCCTCGGTGAGCGTGGCCGCTATATCGTGGCCGCCACCTTCGGCAACGTCCACGGCGTGTACAAGCCGGGCCACGTCAAGCTGCGCCCGAGCGTGCTCAAGGAGATCCAGGACGCCGTCGGCGCCAAGTACGGCAAGGACAAGCCGTTCTCGCTGGTCTTCCACGGCGGCTCCGGCTCCACTCTGGAGGAGATCCGCGAGTCGATCTCGTACGGCGTGGTGAAGATGAACATCGACACCGACACGCAGTACGCCTTCACCCGCCCGATCGTGGACCACATGTTCCGCAACTACGACGGCGTGCTGAAGATCGACGGCGAGGTCGGCAACAAGAAGGCCTACGACCCGCGTGCGTACGGCAAGGCCGCCGAGGCCGGCATGGCCGCGCGCATCGTCGAGGCGTGCCAGCAGCTCAAGTCCGCGGGCACCAAGATCAAGTAAGGGAACGGCCCGGCGGGAAACCGGAAGATCCATTCTTGTATCGATCTTCTGTTCCCGCCGGGCGGCCCATACCCCTCGGGCTCGTGACAGGTAAGACTGTCCCCATGGAATCGCACGAGAACCTCCTTGCCGGCCCGCCGCCCACCTTGCTGCCCGACACCCCCGAGGCGCGGCAGATGCTCGAGTCGGGCGCCAAGGCGGCAGACGTGGCTGCCCGCTTCCCCGCCTACTCGGCGGCCTGGGCCGCTCTCGCCGACGACTACTTCGCCGCGGGTCACGCCGTCACCTCGTACGCGTTCGCGCGCACCGGCTACCACCGGGGTCTCGACCAGCTGCGCAGGGCGGGCTGGAAGGGGCACGGCCCGATCCCGTGGGAGCACGAGCCGAACCAGGGATTCCTGCGCTGCCTGAACGCCCTCGCCCGGGCGGCCCAGGCGATCGGCGAGAAGGACGAGGCCGAGCGCTGCGCCCAGTTCCTGCGCGACAGCAGCCAGGCCGCGGCGGAGGCGCTCACCGCGAACTCCTGAACACCTCCCGGACGAACTGCCTGAACGGGGCCTTACACGGCACGGCGTACTCGTCTCGCGACTTAAGACTCCGTTCACCGTCGGCATGCCCCTCAGGTAGTCTCTGTGTGCAAGAGGCCCCTGCCGCGCTTGCGTCAGGGGCTTTCGTCTTGGTGCGGGAGTTAAACCATGCCGGCTGTCGTTCTCGTTGGCGCCCAGTGGGGCGATGAGGGCAAGGGGAAGGCCACCGACCTGCTGGGCGGTGACGTCGACTACGTCGTGCGTTACCAGGGTGGCAACAACGCGGGCCACACCGTCGTCATCGGCGACCAGAAGTACGCGTTGCACCTGCTGCCGACGGGGGTGCTGTCGCCCGACGTGGTGCCGGTGATCGGCAACGGCGTGGTCGTCGACCCGGGCGTGCTGCTCAGCGAGATCGACGGGCTGGCCGAGCGGGGCATCTCCTGCGACCGGCTGCTGATCTCGGCCAGCGCGCACCTGATCATGCCCCAGCACAAGGCCATCGACAAGGTCAGCGAGCGGTTCCTCGGCAAGGCCAAGATCGGCACGACCGGCCGCGGCATCGGCCCGGCGTACGGCGACAAGATCTACCGCATGGGCATCCGGGTCCAGGACCTGCTCGACCCCGGCATCCTCGGCAAGAAGATCGAGGCCGCGGTGGGCGAGAAGAACCAGATCCTCACCAAGATCTACAACCGCCGTGGGCTCGACCCGGCGAAGGTGCTGGAGGAGTACCTCGGCTACGCCGAGCGGCTGCGCCCCCACATCGCCGACACCTCGCTCGTGCTCTCCCAGGCGCTCGACCAGGACAAGGTCGTGCTGCTGGAGGGCGGGCAGGGCACGCTGCTCGACATCGACCACGGCACCTACCCCTTCGTGACCTCCAGCTCCCCCACCTCGGGCGGCGCCTGCGCCGGCTCGGGCATCCCGCCGACCCGCCTGACGAGGATCATCGGCATCCTCAAGGCGTACACCACCCGCGTGGGGTCCGGGCCGTTCCCGACCGAACTGCTGGACGAGCAGGGCGACTGGCTGCGCCAGACCGGCGGCGAGTACGGCGTGACCACCGGCCGCAACCGCCGCTGCGGCTGGTTCGACGCGGTCATCGCGCGGTACGCCACCCGGATCAACGGCGTGACCGACTTCTTCCTGACCAAGCTCGACGTGCTGTCCGGGCTGGAGCGGATCCCGGTCTGCGTGGCGTACGACGTCGACGGCGTCCGCCACGACGAGATCCCCATGACGCAGACCGAGTTCCACCACGCCACGCCGATCTACGAGGAGCTGCCCGGCTGGCAGGAGGACATCACCAGCGCCAAGACGTTCGAGGACCTGCCGCCGAACGCGCAGGCGTACGTCAGGGCGCTGGAGGAGATGAGCGGCGCCCCGATCTCCGCCATCGGCGTCGGCCCGGGCCGCACCCAGACCATCCAGATCCGCTCCCTTATCTGATGATTGGTGGCGTACGCGCCCGGAACCGGAGGGTTCCGGGCCGCGGACGGGCGAGGCGGTAGGGTACGCCGCTGTGCATGGATACGTTGAGCTGCACGGGCACCGTGGAGCGCGGGGCCTGAGGCCCGAGAACACCCTGCCCGGCCTGGCCTTCGCGCTGGAGCTGGGGGTCGACGCACTCGAGTTCGACGTCGCCATGTCCGCGGACGGGCAGCTCGTGCTCACCCACGACCTGCACGTGTCCGCGGTGACCAGCGCCGACACGGGCATGGCCGTTCCCGGGGACGAGATGTTCCCCTACGTCGGCAAGCCGATCATCGCGCTCACGCTGCCGCAGCTGCGCACCCTCGACGTCGGCGTACGGCTGCCCGAGCGGCCGGACGACCGCTTCGCGCTCACGCAGGTGCCGCTGCCGGACACGCGGATGCCGACGCTCGGGGCGGTGCTCGGCCTGATCGGCGCCCTCGGCGCCGACCACGTGCGCCTCCACGTCGAGCTGAAGTCCGACCCCACCCGTCCCGGCCTGTGCGCCGACCCGCGCCGCTTCGTCGAGGAGGTCGTCCACGAGCTCGACCGGCACGACCGGTTGTCGAGGGCGGCCCTGCTCAGCTTCGACTGGCGCATCCTGGAGATCGCCAGGCCGATGGCCGAGCGGCGGTACGCCCTGGTCGAGCGCGACACGATGACCCCCGCCTGGATGAACGGCATCCGCCTGGGCGAGGTCGGCGGCGACCTCGCGGCGGCGGCCGCGGCGGTGGGGGCGACGACGCTGTCCCCCGACCGCGTGCTCGTCGACGAGGCGCTGATGGCCGGGGCGGCCCGGCAGGGACTGCCGGTCGTGGTGTGGACGGTCAACGAGCCCGACGAGGCCGCCCGCCTGATCGACATGGGAGTGGCCGGGATCGTCACCGACTACCCCGACCGCATGCGCCGCCTCTGGAAGGCCCGCGGCCTGCCGCTGCCCGACCCGGTGACCCCGCTCCGCCCGGTGGGAGCCTGACCGCTCGGACATGGCGGAGCCCCGCCCGAGGCGCTTTCTCAACGACCGGGGGCGGGGCTCCAGGGTCACCCACAAGAACGGCTTTCACAGCCGGTTACCAGCCAAGCTCATCGGACCGTGCGCGTCAAGTAGCTGAGCGTCACCCGGCCCAGCGTGTCGCCGTCGCACGGCCCGGCGGGCTCACTCCTCCACCGACAGCGCGCCGGACGGGCAGAGCTGCACGGCCCTGTTCACGGCGGGCGCGAGGCCGGCCGGAGGCTCGGCGTCGAGCACCACGACCGTCCCGTCGTCCTCGCTCTGGTCGAACACCTGGGGCAGCGTGAGCACGCACATCCCCGCGCCGATACACCGTCCGGTGTCCGCCTTGATCTTCATCGTTCCCCCACGACTTTCCTCACCACAGCACCGGCAGCCGGTGCACACCATAGATCGCCATATTGGACCGCAGCGGCACCTCCCGCGCCGGCACGGCCAGGCGCAGGTTCGGGAAGCGGCGCAGCAGAGCAGGATAGGCGATGCGCATCTCGATCCGGGCGAGCTGCTGGCCCAGGCACTGGTGGATGCCGTGCCCGAAGCTCAGGTGCCCGTGCGCCGGCCGGCTCACGTCGAGGGCGTCGCCGCCCTCGAACCGTTCGGGATCCCGGTTCGCCGCCCCGATCGACAGCGTCACCGACTCACCGGCCCTGATCAGGGCGCCGCCGACTTCCACGTCCTCCAGGGCCGTACGGGTCGGCCCGATGTGCACGATGCTGAGGTAGCGCAGCAGTTCCTCCACCGCGTTCTCGACGGCGGACGGGTCGTCCCGCACGACGGCGAGCTGGTCCGGGTTCGTCAGCAGCGCGAACGTGCCGAGGCCCAGCATGTTCGCGGTCGTCTCGTGCCCCGCGATGAGCAGCAGCAGCGCCACGCCGCCGATCTCCTCGCTCGTCAGCTCCCCGCCCGCGACCAGGCCGCTCAGTATGTCGTCGGCGGGTTCCCTCGCCTTCAGGACGACCAGGCCATGCAGGTAGGAGTAGAGGTCCTGCACTGCGGCCCGGATGTCCTCGATCGAGGAGTCCAGGTTCAGCAGCACCGCCGAGTCGCGCTGGAACTTCTCCCGGTCCTCGTACGGCACGCCGAGCAGCTCGCAGATCACCAGCGAGGGGATGGGGAGTGCGAAGGACTCGACGAGGTCGGCGGGAGCGCCCTCGCGTTCCATGGCGTCGAGGCGGCTCTCGGTGATCTCCTGGATCCTCGGTTCGAGCTGCTTCATCCGCCTCACGGTGAACTGCCCTGTCAGCAGGCGGCGGTAGCGGGTGTGCGCGGGGGCGTCCATGCGGAGGAAGAACCCCGGCGTCAGCGGCTCACTGCGGAACTCGCCGCGCTGGGGGATCGGCGAGTGCAGCAGTTCGGGACGGGTGCTGAAGCGGTTGTCGGCCAGGATGGCGCGCGCCTCGGCGTAACCGGTCACCAGCCAGCCGTCGTGCCCGTCCGCGTACGTCATCCGCTGGATCGGCGCCTCGGCGCGGCGGCGTGCCAGTTCGTCCGGCGGATCGAAGGCACGTTCCCGAGCAAGGGGATAAGTCGCCAGCCGGGGTGTCGCCTCTGTCATGACACGCTCCTGCGAGAGTGGAAACGGTCGATGTGTCGAGCGGCCCGCTCACCCCACCTAACAACATCATCTGACATATCGCAATGACTGATTGCTCATGATTCCGGTCACGAAGCGTACGCGTCCGGATGCTCGGGCACTCGTCCGGCAGGACGCCGGGAGGCCTCCGAACAGGCCTTTGTGAGGAGGTGTGACGCCCTCCGGGACGCGCGTCGGGGCGGCGTCCCGGGGGGAAGGGCGGTCAGAGCCAGCCGTTGCGGCGGAAGGCGCGGTGCAGGAGCGTGCAGGCGACGACCATGAGGCCGATGACGACCGGGTAGCCGTAGGCCGAGTGCAGCTCGGGCATGTGGTCGAAGTTCATCCCGTAGATGCCGGCGATCATCGTAGGGACCGAGATGATCGCCACCCAGGAGGAGATCTTGCGCATGTCCTCGTTGGCGAGGGCGTTGGAGCGCGCCAGCGCGGCCTGGAGGATCGAGTCGGACAGTTCGTTGGACGCCTGGACCGCCTCGCACACGCGGGACAGGTGGTCGCTGACGTCGCGGAAGTACTCGCGCATCTCGGAGGGGATGCTGCGCCGCTGGGGAAGGGCGTTGAAGGGGGTCTGGAGCGGTCCGACCGCCCGCTTGAGCTCCAGCATCTCGCGCTTGAGCTGGTAGATCCTGTTGATGTCGCGGGAGCTGACCTCCGCGAAGACGGCCGCCTCGACCTCTTCGAGCTCGGCCTGCATGAGGTCGGCGACCTGCAGGTACTTGTCCACGACGTGGTCGGCGATGGCGTGCAGGACACCCGTGGGGCCGCGGCCGATCAGCTTCGGCTTCGACTCCAGCTTCTCGCGGACGTCGCCGAGGGGACAGTGCCGTCCGTGCCGTACGGTCACGACGAAGTCGGGCCCGACGAACACCATGATCTCGCCGGTGCCGATGATCTCACTGCTCGCCGCCGACACCTCGTGGTCGAGGAAGGCGACGGTCTTGAGCACCACGAACAGCGAGTCGCCGTACCGCTCGACCTTGGGCCGCTGGTGGGCCTTGATGGCGTCCTCGACGGCGAGGGGGTGCAGGCCGAACACGTCGGCGAGCCACTCGACCTCGGGCGCGGCGGGCTCGTGCAGACCGACCCAGACGTACGCGTCGGGCACCTCGTTGGCCTCGTTGTGCTCGCGGACCAGGCGCACGGCCTCGGGAATGCCGCCGGCGTCGACCTTCCTGCCGCCGATGTACGCGCCGAACTCGACGAGGGAGTTGCTCGGCGGCACGCAGCGGACGACCGGCTCGCCGTTCATCGGCGCGGCGCCGAGGTGCGTGGACATGACGCGGGTGTGCCTGTTGATGCGGGGAAAGAGCAGAGAGGAGCGCATGGCGGTCCCTTCCCGCCCGAGCCGGCACGCTCTACGCGCGACGTGATGTCACCCCTTCATGCAGGCGTGAGCTGCCCCTCGGGCTTCAGTTTCGGAGTGGTCGGGAATGCGCACGACGTACGTGCGCGAGCACGTACTGACGGGATCACCAGAATTCATCCCAGACCACCTCCAATCGCCACGAGACAGCGCGAAGCCTATCCAACCTACCACACGGCCGTTGGACACCTGTTCCAGGGTACCCGCGTCAAGTCCCACCGATCATGCACTTCTTGCCAAAAACAGCCCGAACAAACTGGCCATCGGTGTGTATCTCCATGCATAACCGGGCAGCGCTCAGCCGGTGGAAGACGCCCCGCTGTCTGGATAGGGACTCCTCATCGCGCCGGAGTAGGCCTCCACCGCGCCGTCGACGTGCTCGGGCAGTTCGGCCATGAAGGCGCGCAGCAGCGGCGTCGCGTTGTGCCGGTCGAGGTCCTCCCGGGAGCGCCACACCTCGTAGAGGAAGAACCTGCCGTCCTCCTGCTCGTGGAGGTGGTACTGAAGATTGCCCTCGTGTTCGCGGGACGGCTCGACCAGGTCCAGCAGGAGCTTCCTGAGTGTGCCGGCATGTCCGGGCCGGGGAGTCAGGAATCCGTAGAGCGAAACGGGGGTCTGTGCCGTCGATGTCGTCGTCATGTCAGCGACCGTAGGATGTGACACCTATGTGAGATTCAAGCCGCTCTCTTATGAGGTGGGTCACATGAAGATCGGGGAGCTGTCCCGCGAGACCGGCGTGGCCGTACGGCTTCTCCGTTACTACGAGGACCAGGGGCTGCTCGCCTCTCGCCGCACCGAGGGCGGCCATCGCCAGTACGGCCCCGAGGCTCCCGCCGCCGTCGCCCGCATCCGCACCCTGCTGGCCGCCGGGCTCCCCACCAGGGTCATCCGCGACCTCATGCCCTGCTTCGCCGGCGACGGCACAAAGCTCCAGGCATGCGTTCTCGGCCACCTCACCGCCCAGCTGGCCGAGCTGGACTCCCGTATGGCCGACCTCGCCCAGGCCCGTACGGCTCTGCGCGACATCCTCGACGCCTCCACCCGGGCGCTCGCCCACGCCTGAGAACGGAAGGCGGCCGGCCACTGCGACAATGGACGGGTGCGCGTACTTGTCATCGGTTCCGGGGGTCGCGAGCACGCTCTGTGCCGGGCCCTGCGGCTCGACCCCGCCGTCGTAGAAGTCCACTGCGCCCCCGGCAACGCGGGCATCGCGGAAGTGGCCACCCTGCATCAGGTCACGCCGACCGACGGGGCCGCCGTGACCGCGCTGGCCGAGCGGCTGGGCGCCGGCCTCGTCGTGATCGGCCCCGAGGCGCCGCTGGTCGCCGGCGTCGCCGACGCCGTCAGGGCCGCCGGGATCGCCTGCTTCGGCCCGTCCGCGGAGGCGGCGCGGATCGAGGGGTCCAAGGCGTTCGCGAAGGACGTGATGACCGCCGCCGGGGTGCCGACCGCGCGCGCCTACACCTGCACCACGGAGGAGGAGGCCGCGGCGGCGCTCGACGCGTTCGGCGCGCCGTACGTCGTGAAGGACGACGGCCTGGCCGCGGGCAAGGGCGTGGTCGTGACCGACAGCCGCGAGGAGGCCCTCGATCACGCCAGGGCGTGCGGGCGGGTCGTCATCGAGGAGTACCTCGACGGCCCCGAGGTGTCGCTGTTCGCGCTGTGCGACGGGACGAGCGCGGTGGCGCTGCAGCCGGCCCAGGACTTCAAGCGGGCCTACGACGGCGACAAGGGCCCCAACACCGGCGGCATGGGGGCCTACACCCCGCTGCCGTGGGCGCCGGAGGGCCTGTCCGAGCGGGTGATGGCCGAGATCGTGCGCCCGACCGTGGCCGAGATGGCGCGGCGCGGCACGCCGTACACGGGAGTGCTGTACGCCGGGCTGGCGCTGACCGCGGACGGCCCCCGGGTGATCGAGTTCAACGCGCGCTTCGGCGACCCGGAGACCCAGGTCGTGCTCGACCGGCTGGAGACCCCCCTGGGAGAGCTGCTGCTCGCCTGCGCGACCGGCACGCTCGCCGGGCATCCGTCGCTGCGGTGGCATGAAGGCGCCGCCGTGACCGTGGTGCTCGCCGCGGAGAACTACCCGGCCGACCCGGTGAAGGGCGACCCGATCGCGGGACTGCCGGTGACGGTCGAGGGCGCGTACGTCCTGCACGCGGGCACGACCCTCGACGAGGACAACCGGCTCGTGTCGAACGGCGGCCGGGTGCTCAACGTGGTCGGCACGGGCGCCGACGTCGCCCAGGCCAGGGCCCGGGCCTACGAGGCGCTGGACCAGATCACCATGCGCGGCTCCCACTACCGCGCCGACATCGCCCTGGCCGCCGCGTCGTCCTGACGCCTCCTGACGCTCGGCTCTCCCCGTGCGCTCCCTTGCTCAATGCGCGGTGGAGAGCTGGGAAGATGGAACCGTGAAGCACCTGCACTCCGGCAAGGTACGCGACCTCTACGAGACCCCCGACGGGCTGCTGCTGATGGTCGCCTCCGACCGCATCTCGGCCTTCGACTACGTGCTCGAACCCGGCATCCCCGACAAGGGGGAGATCCTCACCCGGCTGTCGCTGTGGTGGTTCGAGCAGCTCGAGGACGTGGTTCCCAACCACGTGGTCTCGACCGACGTCCCGGCGGAGTTCGCCGGCCGCGGAGTGCTGTGCCGCAGGCTGCGGATGGTGCCGGTCGAGTGCGTCGCCCGCGGCTACCTCACCGGCTCCGGGCTGGTGGACTACCGCAGGGAGGGGGTCGTCTCCGGCGTGCGGCTCCCGGAGGGGCTCACCGACGGGTCCCGGCTGCCGGAGCCGATCTTCACACCCTCGTCGAAGGCCCCCATGGGCGAGCACGACGAGCCCATGACGTACGAGGAGGTCGCGGCGGAGGTGGGCGAGGACGTGGCCGAGCGGCTGCGCCGGATCACCCTCGACGTCTACAGCCGCGGGGCCGAGATCGCTTTGGAACGTGGCATCATCCTGGCCGACACGAAGATCGAGCTGGGCTGGGACGCCGACGGCGTGCTGACGCTGGGCGACGAGGTGCTGACGCCCGACTCCTCCCGCTTCTGGCCGCTGGACCAGTGGGAGCCGGGCCGCTCCCAGCCGTCGTTCGACAAGCAGTTCGTCAGGGACTGGCTGCTGTCCCCCGAGTCGGGCTGGGACAGGTCGTCGGGCGAGGCGCCCCCGCCGCTGCCGGACGAGATCGTCGAGCGCACCCGCAGCCGCTATGTCGAGGCGTACGAGCGCCTCACCGGCGAGCGCTTCCGCGGCTGAATCACACAGGTCACATAAGTAGTCTCAAGTGACCCGTTCCCCCACGCGTTCTGGGGGTAGTTCCTCCCCGAAACTCCTGGAACAGCGGCTACTCTAGGCCGATCGTCTCGCCGACGACCCGGCTGCCGGCTGACGGGAGTCCCCCACCCTTCCCCCGAAATAGGAGCAATTCATGGTCCGTTACCGCGTGCGCGGTGGCAACGTACTGCGTGGAACCGCCTTCATCCAGGGCGCGAAGAACGCCGTACTGCCCATGATCGGGGCGGCGCTGCTCGCGGCCGAGGGCCGCACGGTGCTTCGCAACGTGCCCGTCATCGAGGACGTGCGCCGGGCGGTCGAGCTCGCCCAGGCTGTGGGCGCGAAGGTGGAGTTCCACGAGAGCGAGCGGACGCTCGTCATCGACGCCTCCCGTCTGACCAGCCCGGTCCTGCCCGCGGAGATCGCCCGCCGGTTCCGGGGATCGGTGCTGTTCGTCCCCGCGCTGCTCCACCGCCTCGGTGAGGCGATCATCGAGGGCATCGGCGGGTGCAACCTCGGCAGCCGCAACCTCGACTTCCACTACCTGGGCTACAAGCGCCTGGGCGCGATCGTGGACGAGGGCGAGGCCGTCATCCACATCAAGGCCGGCGGCCTGATCGGCGCCCCGCTGTACCTCGACACCCCGTCGCACACCGGCACCGAGAACCTGATCATGGCCGCGTCGCTGGCGCGGGGCACCACCGTCATCGAGAACGCGGCCCTCGAACCCGAGGTGCTCGACGTCATCACGATGCTGACCCGGATGGGCGCGCGCATCCGCGGCGGCGGCACGGGCTTCATCACGGTCGAGGGCGTGGACGAGCTGACCGCGGTCGAGCACACGGTCATGCCCGACCGGCTCGACGCGGGCGTGTTCGCGATGGCCGCGGCGATCACCGGAGGCGAGGTCAGCCTGGTCGGCGCCTCCCTCGAGCACCTCGGCGTGGTGCGGTGGAAGCTGGAGCAGATGGGCGTCGAGTTCGAGAACCACGGCGCGGTGCTCCAGGTCCGCCGCAACCGCCCGCTGCGCCCGATCAACGTCATCACCGACACCTACCCCGGCTTCGCGACCGACCTGCAGTCGCCGCTGATGACCGTGGCCTGCCTCGCGGAGGGCTCCAGCTACATCCACGAGCGCATCTTCGACGGCCGTTTCGCGCTCGCGGGCGAGCTGAACAAGATGGGGGCGAACGTCGAGGTCGAGGGCAGCCGGGCGGTCGTGCACGGTCCGACGCCGCTGCACGGCACCGAGGTGACGGCCCACGACCTGCGGTCGGGAATCGCGCTCGTGCTCGCCGGTCTCGCGGCGGAGGGCGAGACCACGATCGGGTCCGGATATCTCATCGACCGCGGTCACGCCGCGCTCGCACAGCGTATGCAGGCACTTGGTGCAGATGTGGTGCGTGAAATTTCCACTTCGGACGAGGGCTGAGTCCGGAAACCTTTACTAATGCCCTGACCAGCGGGGATCTTCCGATTTACGGAACCGCCCGGACCACCCAGAATGGTATTCCGGCAAATCTGGGCGTGACATTACGGCCTTAACCAGCGATCGTTCCAAAGAGAAGCCACAACAACGAGGGCGACGTGGGATGGGACGAACATTGGTCGAGCGCACGGAAGACACTCCGCGCGGGTCACGTCTGGGCACGGTGACACCCGACCTCACCATCGGCGTGGTGGGGTCGCACGATCTGGTCGAACGGGTGATGCTCATGGGGCACTCGGCTGCCCCGGTGCCCTGCCGGCTGGTCGCCGCCGCGTACCGGGATGAGCAGGAGGCGGCGGACAAGGTGACCCGGCTGGGTCCGGGTGTGGACGCGTGCCTGTTCGCGAGTCCGGTGCCTTTCGAGCTCGCCAGGCGGGCCGGCGTGCTGACGATGCCCGCCACGCACGTGCAGCTCGGCGGGGCCGCGCTCGTGGCGGCGATCGCGCGGGCCGCGCTGGACGAGCGGATCGATCCGCGCCGAGTGAGCCTCGACGTGCTCGGCCGGCCGGACATCGACGAGGCGTACACGGATCTCAACCTCTCCTCCGGCGAGGTGCACAGCCGTGACGAGCCCGGGCCGGTCGGCACGATCACGGCCTTCCACGAGCGGCTGTTCCGCCAGGGAGCCACGACGGGCGCGCTCACGTGCGTCCAGGGCGTGGCCGACCGGCTGACCGCCGCCGGGGTGCCGGTGGTGCCGATCAGGCCGACCTCCGCGGCCGTCCGTACGGCGATGCACACGGCGGCGCTGCTCGGCGCCCGGCACCGGCTGGAGGAGTCACAGCTCACGGTCGTGCTGGTCGAGGTGCCGACGCTGCGCGAGCCGGTACGGCGGGCCGCGCCGCGCTACTGGCGCGACGAGCTTCGGCTGTCGCTGCACCGCCTGCTGGTGCAGGAGGCCAACCGGATCAACGCGAGCGTGTGGCCGATCGACGACCACAGCTACCTCGTGGTGGCGACGAAGGGGTCGATCGCGTCGGCCACGGACGGCTTCCGGGTGCTGCCGTTCGCCGCGCGGATCCGCGAGGAGCTGGGCCTGGCCGTCGAGGTGGGTGTGGGGATGGGCCGCACCACGCACGAGGCCGAGACGCACGCGAGGGGCGCGCTCGCCCGCACCCAGGGCGGCAAGCAGCCGCAGGGCTTCGCGGTCGACCGGGAGGGCCGGGCACTCGTGCCGCCGCCCCGGATGCCGCCCCAGCCGGGTGGGCCGGTCAAGCCCAAGGGGGTCGAGGTGCTGGCGCGCCTGGCCGCCAAACTGGAGGGTGGGGACACGGTCGTGGACGCGGAGGGCGCCGGGCGCATGCTCGGGGTGACCCCGCGCACGGCAAGGCGGTTGCTGCGCACGCTGGTTGACGAGGGACTCGCGTGGCCGCTTCCGCCCAACCGCACCCCCCAGCCGGGCCGGCCGCGACAGCTCTACCGGCTGATTGTGGAGAAGCTGAACCGGTAATCACCGTCCAAAAGCGACGGTCTATTGTCATGACCCATGGAACGAAACGGTCATGACGTACGGGTGTGGCTGGCGCTGGCCGCCGTGTACGTGGTGTGGGGCTCGACGTACCTCGGCATCGCGATCGCCATCCAGACCCTTCCGCCGATGACGAGTGGCGGGCTCCGTTTCGTCGCGGCGGCGCTGGTGCTCGGCACGGTCCTGCTCGTCAGGGCCGTGCCGTTCCGCATGCGGTGGAAGGAGTTCGGGGGCGCCGCGCTGGTCGGGCTCCTGCTCCTCGCCGGGGGCAACGGCATGGTCGCCGTGGCCGAGCAGCACATCTCCAGCGGCCTGGCCGCGCTGCTCGTCGCCTCGACCCCGCTGTGGCTGATCGTGCTCAGGACGGTCTTCAGGGACCGGCCGCACGTGCTGACGCTGGCCGGCGTGCTGGTGGGCTTCGCCGGAGTCGCCTTCCTCTCGCTCCGGGGCGGCGGCGCGTCCGGCAACGGAGTGGGCATCGCCGTGGTGCTGCTCGGCTCGCTGTCGTGGTCGGTGGGGTCGTTCATCTCCCCGCGGATCGCGATGCCGGCCAACCCCTTCGTGGCCAGCACGGTCGAGATGGCGGTGGGCGGCAGCGCGCTGCTGGTCATGGGTCTCGTGCAGGGCGAGCGACTGCACGTCGGCGCGGTGAGCTGGCAGTCGTGGGCGGCCCTGGCCTACCTGGTGCTGGTGGGCTCCCTGGTGGGCTTCACCTCGTACATCTGGCTGCTCGGCCATGCGCCGATCTCGCTCGTGTCCACCTACGCGTACGTGAACCCGGTCGTGGCGGTGATCCTCGGAATGGCGGTCCTGTCGGAACCGGTCACCGCGGCCATGCTCGTGGCGGGAGCCCTGATCGTCGTGGGGGTCGCGCTGGTGGTCTCCACCGAGCGCCGTGGCCGCGCCGCGACACCGCCGGTGGAGAAGAACGCCACGGTCCTTGACGCGTCACGGCGTCCCGGCAGACCTCAGAACCGGGAAACCGCGCGGCTCGACGAAGCACGAGAGCGGAACCGGTAATTCGAGGCCGCGACCGAATCAGCCGATCGATTTCGCTGCGATCCGCCGATTATCCCGCGGTATTCGCACAAAGAAATGCGAAGGGCTCACGCGCCTCGCGGCGGCCTCAGCGGGTGGGCGGGCGTCTGCGCAATTCGCAGAGATCCACTACCGTCACAGCCACAACCAGATCACGCCAGGACCCGGACGGGTTCGCCGACACTGTTTTGCGAAGGAGCCGCGGGATGTTCGAGAAGCTCACCGACCGGGCGCGACAGGTCGTCGTCCTGTCGCAGGACGAGGCTCGGACGCTCGGCCACGGCTCCATCGGCACCGAGCACATCCTCCTCGGTCTGCTCCGTGAGGGGGGCGGCATCGCCGCCCAGGTTCTCGTGAGCCTGGGCCTGAGCCTCGAGGATGTGCGCCTCCAGGTCAAGGAGATCGTCGGGCATGGCCCGACCGCCGCGCCGGGGCAGCCTATTCCGTTCACCCCGGCGGCCGCCGCGGTCCTCCAGGGGGCGGTCCAGGAGTCCCTGCAGCGCGGCCATGACCGCGTCGGCACCGAGCACATCCTGCTCGCGCTCCTCCGCGATCGCGAGAGCGCGGCGGCCCAGGTCCTGGTCAGGCGTGGAGCCGACCTCGACCACGCGGCGCGGGCCACGGAGGAGCTCGTCCGGCAGTACTACCCGATTCGCTAGGAAGGGCTCGCCAGGAAGGGTGCGGTAGGAAGGGGCGCTAGGCAGACCGCCGGAACGCCTCGGCGGCGGCGAGGAAGACGTCGTTGGCCTCGGGATCGCCGATGGAGATCCGGGCTCCCTCCCCGTCGAACGGGCGCACGGCGACGCCCGCACCCGCGCACGTCCCGGCGAACTCCATCGTCCGCTCGCCGAGGCGCAGCCAGACGAAGTTGGCCTCGGTGGGCGGGACGGTCCAGCCCTGGGACAGCAGCGCCTCCCTGACGCGGGCGCGCTCCTTGATCACGTTCTCCACCCGCTCCTGCAGCTCGTCCTCGGCCTGCAGGGACGCGATCGCGGCGGCCTGGGCGAGATGGTTGACCGCGAAGGGCAGCAGCGTCTTGCGGACCGCGGCGGCCACCGGCTCGTGCCCGATGAGGTAGCCGACGCGCAGCCCGGCCAGGCCGTAGGCCTTGGAGAAGGTGCGCAGGACGGCGACGTTGGGGCGCTCACGGTAGAGCGTGAGGCCGTCAGGCACGTCCGCGTCCCTGACGTACTCCCGGTAGGCCTCGTCGAGGACGACGGTGACGTTCTCGGGCACGCGGTCGAGGAACCGCGTGAGCTCGTCGGCCCGGTTGACCGTGCCGGTCGGGTTGTTGGGGTTGCACACGAAGACCAGGCGCGTCTCCGGCGTGATGGCCTCGGCCATGGCGTCGAGGTCGTGCGTCTCGTCGCGCAGCGGCACCTCGACCGCGTTGGCGCCCGAGAGGCCGACCAGCAGCGGGTAGGCCTCGAACGAGCGCCAGGCGTAGACGACGTCGGCGCCGGGCTCGCCCACCGCCTCCAGGATCTGCTGGGCGACCGCCACCGATCCGGCGCCCAGGGCGATGTGGTCGTACGGCACGCCGAACCGCTCCGCGAGCGTCTCGGTGAGCCGGACCGCGCCGGGGTCGGGGTAGCGGTGGACCTCCGTGGCCGCCCGCGCGATCGCCTCCACCACCGACGGCAGGGGTCCGAAGGGGCTCTCGTTGGAGGACAGCTTGTAGGACCGGCCGTCCGGGGAGACCACGGCCTTGCCCGGCTTGTAGGCCGGCATGGTGTCGAGGATCGAGCGGAATCGAGGCATGTCCTAACGATAGGAGATCCGCCTGCTCGGGCGGCACCCCGCACGCCCCCTGTGGATGACCCGCGGGCCCCGCCCCTACTTGTAGTAGGCGTAGAGCGTCTTCCAGGTGCCGGCGTACTGGCAGTTGAGGGACGGCTTGGCGGCCTTGGTCTCGGAGCAGACCTTGAGCTCGACCTCGCCGACGTTCTTGACGGTGAACGCGAACGTCTTCTTCGCGCCGTACGAGCAGGTGCGGTAGTTGCGGTAGGCCAGGTGCGGCTTCTTGGCGGCGTCGAAGTAGCTGACGCGGAACAGGGCCCAGCCGCAGGTGGACGCCTTGTGGGTGAGGCTGGTGACGCTGCCGGCGACCTTGACGTACGGCGCGGGCAGGCTCGGGTCGTCCTTGGCCGCGGCGGTCAGCGAGCCGCTCACCTTGGCCTTCGACCCGGCCGCGTAGTAGGGGCCCCAGGGCTTGGGAGCGGCGGCATGGGCGGCCGTGGCGGTGGCGAGCGGAGCGAGGGCCAGGATGCCGGCAGCGAGCGTGACGCCTGCGAGAGAGCGGGTGAGGGTCATTACTGGGGTCCTTTCCTCCGTCGTTGCGTGCAGCTTGTCCGGGGACGCTTTCAAAGCCCTTGACGCTCGCTGTACCGCACCCTTCGCCTCCGGCCCATCGCCTGGTGGGCCGGGGATCGCGTCGTTAGGATCACGCGGTAACCGGCGAGCGGGGAGAGCATGACGAGCGGCGCGGCGGGCGACGGACCGCGGGACGGCGATCCCCGGCGGATCGGGCCGTTCCGCATCCTCGGCAGGCTCGGCCAGGGTGGCATGGGCACGGTCTACCTCGGCCGCGACACCGAGGGCCGCGACGCGGCGGTCAAGGTGATCAATTCGCAGTGGGCGGCCGATCCCGACTTCCGGCGCAGGTTCCAGCGCGAGGTCGCCGCCGCGCAGCGGGTCGCCCGTTTCTGCACCGCCGCCGTGCTCGGCGCGGGGCTGGACGGCGACGTGGCCTACCTCGCCACCGAGTACGTCCCCGGGCCCACGTTGCAGGAGGTCGTACGGGAGCGTGGGCCGCTGTCGGGGTCGAGCCTGGAGGCGGTGGCGGTCAACGTCGCCGTGGCGCTGCAGGCGATCCACAGCGCGGGGGTGATCCACCGCGATCTCAAGCCGTCGAACGTGCTGCTGTCGCCGGTCGGCCCCAAGGTCATCGACTTCGGCATCGCCCACGTCGCCGACGCCACCGCGGACATCAGCGGCATCGTCGCGGGAACGCCGTCCTTCATGTCGCCCGAGCAGGCGAAGGGCGACCGGCTGACCCCGGCGTCCGACATCTTCGCCTGGGGCGCCCTGGTGGCCTACACCGCCTCGGGCCGGGCGCCGTTCAGCGGCGGGTCGATCCCGAGCGTCCTCTATCGGGTGCTGCACGAGCCCCCGCACATCTCCGGCCTCGACGCCCGGCTGCGGTCGATCGTCGACCTGGCGCTGGCGAAGGACCCGGCCCATCGGCCCAGCGCGCAGCGGCTGGTCGAGATGCTGACCGGCCACGAACCCATCGACCCCATCGAGCCCATCGAGCCCGCGCCAGCGAGCGTGCAGGGGGCGCCTACCGCCGTGGCGGGTGGGGCGGGCGGGTCGGGCCGCCGCTCGCGCCTGGCCGCGGGGATCGCCGCCGCTTCCGCCGCCGTCGTCGTCACCGCGGGCGTCGTCGCCGTCCGGGCCGCGTCGTCCGGGGACTCCGAGCCGTCCCCGACACCGCCAGCGCGTGCCACCGCGAGCGCCTCCAGCGGCAACCCGCTGCGCGGGCAGGCCGTACGGCTCTACGCGAGCCCCACGGGCGACGAGGCGCACCAGGCGGACGTCTGGCAGGCGGCGGGGCGGGCCGGCGACGCCGCGCTGATGCGCAAGCTGGCCGAGGTGCCGAGGGCCGTCTGGCTCGGCCCGGCGAACGCGAGCGAGGCCGTCCGCACGGCGAGCGCCGCGGTGGAGGCCGCGGCGCGGCAGGACGCGGTTCCGGTCTTCGTCACCGACCACATCCCGCTGCGCGCGTGCAACGAGGACGGCGGCGCGGCGGACTCGGCCGACTATCTCGCCTGGATCGACGCGCTCGCGTCGGCGGTCGGCGACCACAAGGCGGTGTTCGTGCTGGAGCCGAACAGCCTGGCGGAGTTGCCGGGCTCGCCGGACTGCTCGCTGGGCGACGCCGCCGACCAGCGCGCCAGGCTGCGCATGCTCGCCTCGGCGGCCAAGCGGCTCGGCGCGCTGCCGAACACCGCGGTCTACCTCGACGGCAGCCTGGACGGCTGGCCGTCGCCGGAGGTCGCCGCGACCCGGCTGGTCGACGCCGGGATCTCCGGCGCGGACGGCTTCTATCTCAACGTGTCCGGATTCCAGAAGACCGACCAGCTCGTCGCGTACGGCGGCCGCCTCGCCGCCTGCGTGAAGATGAAGTCGTCGGACCGCGGCCGCGCCTGCGCCGACGCCGGCACGGACACGGGGACGGCCGGGCTCCCCCACTTCGTGATCGACACGAGCAGGAACGGCAGGGGCGAGTGGACCCCTCCGGAGGGCAGGTACAAGGACCCCCAGGACTGGTGCAACCCGCCGGGACGCGGCGCCGGCGTACGGCCGACCACCCGCACCGGCAACGCGCTCGTCGACGCGTACCTGTGGGTGCGGCCGGCCGGCATGTCCGACGACCGGTGCGACCGCGGCGAGGGCGGCCCCACGGACCCGGTGTACGGCGTCGTCCCGCCCTACGGCGGCGCGTGGTGGCCCGAGCTCGCCCTCCAGCGGGCCAAGGACGCCGTTCCGCCGCTCTGATGACCATCTCGCCGGGTTTCACTAAGATCCCGCGACATGTGGCGGAAAGCAAGAATCGTGATGGCCGGCGCCTGCGCGGCAGCCGGCGTGTGCGTCGTCCCCCCCGCGGCCGTACCCGCGACCGCCGCGACCCCCGAGGCGACGGCCGTGACCGCGAAGGCCCTGACCGCGAAGGCCGGGGCCCCCGCCTCGGCGAAGAGGACCCCCGCCTCGGCGGAGAAGAAGGACGAGCCCTACTGCGCCCGATACAAGTGCATCGCCCTCACCTTCGACGACGGCCCGTGGCCCTACACCCCGGCGCTCCTCGACACGCTGAAGAAGCACAAGGCGAAGGCCACCTTCTTCCTGCTCGGCAGGAAGGTGGCGTACCGCCCCGAGCTCACCCGGCGGATCTACGAGGAGGGGCACGACATCGGCAACCACACCTGGACCCACCCCTCGCTCACCACGCTGTCCGACGGTGAGGTGCTCGAAGAGGTCTCGAGCACGTCGGACATCATCAATCAGACGATCGGCAAGAGGCCGGACTACATGCGCCCGCCGAACGGCGCGACCAACTCCAGGGTCGCCAGTCTCATGGCCGATCTGGGGCTGCCGCAGATCCTGTGGACGGGGTCGACGCTCGACTGGCAGGCCCGCGACACCAAGGTGATCGCCCAGCGCACGCTGAAGCTCGCCAAGCGCAACGGCGTGATCCTGCTGCACGACATCGTCCCCGAGACGGTCAAGGCCATGCCCGGCGTGCTCACCGCGCTGGAGAAGCAGCACTACAAGTTCGTCACGCTGACGACCCTGCTGCAGGGCCGCAAACTGCGCCCCGGCGAGATCTACCCGCCCCGCGGCAAGTAACCGGCCCCGGGCGTCGTCTCCGCGTACGGCGCCGGCGCCCCCGGCGGCAGGGGGACCGCCGCGGGCGCCGGCGCGGGTATCGAGGACACGGGAGAGACGACCGCCGTCTCCGTCAGGGGGACGCGGCCGGCGTCGGCCGTGAGCGAGCGTTCCAGGGCCGCGCGCATCCGGGGCTGCAGGGGCCGCTCGACCAGCCGGTGCACGCCGTACGCGACCACGAGCGCGGCGGCCACGGCCAGCGGGAGCGTGAGGCGGTTGCCCAGCACCGGGTGGAGCCACTGGATGAGCAGGAACCCGACGTGGTGGTGGAAGAGGTAGAGCGGGTAGGTCAGCGCGCCGAGGAAGGTGAGCCACCGCCAGTCGATCCGGTCGAACGCGCCGACCGCCACGAAGATCATCACCAGGAAGATCAGCGAGATGACGCCCACCACGAGTGCCGACCACAGCGCCTGCCCGTACCTCCGGGACGCCGTCGTCTCCATGTCCAGCTCCGTGTAGAGCGCGAGCGTCCAGCCCACGCCCACGAACAACCAGGGGAACAGCGACCCGCCGAAGCGGTGGACGAGGAACAGGGCCATCCCCGCGATGAAGTACGGCGCGCTGAACGGGACGAGCACCGCCTGCAGCAGGTCGGCGTTCACCCGGTGGGCGATCGCCAGCAGCAGCACCCACGCCCCCATGAACGCCAGGCATCGGCGGTAGGTGATCCCCACGGCCGCGAGACACGCGATGAGGGCGTAGAAGACCAGTTCCTGCCACAGCGTCCAGTAGACGATCTCCAGGTCGCGTACGGCGAAGCCGTGCTGGAGCATCGTCATGTTGGCCAGCAGTTCGGTGAGGCTCGGCCGGTGGTCGGTGATCAGCCCGCCGACGGCCAGGCCCCCCAGGACGAGCACGCTCGCCCAGTACGCCGGGAACAGCCGGGCGATCCGCGACGCCGCGAAGTGGCCGGGCGTGCGGCCCCAGGCGCTCATCAGGATCACGAATCCGCTGATCAGGAAGAACAGGCGCACGCCGTACACGCCGAACACGGTCACCGTGCTCAGCCCGGGGAAGGCGTTGGGCGTGCCCCAGGCCCGCGTCTCGCCGAAGTGGAAGAGGACGACGCCGAGGGCCGCGCAGAACCGCAGAAGGTCGAGCACGCGCAGCCGGGACGGTCCGGGAGGAATGGCCGGCGCATCGGTGATGCGGGGGGCCGCAGCCAGCATAGGCCGGAATATATCCTGAAAGATCCCTGTGAGTCGGGGCATTCACCCGCGCTGGTTGTGGAGCGTGCGTCTCCCCGGTCAAGGACCCGTCCCCAACGGGGGCGGCCGGTCAGGTGCGCAGCATGGGCGGGTGCAGCAGCACGGCGGGGCCCCGGCGGTAGAGCATGGCGGGACGGCCGCCGTCCCGGGTCGTGGTGCGCCCGGTGGGCACCAGGAAGCCCTCCGTCTTGGTGACCTTCCTGTGGAAGTTGCGCGGGTCGAGCGGGCGTCCCCAGACGATCTCGTAGACGCGGCGCAGCTCCGCGACGGTGAACTCGGGCGGGCAGAAGGCGGCGCCGAGCGAGGTGTATTCGAGCTTGCCCCTGGCCCGCTCCACGCCGTCGAGCATGATCCTGCGGTGGTCGAAGGCCATCTGCGTCAGCTCGGCCACCGGCTGCCAGCTCATGTGGGCCTCGGTGGACGCGGGCAGATCGGGGGCGAGGCCCAGGTAGGCCACGCTGACGACCCGCTGGCGCGGATCGCGGTCCGGATAGCCGTAGGTCTGGAGCTGCTCCAGGTGGACCGGAGCCCCGGGAAGGCCGGCCCGTTCGGCCAGCACGCGGGCCGCCGCGGCGGGAAGGTCCTCCTCCAGCTTGATGAAGCCGCCGGAGAGCGCCCACCGGCCCTCGTACGGCGGCCGGTCGCGCCGCCAGACGAGGGCGCTGAGCTGCTGGGACCTGACGGTGAGCACGACCAGATCCACGCTGACCGGGATGCGCGGGATCATGTCCAGCACGCTACAGGACGCGGGCCGCGGCTCGGGCCGTCCGGAGTCAGCCGGCCCGGCCGCGTGCGGGAGCTTCACCGTCGCTCCACATCTCCGTAACCGGGAATGCGCGTCCCCGGACGTCGCCCGGCACGGCCCGACGGATACAGCGCGGCCGGTGCCGGGCGACGCACCACAGGGATCGTCAGAGCGCCTGCGTGGGCTTCACGTAGGTCACCCGGAGGTTCAGGTAGGCCGCCACGCCGGCGTCGTGGCCGCGTACGGCGAGCAGGTTGCAGCAGTCGAGGTAGGTGGCGGGAACGACGACGTCGATCGCCCCGGCGGCGCACTTGCCGCTCTTGACGCTCTGCACGAGCTGGCCGTTGAAGTAGACCTGCGCGTCGTTGTCCACCGTGCCCTGGATGCGCACCGCCTGCGCGTCCCGCGGCAGGTGCAGCCAGTGGCGCACCAGGATGTCGGTGTTGACCGCCCACGGGGTCTTGACGCTGGCCTGGTTGTTCCACGAGCAGGTGCCGTTGGTGGTGCCGAAGCCCGCCTGTCCCGTCGGCCAGGCGCTGTCGTCGAATCCCGGCTGGGCGAAGCCCGGCACCTGGGTCGTGGCGGGCACCTGGCGGTAGGTCCAGCCCGTGCTGTTGTAGTCGAGCGCGGTGACGACGTACGCACGCTCGCTCGCGGCCTGGGCGGCGGTGGCGGCCGGGACGGCCAGGGCCGTCGCGGCCACCAGCGCGCCCGCCGCGAGACCGGCGGGCAGGTGACGGAGTCGGTTCATGGGCGGTCTCCTTGTCGATCGTCGGATGCCCTGTGCGGCGGGCATCTCGATGCCGGCGTGGACGGGGTCAACCGTCACTCCGCCTTCGGCGGCGGAGCAGGCAAAGGAGATCAGCGGGCGGGACAGGCCGGACGGACGCCCCGCCGCGGCATTGCCCGTTCCTTGCGCGGACATTGCCCCGGCCGTGCGCATCGCCCGACGGCCCGGGAGCAGCGACGGCGCGGGAACAGCGACGGCCCGGGGACCGCGACGACCCGGGGACCGCGACGGTCCGGGGACACGGAGCGGCTCGATCCGGGGACGGTCAGCCGGTGTTGCGGTAGTAGACCGGCTCGGCGGACTTCCTGCCGTCGGCGGAGGTGACCTCCACCCGTATCCAGACGTCGCCGGGGACCGTGGCCCAGTCCACCGGGATCCAGATCTTCTCCGTGCCCGCCGGCAGCCCCTGGATCGGCGTGGTGTCGTGCCAGCCCACCGTGGCCGAGTCGACGACCCGCGGCGTGTCCAGGCCCGGCCAGCTCAGCGTGACCTTGGCCGCGTCGAGGTAGTAGCCGCGGATCTCCAGGCCGTCCTGAATCTGCCGCGCGCGCCGCTGCGCCTCGATCGGGATCGGGCGGTCCCAGTCCGCCGCGATCTCCTCCGACAGCGACGGCGAGCCGCAGGTGAAGAAGTCGCTCCACATGTACGAGATGATCTTCGACACGTACGGCGCGGCGAGCGTCACCTGCGTGTCCAGCCTGGGCTTGTCGGTGCGCCCGCGCGTGCCCTGACGGCCGCAGGCCTCGGTGGAGGTGGACGGCTCGAACGCCTCGACGTTGGCCCACAGCTCCACCTGGACGCCCTCCTGGACCAGCTCCTGGCGGGCCAGCGACATCGCACGGTAGTAGTCGCGGGTGCCGCCGTAGTAGGCCGTGGCGTACGTGCTCTCGCCGACCACCGGCTTGAGGCTGTCGTCCACCGGCTTGTTCTTCCAGTTGGGCCAGAACAGGCCGACCTTGCCCGTGCCCCGGCCGTCCTGCGGCGCGATGATCTCCACTCCGGTGCGCGCGAGGGCCTTGAAGCCCTCGGCCACCTGGTTGGGCGTGGAGGTGTACTTCACCCGTCTGCGGCTGTCGATGTACGGGCTCACGAGGATCGGCTTGTCCGGCAGTTCCTGTTCGACGATCAGGTGCTGCTCGGCGTACACCTGGAGCGTCTGGACCTTGCTCGGGTCGGGCCAGTCTCGTAGCTGCAGCTCGAACGGCTGATAGACGCCGCCCAGCGACTCGCGGCCCTTGAAGCGGTCGCCGTAGTCCTGCAGGATCCGCCGGGTCAGCGTGGTGAGCGTGCCGATGTGGCGGGGGTCGGCCCGGGTCGACTCCTCGGGGTCGCGCGGCGCGAGCGGCAGGGCGGGGAAGACCTTGATGCCGAACCGGTCGCCGAGGCCGAGCAGCTCGCTGAGGCTGTCCTTGGCGCCCGCCGAGACGAGGATCAGGTGGTAGCCGCGCCCCTCCCGGGTGAAGTCGCAGGTGGGGTCGTCGGAGCCGTCCTCGGGCGCGATGAGCCGGAAGAAGACGGCGTCCCCCACGACGATTTCGTGCTCCATCTGCGGGCAGCGGAAGATGCCGGGGCCGAACCGCTCGTCGGTGCGGTAGACGTACGTCCTCGTGATGCTGTTGCCCGCGTTGGCCGCCTGGAGCTCCTTTTCCGCCGCCTTCATGCAGGACAGCCCGTTCTCGACGCAGCGGGCGTACCTGGCGTCGGGCTTGGGGTCCTTCCCCTCGGGGGTCGACGCCTCCAGGACTTGGCCCTCGTCGTCGGTCTCGCGCGGCGACAGGCCGAAGCCGAGGCGCACGACCGTGTCGCCGCCGAGGCGGTGGATGGCCTCCAGCTGACGCCGCCAGGTGCAGGGATCGGAGGTCGGGATCAGCCAGTAGCCGCTCACGGCGTACGGCGTGGTCGCCGCGGTCTCGAACGTCCCGCAGGGGTCGGTGAACTCACTGTGCGTCGGCGACCCGACCACGGGGGTCGAGGGGGCGGTCTGCCCGGCGCTGGCGGTGCCGGAGCCGGTGCTCCCGTCACGGAGAACGATCACCACTGACGCGACGCCGGCGAGAATCGCCACGCCCAGGATCAGAGTGAGCCAGCGCACTTTCAGGACACTACCGCCCGTCGTTCAAATGATCTTGCCGCGCCCAGACTACCCGGATGTTCACACTGCCCGGCGGCGTCACGAGCCGCCTGCGGCAGTGTTCATCGCGCGTTCAGCTCTTGACGCCCGCCCACGCCTCTAACTGGGTGACGAACCGGCGTGCGGAGTTGGGCCAGTGGTGGTGGGTCCGCGCGGCCGCGTAGCCGCGTCCGCCGGTGCCGATCCGCTCGAAGGGGTTGTCCCTGAGCTGGAGCACCGCCCGCGCCACCGCCTGGGGGTCCTGCCAGGGGACGACGAGACCGCACTGGTAGCGCTCCACGAGCTCCACGGCCCGCGGCGACGGGGTGGTGATGACCGGGATGCCGTGCGCCATGTACTCCACGATCTTCGTGGGCATCGAGTGGCGGTAGTTGGGCTCGTCGTGCAGCAGCGAGAGCCCGGCGAGCGCGCCGTCGAGCCGCTTGAGCGCCTCGTCGTTCGGCATGAAGTCGCGCCACTCCAGCACGCCCTGGGCGACGGCCTCGTTCAGCAGGGGGCGGCTCTGCGGGTCTGCGTAGCCGATGAGCTCCACGGCCACCCGGTGCGGCTGGAGCAGGCGGGCCACCTCGACGGCCTCCTGGACGCCCCGGGCCTCCGACAGCCAGCCGAGGTAGACGACGCGGTCGTCGCCGGGCGGGCTGACCCGGTCGGGCACCCACGTCTCGTTCGGCACCACGAGGTGCTGCTGCTTGAACCGGCCCGCGTACGCCGCCTCGGCCAGCAGCAGGTGCAGCCGGCGCTCGGCGGTGGTTTCGAGGAGCCGGGCGAGGAAGCGCATCGGCGGACGCAGGAACGCCGGCAGCCACGGCTTGAGCGACAGCGTCGCGGGGGTGTCCTCGTGGACGTCCCAGACGACCGGCGGGCGGCCGCGCACCCCGGCGACCGCGAACAGCAGCTCGGGGTCGTGGATCAGGGCCAGGTCGACCTTGCCGCGCATGCTCTTGAAAAGCTTGCGGGCCGCCCGCACCGCCGCCAGGCGGCGCCGCTCGGCGGCCCTGGGCAGGTCCACGCCCGTCACCCACGAACGCGGCACGACCCCCCGCGCGGTGTACGGCGCGGCGTACGTGACCTCATGACCGGCGTCGACGAGCGCCCGAATCTGCCGGTGCAGGATCCGGGCGTCCTCGGGGTGATGCACCACCGTCATGACGAGCACGTGCACGCGCGAAACCCTTCCTACAACCGCTCGACGCGTTCGCTCGTGGCCAGCACGCCGCGAGTGTCCAGGACGAGAGGGGCTCGCTCCTCCACGACGTCGAGGTCGAAGGCGGAGTGCTGCTGGAGCAGGACCACCACGTCGGCGGCGGCCACGGCCTCGGCCAGGTCCTCCTCGCGGGGGATCCGCGTGCCCTCGACCGCCCACTCCTTCACGTACGGATCGCAGAAGGACAGATCGGCGCCGAGCTCCAGGAGCGCCTCGGCCACGGGGATGGCCGGCGTCTCCCGCTCGTCGGCGATGTCCGGCTTGTACGTCACGCCGAGGAGCAGCACGCGCGAGCCGTTCACGGGCTTGCGGGCCCGGTTGAGCAGGCGCTGCACGCGGGCCACCACGTACGACGGCATCCGCTCGTTGATCTCCTGGGCCAGCTCGACGAACCGGAAGGGATAGCCGAGCTTGCGCACCGTGTAGGACAGGTACGACGGGTCGACGGGGATGCAGTGCCCGCCGACGCCGGGACCCGGCAGGAACTTCTGGAAGCCGAAGGGCTTGGTGGAGGCCGCCTCGATGGCCTCCCACAGGTTCACGCCGAGCTCGTCGCAGAAGATCGCCATCTCGTTGACGAGGGCGATGTTGACGTGCCGGTACGTGTTCTCCAGCAGCTTGGCCATCTCCGCCTCGCGGGTGCCGCTGACCGGCACGACCCGCTCGACGAACTGGGAGTAGAAGGCGACGGCCCGCTCCTTGCAGGCGGGGGTGAAGCCGCCGACGACCTTGGGGGTGTTGCGCAGGCCGAACTTGGGGTTGCCCGGGTCGATCCGCTCCGGCGAGAACGCCAGGTGGAAGTCCTCGCCGGCCACCAGGCCGGACTGCTCCAGGATCGGCCGCGCCAGCTCGTCGGTGGTGCCGGGCCACGTGGTGGACTCCAGCACGACGAGCGTGCCCGCCTGGAGGTGCTCTGCGACGGCCCGGGTGGCGCCCTCGACGGCGGACAGGTCCGGACGGTGGTCCTCGTCCAGCGGCGTCGGGACGCAGATGACGATCGTGCGCGACCTCGACAGCACGGACGCGTCCAGCGTGGCCGTGAAGCCGCCGTTGATCATCGCGTCGAGGTCGGCGTCGGTCAGGTCGTCGATGTAGGAGCGGCCGGCGTTCAGGGCCTCGACCTTGCGGGGGTCGACGTCCAGACCAGCCACCCGCAGGCCCGCCGCCGTGGCCTCCTTGGCCAGCGGCATGCCCACGTATCCCAGCCCGATGATCGTGAGATCGAAGGCTGTCACGACGAGGCCTTGGGGGGAACCTGGGGGCGGAAACAACACTTCATGGTGGCAAAGGTTATCTCAACTCGGAACCAAGCATGCCTGATGCAACACATCCGACTTTCTGCTGTTTATCGGCTTTCGGTCAACGACTGGTAGATCCCTTGGTAGGTGCGGGCCAGGCTGCTCCAGGTCCGGTGCGCGGCGACCTCGGCCTTACCGGCCTCGCCCATGACGCGCCGGCGCTCCGGATCGTCGCGCAGCGCGGCGAGCGCCTTCGCCAGCGCGGCCGGATCGCCGGGCGGCACGAGCAGACCGGCGCCCTCGCCGCCGACGAGTTCCGACAGCGCGGGCAGGTCGCTCAGCACGACGGGCTTGCCGAGCGCCATCGCCTCGACCGGCTTCAGCGGGGTGACGAGGCGGCACACCCGCAGGTCCTCGCGCGGGCACACGAAGATGTCGATGGCCGCCTGCGCCTGCAACGCCTCGTCCGGGCCCACCCGGCCGGGCAGGATCGCCTCCTTCAGGCCGAGCCGTTCGACCTGTTCGAGCAGCGCGGGCCGCTCGGCCCCGTCTCCGACCAGCAGGACCTTCACCGGCGTTCCCGCCTCGCGCAGCAGCGCGGCGGCGCTCAGCAGCGTGGCGAAGCCCTCGTAGGCGACGATGCTCGACACCGAGCCCACGACGATCTCGTCCCGGCCGATGCCGAACCGGTCGCGGAACGCCTCGCCGTCGTAGTCGGCCGTCAGCAGGGAGTCGTCCACGGCGTTGGGCGCGAGGAAGATGCGCTCCCTGGGCACGCCGCGCTCGACGATCTCGGCGGCCATCGTCTCGGCGAGCGTGACGACCGCGTCGGCCTCGCGCATGATCTGCGCCTCGCGCTCACGCTGCAACGTGTGCCGCTCGCTGCCGATCCTGGCGGGGTCGCGGGAGACCCAGGTCTCCTCAAGGAAGCCGCGCACCTCGTACACGAAGGGCGTGTTCGTCCGCTCGCGCACGGCGAGCGCGACCGAGCCGTTGCGGTGGTCGGTCGCCGCGTGCAGGACCTGCGGGCGGAGGGTCCTGACCAGCTCGGAGACGTCCGCGGCGCCGCGGATCATCCGCCCCTGGCTCTCGAACGGCACCTCGTCCTTGGGCAGCAGCCGGTAGTAGGGGATGCCGTCGATCTCCTCGTACGGCTCGGCGTCGGTGTGGCCCTGGAGCATGGGCCAGCCCCAGCTCGTCACGACGTGGGGGTCGAGCCCGGCCGCCTTCTGCGCGGTGACGATGCGGTGGGTGCGCACGGTGTAGCCGGCCTGCGTGTACGGCAGGGCGTTGGTGACCATGTGGAGCACCCGGCCGGGCACCCGCTCGCCCATGATGATCTTCGGCTTGGGCGGGATCGGGTTCGGCCCGAGCGCTGCCTTCTCACCCTCGTAGTAGGCCATCCTCCGGCGGACGAACGGCCACCGGGCGTGCGGCTGGAGCGCCCTGACCGCGTCGGACATCCGGCCGGCGTCGAAGTGGGCCTTGGCGTCCCGCAGCGGGCCCTTGGCCGCACGCTGCAGGATCTTGCGGGTCCTGACCTTGACGAACCGGGCCGCGGGCCAGGCGACGCGTCCGACGACCGGGCGCACCCCGGCGGGCATCGCGTCGGCGGCGGCCTGGGCGACCCGCATCGGGTCGGACTTGACCTTGCTCACGAAGATCCGGGAGACGAGGACCGGGTTCCTCGCGAACCCCCGGAGGAAGCCGCCGAGGCCGGCCTTCGCGGACGCGGCGGACACGGCCTTTGCGGGCTTGTTGGCCTCGGTTTCCACGGCGCGACCGTACCATAGGCAACGTTTGCCCAAGGGAGTGCGAAAACGCGCTGCCCGTAGTAGGGCATGGCTTTTGAGCACGACCAGGGGTCCGGAAGAAAGGCGAGGTAGATGAGAGACAATCCCCTCGTCCTGCACGTACTGGGCGCCCGGCCCAACTTCGTCAAGGCGGCCCCGGTCGTCAGGGGGTTGGCCGAGCTCGGGATCCGGCAGGGCATCGTCCACACGGGCCAGCACTACGACGCGCTGATGTCCGACGTGTTCTTCGCCGACCTCGGGCTGCCCGAGCCGATCGCCAACCTGGGCGTCGGCAGCGGGACCCACGCCCGGCAGACGGCCGCCCTGCTCACGGGGCTGGAGGACGTCGTGCTCGAACACCGCCCGGCGCTCGTGGTGGTCTACGGCGACGTGAACTCGACGCTCGCGGCGATCCTCGTCTGCGCCAAGCTGCACGTGCCGACCGCGCACGTCGAGGCGGGCCTGCGCTCCTTCGACCGGGAGATGCCGGAGGAGGTCAACCGGGTCGTCACCGACGCGCTGTCGGACCTGCTGTTCGCCACCTCGCCGGAGGCGCTGTCGCACCTGGCCAACGAGGGCGTGGACCCGGCGAAGGTGCACCTCGTCGGCAACCCGATGATCGACAGCCTGTTCGCCGCGCTGCCGAAGCTCGACCCCGCGCCCGTCCAGGAGCGCCTCGGGATCGACGGCAGGTACGCCGTGGCCACGCTGCACCGCCCGGCGAACGTGGACGACCCGGAGGCGGCCCGCGAACTGGTCGACGCCGTGCTCGGGGTGGCCGAGCAGGTGCCGGTCGTCGTGCCCCTGCACCCCCGCGGCCGGCAGCGGCTGGCGGAGGCCGGTCTCGTGGACCGGCCGCATCTGAAGATCGTGGACCCGCTCGGCTACGTGGACTTCCTGTCCCTGGTGCGTGGCGCCGCCCTGGTGGTGACCGACTCCGGCGGCGTCCAGGAGGAGACGACCATGCTGGGCGTCCCCTGCCTGACCGTCCGGCCCAACACCGAGCGGCCGATCACCGTGACCCACGGCACCAACCGGCTCGTCACCCCCGCCGCGCTCCCCGCCGCGGCGTCCAAGGCGCTCGCGGACGGCGCGGTCACCCCGAGCGGCGAGCTCCCGCCGCTGTGGGACGGCGCCGCAGGCCCGCGGATCGCCCGCGTCATCGAGGCCTGGCTCCGCGGCGACAACCTCTCCCCCGCCGCGAAGGGCGTCCTGCGCTAGGGCTCAGGACAGGTTCTGGACGGGGGGAAGACCGCGCTCGGCGAAGACCTTCTTCGCCACCAGCGTGGCGTTGACCGCCCTCGGCATGCCCGCGTAGACCGCCGAGTGCAGGAGCGCCTCGGCGATCTCGGTGGCGGTGAGTCCTACGTTCAGCGCGGCGTTGAGGTGCACGTCGAGCTCGATCTCGCAGCCCCCGAGGGCCGTCAGGACGCCGAGGGTGACGAGCTGCCGGTCCCGCGGTGACAGCTCGGGGCGGGCGTACATGTCGCCGAACGCCCACGCCACCACCTGGTGGCCGAGCTCGGGCGAGACGTCGGCGAGGGACGCGACGACACGCTGCCCGGCCTCGCCGTCGACCTCGTTCAGCACCTTGAGGCCGTACTCGTAGCGCTCTTCGCGGTTCATCGGTTCTCCTTCTTCCTGGCGGAAGCCTCTCCGCTGCGACCAGCCTCGCCCCTCCCGCCTCCTGTCCCGCTCGGCAGGCGTGGGAATCTGCATCTCCTATGCCTCGGAGGTATGGATGAACCTGAGACTGCTCGAGTACGTGGTGGCGATCTGCGAGGAGGGGAGCATCAGTGCGGCGGCGCGGCGCCTGCACGTGACGCAGCCGACGCTCAGCCGTCAGGTGCACGAGCTGGAACGGCGGCTCGGGACGCCGCTGTTCGAACGCGAGGGCAGGGGGATGGTCCCGACGTCGGCGGGCCGTGCGCTGGTCGCCCGGGCCACCACGGTCCTGGCCGAGGCGCGGGCCGCGCTGGACGACGTCCGGCTGGCGGCCGAGGGGCTGGCCGGACAGCTGACGGTGACGTTCGCCGGCTCGGGGATCAACGGCCCGCTGGGCGGCGCGCTCGGCCGGTTGCGCCGGGAGATGCCCCGCGTCGAGCTGCGCCTGGTGGAGAGCTTCAACGACACCGAGATGTCCGGCGGCGTCCTGGACGGCCGCTTCGACATCGCCGTCCAGCGCCTGCCCACCCGTGACCCGCGTCTGGTGGCGCGCTCCTGGTGGCGCGAGCCGCTCAGCCTGTTCCTGCCCGCGGCGCATCCGCTGGCGCACGGGGCCGGCGCCGCGCCCCTGACCGCGCTCGGCCAGGTGCCGCTCGTCGTGTGGCCGCGGGAGGTCTCCCCGCACTCCTACGACGAGATCATCGCACTGTGCGACCACGCCGGCGTGACACCCCGTATCGGCGCGGAGGGCCGGAGCGTGCAGACGGTGCTGGCCCTGGTCGCGGCCGGTTTCGGCGCGGCCGTGATGTCGGACTCCCATCGCGCGCTCCGCCGCGTCGGCGTCCGCGCCCGGCCTCTGGAGGGCACCTCCACGACCCTCCACATGGTCTGGCGGGCGAACGACGGGAATCCCCTCGTCGAGCGCTTCCGCTCGGTGCTGACCACCCTCGCCATGAGCGATCCCGCCGGCCCGGCCCATTGAAACCCCTATATCGGCACAAAGGTCCCTGCAGCCCCTTTACGATGGCTTGTCCGTAAGGGGGAGAGGCATGGCTGAGAGCGACGAGACTCCTGAGACTTCGGAAGGCCCGCGTTTCCAGCGGCTGGGGCCGGTGAACTGGCTGCCCGAGGAGCGCAAGCACGTCGAGCAGTACGAGCAGCGGATCCGCGACCTGGAGAACCGGCTCGCCTACCAGGAGGCCCGTGCCGACTACGCCCTCTGGAGGCTCCAGGCCACCCAGACCCAGAAGCCCTACCGGGTCGCGCAGGTGCTGACGAACGCGGCGAAGCCGAAGAAGATCGTCCGGCTGCCCCGCGACCTCAGCAAGGCCATGAAGGACGGCAAGAAGGCGCCGAAGGCGCCGCCCTCCGCCATCGAGGTCGCCGCCGCCGCCGAGGCGCGGGGTCCCGAGGTCAAGATCCCGGGCCTCAAGTGGCCGGATGGCCCGGTCGTACGGCCGGACCTGCGGGTCGCGGTGATCCTCGACGACTTCTCCCGCATGGCGTTCAAGTACGAGTGGGACCAGATCGAGTTCGGCCTGCAGGACTGGCGCGAGATCTTCGCGGAGAAGCGGCCGGAGATGCTGTTCTGCGAGTCGGCCTGGCACGGCAACCAGGGCCGCTGGCGCTACCAGATGACCGGGACCAACGCGCCGAAGCAGGAGCTGCGCGACCTGATCGCCTGGTGCCGCGAGGAGGGCATCCCCACGGTCTTCTGGAACAAGGAGGACCCGCCCAACTTCGACTTCTTCATCGACACGGCCAAGCTGTTCGACTACGTGTACACGTGCGACGGCGACATGATCCCGAAATATCGCGAGATGCTGGGTCATGACCGCGTCGGCGTGCTGCAGTTCGCCGCCCAGCCCCGGATCCACAACCCGATCCAGACCAAGCAGGGCCGGCCGTACGACGTGGTCTTCGCGGGGATGTACTTCCGCGACAAGCACCCCGAACGGCGCGAGCAGATGGAGACGATCCTCGCGCCCGTGCGCCCGCTCGGCCTGCACATCTACGCCAGGAACGCCTCCGTGGCCGACAAGTACGCCTGGCCGGAGGAGTACCGCCCCCACATCGTGGGCGAGCTGCCGTACGAGCAGATGCTGGCCGCGTACAAGATGTACAAGGTCTTCCTGAACGTGAACTCGGTGATCGACTCGCCGACCATGTGCGCGCGCCGGGTCTTCGAGCTGTCCGCCTGCTCGACCACGGTGCTGTCGGGGTGGTCGCGGGCCATCGAGGAGACGTTCGGCCCGCTCATCCCGGTCGCGCACTCGCAGGAGGAGGCGTACAACCGGGCGATCTACCTGATCAACAGCCCGGAGCTGCGGGCGCGTCAGGGCCATCTGGCGATGCGCGAGGTGTTCGACAAGCACCTGTTCTCCCACCGCGTCGACCAGATCCTCACCGACCTCGGCCTGCCGGTCGTCGCGCGGTCGCGGTCGATCTCCGTGGTGCTGCCGACCAACCGGGCCGGCCAGCTCGAACACGCGATCAGCCAGGTGGCCAGGCAGCGGCACCGCAACCTGGAGCTCGTGCTGGTGATGCACGGCCTGTCGGAGGACCCGGCGGTGGTGCGCGACAAGGCCCTCGCGGCGGGCATCCCGGCCGTGAAGGTGCTGACCGCCGACCCGTCCTGGACGCTGGGCGAGGTGCTCAACCACGGCATCGCCCACGCCGAGGGCGAGCTGATCTCCAAGATGGACGACGACAACATCTACGGCGAGCACTACCTGTCGGACCTGGTCCGCGCCTTCGACTACGCCGACGCCGAGATGGTCGGCAAGGGCGCCCACTACACGTACTTCCCGGACCAGAACGTCACGATCTTCCGCCTGCCCGGGCTGGAGCACCGCTACGCCCACCTCATCCAGGGGGCGACAATCCTGGCCAAGACCGACCTGCTGCGGGCGTTCCCGTTCGAGGCGGTCAACGCGGGCGAGGACACCCGTCTCGTGCGGCGCTGCAAGGAGGAGGGCGTCCGGATCTACTCGGCCGACCGGTACAACTTCATCTACATGCGCGGCTCGGACGCCACCGCCCACACCTGGCAGGCGGCCGACTACAAGCTGACCCGCAACGCCCAGTTCTGCTTCGCCGGCAACCCCGAGCCGCACGTACTCATCTGAAATCGCCATACCGCCCGGAATGTCCGGGGCGGTGCCACGGTTGCCCTGTTCCGGGACCCTCCCGCCTTCGGGCGGGCGGGTCCCGTGTACGTGCACGCCGGACAGGGGAGCCCCACACGTGACCACGAAGTCGACCACCACGACGACATCGAAAGGCATCGGGCTACGGTCGGAACGCGGTCCCGTGCTCGCCGCCATCATGCTCTGCACGGCTCTGGTGGCGCTGGACAGCACGATCATCGCCACGGCGGTGCCCTCCGTCGTCAGCGACCTCGGCGGGTTCTCCCAGTTCCCCTGGCTGTTTTCGATCTACCTGCTCACGCAGGCCGTGACCGTGCCCATCTACGGCAAGCTCGCCGACGTGTTCGGGCGCAAGCCGGTGATGTTCTTCGGCATCGGGGCGTTCCTGCTCGGGTCGGTGCTGTGCGGGGTGGCCTGGAGCATGCCGGCGCTGATCGCCTTCCGCGCGATCCAGGGCATCGGGGCCGGGGCGGTGCAGCCGATCAGCATGACGATGGCGGGCGACCTGTACACGGTCGAGGAGCGGGCCCGCGTCCAGGGCTACCTCGCCAGCGTGTGGGGCATCTCGGCGGTGGTCGGCCCGACGCTCGGCGGCGTGTTCTCCGAGTACGTCTCCTGGCGCTGGATTTTCTTCATCAACCTGCCGCTCGGCGCGGTGGCCGCCTGGATGCTCGCCCGGCGCTTCAAGGAGCAGGTGAAGCGGGGCTCCCACCGGATCGACTACACGGGCGCCGCGCTGCTCACCGGCGGCTCTTCGCTGCTCATCCTCGGCCTGCTGGAGGGCGGCGTCGCCTGGGACTGGAACTCGGCGCCCAGCCTGCTGATCTTCGCGGCGGGCCTCCTCCTGATCGTCGCCTTCGCGCTCGTGGAGCGCCGCGCGGCCGAGCCGGTGCTGCCCCTGTGGGTGTTCCGCCGCCGCACGCTGACCGGCGGCAACCTGACCTCCCTCGGCATCGGCGCCCTCACCATCGGGCTCACCTCGTACGTCCCGACGTACGCGCAGGGGGTGCTGGGCACCGGCGCGCTGGTGGCGGGCTTCGCCCTGGCCGCCCTCACCGTCGGCTGGCCCCTCGCGGCGACGTTCTCCGGCCGCTTCTACATGCGCATCGGATTCCGCGACACCGCGCTGATCGGCATCGTCGTGGTGGTGGCCGGCACCGTGCTGTGCGCGCTGCTCGGGCAGGACGCGATGGTCTGGCAGGTCGCGGCCGCCTGTTTCGTCGTCGGCGTCGGCCTCGGGCTTTCGGCCAGCCCCACGATGGTCGCCGTGCAGTCGGTCGTCGGCTGGGAACGCCGCGGCGTGGTCACCGCGACGAACATGTTCTGCCGCTCGATCGGCAGCACGGTCGGGGCCGCGGTGCTCGGCGCCATCTCCAACGCGACGCTGTCGGACCGCTTCGCCCACCCGCCCGCCGACGTCGCTGGACGGCTGCCGGACAGCCTCGACGCCACGAGCCTGGTGCTGAGGGCCCAGGGCGCGGCGGCGCACTCGGCCACCGCCTCCTTCGTCCGGGGCGCGCTCTACGACGCCGTCCACCACATCTTCATCGCGCTCGTCGTCGTGGCCGTGCTCAGCGTCGCCGCGCTGCTGCTGATGCCCCGCCGTACGACCGAGCTGACGTTCGACTGACCGGTCCCACGAGCTTTCTCCTCGACCACCTGGCCAGGCGGTACAGCGGGCTTTATCACGTGGCCGCGGAGGATGATCCGCGTACGGCACTGGACAGTTTCGCCTCATCTTTGGCCGAGTAGCTCGGCCTGGCCGTGCCGCTGAGGTTCGAGGACTGGAAGCTCCGCGATCGAGGCCGCCGTGGAGCAGATGACCCGGCGTTCCGTTGAGACCGGCAGGCCGGCGCTCATGGTGATCGACGAGTACTCGTACCTGGTCTCCGGAACACCTGCCCTGTCGTCCTACATCCAGAACACCTTCGATCGATACAAACGCGACCGGCATGGCACCGTCCGCATCGTGCTGTGCGGGTCCGCCTTCTCCCTGATGGCCAACCTGCTCGCCGGTGACAAGCCGCTGTACGGAAGAGCAGCGCTGAGCAGACTCATCCGGCCTTTCGACCACCGTGTCGCCGCCCGGTTCTGGAACGCCACGCATCGCCCCACAGCCCTGCGACTGCACGCCATCGTGGGAGGAGTGCCCGGTTATCGGATGCTGTCCGAAGCCGTGCATCCCACCTCGGGATTCCACTCTCCGAGCGACCTGGACGAGTGGGTGATCGCGACTGTGCTCAACCCAGCGTCCATGCTGTTCCAGGAGCATGACCGACTGCTGCGGGAGGACCCCCGGATCACCCATCGAGCTCTCTACCAGGGAGTGCTCCGGCAGATCGCCCAGGGCGTGACCAAACCCGGCAAGATCGCCGCCGCGCTGGGGCGCGACGCGCGAAGCATGAAGAGGTCGGCGAGGCCGAGTGCACCGCGGAGCCGCGTAGTGGACAAGACCTGCGACGACTCGAGAAGATCAGAGACCGCATGCGCTCCATCAGCAAAATCGATGTCTCGGCCGCGCAGTACGCGGTCTTCAGCGAATCGGGCTTCGCGGCTGACCTGCTCGCGGAAGCGGGGCGGAGGGACGACGTGCATTTGATCGATCTCGCCGACCTCTACAGCGAATGATCCTTCGACGCCCGAGCACCGCGACGCCGTCCACCGCGCTTCCTATGGGCCGGCGAGATCGGTGTCGGGGCGCAGGCCGGTGAGTTTGTCCGGGTTGATTTGCAAGCGCAGGTTCTGGATGCGGTTCTCGACCAGGTCGTAGGTCAGGGCGCCGACAGGTTGGTCGCCGACGGTGACCAGGATGCCGAGTTCGCCGTTGATGGTGGCCGGCCGCAGGGCGACGCCGGCGGAGACGGGCTTGGCGAGGACGCCGAGGAACCAGCGGGCGACGTGGTCGGGGCCGTGCAGGGGACGGCGGGCGGCGGAGACCTTGCCGCCACCGTCGGACCAGACGGTGACGTCCGGGGCGAGGAGCCGCATGACGGCGTTCAGGTCGCCGCCCGAGCAGGCCGCGATGAACTGCGTGGTGAGCTTCTCGCGCTGGCCGGGGTCGGTGTCGAAGCGGGGGCGGCGGGCGTGGACGTGGGCGCGGGCACGGCGGGCGATCTGGCGGACGGCGGGTTCGGGCCGGTCGAGGGCCTCGGCGATCTCGGCGTGGGTGTAGCCGAAGACCTCGCGCAGGACGAACACCGCGCGTTCGGCGGGGCTGAGGGTTTCCAGTATCACCAGCATGGCGGTGGACACGGTGTCGGCCAACTCGGTCTCCTGGGCGGTGTCCGGGGAGGTCAGCAACGGCTCGGGCAGCCAGGGGCCGACATAGGTCTCGCGGGTGGCGCGGGCGGAGGTGAGCCGGTTCAGCGCCAGGTTGGTGACCGTGCGCACCAGGTAGGCCCGCGGGTTGCGGATCTCGGTGCGATCGGCGGCGTTCCAGCTCAGCCAGGCGTCCTGAAGGACGTCCTCGGCGTCGGCGACGCTGCCGAGCATGCGGTAGGCGGTGGCGAACAGCAGCCGCCGATGCTCCAGGTAGGGGTCCGGTTCGGGGTTCCCCATCATCATCACCGCATCTCACGTGTGCGGGTGGCGCGGCCGCCCTTCGAGACGATCGTGGTGACGTTCATCCGCTTGCTGAGGCGGTACGTCGTGAGGGGGCTGCTGCTGATCATCTCCTTGTACGCGACGGCGAGCCGGCCGGTGAGGTACCAGCGGCCGGGGGTGTCGTCGGCGTGGGTGAACTGGATGACCGCGTCACGGCGGCCGAGGCTGACCGGCTGGTGAAAGTAGCCGAACCGGAACGGCTTGACCGGCTTGCCGCGCACCAGCCGAGCGATGGTGTCGGCGGTGTACTGGGCGGTGGGCAGCCCGCTCTGGCAGGTCCCGTGGATCAGCCCCCAGGGCATGTGGACCGCCGCCGCGTCGCCGATCGCGTGGATCTCGGGATGCGAGATCGACCGCAGGGTCGCGTCCACCAGGATCAGACCGCGCTCGTCCACCGCGATACCGGCGTCGGCGGCGAGCGGCGGGACCTTCACGCCGGTGGTCCACAGGCACGCGTCCACGGCGACGACTTCGCCGTCGTCCAGTTCGACGCCGTCGGGCAGCACTTTGGCCACCCCTGCCCCCGTACGCACGGTGACGCCGAGACGGTCCAGGGCCCGGTGCATGTGGGCCCGGGCCTTGGCTCCCATCATCGCGGCGGGCTCGCCGCGGCTGATCAGCGTGACCTGAGCGCCGGGGTGGGTCTCGGCGATCTCGGTCGCGGCCTCGACGGCGGTCAGTCCGCCGCCGCATACCGCCACGGTTCCGCCGTCCGCGGCGACCTGCCGCAACCGGGCGGTGAGACCGGCGGATCGCGGGCCGTCGAGGGTGAAGGCATGCAGGTCGGCGCCGGGGACCCGGCTGACGTCGGTCGTGCTGCCCAGCGCGTACACCAGGGTGTCGTAGTCCAGCCGGGCCGCGCCCTCGTCCAGCACCACGACGCGGCGCTCGGGGTCCAAAGCGGTCGCCGTGCCCTGCACAAAGGTCACACCGGTCCCGGCCAGCAGATCGGGGATGCGGTGCTCGGCCAACCGCTGCCCGGCCGCGGTCTGGTGCAGCCGCAGCCGTTCGACGAAGCGCGGCGAGGGGTTGACGAGTGTGATCCGCACATCGGCTCGGCGGGTGCGGTGGGCCAGCCGGATCGCCGCCAGCATGCCGGTGTAGCCGCCGCCCACCACGACGACGCGGTGCCCGATGCTGCGCTGGGTGGTGCTCATCGCTTCTCACTCCTGCGGTCGTTTCCCGTCCGGCTCCCATGCGGAGGCCGGTTGACGCCCATGGGACAAACGACTCCGCCCGTCCGTGACACCTCGCCCATGTGATCCACATCACATCCGCCGGCGGTCCCGCGGCAGGCTCACCGGCACTCGGGGCCGGCCCGCGGATGAGCGGGCCGGCCCCGATGACCGTCAGGACTCCTTGAGGCTCTTGGCCGGGGGCTCGGCCGGGGGAACGGCGCCGTTCACACTGGGCACGGCCGGGGTGCCGCCGGCCAGCAGGGAGCGGGCCAGGCCCAGCCCGGTGCCGCCCAGCGTGAGCGCCTTGGCCAGCATCTCCTCGATGCCCTGCGCGCCGTTGAGCACCACCATGTGGTCGACGTTGCCGAACGCCTTGGCGCCGGCCTCCACGATCTGCGGCCAGTTCTCGGCGAGCTGCTGGGCGATGACGGCCTCCTGGTTCTCCCGCAGCGCCTCCGACCGCGCCCTGATCGCCTCGGCCTCGGCCAGACCCTTGGCCTTGGCCGCCTCGGCCTCCGCCAGACCCTTGGCCTTGGCCGCCTCGGCCTCCGCGAGACCCCGCGCCTTGGCGGCCTCCGCCTCGCCCAGACCCGTCGCCTTGGTCGCCGCCGCGGCCGCCTCGCCGCGCACCCGCACCGACTCGGCGTCGGCCGCCGCCGCCTGCTTCACCTGGGACGCCTGGGCGGCGGCGCGCAGCTCGGTCTCCCTGGCCTCCGCCTCGGCCTGGGCGATGCGCGCGTCGCGCTCAGCCTGGGACAGCGTGACGGTCTCGTACGCCTTGGCGTCGGCGGGCTTGCGAACCTGCGACTGGAGCCGCTGCTCGGCGAGCTGGGCCTCCAGCTCCGCTGCCCTGGTCTCCTGGACGACGACCTCCTGGCGCGCGGTGGCCTCCGATAGCGGGCCGGCCTGCCGGGCCTTGGCGGCCGCCTGGTCCACCTCCGCCTGGTAGCCGGCCTGCTGGATCTGCGACTCGCGGATGGCCGAGGCCTTCTTGGCGGCCGCGACCTGCTCGGCCTCGGTGGCCTCCTGATCGCGCTGTGCCTCCGCGATGCGCGCCGCCGCGGCGATCTTCGCGGCGTGCGGCTTGCCCAGGTTCGTGATGTAGCCGGTCTCGTCCTCGATCTCCTGGATCTGCAGCGAGTCGACCACCAGGCCGAGCTTGCTCATCTCGTCGGCAGCCGAGCTGCGGGTCTCGCTGGTGAGCCGCTCGCGGTTGAGGATGAGGTCCTCGACGGTCAGGTTGCCGATGATCGAGCGCAGGTGGCCGGTGAACAGCTCGTGGATGGCGCCGTTCATCGAGTCCTGCTGGTCGAGGAAGCGCCGGGCGGCGTTCGCGATGCTGGTGAAGTCGTCGCCCACCTTGTAGATGATCACGCCGCGCACCTGGACCGGGATGCCCTGCTGGGTCACGCAGTTGACCTGCAGGTTCGTGGCCCGGCTGTCGAGCCGCAGCCGCCGGGCGGTCTGGAAGCCGGGCAGCACGGCCGTGCCCTTGCCCGTCACGATCTTGAAGCCGAGGCTGTCGGCCAGCTCGTTCTTCGTGTGGGCGCCGAGGCCCGAGATGATCAGCGCCTCGTTGGGCTCGGCCACCCGCCAGATGGCCTTGAACAGGAGGATGAGGACGATGACGGCGACGATGGCCACACCGCCCACGACCAGGATCTCCGGTGACATGGGAGCCTCCGCGTAGTGGGGGGAAAGGAGGAGGGAGCGAGTCAGACGACCGCGCGAGCGACGTAGACGGTGCGCGGGGGCGAGTACTCCACGACGACGACGATGGACCCCACTGAGATCTCCTCGTCCGGAATGCTCGGATAGGCGTAGAACGCCTCGACACCCCCGCGGATGGGCACCATCACCTCGCCGACAAGGCCGGGGCCGATCCTGCCCGTGACCCTGCCCTGTCTGCCGACCACCCGCGCCACCCCGTCGTTTTCACCGCTCCTGGCTGCACCGCGAATGCGCAGGTTACCCCGTATCACCCTGCCGTGACAGAGCCGTTTTCCGTACCCAGCCCCGACGGCCGCGCGATTCGCCCTACTCTGCACCATCACTTGGAAGAACGGGGAGGTAATACCGGAAGTTCCGCGCCATGCCGTACGCGTGACGATCCGCACGCGACCACCGGGCCGGGGCCTGGACGGGGCCCGGCCCGGTGACGGTTCGGTGGCGGCCCGGTGGCGGTCCGGAGCGACGGCGGAGGTCAGTAGCAGACCTGCATGCCCTGGGAGATCCAGTCGTAGTAGCCGCCACCACAGCCCAGGTGGTAGAGGTGCCGGGGGCGCGCGCTCTGCCCGCCGTACACCCCGCCCGCCGCGGTGATGGAGGCGTTCTTCACCAGAGAGAAGTGCAGGTGCGCCTCGGACGTGCCGGTGGCCCCGACCGCGCCGATGATCGTGTTGTTCGTGATGGTCTGGCCGGTCCTGACGTGGACGGCGCTGAGGTGACACACGACGCTCCACCACCCGCCGCCGTGGTCCACGACGATGTACTGGCCGCAGCTCTCCCACCCGGAAGGCGCCCACCCGGCGTACTTGACCGTGCCGGCGCCGCCGGGGGACAGCACCGGGTCACCCGCCCGCATGCCCAGGTCGACCGCGTAGTACTGGTTCATGCGATCGGTGGTGTCGCAGTTGACGTGGTAGTCGGTGCCGTAGTGCGGATTGGCGACGACGGACCCGCTTCCTCCGTTGGCCGCCGAGGTCAGCGGGGTCTGCAGGAACTTCGAGCTCGGCCAGTCGACGCAGCCGCTCGCCAGTGCCGGCAGCGATCCCGAGTCGCAGTGCGCGATCCCCGGTGAGTAGCCGTCGGTGGCCACCGTCGGGGTGTCCATGTACCAGTCGTACACCCATGTTCCGTCCGCGAGCCGGTCCCAGGTGCGGAACGGCCGGCCGTACTGGACCCGTCCGTCGACCTGGTCCCCGTTGTTGATCTGGCAGCTCACGTTCAGGGCGGTGCCGTTGGGCACGTAGCGGATCACATGGTTGACGTGGGGCTCGCTCTGGATGGCGAGGCCCTGGGCGTCGGCGCCCGTCACGTGGTAGGTGGCCGCCTGTGCGGGAACGGCGATCCCGAGCACGCCGGCGACCAGCGCGGCGAGCAGGATCAGGCTCCTCGCCGCTGCTGACGAAGCTTTCATCGCAGTCCTTTCTGCTTCCTGTGCGCCTCCTGTGGGCTGAGTTCCGGTTGTAGGAGCACGATCGTTGGTGCGCACCGGCCGCGGCACAGATCGCACCAACGAAACAATCCCGGGTGCCGTGAGCGGTCCCGATCGATGCGGCAGCCCCGCGCGCGTACGGCTATCGCGCCGGCGCGGCGGGCTCCCTCTTCACGGGCCGGCGGAGTCTGGTGAAGGCCCAGGAGACGTCGGGCTCCACCGCCCACCGGAACGCCCTGCGCACCGGGGACGTGCAGAGCAGGGCCGCGAGGACGGCTCCGAGGACCGCCATGGCGGTCACGCCCAGCGGGTTGACGAGGACGTCGTGGAAGCGCTCGGCGACCTTCACGGCGAACCCGTGCAGCAGGTAGGCGTACATCGTGGCGGCGCCCAGTCCGGTGAACCAGGTGCGGCGGCTCGGGGTGACCGCGAGGAAGGCCGCCACCAGCAGGGCCCCGGCAACCAGCATGGAAAGCCGGATCAGCGTGCCGGTCAGGTCGTCCACGCCGATCTGGTGGTTGGAGTGGCGCCAGCGGATCCACTCCGTCGGCACGAGCGTGTGCACGGCGAACGCCGCGGCGAGCGCCGCCGCCAGGACGGCCCCGCCCGCGAACCTCGCCCGGCGCCGCCGCAGGAGGTCGAGGTGCTCGGGCGTGAGCATGAGGCCGAGCACGTAGAACGGCAGCAGGCCGAACGTGCGGTTCATCGACAACTCGTCGGGCAAGGCGCTGGTGCCCGACAGCAGGCACAGCCCGACCGCGATCACCAGGGGATGGCGCAGCTGCTGCCAGACCGGCGTGGACAGCCGCCACAGGAACAGCGACATCAGGAACCAGGTCAGGTAGTACGGGTCGAGCAGGCTGATTTCGAGCTTGCCGTACAGGAAGAAGCGGGGCAGCGAATAGGCCACCTCGAAGATGACGTACGGCACCGCGAGACCACTGATGAGCTTGCGCGCCTTACCCGGAGAAAACGTGAAATTACGGGACAAATAGCCGCTGACGACGATGAAGAGCGGCATGTGGAAGAGGTAGACGAAGAAGTAGAGCGCGTGTGCCGCGGGGACGTCCCGCAGGTCCTCGACGAGATGCCCGGAAACGACGAGCACGATGGCCAGGAACTTGGCGTTGTCCAGCAGCGGGTCGCGGGAGGCGGCCTTGCCGGACGGGCGGACGGGAGCGGTCACGGTCATGCGGCCGGACCTTAGCCACCCGTCCGTGAGCACCGGCGCAACCGCGGGCGAACAGTGCCCGAACTCTTCCCGCCCTCCTCCGGGGACGAGTCAGACAGCCCGGTAGCGCGTGGCGAGCCTGGGGCTCTGGGCTCCGAAGGCGGCGAGTTCGGCCTGGAAGACCGCGTCCAGGAGTCCGGCGTCTTCGACGCCCGGGGCGCAGACGGTCTCGCCCAGCTCCAGGCCCCGCAGGCTGGCCGTGACGACGTCCTCGGCGCTCATGCGGGGCACGGCGCTCAGGTCGAGGCCCTGACGCTCGTGGAACTCGGTGGCCACGACGCCGGGGCACAGCACCTGCACGGTGACTCCCGTGCCCTCGAGCTCCGCGCTCAGGGTCTGGGACATCGCGACGAGGTGGGCCAGGGTTCCGGCGTAGACGGCCCTGCGGGGCATCTGGGAGTGCGGCGCGGGACCGCTGAAGGCGATCATCCCGGCCACGTTGACGATCGTGCCCGCGCCGCGCTCCCGCATGCCCGCGACGGCGGCACGGGTGAGCATCGTCGGGGCGACGACCTTGACGTGCACGAGCTCCGCGGCCTTGCCGGCGGAAAGTTCGGCGAGCGGCATGTAGTGGGCTACGCCCGCGTTGTTCACGAGCATGGTCAGCGGCTCGGCCGCGCAGATCTCGGCGACCGTGTCGATGCCCTCGTCGGTCGACAGATCGGCGGCCACGGTCCGCACCCCGACCTCGGGGTGCGAGGCGGCGAACTCCTCCAGGCGATCCTTCCGCCGGCCCACGATCACCAGGTCGTGGCCGCCGGCGGCCAGGCGCTCGGCGAAGGCCCTGCCAATTCCGGAGGTGGCGCCCGTGACGAGTGCGAGCGTGCTCATGGCTGCTGCTTCCTTTCCTCGACCGGCCGCGAACGGCCGGGTGTGATGGCCCGGTGCGGCTCTCATGGAGCCGGGTCGCGTTCCGCGTCCGTGACCAAGGGTGCGGAAGCGACCGGGTGAGCAGCCAGATGACCCGTCTTCCTGGGACCGGCGATACCAGGCCGGCGCTCCTTCAGGCGGACAGACCGGTGGCGGCGAGGCTCGCGTCCCACAGGGCGGCGGCGAGAGCCGGGTCGGACATCTTCTCCGGCACCCGTACGGGAGCGTTCTTGACGAAATACCGGCCCGGGTGATCGACGCCGTCGCGGTGGGTGGCGAGGTGGACGAGGCGCGCGGCCCCGGCCTCCGGCGGCTCGCCCATGCCGGGCAGGAGCCACACCAGCTTCATGAAGAACGTGCCCTCGGCGAACGAGGTCTTGAGCACCCCGGGATGGAGGGACGTGGCGGCCAGGCCGCGCTCGGCGAGCGACACGGTGAACAGCGCGTTGGCCTGCTTGGAGTCGCCGTACTGCAGCCAGCCGTTCCAGCGCCGCCGCTCCCTCGACAGGTCGGCGGGGTCGAGGCGGCCGGTCTTCGCGGCCCGGGACGAGGTGGTGACGACCCGGGCGGACGACGCCGTGAGCCGGTCGAGGAGCAGGTTCGTCAGCAGGAACGGCGCCAGGTGGTTGACCTGCATCATCCACTCGTTGCCGTCCACGGTGGTCCGGCGGTCGGACGTCATCACGCCGGCGTTGTTGATCAGCACGTCGATGCGCTCGTACCGCGCGAGCAGATCCGCCGCCAGCCGGCGCACCTGATCGAGGGAGGAGAAGTCCGCGAGGAGCGTGTCCGGACGGCTGCCAGCGGCCTGCTCCGCGCGGTCCGCGACCGCGCGCAGCTTCTCCGGGGTCCGTCCGACGAGCACGATTTGGTGACCTCGCCGGGCGAGATCAAGGGCAGAAGCTGCACCAATTCCGGCACCAGCCCCAGTGATCACTGTAATCATCAGTTCCTCCCACTGCGCCAGAACTGTATCGGTGCTAGCCTTCTGTGCGATCTTCCGGAGGTGCATTTCCCCCCAAATGCGGCGCGAGCCTCCAGCAATGCAGGAGTGGGCTATGGGTTCGAGAAACCGGTCGATTCGGTTCAAGATCTTCTTGTTGCTGCTCCTACCACTGCTCATGTTGAGCGCTATGTGGGGATTTGCCCTAAAACTCACGGTCGGGGACGGCCTCGTCCTCCTGCGTTCCAAGGCGCTGTACGACACCATCGGCGTGAGCTCCACCGACCTGGGCACCCAGATCCAGGCCGAACGCGCCCTGACCGCCGGCGTCCTCAGCAGCGGCCAGACGACGTCCGCCGCGCTCACCGCCCAGCAGGCCAAGACCACCGCCGCCGCGGACCGGTTCAAGAAGTCCGCCGACGACGAGGCGACCCGCGACGCCATGAGCGACGAACTCATGGCGCCCCTGGAGTCCCTGCTGTCCTCCCTCGAACGCCTGCCCACGATCCGGGAGGGCGTCTCACTCGGCAGGTCCGACAGGCTGACCGCGATCACCGCGTACAACGCGATCATGGACGACCTGTTCGCGCTCTACGAGCGGCTCGTCTCGGTGCCCGACCTGGCCACCTTCCAGCAGGCCAGCGCCATGCAGGGAATGGGCAACGCGCACGAGATGATCACTCGTGAGGACGCCCTCGTGCGCGGCGCGCTCGCCAGCGGCACGATGACGTCCGACGAGCAGAACGCCTTCAGCGAGTGGGTCGCCACCCGGCGGTTCCTCTACGGCAAGAACCGGCCCGTCCTCAGCGGTGAGATGCGGGCGCCGTACGAGCAGGTGCTCACCTCGCCGCTGTTCGACCGGTTCACCGCCCTGGAGAACCAGATCGTCAACCAGGTGCGCTCCGGCGGCCCGCTCCCCGCGGACGCCGAGAAGTGGTCGCCGACCATCGACCAGCTGATCCTCCGTCTCGACTCGGCCCGGGTGAAGGCCTCGGACGCGCTCAGCGTCTCCGCCACCTCGGTCGCCACCGGGATCATGCTCCGCATCCTGATCGCCGGCGGGCTCGGCCTCGTGGTGATCATCGCCACGATCGTCTTCTCCGTCCGGTTCGGCCGCCGTCTCGCCCGCGACCTCGCCGGCCTGCGCGACGCCGCGCGCGAACTCGCCGACGTACGGCTGCCGCAGGTCGTCGAGAAGCTGCGGCGGGGCGAGGACGTGGACGTCGAGGCCGAGGCGCCCCCGATCAAGGCGACGGGCTCCAACGAGGTCGAGGACGTCGCGCACGCGTTCAGTTCCGTGCAGCGCACGGCCGTGGAGGCCGCCGTCGGCCAGGCCGCCCTCCGCCGCGGCGTCAGCCAGGTCTTCCTCAACCTGGCCCGCCGCAAGCAGACCCTGCTGCACCGCCAGCTCACGCTGCTCGACACGATGCAGCGCCGCGCCGAGGACCCGGAGAGCCTCGAGGACCTGTTCCGGCTCGACCACCTGACCACCCGCATGCGCCGCCACGCGGAGAGCCTGATCATCCTGTCCGGCTCCGCGCCCGGACGGTCGTGGCGCAAGCCGGTGCCGCTCATCGACGTGGTCCGCGCGGCGATCTCCGAGGTCGAGGACTACACCCGCGTCTCGATGGCGCCGATGCCCAACGCCGCCATCGCCGGCGCGACCGTGGCCGACGTGGTGCACCTGATCGCCGAGCTGGTGGAGAACGCCACGATCTTCTCGCCTCCGCAGACGAAGGTGGCGGTGCGCGGGGAGGTCGTCGCCAACGGGCTCGCGGTGGAGATCGAGGACCGCGGTCTCGGCCTGACGCCCGAGGAGTACGACGAGATCAACGCGCGGCTGGCCGACCCGCCGGAGTTCGACCTGGCGGACAGCGACCGGCTCGGGCTCTTCGTCGTCGGCCAGCTCGCCGCCCGGCACGAGATCGGGGTGGTCCTGCGGGGCTCGCCGTACGGCGGGACGACCGCGATCGTGCTCATCCCCCGGGCCCTGATGACGGAGGAGGGCTCGCCCGCGGCGCTGGCGGGCCCGGCCCCCCGCGGCGCCCACGCGAAGCCCGCGCTGGCCGCCGGCGGCAACGACACCGACATCTCGCTCAGCGACACGCTCCAGGCCGACCTCGGACTGGGCGGCCCCGCCCCCGCCGGTGAGCCCCGGGAGGTCCGCACGCTCGCCGGAGAGCTCGCGGGCGACGCACCCGGCGGCGCACCGGGCAGCGTGCCGGGCGTCTCGGACGGCGTTCCCGGAGAGTTCCCCTGGGAGACGGAGGGCCTGGAGGAGCGTACGGGCGCGTCAGAGCCGTCCCCGTTCTTCACACCGGCCGCCCAGCGGACCGAGGCCGTGCCCTCCGCCACGCGCGACGACCTCTCCTCGCGGTCCCTCGGCTCCGGCTTGGAGAACCCGCGCCCGGCCGCCGCACCCTCCGCTTCGCCCTCCCCGGCGCCCTCTGCCCCGCCGTCCTCTGAGCCGGCGACCGCCGCCGCGGGGGTGGCCGCGAACGGCCTGGCACAGCGGACGAGCAAGCAGCGGGCCAGGGGCCCCGTCTCCAACGGGACCCACGCCGGCCTGCCGCGCAGGGTCCGCCAGGCCAACATCGCCCCGCAGCTTCGCGCCCAGGAGACGGGGCCGCAGACACCGCCGCTGTCCGCCCCGCCCGTGGAGGAGCGGTCGCCGGAGGAGGCCAGGGCGATGTTCAGCGCCTTCCAGCGCGGCGCGCTGCGGGGCAGGGAGGACTCCGATCAGCCGGGTGGGGCCGCACCCGGCGACCACGTACACAACACGCACGGCGAGAAGGGTGACGAATGACCGGCAAAGCGACGTCGACCGGCGAACTGAACTGGCTGCTCGACGATCTCATCAGCAGGGTCGCCGCCGTCCGCCAGGCGGTGATCCTCTCCACCGACGGTCTCGTCGTAGGCGCCTCCCAGGGGCTGAGCCGGGAGGACGCGGAGCACCTGTCCGCGGTCGCGGCCGGGTTCCAGAGCCTGGCGCGGGGCGCGGGGCGGCACTTCGGCGGCGGCGAGGTCAGGCAGACCATCGTGGAGATGGAGGCCGCGTTCCTGTTCGTCACGGCCGCCGGCCAGGGCACCTGCCTCGCCGTCCTGGCCGCCTCGGACGCCGACGTCGGGCACATCGCGTACGAGATGGCGATGCTGGTCAAGCGGGTGGGCCAGCACATCTCCACCAACCCGCGGCGGATCTCCCCATGAGATGGGCGGCCACATGACGGGACCCCAGTGGATGGACGAGGAGGCCGGGCCGTTGGTCCGGCCCTACGCGCTGACGGGGGGCCGGGCACGGCACTCCGGGGCCAGGCTCGACCTGATCACCATGGTGACGACCTCGGGCTCACCGAGGGACGTCCCCGGCATTGGCCCCGAGCAGCGGCGGATCCTCGAGATCGCGCGCAGAGGCGCGTCGGTGGCGGACATCGCATCCGACATCGACCTGCCGCTGGGCGTGGTCCGCGTCCTGATCGGGGATCTGCACGACCTCGGGCTCGTCGACGTACGGGCTCCGGGCAAGGTGGCGCCGCTGCCAAGCGAGCGCATTCTCAAGGAAGTGATCAATGGCCTTCGCGCCCTCTGAGGAGCCGGTCGCCCTCAAGATATTGGTGGCCGGCGGCTTCGGCGTCGGCAAGACCACGCTGGTCGGCGCGATCAGCGAGATTCGCCCCCTGCGCACCGAGGAGGTGCTGTCCGATCGCGGCGTCGGCGTCGACGACATCGACGGCGTGGAAGGCAAGACGACCACGACGGTGGCCATGGACTTCGGCCGCATCACCATCAGGGAAGGGCTCGTGGTCTACCTGTTCGGCACCCCCGGACAGGAGCGCTTCTGGTTCATGTGGGACGAGCTGTCCTACGGCGCGCTCGGGGCCGTCGTGCTGGCCGACACCCGCAGGCTGACCGACTGCTTTCCGTCGATCGACTACTTCGAGCAGCGCGGCACGCCGTTCATCGTCGCGGTCAACTGCTTCGAGGGAGCCGACCGGCACGAGCCCGAGGACGTGCGGATCGCCCTCGACCTCGACCCGGACGTCCCCGTCCTGCTCTGCGACGTACGGCGCCGCGCCTCGGCCAAGGTCGTGCTCGTCACGCTCGTGGAGCACGCGCTCAAGATGCTGACGGCCGCCCAGCGCTGATCGGCACAGCGCTGATCAACCCGGCGCCGACCGGCATGACGTGGACCGGGGCCCGGCTCGGCCCCGGCCACGCCGGACACGCCCGCTACTCGGCGCCGTCCTCGGCCAGGGTGTGCGCGACGAGGGCGTTCGCGTGACCGTGTCCCAGCCCGTACTCGGCCTTGAGCCAGGAGACGAGTTCCATGTGTTTGGTCAGCGGCGAGCGGCGGATGAGCTCCTTCCACTCGGCGATCGGCCGGCCGTACTTCTTCTCGATCGAGGGAAAGTAGCTGGCGGGGCCCTTCACGGCTTCGGTCATACGATGTCCTGTCCGTTCTTGTCGGTGGTCGAGCGACGCGAGCGTCAGTGTGCCGCACGGGAGCACAGCAGGCATACGCGGGCGGGTATGGGCCGCGGAACCGCGACGGCCGGAGGGCAGACATGATCGGCGGATGGGCGGCCGAGGCCCTCGCGCGCCTGGATCGGGAGCGCGAAGAGGCGGGCACGACGCCGCTTCGCGCGTTTCCGCTGCCCGGGGCATGGGGTGTCCGGCTGTGGCTGAAGGACGAGTCGGCGCAGCCCACCGGTGGTCTCAAGCACCGCCTCGCCCGTGCCCTGTTCGCCCAGGCCGTCGCCTCCGGCCGGATCACCGAGGGGACGACCGTGGTCGACGCCACCGGCGGTCCCATGGCCGTCGCCGAGGCCTATTTCGCCCGGCTGCTCGGCCTGCCGTACATCGCGGTGATGCCGAAGAAGTCCTCCGGGGCCGGTGTCGAGCGACTGGGCGGGACCTGCCGGTACGTCGATCCGCCGCTCGCCGTCTACGAGGAGGCCGCCCGCCTGTCCGAAGAGATCGGCGGCCACTATCTCGACCACTACCGCTCGGCGGCCGAGGTCGACTGGCGTGGCGCGAGCCTTGCCGACGAGCTGTTCGGGCAGGTCGGCGAGTGTCCCCGCTGGATCGTGGCCGGGGCGGGCACCGGCGCGACGTCGGCCGCGATCGGCCGGCGCCTGCGGGCCCACGGGCTGCGGGGAAGGCTCGCCGTGGCCGACCCGGAGAACTCCGCCTACTTCCCCGGCTGGGCCACCGGCGCCCCCGACTACGCCACGGGCATGCCGAGCCGCATCGAGGGCGTCGGCCGGCCGCGGATGGAGCCCGCCTTCGACTCCGCGGTCGTCGACCTGGTCGTCCCCGTGCCCGACGCCGCGAGCGTGGCCGCCGCCCGGCGCGTACGGCAGGTGACCGGGCTCGCGGTCGGCGCCGCCACGGGGACGAACCTGTGGGCCGCCCTCGAACTGATCACCCGGATGCGCGACCGGGGCGAGCACGGAGAGGTCGTCGGCGTGATCGGCGACGCGGGCGAGCGCCATCTCGCGACCTGCCACGACGACGCCTGGGCGGCCGCAAGGGGCCTCGACTGGCGGCCGTACGCCGAGCGCCTGCGCGACCTGCTCGGCGAACCCTGACCCCGGCGGCCGGACGAGGCAGCACCCGGGCCGTGCGGCGCCCCCGCGCCCGCACGATCCGGCGTGCCGCCCCGTCCGGCCGGCGGTGAACATCGCTCAGCCGTGAACACCGCTCAGCCGTGAACGCCGCTCAGCGGTGAACGTGGCTCAGCGGTGGACCAGGAAGTCGCGCACGGCGCGCCGGCCGCCGATCCGCTCCCTGAGCGTCGGCCCCCACGTAAGCTGCGCGAGCCGTACGGCGAGCACTCCGAGGACGGCCACCTCTGCGGTCAGCAGCAGCCGTTCCACCAGGCCGATCATGACGCCGTGGCCGGGCAGCGCGACGTACGTGATGGCCGCGAGGCCGAGACCGGAGGCGAGCGTCAGCCACTCCAGCGGCCGGGCGACGGCCTTCCACCGCTCGTCCTGTGCCAGGCGGCCCACCAGCTGGATGGCGGCGGCGGGCACGCTCACGAAGGCCGCCACCGACAGGGCGCCGTGGATGTCCCCCTGCCAGACCGTGCCCGAAGGAACCACGGCCGCGCCGATGAGCGCGACGCTCCACAGGCCGATGAGGCGGGCCGGCCAGCCGTGCACCGGCGCGTCGAGCGCGCGCATCCCGGCCAGCAGCGCGAGCGAGGCCAGGCCGAGAACGGCCATGGCCGTCTCGATGGCGCCGCCCCCGTCGCGGGCGGCGTACTCGCTGATCGTCATGGAGACGGGGTCCAGGGAGGAATCCCCGCTCACCTGCGCCGTCACCACGGTGACGACCGCGAGCAGGATGCCGCCGCCGGCGAGCAGGGGATAGAACCTCTTGACCATATGGTGAGGATCCCGCGTACAGCCCGTTCCTAACATCCGGGACAACGCGTAGATCCCCCCGAGAAGGGGTCAGGGTCGTCTCAGGGTGGGGCCCAGACTTCAGGGACGCGGCCCTTCGGGGACGCGGCCCCGGGCCCCACCCAGGACGTCTACTCCCGCGCGGCCTCGTGGTAGCGCTCGCGCAGGCCAGGGGTGGGATCGGCCTCGTAGCGCTCGGCGGAGCCCGAGTCCCACAGCGGCGGTTCCGGCTCCCCCGACAGCAGCCAGGCGGCCTGCTTGGCCGCGCCGTCCGCGACGTACTCCCCAGGGGTGGGCACGAGCACCGGGCGCCCGAAGACGGTCGGCGCGATGCGGCGCACCGCCTCAGAGCGCGCGCCGCCGCCGATGAGCAGCACCCGCTGCGGCTCCACCCCGAGGGCGTCCAGCGCGTCGGCGAGGCCGCAGAGCATGCCCTCGACCGCGGCCCTGGCCAGGTGCTCGGGCGTGGACGTGGCCAGCCTGAGCCCGTGCAGCGACCCCGTGGCGTCGGGACGGTTCGGGGTGCGCTCCCCCTCCAGGTAGGGCACGAGCACCAGCCCGTCCGCACCCGCGGGCGCCCGCAGGGCGAGGTCGCTCAGCCCCTGGGGGCTCACCCCGAGCATCCGGGCGGCGGCGTCCAGCACCCGTGCCGCGTTGAGCGTGGCGACCAGCGGCAGGTAGCGGCCGGTGGCGTCGGCGAACCCGGCGACCCCCCCGGACGGGTCGGCGGACGGCGCGTCGGAGACGGCGAACGCCGTACCCGAGGTGCCGATGGACACCACCACGTCACCGGGCCGCATGCCGACGCCGAGCGACGCCCCCATGTTGTCCCCGGTGCCGGGGGCGAGCAGCGCGCCGCCCTGCTCGGCCGTTCCCGCCTGCTCGGCGGGGCCGAGGACACGGGGCAGCTCCGGCACCCTTCCCATGGCCAGTTCGAGCAGGTCCGTCCGGTAGTCGCCGGTGACGGGCGACCAGTAACCGGTGCCGGAGGCGTCGCCCCGGTCGGTCGTGATCACACCCGGCCGCCCGGCGAGCCGCCAGGTGAGCCAGTCGTGCGGCAGGCACACCGACCGCGTACGGCGGGCGTTGTCCGGCTCGTTGCGGGCGAGCCAGCGGAGCTTGGTCACCGTGAAGGAGGCCACCGGGACGCTGCCGACGGCCTCGGCCCACGCCTTCGGGCCGCCCAGCTCGGCGACCAGGTCGGCCGCCGCCCCGGCCGAACGGGTGTCGTTCCACAGCAGGGCGGGCCTGACCACCTCGCCGTCCTCGTCGAGGCAGACCATGCCGTGCTGCTGAGCCGCCACGCTCACCGCGGCGACGTCCGCCAGCCCTCCCGCCTGCTCGATCGCGCTCTGCAGCGCGGTCCACCAGTGCTCGGGATGGACCTCGGTGCCGTCGGGGTGGGAGGCGCGGCCCTCGCGCACGAGGGCCCCGCTCTCCGCGTCCCGGATGACGACCTTGCAGCTCTGGGTCGACGAGTCGACCCCCGCGACCAGCGTCACAGTCGTCCCTCCGCTCTCGTCGTCACTCTCTCGACGGGCCGGTCAGCCGCGCACGCCGAGGAGGTGCTCCAGCGCGAGCTGGTTGAGCCGGGTGAAGTGGAAGCCGCGGGCGGCCACCTCGTCCACGTCGATCGACTCCGCGAGGACGTCGTCGTAGGTCTCGCCCTCGGCCAGGGTCGGCTGGGCCAGCTCGGTGAGCTTGCTGGCGGCCAGCGCCTCCTGCACCTCGGGGTCGGCGCGGAAGGCCTTCGACTTCTCCTTGAGGATGAGGTAGGTCCGCATGTTCGCGGCCGCCGAGTCCCAGACGTCTTCCTTGTCCTCGGTGCGCAGCGGCTTGTAGTCGAAGTGGCGCGGGCCGTCGTAGCCGCCGTTCTCCAGCAGGTCGACGAGGAAGAACGCGCTCTTCACGTCGCCGTGGCCGAAGACGAGGTCCTGGTCGTACTTCGGGCCGTGCTGGCCGTTGAGGTCGAGGTGGAACAGCTTGCCGTGCCACAGCGCCTGGGCGATGCCGTGGACGAAGTTCATCCCGGCCATCTGCTCGTGGCCGACCTCGGGGTTGAGGCCCACCATCTCGGGGTGCTCCAGCGAGTTGATGAAGGCCAGGGCGTGGCCGATCGTCGGCAGCAGGATGTCGCCGCGCGGCTCGTTCGGCTTGGGCTCGACGGCGAACCGGATGTCGTAGCCCTTGTCGATCACGTACTGGCACAGGAGGTCGAAGCCCTCCTTGTAGCGGTCGAGCGCGACCCGCACGTCCTTGGCGGCGTCGGACTCGGCGCCCTCACGGCCGCCCCAGCACACGTACGTCGTGGCCCCGAGCTCGGCGGCGAGGTCGATGTTGCGCATGACCTTGCGCAGCGCGTAGCGCCGGACGTCGCGGTCGTTGCTGGTGAAACCGCCGTCCTTGAAGATCGGGTGGGTGAACAGGTTGGTCGTGGCCATCGGCACCTTCATGCCGGTCTCGCTGAGAGCCTTCTTGAAGCTCTCGATGGCCTTGGCCCGGTCCTGCTCCACCGCGAGGAGGTCGTCGTCGTGGAAGGTCACACCGTACGCGCCGAGCTCGGCCAGGCGGTGGACGCTCTCGACCGGGTCCAGCGGGGCCCGGGTGGCGTCGCCGAACGGGTCGCGCGCCTGCCAGCCGACGGTCCACAGCCCGAACGTGAAACGGTCCTCGGGAGTGGGGGTGTACATGAATCGCCTCCGAATTAGTCTATGTTGTGGACTAAATATCCGACGTGAGGAGCCGCACGGTCAAGGGGGTGTGTCCGCGTTCTCAACGCAAGGCAGTGGAGGATGTGATGACGCAGCCCGTTCGGGCGTGAGGCGGAAGTCGCGTGGAGGCTTCGATGACGCAGGCGGAAACGGCGTGAGGCGGACCGCACGCGTGAGGGAGCGCGAGAGCCGCAGGCGGTACGAGGCGGCGTGGAGGGTGCGATGACGCAGGCCCTGCGGCACGACGCGATGCGCGCCCGGAACCTGGCGCTCGTCCTCGGCGCGGTCGGCGCCCGGGGATCGGTGACCCGGGCCGCCCTCGCCGAGATGACCGGCCTGACCAAGACGACCGTGTCCAAGCTCGTCGGCGACCTCATCGAGGGCGGGCTCGTGGTGGAGACCGGCGCCGTCCGGGACGGCGAGCGCGGCAGGCCCGGGGTCGAGATCCGGATCAGCGGGCAGCGCGTCGCCGCCCTCGGACTGGAGATCAACGTCGACTACCTCGCGGTGTGCGTGGTCGACCTCGCCCGGACGGTACGGCTGCGCCGTACACAGGCTGTGGACAACCGGGCCGCGCCCCCTGTGGATGTGATCGCGCGACTAGGGGATCTGACCTCCGCGGTTGTGGACGAAGCTGTGGAGAAGGGCCTGCGCGTGGTCGGCGGGGTGCTGGCCGTGCCCGGCCCTGTGGACATGACCAGCGGGGTCGTCCACAACGCGCCGAACCTCGGCTGGCGGGACGTGCCGCTGGCGTCGCTCCTGCGGTTCCCCTTCCCCGTACGGGTGGAGAACGAGGCCAACCTGGCCGCGCTCGGCGAGCTGTGGTTCGGGTCGGGGCTGCCCGACTTCCTGCACGTGTCGGGAGAGATCGGCATCGGTGCGGGTCTCGTGGTCCGCGGCCGGCTCTTCCGGGGCGCGCACGGCTTCGCCGGGGAGCTCGGGCACGTCGTCGTCTCCCCCGACGGCCCGCCGTGCCGCTGCGGGGGGCGGGGCTGCCTCGAACAGTACGCGGGCCAGGACGCCCTCCTGACCGCCGCCCGCGCCGCCGCCTCTGACCGCCCCGCCCTCGGAGCGGCCCCGGCCGGAGCGCTCCCTGCCGGAGCACCCGGGAACGTGCCAGCCGGCCCGCCGCACAGGGACGCGGACGAACCGGCCGGAGCGGCCGGAGCGGCACGCAAGGGGCCGGACGAAGCGGCCGGCGCTGCGCACGCGAGTGGGGAGGCGACGTCCGGCGTGCCGCTCGGCGACGGGATGCCTCCACACCTCGATCACGCGCCCCCGGCGAAGGCGCTGACTCCGGCCCCGGCCCCGGCACCGGCCCTGGCATCGGCTGTGACATCGGTGCCGCCCTCGCCGGAGATGCTCCTGCCCGCCCAGCAGGGCGTGGCGTGGGTGCTCTCCCGGCTGCGGGAGGGTGACGAGAACGCGCGTGCCGCATGCGAGCGGGCGGCCTGGGCGCTCGGCGTGGCCCTGTCGTCGGCGGTCAACCTCGTGGACCCCGACGCGATCGTCCTCGGCGGGATCTACGCGCCGCTCTTCCCCTGGATCGGCCACATGGTCGCCGACACGCTGAAGGCCCGTCTCGGTCAGATGCGCGGCGCCGTGCCGCCCGTGGTCGTGTCACGGCTCGGCGCCGAGGCGGCCGCCCTCGGCGCGGCCGGCCAGGTGATCGAGCAGGTCATGGCCGACCCGGCCGCTCTCCTGCACGGCTAGAGCTAGGGAGTGTGTGAGTGCGGGGCTGCCGTCAGGTGCGGCTGTCGCGGAGGAAGTCGAGGATGAGGGCGGCCCACTGCTCGGGCTGCTCGATGAATGGCAGATGCCCGGTTGGGATCTCGGCGTAGCGCGCCCCGGGGATGCCGTTGCCGAGCTGCCGGTGGTGGTGCGGGGTGACGAGCTGGTCGAGCGTGGTGGAGATGACGAGGGCCGGCACCGTGAGCGCGGTGAGATCAGCCCGTACGTCGACGCGATTGATGGCCAGGTCGAGGTGCTCCAGCGTGCCCGGCGGGATCGTGGCCGCGGTGGTCTTGATGGCCGCGTCGAGGTCGTCCTGGCTGACGGCGTCCAGGGCTGGGGCGCTGAGGCCGATGAGAGACACGAAACGCGCCAGGCGCTCCAGATCGTTCGCGCAGAGCAGGTCGCGCCACATCCGGGCCGCGAGCAGGAACCGCGGGTTGGGGTGGGCGAAGCCCGCGGTGAGGACCAGCGCGGTCACGCGATCAGGGTGACGGGTGGCAGCCCGGATGGCGACCGCACTGCCGAGCGAGTACCCCGCGATGGCAAAGGTCTCCACGCCCTCCTCCACGGCGGTGGCGACCAGCTCATCGGCCAGGCCGTCCAGGGAAAGCGGAGCTTCAGCCCGAGGGGTGCGTCCGGTGCCGGGATAGTCCGGCCCGACGACGGTATGGTGGGCGGCCAAGGTGTCCAGGATGGGGCCGTAGTTGGCGTCTATACCGCCGCCGGCACCATGGGCGAGCAGCAGGCCAGGGCCGGTGCCGCGCACCACGCGGCCGAGGCTGGAGCTAGGCAGGGCAGTGGACATAGGTGTCTCTCCTTTGTCTCTCAGCGGGACCACTACGCGGTCACCGTGGTGGTACGTGATCGACGGACGGCCCCGAGCGCGAGGAGCACGGCGCCCGCGGCCACCGGGGCACCGACCCAGGGCAGGTCGTGCAGGGTGAGGCCGGTGGTGAGGGCTTGGCCGCCGAGTTGGGAGCCGCCGGCGATGCCGAGGTTGAAGGCGGAGGCGCTGATCGCGGTGACCAGGGTGGGCGCCTCGGGTGCGGCGGCCAGGGCCCGGTCCTGCAGCACAGGGATGAGGGCCGCGGCGATCACGCCGAGGGCGAGCACGGTGGCGGCCGCCGTCCATCGGACTTCGCTGGTGAGCGTGAACACAGCGAGCATGCCGGCCAGGGCGGTCAACAGGGTGCACAGTCCTGCCCACGGGGCGCGGTCGGCCAGGCGGCCGCCGAGGATGTTGCCCCCGACCGCGCCCAGGCCGAAGAGGGCGAGCAGCGTGGTGACCGCGGAGTCGGTGAAGCCGCTGACCTGCCGCAGCAGCGGGGCGATGTAGGTGTAGGTGGTGAAAAGGCCGGCCTGCGCCAACACGATGATCGCCAGCACCAGGGCCACCCTGGGCCGGAGCATGCCCCGCACCTCGCCAGTGGGACGGGCGGCCTCCCGCGGTGCGGGTGGGCGTACGAGTGCGGCCACGGCGCAGAGGACGAGAGCGGCGAGGGCGGCGATGGCCCAGAAGGTGGTTCGCCAGCCGAACTGGCCGCCAACCCAGGTTCCCAAGGGCGCGCCGAGGACGGTGGCCAGGTTCCAGCCGGCCGTCACGACGGCGATGGCCCGGCCGCGGCCTGCCACCGGTGTCATCGCCACTGCGATCACCACCGTCACCGCGAAGGCCGTGCTGTGGGTGAGCGCGGTCAGCATCCGGGCTGCCACCAGGGCTCCGAAGCTGCCCGCCACAGCTGCGGCAAGGTTGCCGGCGACGAACACGCCCAGTAAGACCAGCAGCGCGCGGCGGCGGGCGAGGCGCGACATCGCCACCGTCACCAGCGGACCGGCTACGGTGACCACGAGGGCGTACCAGGTCAGCAGAGAACCGGTGATCGGCAGCGGACGGTGCAGATCAGCCGACAGCTCCGGCAGCAGCCCGACCATGACCCACTCGGCGGTGCCTACGACGAACACACACGCGGTGAGCACCGCCAAGGCGGCTGCCCGGCGCAGTCCAGACGGGAAAGGGGGCGCGGTTGCCGAGGCCGCTGTGCTGGTGGTCATGACCGGAACGCTAAAGTCTCACATCGATGTGAGAGTCAACGTGGTGAGGTGCAGATCACATGCGCATCGGGGAGATGGTCCGCCGCACCGGGGTCAGCGAGCGACTGCTGCGCTACTACGAAGAACAGGGGCTACTGGCCCCGATGAGACTGCCGAGCGGCTACCGGGTCTACAGCGACGCGGATGTGAACACGGTCCGGCGCATCCGCACCCTGCTCGCAGCCGGGCTACCAACCGCCACCATCGTCCAGGTACTGCCATGCGTCCGCGACGACGGCCCGAACCTCGCGCCCGTGTGCTCCGACCTGGTAGCGCACCTGCGCAAAGAGCGCGAGCGCATCACCCAGGCGATCAAAGACCTGCAGGCGTCACAAGGCATTCTCGACGCAGTCATCGCCGCCGGTCCGGCCGACGCCGCCCCAGCGATCCAGCAGCCGATGTCGAAGGCCTGATGTCGACCGAGACCTGGTGATATCGGCCCTCTGCCGCGGCCGGCATGCCGGCCGCGCCATCGCGGGGGCCGGCGCACCGGGTCCCGATCCAGCGGCTCCGCGTACGCACCGGCGGTGTCGGCATGACCTTCGAAAACGCGACGCGAGCGCCCGGCCGGGCGCCAAGAACCCGTAAGGACCTGCGCCGATCTTGCCCAGCTCGGGTCACGGCCCTGCTCCGGCGGGGTATGAGGCCGCCGTTCCGCAGAACCGGACGGGCGGCGCTCACCGCCCACCGTCCAGCAGGAAGGCGTATACCGAGATGTCCCGCTACTGGACGCGGCCCCCCGTCGACACCGTGGTCCTCACGGCCCGGCGGCTGGCCCTGGCCGCGCTCATGATCCCGGCAACGGGGATCTGCGTCGCGCAGCCGGCGACGGCGCATGTCACCCCGCCACCCGCACGAGAGGGGCTCGCGGCCTTCCGCGTCCACGGGCCGGGTGGAGGCGGAGGTCAGGTGATCAGAGGAGGACGGGCGAGCGGCGTCCAGAGCAGGTCCGGCGCGGGCAGGTTCAACCAGAGCCTCAACGGGACCGTCGCCCCCACCTTCGTCATGGGACAGTCGCAGGAACCGATCACCAAGACCCGCTCGCTCGACCTGCAGGCCGCCTTCTGCGGATCGCAGCCCACCACCTGCGCCTTGGGACAGAACATGCCGATCCGCTGGAAGTCCTGACACCTCCGCCGTCCGCCCCATCCTCTCGGCAGGGACCTGCTCCGCTTCCGCCGTGCGCCCGGGAGGCTGGGACGGTCACGCTCAGGCCGTCGCCGGGTCCGGGCCGGCGCCGGCGGCGGCTGTGCAGGGCCGCCGCCCCGTGCTCAGCGGCTCACAGGCCCGAGGGGTCGCGGCCGAGGCTGATCTCCTCGGCGATGCGCCGCATTTCGTCGGCGGCCAGCCGGGGCGAGCCGGGCAGGGCTACGGCCAGCGCCGAGATCACCTGTTGGAACGGCGCGCCGGCATGACGGACCGCGACCTCGTGCACCGCCCGGAACAGGACCAGGTTGTCCTCGTGCTCCCGCGTCGCCCTGTCCACGATCATGACGTCCCCCTCCACCGGCCTCGTCGCCGGCGCCGCTACCGGACCGCCCACTTCCGGCGCCGCGCGGTGCGCCGGTGGGCGGCTGCGCCACCCCCTGGCGGCTGCCCGTGGCCACGGTACGACCTGCCACCGACAGTTTCCGGGAAACCCACCGAGGTACAATTACTTGAGAGTTCAAGTTTTTGGAGGACGTCATGCCGGTCCAGCGACTCAACCACGCCGTGCTGTACGTGCGGGACGTCTCCCGCAGCGTGGCCTTCTACCAGGAGGCCCTCGGGTTCCGCGTCGTGCAGGCGTTCCCGGGGGCGGCGTTCCTGCAGGCCGAGGGCTCCTCGAACGACCACGACCTCGGGCTGTTCCAGATCGGGACGCAGGCGGGGCCGTCGTCCGCCGGACGCGCGACGGTCGGCCTCTACCACCTCGCCTGGGAGGTCGACACGCTCGCCGAGCTGCACCGGATCGCGACCAGGCTGACGGAGATGAACGCCCTGGTCGGCGCGTCCGACCACTCGACCACCAAGGCCCTGTACGCAAAGGATCCGGACGGGCTGGAGTTCGAGGTCTCCTGGCTGGTGCCGGCCGACCTGCTCACCGGCGAGATCCTGGAAGGACGCGCCCAGATCAAGCCGCTCGACCTCGCCAAGGACATGGAGCGCTACGGCGCGCAGACGCGCGGCGGGGTCGGCGTCAGCGTCTGATGCTCCCGGGCGGCCGCTTCCGGCGGCCGCCCACCACGGCCGCTCTTCTCCGTTGACCGATCTGTTCGTGCCATTTATCGCAAACATCCTTCCCCCGGCGCCCGGCGGCCTTACCATGATCAAGATCTGAACCGGTGCAGCGAGGGACAGGACGGGTCATGGCCGACAACGACCAGCACGCGGGTGGCGCCCCGGCCGAGCACGACCGGGAGAACACCAGGATCGACACGAGCAAGCCGAGCATCGCCCGTGTCTACGACTTCTTCCTCGGCGGCAAGGACAACTTCGCCATCGACCGGCAGGTGGGCGAGGCGACGCTGCGGATCGCGCCGGACGCCCCCGCGGCGGGCCGGGCGAACCGCGCCTTCCTCCGGCGCGTCGTCCGCCACCTGGCGGCCGAGGCGGGCATCCGGCAGTTCCTCGACATCGGCTCGGGCCTGCCGACGCAGGGCAACGTGCACGAGGTGGCCCAGGCGGTCGCCCCGGAGGCACGCGTCGTCTACGTCGACAACGATCCCATCGTGCTCGTCCACGGCCGGGCGCTGCTCGCCACGAACGGGAGCACCACGGTCGTCGAGGCCGACATCCGCGACCCGGAGGCGATCCTGGGGCACCCCGCGATCCGCGCGCTCATCGACTTCGATCAGCCGGTGGCCCTGCTGCTGTTCGCGATCCTGCATCACGTCAACGACCACGAGGACCCCCAGGGGATCGCCGCCCGCTTCCGTGACGCCCTGCCCTCCGGCAGCTATCTGGCGCTGTCCCACTTCCACAACCCGGGGCCGGGCATGCCCGAGGTGTCGGCGCAGGCGACCTCGGCGGAGAAGCTGTTCAACGAGAACCTGGGCACGGGCCGGTGGCGCACGCGCGAGGAGATCCTCGCCTTCTTCGGCGACATGCCGCTCCTCGAACCCGGCCTGGTGCCGCTCGCCGAGTGGCGGCCGGACCCCGACGACTTCGTCGAGCGCGGCATCACCTACCACACCTTCGTCGGCGGCGTCGCGCACAAACCCTGAAACGCGTTTCCTGCGATAAACGTGAGTTAGGTCACTGCGCATCCGTAGGGCTGAAAGGGCGTCGTCGCAGGCAGCGGGTCATTCGGCGTCGGAGCGGTGATCGGCCGTACGGTCACCCGGACGGCAGTTCGGTTGACATCGGCGAGCAGCGACGGTGATGCTCGGAGGTGGCTGCCCCTCTACAGGAAGGCGGCACCGACATGATGACCGTCAATGGGTCGTTCGAATCCGCTCTGAACAAGAAGACCTTGCTCTACCTCGACAAGCAGCTCGCCGTACGCGCCTCGGAGGACGGCGCCGTTCGACTGATCGGACAGATCGACCTCACCAACGGCGACGCCATCGCCGACGCCCTGCACAGGGAGTGGACGAGGCCGGGGACGGGAACCGTGGACGTCGCCGAGCTCCAGTTCATCGACCTCTACGGCCTGCGCGCCCTGGCCCTGCTGTCCGACATCCCCCTGGGCCGGCCTATCCGGCTGCACAACGTCAAGCCCGGCCTGCACAAGCTCCTCACTATGCTCGACTGGCCCGCCTTCACCATCGGGTGACTCCGCGGCCCGCTGCGAGCCTGCGGCCGCCACGATCGCGGGCGGCGACGATCGCGGGCGGCGCGTTTCTCACAATCCCACCCGTACTCCGCGTTTCTCGCACTCCTGCGTTTCTCGCGCTCCGGATGGAGGAAAGGTATCCGAGGACGGTCGTACGACCGTTATGACCAGCGCCTGAGCCTTCGTACGGGTTCAGGCGGGATCCATCCGTGAGTTCCCCCCGACTCTCGCGAGGAGGGGTGATGAGGTATTTCCGGGCACTCCGGCAGCCCGCCACCGATGTCGGCGGCCATCCGCCGACGTGGCGCCGTCACCGCAGCGCGCTCGCGCCGCGGTGACGAGGCGACCTGGCCCGACCGGCTGACCCGCCGGTGCGGCCGCCCGTTCCGCCCCGGACCCGGCGTCCGGGCTCCCGTCTGCTGGAGAGCCGAATGTTCCTGAACCAGGTGCTCACGACGTCCGCGGCCCTGCTGCGCGGCGTGCTGCCCGAGCCGTTCCGAGACCTGCTTCCCAGCCCTCGTGAGGTGCGCGTCTGCCCCGGCGGGTTGCGCATCGGCCTGCGCGGGATCGGCCGGCCCGGCTCCGAGGCGGCGGCCGGTCTGCTTGAGGAGCGGCTCGAGGCCGTTCCCGGTGTCGAGCGGGCGGAGGTCAACGGCCGCATCGGGGCCGTCTTCGTGGCCTGCGATCCGGACCGGGTCGACCAGGACAAGCTGCTGGCCGTCGCAACGGAGCTCGACGAGCAGGAGGAGCACGCCCACGAGAGCCCCGTCCACCTCGTGGAGGAGCACCTGCGGGCGACCGTGCGGCTGACGGCCGGCGTCACCGGGATCGGACTGATCTTCCTGGGCAAGGCGATCCGGGCCCCTCAGCTCCCGGCGGTCGTGCCCGCGCTGCTGCAACTGGCCAACGCCACGCCCGCGATCCGCGAGCAGCTCGACCACAGGCTGGGACGCGGCCCCACGGACGCCCTGTTCACCACCGCCAACCTCGTCACCCAGACCCTCACGCTCCGCCCCGTCGCGCTGTTCGTGCAGGCCGTCGCGAACGTGGGGCGCTACGTCGAGACCAGGGCCAGCCGGTACGCCTGGGAGAGGCTGGAGGAGCGGCTGGCGACGCGCCCGGGGGCCTACCACCACATCAGGGCCGAGGCCCGGGGGCGGCCGACCCACCTGCCGCACGGGCCGATCGAGCGCTACGCCGACGTGGTCGCCCCGGTCAGCGCCGCCGCGTACGCGCTGACGCGGGTGCTCACGCGGGGCGAACGGGCCGTGTCCATCCTCATCTCCACCACGCCGAGAGTCGCCGACCTCAGCCGGGAGGCGTTCGCGGGCGCGATCAGCCGGGCGCTCGGCAAGCACGACACGGTCGTCTTCGACGCCGACTGCCTGCGCAAGATGGACCGCGTCGACACCGTCGTCCTGCACGCCGACGCGCTGACGACCGGCCTGTGGACGATCGACCGCGTCGAGCCGCTGCGTGCGGGGGAGGACACCGACGAGCTGTACTCCCGGCTCTACTCCCTCATCGACTTCTCCGACCCGGGCCGCAGCCGGACGGTGGAGGGCTGGTCGGTCCGCCCGCTGCCGGACCCCGATTCCCTGCTCTCGGACGCCGCCCTCTGGCGGTCACGCGGGCTGCGTGCGGTGGAGGTGTCCAGGGACGGCACCCCGGTCGCCGTCGCCGGTCTCGCCCCGGAGATCGACGCCCTGGCCGTACCCGTCGTCGGCGCGGCCAAGTCGGCCGGCACGGTCCTGCTCGCGGGCGGCGACGAGGACGGCTACGAGGGCCTGGCGCAGCGCCTCGCGATCGGCCGGACACTGCCCGCGGGCCCCGAGCTCGCCGGGCATGTGCACGACCTGCAGGCGGCGGGCCACTGCGTGGTCGTCGTGTCCAGGGGCGCCGGGAAGTCGCTCGCCCAGGCCGACATCGGCCTCGGGGTGGTCGATCCCACGGCCGCCGAGCCCGGGTGCATGGTGCCGTGGGACGCCGACATCGCCGGCGAGCTCCATGGCGTCCACCTGTTCCTGCGCTGCCTGCCCAGAGCGCGCGGCAACAGCGGGAACGCCGTACGGCTCGGCGCGGCCGGCGCGTGCGTCGGCACCCTGCTGGCCGTCGCCGGCCCGGCCGGCACCGCCCTGCGCCGGGCGCAGTTCGCCAGCGCCGCCGTCTCGCTGAGCGCCATCGTGCTGGGCGAGTGGGACGGGCAGAGCGCCGGTCGCATCGCCATCCCGCCCCGCGCCGACACCACGCCGTGGCACGCCATGTCCGCGCAGGAGGTGCTCTCCCGGCTCCGGTCCTCCTCCGAGGGCATCGGCGAGCAGGAGGCGGTCAGGCGCCGCGCGGAGGCCGCGCCCGAGGAGGCGGAGGGGCCGCACTCGCTGGCCCGGGCCACGGTGGAGGAGCTGGCCAACCCGCTCACGCCCGCCCTCGCCACCGGCGCGGGCATCTCGGCCCTCGTCGGCTCTGCCCTCGACGCCGTGCTGATCAGCGGTGTCATGGTCATCAACGCGTTCCTCGGCGGCGTGCAGCGGTTCAAGGCCGACCGGGCGCTGCACCGCCTGACCGAGTCCACCGAGGTCCTCGTACGGCTGCGCCGCCCCGAGGGCGTCGTCGAGACGACGAAGGAGGAGCTGGCGCCCGGCGACGTCATCGAGCTGCGCGCCGGAGACGCCGTGCCCGCGGACGCCCGTGTCATCAAGGCCGTGGGTCTGGAGGTGGACGAGTCGACGCTCACCGGCGAGTCCCAGCTCGTCACCAAGACGGCCGCGCCGACCGTGGCGGCGGCCATCGCCGACCGCAGCTCGATGGTCTACCAGGGAACGTCGATCGCGGCGGGCAGCGGCCGGGCGGTGGTCGTCGCGACAGGCGACATGACCGAGTCGGGGCGCAGCGCCAGGCTCGCGGGCGAGCCGAGCCCGCCGACCGGCGTCGAGCTGCGCCTGCGGGAGCTGAGCAGCCGGATCCTGCCACTGTCGATCGCCTCGGGTGTGGTGCTGCTCCTCACCGACCTCCTGCGCGGACGGCCGCTGGCCGCGGCGCTCACGCCCGCCGTCAGCCTGACGGTCGCCGCCGTGCCCGAGGGGCTCCCGTTCGTCGCCACCGTGGCGGAGCTGGCGGCCGCACGGCGGCTGTCCAGGCGCGCCGCCCTGGTGCGCAACCCGTCCACCATCGAGGCCCTGGGCCGGGTCAACGTGCTGTGCTTCGACAAGACGGGCACACTGACCGAGGGCCGCATCAGCCTGCGGCACCTGTCGGACGGCCGGTCGGGCCGTCCGATCGAGGAGGCGGACACCGGGCTGCGGCGCGTCCTCGCCGCGGCCGTCCGGGCCAGTCCCCGGTCAGGCGGGGGACGGGTGATCGCCCACCCGACCGACCGCGCCGTGCTGGACGGCGCGCACCGGCTGGACGTCACGCCCCAGGAAGGGTTCGAGAGCTGGGAGCGTGTGGACGAGATGCCGTTCGAGCCGGGCCGGGGCTACCACGCCGTGCTCGGCCGCACCGAGCACGGGCACCTGCTCAGCGTGAAGGGCGCCCCCGAGATCGTGCTCACCCACTGCACCACCGTGCACCGCGACACCGGCCCGGTCGCCTGCGACGAGACCGTGCGCATGGAGCTGGAGCACGAGGTGGAGCGGCTGGCCCGGCAGGGCTACCGCGTGCTCGCCGTCGCGCAGCGGCCCGCCTCCGACCGGCGCGACCTCGACGAGTCGCGCATCGAGGAGCTGTGCTTCCTCGGCTTCCTCGGCCTGGCCGACCCGGTCAGGTCGACGGCCGCGGAGAGCGTCAGGCGCCTCACGCGGGCCGGGGTGCGGATCGTCATGGTCACCGGCGACCACCCCAGCACCGCCGAGGCCATCGCGGTCGAACTCAACGCGCTGAACGGCCAGCGCGTCATGACCGGCCCCGAGCTGGACGAGCTCGACGACGAGACGCTGACCAAGGTGCTGCCCGACGTGGCGGTCTTCGCCCGCACCACGCCCGCCCACAAGGCCAGGATCGTCACGTGCCTGCGCCGGGCGGGGGAGGTCGTCGCCGTCACCGGCGACGGCGCCAACGACGCGCCCGCCATCCGCACCGCCGACGTCGGCATCGCCCTGGGGTCCCGCGCGACGCCCGCGGCGCGAGCCGCCGCCGACCTCGTCGTCACCGACGACCGCATCGAGACGATCGTGGACGCCATCGTCGAGGGCAGGGCGATGTGGACCTCGGTGCGCGACTCGCTGAGCATCCTCCTCGGCGGCAACATCGGCGAGATCGCGTTCACCGTGGGATCCAACCTGCTGGCCGGCGGGAGCGCGCTCAACGCCCGGCAGCTCCTGCTGGTCAACCTCCTCACCGACATGGTGCCGGCCATGGCGGTCGCCGTACGGCCGCCCGCCTCGACCGATCCGGACAAGCTGCTCGCCGAGGGCCCCGAGGCGTCGCTGGGCGCGTCGCTGACCCGCGACATCTACCTGCGCGCGGCGGTCACGACGGCGGCGGCCACGGCCGCGTGGATCCTGGGACGCGTGACCGGCACCCGCAGGCGCGCGGACACCATCGGCCTGGTCGCGCTCGTGTCCGCACAGCTCCTGCAGACGCTCGCGGGCGGCGGGCGGGACAGGATCGTCGTGCTCGCGTCGCTGTCGTCGCTGGCCGTCCTGTGGCTCATCGTCACGGTGCCGGGAGTCAGTGCCGTCTTCGGATGCCGGCCGCTCGGCCCGGCGGGCTGGGTGATCGGGCTGGGCAGCGCGGCCGCCGCCACGCTGGTGGGGATGCTCGTGCAGCGCCCGGTCAGGGAGGCGACGACCCGCGCCGAAGCCGAACGCCGCAGAACCGCGGCCCACCTGCCCGTCCCGGCCTGACCGCATGGTCATGACCCGGCGGCTTTCTCGTCGTCGAGGTATGCCGACGCCTGCAGGCTGACGGCGGCCGGACTCCGCGGAGGTCGGCCACCCGGGTTTTGCTTGCGTCGCCGGCGCGTACCGTCAGCGGTGGCGGCGCAGGCCCTTGCCGCCGTGGCGGTGCTTCTTCCCCTCTCCCCGGACGGCGCGGTGCTGCCGCGCCGTGCGGTCGTGGGACTTGTGCGCGCGCGGGGTGTGGGTGCGCGGCTTGTCCGTCACCTGGAACTTCTGGAAGCCGAAGTCGGGCAGCGTGATCGGCTTGGAGGGGTCGTCCGAGATCGGGACGATGAACACGTCCTTCCGGACGCCGTCCTTGCTCTTCGTGTGATAGACGGCCTGCTTCGGCTCGCCGGCCTGCCCCATGAGCGGAGCGGAGCCGGCGGCGGCGGCGGCGGGCATCGTGACGGGCCTGGTGACGGGCATGGCGACGGGCCTGGTGACGGGCGCGTATCCCACCGGGCCGTCGTCAGGGCCGGAAGGGCCGTAGTAGGGGTTGTAGACCGCCGTGTCGGGCGGCGCCGCGATCGGCGCCGTGCCGCCCGCGGAAGGGCCCGCGGGCGGCGCGGGGTCCGCGGACGCGACCGGTCCTGCGAACAGGGTCGCGGCGAGGGCGGCGGCGGCCGAGCAGATGATCATTAGTCTCCCCCGAGGTCACGGATCGTACGAGGAAGACGGTAGGCAGCGCGGCACCGCCGATCGCGCGGCCCGTGCTCAGTGTCGGGTCAAAGCTCGGAATCTCTTCGCGGCCGGCCCCCGGCGTTCACCTCAGGGGAGCGGGCTCAGGTGGACGACCTTGGTGTGGGTCATCTCGTCGAGCAGCTCGGGGCCGTACCCGAAACCGTGCCCGCTGGCGCGCAGCGGCTGGGCCGCGCCGCCTGGCGCCCCGCCGAAGACGGCGTTGACCTTCACCGTGCCCACCGGCAGCTCGCGCCAGGCCCGCTGGGCGTTGGCCATCGACGGGGTGAGGACGGTGGCCGCCAGGCCGTACCGCGACTCCCGGGCCAGCTCCAGCGCCTCGTCGAACGACTCGACCACCCGCACCGCCGCGACAGGACCGAACGTCTCCTCGCGCATGACGTCCATGTTCTCCATGCAGTCGGCCAGGACGGTCGGCGGGTAGAACGCTCCCGGCCCCTCGGGCACGTATCCGCCGGTCAGCAGCCGCGCCCCCGCCTCGATCGCGCCGCGTACGTGCCGGTCGACGACGTCGCGCTGGGCCCGGTCGACGAGCGGCCCGAGCGTCGTCTCCTCCTCCAGGCCGGGCCCCATGCGCAGCTCCTCGGCCCGCTGCACGAGCGCGGCGAGGAACTCCTCGGCGACGTCGCGGTGGACGTAGACGCGCTCGGCGGAGGTGCAGATCTGCCCGGCGTTGGCGAAGCAGCCGGTCGCCGCCTGGCCCGCGGCCCACTTCACGTCCACGCCCGCGTCCACGATCAGCGGGTCCTTGCCACCGTTCTCCAGCAGGGTCTTGGCGCCGGTGCGCGCGGCCACGGCGGCGATGGCCCGGCCCGCGGCGGTCGAGCCGACGTGCGCGACGAGATCGACGCCCGGGTGCGCGGCCAGGGCCTCGCCCGGGTGCCGGTCGCCCGGCACCATGGTCAGCACGCCCGGCGGCAGCTCCGCCGCCATCAGTTCGGCGAGCAGCGCCCCGGTGTGCGGCGTGCGCTCCGACGGCTTGTGCACGACCGTGTTGCCGGTCACCACGGCCGCGCCGACGAGCCCGCAGGCGATGGCCACCGGGTCGTTCCACGGCGTGATCACCGCGACCACGCCGCGCGGCTCGTTGACCATCAGGTCGGTGGCGTCCCAGCCCCCCTGCAGGCTCCGTCCCCGGTGCAGCGGCCCCAGCTCGGCGTACTGCCGGAGCGTGCCGGCCCCCGCCGCCACGCCGCCGCGGCTGTCGCCGATCGGCTTGCCCATCTCCCTGGTGACCAGCTCGGCCAGCTCGTCCGCGCGGGCCTCGATCCGGTCGGCCATCCGGTGCAGGCACGCGGCCCGCTCGGCGGGAGCCGTACGGGCCCAGCCGGGCTGGGCGCGGCGGGCCGAGTCGACCGCCCGCTCCACGTCCTCGGCGCACCCGGCGGGGAAGTCGCCCACCGGCTCCCCGGTCGCCGGGTCGGCGACCGTACGGTCCCGCTCGCTCGCGCTCGCCGTCCACTCGCCGTCGGTCAGCACCCAGCGATCCCTGTCCCGCACCCCGGTTCTCCTCCCGTTGCTCACACAGACGTGCTCGCTCTGCCCGCGTGCTCGCTCTACCCGTGCTCGCTCTACCCCCCGGCGCGTACGGTTATCACCCGGCTTCTTAGACTTCCCCGTATGCGACGGCTGAGCAGCACAGTGGTCGTGGTGGCCGGGGAGCGGGCCGCCGAGGTCATCTCGGGGCTGGACGGCCTGCACAACGTGCGGGCGATCACCCGGGGAGAGCGGACTCCCGCCCAGATGACCGACGTGGTCACGCGCGCGAGCGCGACGTACGTGCTGCACGACGCCGACCCCCTGGCCGAGGTCGGCGAGGCGTGGGCCGGCTTCTTCGACGGGACGACACCGGTGGGCGGCCTGGAGGTCGCCATCGAGGCGGCGGCCGGCGCGCTGCGCGCCGACCGGCTGGTGCTGCCCGACTACTACATCGTCCTCGACCCCGACGGCCTGACGCCCACTCGGCGGCACTGGTGGCTCGGCGTGCTCGCCGGGGCCGCGCCGACCCGGGTGGTGCCGAGCCCGGCGTCGGCCGGCGCCGTCAAGGAGACGCTGCGCGGGCTGTCCGCGGGCCGCTGGTGGCCCGCCGATGTGGAGGGGTGGCTACGCGGCCTGCCCCGCCAGGTCCCCGACCGGGTCGGCCTCCCCGCCGCGACCGCCTGAGCGCGTGGCGGGCCGGTCGCCGCACGGCCGGCTCGAAGAGCGGCGCACGCGCGGGCGGCTTGGCAAGCGGTGCAGAGCGGTGCGCGCGGGCGGCTCAGAGGGCGGTGAAGTCGGCGAAGTCGAAGCCGGGTGACACGACGCAGCTCACCAGCACGCCCTCGGCCCCCGCCGGACGGGCCGCCTGCCAGGTGCCCGCCGGCACCACCGCCTGCGGAACCTGCCCGTTCTCCACATCAGGACCCAGGACGACGACGTCCTCCCGGCCGGGCCGCTCGCCCGCGCCGCCGAGCACGAGCGTCAACGGCCCGCCCCGATGCCACAGCCACACCTCGTCGGACCGCACGGCGTGCCAGACCGACTCCTCTCCCGGCTCGAGCAGGAAGTAGATGCCCGTCGCCGTCGCCCGCGTGCCGCCGTACCCCGGAGGCTCGACGGAGGCCGCCGCCCGCCAGGTCTCGCGATACCACCCGCCCTCGGGATGCGGCAGCAGGCCGAGGGCCTCGGCGACCGGGGGACGCGCCTGGATCGCCACGAACGCCCCGGTGACGTCCCGGCGCAGGAAGCGGAGGGATGCGCCCAGGTCGTCCTCGTCCACCGCCACGACGGGGTCCGTGCCGGGGAAGGCCGCGGCGGCGATCCGCAGCGCCTCCTCGTCGTCGCGGGCGGACAGCCCGGGGCCACCGGGATAGGCGTCCAGCGTCATCAGCAGCACGCGGCCGATCGTACGGCAGGGCGGTGCGACGGGGTCCGCGGGCCCGGCGGGACCGCTATCGCACGTCGAGGCCGAGCGCGGTGGCGATCGTGACGGCCTGCCGCATGTCGATGATCGCGCCCGCGACCTCGGCCGTGTGCGGGGTGGAGCGCGGACAGGTCGCGGCCTCGATGGGGACGTACGCGCCGACAGTACCGCCAGGCCAGCGTTACTTGATCGTTACGGAATCGGCCGCACAAAACAGGGGTTTCGCACGTTCCAAGTCAGTGCAAACCGCTATGAAACACCCCCTATGAGGAGTAGACCGTGAATACCCTCCGGCGGGCGGCCCACGTCTCACTGACCGTCGCCGCCATCGCCGTCGCTACGGCCTGCTCGGCGGGAGGCGCGACCACTCCCGCCGCATCAGTCACTGGTGCGGCCGGTACGGCCGCTCAGGCTCCGGCCACTCAGGCCCCGGACGTCAAGGCGGCGGCACTCGCCCCGCGCGCGGCGTCCCAGACGGCACGCAAGGCGGGAAAGCCGAAGCTCGGCATCGCCGACATCACGCCCATGGGCGAGAGGGTCGAGCGGGTCGGCGTCGGGTTCCCGATCATCGTCACCTTCGACCGCGCGGTACGCAACAGGGCGGCCGCGGAAGCGGCGCTGCAGGTCCAGGCGGAAAAGCCCGTCGAGGGCGCCTGGCGCTGGGTCTCCGACCGCAAGGTCGTCTATCGCACCAAGACCTACTGGAAGCCGCACCAGAAGGTCCTGTTCACCGCCAGGCTGAGCCAGATCCCCGGCAACGAGGCCGCCAAGGACGTCTCGCGCCGCTTCGCCGTCGGCACCGCCAACATCTCGGTGGTCGACACCAGGAAGCACGTGATGAAGGTGCGCCGCGAGGGGAAGCTCGCCAAGACCATCCCGATCAGCGCGGGCCGCGGCGGCCTGCCGCGCAACGGCGTCGACGTCTACCTCACGACCACCGGCGTGCACCTCGCGATGGGCAAGAAGCGGGTCGAGACGATGACCTCGTCCTGGCTCGGCGTCACCGACCCCAAGGATCCGCTCTACTACAAGCTGGAGATCCCCTGGGCGGTCCGGATCTCCGACAGCGGCGAGTACGTCCACCAGAGCGCGGGCGACTACCAGTTCCTGGGCAAGTCGAACCAGAGCCACGGGTGCGTGCGCGCCACGCCCGCGGGGGCCAAGTGGTTCTACGGCATCAGCCAGCGCGGTGACGTCATCGAGGTCACCGGCACCAAGCGCAAGCTCGACTGGCGCAACGGCTGGAGCTACTGGCAGCTGAGCTGGAACCAGTGGAAGCGCGGCAGCGCGCTGCCCGCCGGCTCGGCGTCGGCCTCGGCTTCGCCCTCGCCCTCGGCCTCCCCGTCCGTCGGCCAGGACACCCTGCAGGGACAGTAGGCCGTCTGCCTGCACGGCGCTCCCGCCCCGGGTCCGTACGACCCGGGCGGGAGCGCCGCCTGCTTCGGCGCCTCTCCTGACAGCTTCCCGGCGCCTTCTGACGGCCGGTGAATCGGACGTCAGGTCGTGAGCGCCCTCCAGGACTCCACGGTCGCCTCGGCGATGATCTCCATGCGGCGGCCGTACGCCGGGTGCCCGTCGGAGACGAAGCTGCCGTCCCTGGACGGCAACCCGCAGAAGCCGGCGCGGAAGGGCCCGGGGGATCCGCCCCGCGGGAGCGGCGCGTACTCCTCGAGCGGGGCCATGTCGTAGCCCGACCGCGCCCCGCGCCTGTTCCGCGCCACCTGATGGGCGGCCACCCGGAGCATCGCGTCGAGGCCCTTGTCCAGGTAGAGCTGCAGCAGGCGGAACTGACCGTCGAGGTACTTCTCGTGACCCTTGGCGGGGTGCTGCAGGAGATAGGCGCAGACCACGACCGTGTGCCACCTGTACATCTCGGGATCGGCCTGCTCTTCGGCCAGGATCGCGTGGTAGTAGTCCACGCACTCGCCCAGCGGACCGGCGGTCGCGCCGCACTCACACCGGCCCGCACCGGAACCGTCCGTCATGGCCCGCCACCATAGGCAGCCGGCGACACCCGTGTCGACGGCATTTCCCGCACGAGCAAGGGGGCTCTAGGCGATGGTGCCGGTCCATTGGTGGGCGGCATTCCGGTAGACCTCGTACAACTCGCTGTCGAAGTACGGCGAGACGCCGGTGTCGTAGCGGCCGTCGCCGTCGGTGTCGGCGACACTGATCGTGATGCCGTTGAGATAGCCGGTGCGGCTGCCGTCCGCGTAGTCGATCAGCCACGAGGATCCGAGGGAGCCTGCGCCGGTGAACGGGGAGTCCACGCCGACGGGACGGTCCATGCGGAGACTCGTGACCTTCCTCGCGAACGTCGATCCGGTCGACCGTTCGAGGGTCTCGCCGGTGTAGGGCACGCTGCCGTCGGGGTTGGGGCCGGCGGGGTGACCGAAGACGTCGGCCGTGGGCGCGAGCGGCTGGTTGATGGCGAGCCCCTGGCCGCCGACGTTGTCGCCCATCCTCCCGACGTTGGTCAGCACGTCCGGAGCGGAGAAGACGACTCCGTTGTAGACGTTGACGAAGGCGTAGTCGCGGTCGTTGTCCCGGATGTCGTCGAAGTCGTAGTGGGTTTCGGCCTGCTTGCCGACGTACAGGCCGAACGGGGTCGCGCCTTCGGAGTAGCCGGGGACGAAGACCCACTTGGCGAGCGCCCCGGCCGGCGCCTCGATGTCCAGCAGGCAGTGACCGGCCGTCGCGACGATGTTCCGGTAGGGCGACTGCACGGCAGTGCCGGTGCACCAGTGCGGCTGGAGGTCGCTGCCGATGAAGAACACCTTGCCGGAGGTCGTGGGCATGCTTCCCTCCGGCGAGGCCGGCCCCTGCCCGGGCGCGACGAGCGCCGGGGGACCGTCCGGAACGATGTCCGTGGACAGGCGCTCCCCGCCGACCGTGGTCCGCACGGCGTACGGCGTGGCGTTCTTCAGGTTGGCGGCTCCGTCGGCGAGCCAGAACCTCGCCACCTCCTGAGCCGCCGTCACCGTGCGAGCCAGCGGGACCACCAGCACGTTCGCGGCCTGCGCCGGTTCAGTGACGACAACGGAACCGAACACGCCCAGGCCGATGCCCAACGCGATCAGTGCACGTCTCACGGTCGATCTCCTCCATTCGTGGGGCGTCTTCGCGCCCCGTCAGCGCGGAGAGCCGGCCGGCCACCAATGGCCGGCGACCGCATGATCGTAACCCGGATATGCCTCACTCTCGATCACATGTTCGAAACAAGACAAGAGAGAGCACTGCTCTTGACGCGTCTCACACGAGACGAGAGCATTGCTCTCGTCAATGAGCATCAGTCTCGCGGAGGAGCCCATGTCACTGCTTTATTCGGGTCCGTCCCTGGCCGTCCTGCACGAGGAGTACGCCGCACGGGGACGCATCGACCCCGGCGCCCAGCTGACCTCCTCGTCCCGGCTGGTCGTGGACGCGCCCGTGGACCGGGTCTGGTCGGTCATGGCCGACCTGCGGGCGTGGCCGTCATGGGCCTCCCGCATCCGGATCCTCGCACTCGGCGACGTACGTCCCGGCGCGTCCTTCCGGTGGAGGTTGAACGGCGTGCCCCTGCGGTCACGGTTCGCCGTGGTCGATCCCCAGCGGGAACTCACCTGGACGGGCACCTTCCTCGGCCGCTACCGGGCGGTGGACCGGCACCTCCTGGAACCGCTGGAGGACGGGCGCACGAGGATCACCGTCGAGGAGTCGCTCGCCGGTCCGCTGCTGCCGCTCTTCTACCGCGAGCCCATGCTCCGGGCCAACCACGAGCGGTGGCTCGCGGATCTCGCTCGCGCCGCCGCCTGAGCCGTCCCACCCCGGCATCCACCGCAGGAGCCCCGGACCGTCCCGCGAACGGAGCGCAGATATCCGCAAAAAGCCAGAATTCGGTTTTTCGGGTTATTTCACACGCCCAGAGGGCCTATGGAAAACGTCGACGAGTAATGCCCGGCGATGCTTTGATGAGCAGTAGCGAAACAAACGCCGGTCAAAGGGCAAAAACATGCTTAAGATGCTTCTCCAGCAAATGGCGGCACTGCTCGACGTCGACGAGCTCCACCTGGGCGACGACGCGCATGCCCTTGACCAGGATGACGACGCGGACGAAACGGAAGATCTGGACGGCGACTTCTGACGTTTCCCCCGAAATCCCTCCACAATCTAGAAAGCCCCCAAATGACGTTCACGCTCCATGACGTACGCTCTCGGACATATAAGGCGCGCGACGCCTGGTGGACCGTTTTCCTGGTGGATCCCCTGGCGGGCCGGCTGGTGGTGACGACCGCCAACCGCACGTCCGTCACCCCGAACCAGATCACCTGGGGCGCCTTCCTGCTCGGCCTGGGCTCGGCCTGGTGCTTCCTGCGGGCCGAGTGGCCGTGGCTGGTCGCCGGGGCCGCCGTCTACCACGTGAGCTTCGTCCTCGACTGCATGGACGGGAAGATCGCACGGCTCAAGGGGACGGGCACGGTCCTCGGCGGCTGGCTCGACTACGTCTTCGACCGGATCCGGGTGCTGGCCTGCACCGCCGCGCTCATGTGGGGGCAGTACCACGCGACCGGGCAGACCGTCTACCTGCTCCTCGGCATCGCCGTGGTGTTCCTCGACATGCTGCGCTACGTCGACGCCCTGCAGATCGCGAAGGTCCGGCGGCAGATGCGCCGCACGCTGCGGCACGCCTACGAACAGTCGATGTCCGGCGGTTCTGCCGCGCTGCCGGCGTCCCTGCTGGGCGAGGACCTCGAGACCGACCCCGACGAGATCAGGGTCCGCCTGACGGAGGCCGTGGACCTGCAGAAGGAGTTCCGCAGCCGCTTCTCCTGGTATCCGGGAATGCGCGAGTGGCTGCGCGAGCACCGGATCCGCACGCACCTGGTCAGCGGCATCGAGTTCCAGATGGCGGTGTTCATCGTCGGCCCGCTGCTCGACGCGGTCATCCCGGTCACGATCGGCGCGGCCGCCCTGCTGCTCCTCTTCGAGGCCCTCATCATGTACAAGCTCCTGCTGTCGTCGCGGGACCTGAACCGCGCCCTGGCGGCCATCCACACGTCCACCGAACCGTCCGCCTCGGGGACGCCCGCCGGTTGACCGTCCTCACCGCTGCTCACACGGATAGAGGTGCCGTCGCGAGGGGTAGCGGTGAGACATGACCGAACGCGAGGAACCGGCCGGCCTGCCCGATCCCGACCACCGCCGCCCCGAGGGGCTGGACGACGTCACGGTCGACGCGCTGGGCAGGCTCAGCAAGGCGCTGGAGACCATCCACAGGGTCAGAGGCCACCTGTACGCCTTCCACCAGCTCACCGGCACGGCGGACTTCGAGCTGGACAACGCCGTACGGCTGCTGCGGCAGGCCGGGCACGACAAGTGGGCCGACCGGATCGAACGCGAGCTGATCGGCCGCAACGTCATCCAGGGCCGCTGGACCTTCCAGATCGTCGAGGAGTACGACGACGGCTACTACGCGACCTTCCAGGAGCTGGAACGCCAGGCCTGCAACGAACTGGCCGGAGGGCGCCGCCACCTGTACGAGGCCGAACTGAAGCAGCAGCGGCGCACGCCTGGGCAGCCCGGCCACGAGGCCACCCCCTGAAACCCGGATTCCCGTCCAGCAGTCCCTCGAGCGTTCACCAGCGGCGCGGGAGCGGAGCGAAGGCCCGGATCGGGCCCCTGGGAAGTTCCGAGCTCGCGAGGTGCTCCGCGGGTGGAGCGGAGCGGAAGGGAGCGGCGGAGCGGGGCTTCGCGAGGATCGGAGAGGTTCCTTCCGGCACGGCGACCGACCCGGCCAAGACCCGTGGACATGCCACCGGTCAATGATCGTCGCGTCCGCCGAGGAGGTGTTCCCGCCCCCACACGCCGAGCGGCGCCAGCGCCTCGTTCAGCGTGACGCCGAGCGGGGTCAGCGAGTATTCGACGTGCGGCGGCACCTCGTCGTACACCTCGCGGTGCACGATGCCGTCGGCCTCCATCTCGCGCAGGTGCGAGGCGAGCACCTTCTCGGTCACGCCGGGAAGCATCCTGCGCAGCTCGCCGAAACGGCATGGGCGTTCGTTCAGCGCCCAGAGGATCGAGCTCTTCCACTTGCCGCCGATCACCTCCATCGCCGCGTCGATCCCGCATTCGGCCGCTCCCGGACGCCGCGCGGTCCGCATGGTCCACCCCTCCTGGCTGCTCGCTCACCCCCGGGTAAGCACCCACTTCGAAGTGCGTACTTGATCGGATCGGGGCTCGTGACCAGCCTAATCGGCATGACCGACAACGCTGAGAAGTCTCCGCTGTCCCTGCTCGGGCTGGGCGCGATGGGCGGCGCCCTCGCCCGCGCCTGGCTCGCCGCCGGACACCCGCTGACCGTATGGAACCGCACCGCCGGCCGGGCCGAGGCCCTGGCCCGCGAGGGCGCGCGCGTGGCCGCGACCGCCGCCGAGGCCGTGGCCGCGAGCGACCTGGTGGTCGTCTGCCTGCTGGACCACGCCTCGGTGGACGACGCCCTCGCCGGCGCCGACCTGGCCGGCAAGGACCTGGTCGACCTCACCACCGGCACCCCGGAGGAGGCCCGCGCCCGTGCCCGGTGGGCCGAGGAGCGCGGCGCCCGGTTCCTCGACGGCGGCGTCATGGCGGTCCCGCCCATGATCGGGGTGCCGGGCTCCGGGGCGTACGTCTTCTACAGCGGCTCCCGGGCGGTGTTCGAGGCCCACGCGGACACGCTGGCCGCACCCGCCGACACCGTCTACACCGGCGAGGACCCCGGGCTCGCCGCCCTCCACGACGTGGCGCTGCTGAGCGCGATGACGGGCATGTTCGCGGGGGTGGCGCACGCCTTCGCGCTCGTGCGGGAGGAGATCCCGCTGAAGGGCTTCGCCGATCTCGTCGTGGGCTGGCTGAGGGCGATGTCCCCGTACGCGTACGGGATCGCCGAGCATCTGGACAGCGGCGACTACACGAAGAACGTCACGTCCAACCTCGCGATGATGGTCCGGGGCAACGCGACCCTGCTGCGTACGGCCGAGGAGCAGAAGGTCAGCCCGGAGCTGCTCACGCCGTTCACGACTCTGATGGAGCGGCGGCTCGCGGACGGCCACGCCGACGAGGGCACCACCGGAGTGGTCGACCTCCTGCGAGCGCCCTGACCCGTCCCCCGCCCTGGGGCGCCGGCGCCGGAAAGTTATCCTCGCTGGAGGATGCCGACCGCGTCGTTGCGAGGTGAGGCCGTGACCGAACGCAAGCCTCTCGGAGTGAGCTTCGAGTCGTGGATCGACCGGCAGATCCGCGAGGCCGCCGAGCGTGGCGAGTTCGACGACCTGCCGGGCGCCGGCAAGCCCATCCCCGGCCAGGGCAAGCCGTACGACGAGATGTGGTGGATCAAGCAGAAGATGCGCGCGGAGAACCTGTCGTTCCCGCTGCCGGGGACGCTGGCGCTGCGCAAGGAGGCCGAGGAGGCGAGAGCGGAGGCGCTGGGCGCGCGCACCGAGCCCGAGGCGCGCAGGATCGTCGAGGAGATGAACGACAAGATCCGCGACAGCTACCGCAGGCCCCTGTCGGGTCCGCCCGTCGTGCAGCCGCTCATCGACGTGGACGAGGTCGCCGCCGAGTGGCGCGCCCTTCATCCGGTCGCGGAGAAGAAGCCCGCCCCTCCGGAAGACCCGGAAAACCCGAAAGACCGGAAAGACCGGAAGCGCCCGAAGCGCTCCTTCCTCCGGTGGTTCGGCCGCCGCTGACCCGCCCGGCCCGCGACCTGACGAAAGTCAGGTGAGGACCTTCCGATCGCCCGCTGTGCCGGCCCTCCGGCCGCTCATACCGTACGTGACCTGCGAACGGAAAGAGCTCGGAGGGAAAACACGGTGCGCATGCGCAGAATCGCCGCGACCGCCGGTCTGGCCGGTGTGTTGCTGCTCACGATGGGAACGGCGGCGGTGGACGCCGCGACGCGGGCGGCGCCCCCGGACGGACGGCCCGGCCTGACCGCGCAGTCCGTCGACCGCTACGTCCGCGACTACATCCGGCGCACCGACCTGCCCGGCGCCGTGGTGACGGTCGTCAAGGACGACCGGGTCGTCTACGCCGCCGGGCATGGTCACACGGCCGGCGGCGAGGCGATCACCGCGGACACCCCCGTGCCGCTCGCCTCGCTGTCGAAGTCGTTCACGGCCCTGGCGGTGCTGCGCCTGGCCGACGAGGGCAGGATCGACCTCGACGCGCCGGTCCGGCGTTACCTGCCGGAGTTCACCATGGCCGATCCCCGGGCCGGGAAGATCACCGTGCGGCAGCTTCTCCAGCAGACCTCGGGCATGAGCGACAGGACCTTCCCCGAGCTGACGCTCCCCGCGCCGGACGACCTCAAGGGCGCCGTCGCGATGCTCAGGACCGCGCCGCTCGCCGCGGCGCCGGGCACCAGGATGATGTATCACAACCCCAACTACGCGATCGCGGCGCGGCTGGCCGAGGTGGTGTCGGGGACGCCGTTCGCCGACCTCATGGCCGCCACGGTGTTCACGCCGCTCGGCATGACGTCCACCCGGACGGTGGACACCACGGAGGAACTGCCCGGCGCGGGCGCCGGATACATCCGCGCGTACGGCCAAGTGATCGAGCGCGCGCACCCGAAGTGGTTCGTCAACGGCTCCTACGGGGTCGTCAGCACCGCCCACGACCTGGCCGAATGGCTGATCACACAGAACGGCCACGGCGACGCCCTCCCCGGAGACCTCGTCAAAGCCACCCAGACGCCGTCCGGCGTGGGCGGCAGCACGTACGGCATGGGATGGTCGGCCGAGCGCACCGCCGGAGGGTCGCCGATGCTGCGGCACACCGGCTGGCTGCTCACGCACAACTCCGCGCAGACCCTGCTACCCGCCAGCGGGTACGGCATCGCGGTCGTGACCAACACCGGGATGATCTCCGGCGACGATGCGCTGATCATCAGCGACGGCCTGGTCGACATGATCGAGGGACGGCCCGACGCGGGCGCCGTGCCCTTCACCACGGAGGCGGACCCCTGGCTGGGCGGCCTGTCGCTGCTCACCCTGGGCCTCGGCGTGGCCGGGGTGCTGCGCTCCCGCCGCTGGGCCCGGCGTCGCGCGCACCGGCCCGCCTGGCGGATGATCGCTCGCCTGGTCCCGTACGCGCTGCCGGTCGCGTTCTACCTGGGGCTGGCGGAGCTGGCCGGGGTGCTGCTGAACCGGGTGGGCACGCTGGACCAGCTCACCTACGTCTGGCTCGCGCTGTACGTCTGGGCCGCCACCGGGGCGCTGGCCGCCGTCGCCGTCGTGGCCGCCCGTCTCGTCCACGCCGTACGCCTCCGGCGACGGGCCGTTGGTAACGTCCCCGCATGAGTTATAGGCCGGATTCCGTGCAAGATGCGATGATCCGTGTCCTGCTGGTGGACGACGAGGCGCTGATCCGCGCCGGCATCTCGAGCATCCTGGCCACGGCCGGCGACATCGAGGTCGTCGCGGAGGCGGCCGACGGGCACGAGGCCGTCGACCTCGCGCTGCGGCACCGTCCCGCCATCTGCCTGCTCGACATCAGGATGCCGCGGCTCGACGGGCTCAAGGCCGCCGCCGAGCTGCGCCGGGTCCTCCCCGAGGTCGCCGTCGTGATGCTCACGACGTTCAACGAGGACGACTACGTGACCAGTGCGCTCGGCTCCGGCGCGTCCGGTTTCCTCCTCAAGTCGGGCGATCCACGCGAGCTGATCGCGGGGGTCCGCGCCGTCGCCGCCGGCGGCGCCTATCTGTCCCCCGCCGTCACGCGGCGGGTCATCACCCGCCTCCGGGCACGCCCGCTCGGCTCGGAGGCCGCCGCCCGCGCCCTCGTGGACGAGCTCGGCGACCGCGAACGCGAGGTCCTCGCGCTGGTCGGGGCCGCCCTGTCCAACGCCGAGATCGCCCGGCGCCTGCATCTTGTCGAGGGCACGGTCAAGGGGTACGTCAGCCAGATCCTCACCCGCCTCGGCCTCCGCAACCGCGTCCAGGCCGCGATCCTGGCGTACGAGGCGGGGCTCGTGCCCGAGGTTCCGCTCGACCGGAGGGCGTGAGGTGGTGCGGCCGTCCCGTCTGCTCGACCTCGGGCTGTGGCTGGTGATCTGTGCACCGCCCGTCGCACTGGCCCTCGACGACGGCGACGCCCGAGGGGTCGCGACGGCGGCCGTGGCCGTGCCGCTGTTCGGGGCCGCCACGGCGATGAGCCGGAGGTGGCCACTGGCGGCGCTCGCCGTACCGGTCGCGGTGAGCCTGGCCCTGGACGTGCAGATGTTCGGGCCCCTGTCGTGGACGTGGGCGGCGCTGGTGGTCTTCGGCTACCTGACCGGGCACCGGATGGCGAGCGCCCGGCCGGCGCTGTGGTTCTTCGCGGCCGTCGCCCTCGCCGGGCTGCCGCTGTCCGCGCTCGTCCTGCGCGACCTGTGGGGCTGGCCCACGCAGCTCATCACGCTGCTGCTCGCGGTGGTGGTGCCCTGGCTGCTCGGCCGCTGGCGCCGCCAGCACGCCGAACTGGTCCGCACGGGCTGGCTGCTCGCCGAGCGGCTGGAGCGCGAGCAGCGGGCCGTCGCCGACCGCGCCCGCCTGCGGGAGAGGGCGCGCATCGCGGGCGACATGCACGACTCGCTCGGCCACGACCTGACGCTCCTCGCGGTGCGCGCCGGGGCCCTGGAACTCGATCCCGGCCTGGACCCGCGGCAGCAGGCGGCCGTACGCGAGCTGCGTGAGGCCGCCGGGGCCGCGACCGAGCGGCTCCGCGAGATCATCGGCGTGTTGCGCGCGGACGACGAGGACGCCGCCGCACCCCCGCGTGAGGAGAGCGTCGAGACGCTCGTCGAGCGCGCCCGCGACTCCGGCGTGCCGATCGTCGTCGAGCACGTGAGCGGCCACCCGGACGACCGGCTGAGCGACCACCCGGGCGGCCACCTGGGCGACACCGACGGCCTGCCTCCGATGACCGCGCTCGCCGTGCGCCGCGTGCTCCAGGAGGCCCTGACGAACGCCGCCAAACACGCTCCCGGCGCGACGGTGCGCGTCCGGCTCGCGTCCGACGACGACGTCGTCACTCTCGAGGTGGTCAACGACCGCGCCCCGGCGGCGGCCTCACCGGGCCTGGCCTCGGGCGGGTCCGGGCTCGTCGGGCTGGCGGAACGCGTGCGGCTTGCGGGCGGCGTCCTGCGGGCCGGTCCGCTTCCCGGCGGGGGTTTCGAGGTCGCCGCCGAACTGCCCGTCGCCGGCCCGGCGGATCACGAGCACGCGCGGACCACAGCCGGCCCCGGCACGCCCGAGACCACGGCGGCCCGGGAGCTGGACCTCGCCCGGCGGCGGGTGCGGCGGCGGCTGGCGCAGGCGGTCGGGATTCCCGTGGCCGTGCTGACCGGGATCTTCGCGCTCCTGATCCCCCTCGGCTTCGTCAGCTCGTCGCTGTCCGTCCTCGACCCGGCGACGTACGAGGGGCTGAAGGCGGGCGAGCCGCGCGACGACCTGCGGTCCCGGCTTCCCGCGTTCACCAGGGACGGCCCGCCGGACGGCGCTCCGGCTCCCCCTCCGGCCCAGGACTGCGTCTACTACACCGTGAAGGCCGATTCCGCCCGCGCCTACCGCCTGTGCTTCGCCCGCGACCGGCTCGTCTCGAAGGCCGTCGTGCCCGCGCGGTGACGGCCTGGTTGCAGCAAGATCCAAGCCGGTTCCAGGAGCACGTCGCGATCCTCCTGACATCGGCGGCGTTCCGCCGCCGGAGGACAGCAACGCGGCGAACGGCCTCGGCCCCCGGTTTTGTCGGCGGCGGCTGCCACGATGTCGCGAAACGACCAAGGGAGCCCAGGTGCCCGATCGTCTTGCCCCCTTTCGGTGGCTGACGGCCCCGGCGACGGACAACGTGCGCAACCCGCTGGGCGACATCTTCAGCGTGTCGTTCTTCCATGGGATGGAGCCCGCCGATGTCGCGGCCCGTTTCGAACCCGCCGGAGCGGCGGTCCGCTCGATGAGCCTGGACGAACTCGACGACGAGGTCGCCGAGTTCATCGAGGAGACCGACGGCGGCGACGGCGGCGGATACGTCGGCATCACCCGGATCGGCGAGTGGAGCGTGGCGGTCGAACCGTGCGGCTGGCACACGACGCTGGGCGAGAACCTGGCGCGCCTCTCGCAGGGATGCGAGGCGGTGGCCGTCGGACGCCACGACTACGCCGAGCACAGCTTCCTGTACGCCGTGGACGGCGAGATCGTCACCGCCTTCACGCCGCACGCGTCGGTCAACCGCCGGGGCAGCGACCCCGATCGGCTGAAGGAGCCGATGCGCAGGGTCGGGCTGCCCTTGACCGCCACGACAGGCAAGGCGGCCTGGGACACGCGGTGGGACGACGCGCTCCCGAAGGCGTTCGCGCTCGCCGCCAGGATCACCGGGGTGACCCTCACCCCCGACTCCTTCGACGGGCCGCTGCTGGTCGCCTCGATCATCGAGTGGTCCCAGGTCTAGGCGTCGTGCCGCTGTCTTGTCGGAGGGCTCTGCTACACACGTTTCATGACCTCACCCGCCGCCCAGCAGCTCGGCATCGTGCCGTCCGTGTTCGCCGTCCAGCATCTGCCGCAGGCGACGTTCCCCGAAGACGACGACTGGATCGCGCTCGTCCGCGCCCCGGAGGGCCTCACCGTGGTCCGCGAGACCTGGCCGACGGGGTCCGGCGACCGCTGGATCGGCCTGTACGGCGGGGGCACGGGACACGAACTGGACGTCCCGGGCATGCTCGCGGCGATCGTGGATCCCTTGGCCGAGGCGGCCATCTCGGTGTTCGTCGTCTCGACGTTCCACGCCGACCTGGTCCTCGTGCCCGAGCCGAGGATCGAGGAGGCGATCACCGTCCTGGAGGAGGCGGGACACCGTGTGGACACCCGCCACCTGCGCGCGCCCGGCTCCTGACCCCGGGATGCCGGGTCACGGCATCAGGGGCAGCTTCCCCACGATCTTGTCCACCCGGTTACGCGGCCCGACCACGCTGACCGCGTAGTACTCGACGTCGTCGGCAGCGGTCTCCTTCATCGTGGCGAGGTAGTCGGCGTAGACCCGCGTCTGCTGGGCCGCGGCGGGCATGTCCGCCACGAAGCACCCGGCGTTCGCCGCGGCCTTGGCACGGACGGCACGCAGCGTCGCGGCGTCCGCGGCCAGCACCGAGCAGCCCGCCCACGGCAGGCCGGGGTGGGTGCCGCCGCCGGCGTCCACCGCGTCGTCGCCGAGGAGCCCGGTCACCGCCGCCGAGGTCGCCGCGGCCACGCAGACGGCGGCGTTCACGGCACGGCCCGCGGGAAGGTCGCGGTCGACCACGATCACCCACTTCAGGCGGGCCGCCCGGGTCGGGAGGGCCGGGTCGATCTCCTCGGGGGCGAACCCGACACCCGGGATCGTCTGTTCGTCGGCCGTCATCCCGGCCTCCTATCCATGCATTCGGACGTATGCCGTTGATGCTAGGCACCCGTACGATTGAGCTGCAAGGAATCCGTATTTGTATCGGAATCAGGGGTGTGCGGGCGGGCATGGACGAACTTGATAAGGCGATCCTTGCGGAACTGCAGTCGGATGCACGGAAGACCAACCGTGACGTCGCCGCCGCGGTCGGGGTCTCGCCGACCACGGCACTCGACCGCACGCGGGCGCTCCGTCAGCGTGGCGTCATCAGGGGAGCGATCCTCGACGTCGATCTGGCGGAGATCGGGCGCCCGGTCCAGGCCCTCATCGCCATCCGCGTGCGTCCCCCCTCGCGGCGCAACATCGAGGGCTTCCGCAACTGGGTCAGCGCGCTCCCCGACACCCTGGGCGTCTACGTGACGACCGGCACGGAGGACTTCATCGTGCACGTGGCGGTGCCGGACAACGCCAGCCTGTACGCGTTCGTGATCGACAGGCTCACCGAACGGCCCGAAGTCGCCGACGTCCGCACGTCGATCGTCTACGAGCACATCCGCAACACCCGGATCAGCCCCATGTGAGGGCGGAATCGGCCCTGCCTTCCGACACCGGGCCGGCGTCGGATCGGGGACCTACCATTGTCGGGAGAACGGCCTGGACCGGCCCGCATGACCATTTTCCGCGCGTCAGGAGGAGTTGCCCGGATGGGCCTGGACATCGAGAGTCGATCGTCCGACTCGCCGTACATCGAGCGGGTGTGGCGCAGCAGCAGCCGTGACGTGGAGCAGATGACGGCGGTCGCGACAGCCCACTGGGATCTTGTCTTCTGGGAGCACCGCGGCCAGGTCAGCGCCTCCGTCCAGGGGCCGGAGACGAGGGCGAGCCAGGCCCCCGTTCCCGAGGACGCCACGTTCTTCGGGATCAGCTTCTCCCTCGGCACCGCGATGCCCCATCTTCCCCTCGACCGGCTCGTCGACGGGTCCGCCGAGATCCCCGACACGACGCGCAGGTCCTTCTGGCTGAAGGGTTCCGCCTGGCACCTGCCCGACTACGACAACGCCGAGTCGTTCGTGAACCGGCTGGTGCGTGAGGGCGTCGTGGAGCGCGACCCGCTCGTCGCCGCGGTGCTCCGCGGCGCGCCGCCGGACGTGTCAGAACGCACCGTGCAGCGGCGCTTCCTGGCGGCGACCGGGCTCACCCGCGGCGCCGTCCGGCAGATCGATCGCGCCAGGCGGGCGGCGGTCCTGATCCAGGAGGGCGTGCCGGTCCACGACGTGATCCACCGGCTCGGATACTTCGACCAGCCGCACCTGGCACGCTCCCTGAGCCGTTACATCGGGAGGACCGCCACGCAGTTGGGCGATCGGAAGCCGTCGCAGCCGCTGTCGCTCCTGTACGCGACCTGACCGCTCGCCCCCCGGCTCATCCCGTGGGCCGGTCAGAAGTGCGTCGTGACGCCGAACACCGAACGCAGGCTCGCCATGTCGTGCAGGTCGCGGTCGCGGGGCTCGTAACCCTGGTGGAAGGCGACCTGCTGACCGACGGACAGGCAGCGCACCCGCACGCCCTCGATCGTGCCCGTGACGAAGACCGCGGCCGGATAGTGGAGCGCCGCGCCGCGGTCGTCGAGGTGCTGCACGGCCGAGCCGTCCTCCGCGACGTGCAGCGGATGGAGATCGAGCTCATGCCCTTCACCGTCGGTCATGACGAACCTGGCCGGCCGCCCGGGCACCGCACCGGGCCGCTCGGCGTACCCGAGCGACTCCAGCGCACCGACCACCAGCCGCTCCTGTTCGGCGCGGTGGAGCAGGTCGAGGTCGTGGTGCTCCCGGGTGACGCGTCCGACCAGGACGTCGATCCCCCATCCGCCGGCGACCCAGACCTCGCATCCGGCCTCGTCCAGCGCGTTCAGCACCCGTAGCATCTCGGCGATCGGCAGCACCGGCCCGCTCCCCCTCGTCTCGATCTTCGAGCCAGGCTACCCCGCCGGAACCGCCGCCCGCGGAGCCGGACGGGTCAGGGCGTGATGAGCACCTTCAGCGCCTGACGGGCGGCCATGGCGCGGTAGCCGTCGGGCACCTCGCCGAGGCTCACGGTGCGGTCGAACACGCGGCCCGGCTCGATCGTGCCGTCGAGCACGTCGGGCAGGAGTTCCTCGATGTAGGCGCGGGCCGGTGCGACACCGCCGGTCAGGGTGATGTTCCTCATGAACTCCCGGGACCCCATCGGCACCTTCTCGTACTGGGGGACGCCGACCCGGCTGACCACGCCGCCGTCGCGGACCACGCCGAAGGCGGTCTCCACGGCCTCTTCCAGCCCGACGCACTCCAGCACGGCGTGGGTGCCGTCGCCGCCGGTCAGTTCCCTGACCCTCTCGACGCCCTCCTCGCCGCGTTCGGCGACCACGTCGGTGGCGCCGAACTCGCGGCCGAGGTCGGTGCGGTCCTCGTGCCGCCCCATCAGGATGATCCGCTCGGCGCCCAGCCGCCTGGCCGACAGCACCGCCGACAGGCCGACCGCGCCGTCACCGATCACGGTCACCGTCGTACGCGCGTTCACGCCGGCTCTGACCGCGCAGTGGTAGCCGGTGGGGAACACGTCCGACAGGGTGAGCAGCGACGGCAGGAGAACCGAGTCCTCGGCCACCGGCAGTCTCACCAGCGTGCCCTGTGCCTGCGGCACGCGCACGGCCTCGCCCTGGCCGCCGTCGACGCCGTCCCTGGCCCACATCCCGCCGTGCCGGCACGACGTCTGCAGGCCCTCGGAGCAGAAGTCGCAGGTGTTGTCGGACCAGACGAACGGCGCGACCACCACGTCGCCCCGTTTCAGCCCGCGCACCTCGGCGCCGGTCTCCTCGACCACCCCGAGGAACTCGTGTCCGATGCGGTCGCCGTGCTGCGTGGCGGCCCGCGACCCATAGGGCCACAGGTCGCTGCCGCAGACACAGGCGCGCAGCACCCGCACCACGGCGTCCGTGGGCTGCTCGATCACCGGGTCGGGCACGTTCTCCACGCGCACGTCGCCGGCGCCGTAAATCAAGGTCGCTCGCATGACAGCCTTCCATTTCTCCCGTTCGTGTCACCGCTACCCGGAAAGGGCCGCCGCTCGCGCGAATTCGTGGAGTTCGGCCAGGTCAGGCGGCTTCATGCCGATGAATCACGATGCCGGTCGCTACGCTGGGAGCGCGCGCCGCCCGACCGCCGTGCCCACGTCGAGAGGACCTTCATGACCCAGCCGTCCCGATCCTGGCCCCGCCTGCTCGCGACGCTCCTGCGGGGGCAGGACCTCGACGCGGACGACACGCGATGGGCCATGCGGCAGGTCATGGACGACGCGGCCGATCCCGCCCAGCTCGCCGGGTTCCTGGTCGCCCTGCGGGCCAAGGGCGAGAGCGCCGCGGAGCTCAGGGGCATGCTCGACGCCCTCATGGAACGGGTCGTGCCCCTGCCCGTCGACGGCGCGCAGGTCGTCGACATCGTCGGCACCGGCGGCGACGGCGCCCACACGGTGAACGTGAGCACCATGGCGGCGATCGTCGTGGCCGCCGCCGGCTCCCCGGTGGTCAAGCACGGCGGCCGATCGGCGTCCAGCAAGGCCGGCGCCGCCGACGTCCTGGAAACCCTGGGGCTGCCACTCGATCTCGCGCCTGACGACATCGCCCGGTGCGTGCGCGAGGTCGGCATCGGCTTCACCTTCGCCCCGCGCTTCCACCAGGGGCTGCGTTACGCCGGTCCGGTGCGCAAGGCGCTCGGCGTCCCCACCGCCGTCAACTACCTGGCGCCGCTGACCAACCCCGCCAGTCCCCGTGCCGCCCTCGTCGGCTGCTCCAACCCCGCCCTCGCCCCGGCCCTGGCGAACGTCCTCGCGGAACGGGGCGCGAGCGCCCTGGTCGTGTGCGGGCAGGACGGCCTCGACGAGATCACCACCGCCGCGCCCACGAGCGTCTGGATCACCGAGAACGGCGACGTCCGGCAGGAGACGCTGGACGCGGCCGACTTCGGGCTGGCGCGCAGCGCGCAGGACGCGCTCCGGGGCGGTGACGCGGCCTACAACGCCTCGGTCGTCCACCGGGTCCTGGCCGGTGAAGCGGGTGCCGCACGCGACGCCGTCCTCGCCAACGCGGCCGGGGCCCTCGCCGCTCACCGCGGCTTCGGCGGGAGTCTGCGCGACGCCTTCGCGGCCTGCCTCGAGGACGCGCGCCGCGCCGTCGACAGCGGTGCCGCCGCCGGCACCCTCGACAGCTGGCTCAAGCTCGCGTCGTCCCTGGCCGGCCGGTAGCGCCGGCCGATCTTCCACCGCCCAGACGGAACGTCACTCAGACGAACGGGCCGGCGGGGAGGTGCTCTCCCGAACCGTGAGGGTGGTGGCCAGCTCGAGACCCACCTGCGGTGTCTCCTCTCCCCGCCCCAGGGCGAGTGCCAGCTCGGTGGCGGCCGCGGCCATCTCGATGAGCGGCTGGTGGACGGTGGTCAACGGCGGATCGACGAGGGCGGTGATGGGCAGGTCGTCGAAGCCGACCACGCTCAGGTCCACCGGAATCCGCACTCCCAGCTCGCGGGCCGCCTGGTAGACGCCGAGCGCCTGGAGATCGTTGCAGGCGAAGATCGCCGTGGGGCGTTCCGCGCGGCTCAGCAGACCGATCGCAGCCGTCCGCCCGTCCTCCTTGGTGAGGTCGGCGCGGACGACGAGGCCGGGGTCGACGGAAAGGCCGGCGGCCTCCAGTGCGGAGCGATACCCGTCCAGCCTGGCCCGGCAGCACAGAACCCGGTCCGGCCCGGCGATCATCGCGATCCGGCGGTGTCCGAGCTCGATCAGGTGGCGAGTGGCCGACCGGCCACCCGCCCAGTTCGTCGCGCCGACGAAGGGGACGCCGTCCGGCAGTTCGGTGGTGGGATCGAAGACCACGAACGGAATGTCCTTGGCGCGCAGCTGGTCGCGCTGCTCCTCCGACAGCTGGGCCACCGTGACGACGCAGGCAGGGCGACGGGCCAGCGTCTCGTCGATCGGATGTTCCCCCGTGTCGCGTCGCGGGCCGAACTCCGTCAGGACGACCCCCACGCGGTGCTCGCGGGCCACCCGCTCGACCCCGCGGATGATCTCGATTCCCCACATGTCCTCGAGCTCGCCGAAGACGAGTTCCATCATGTTCCTGCGGTTGATCTTGCGGTATCCGTACTCGCTGATCAGCGCTTCGACGCGGGCGCGGGTATCCGGGGACACGCCGGCCCGGCCGTTGATCACCTTGGACACCGTGGGGACCGACACCCCGGCGGTCTCCGCGATGTAGGAAATCGTCACGGGTCGGGCCGGGTCGCCTTTCGGGCGCTCGTGGTCGGCAGCCGGTCCGTGCGGCTCGGCGTACGACAACTGGCCCCCTTCCTCGCCGGCCCGGCGCCGGGATCGCGCCGTGCCGTCCCCCACCCGGTCAGCCGCCGCGGGCCGTTTCACGGCGCAAGGATAACCCGTCGGGCCTCGCATGAACGTCGCGCTGCTCGTGTCGCCGAACGGTCGAATCGGCGGCGCACATTCCGCTAGCCGCTCCGGCGACGCCGCGTGTACCTGAAATTTTCAGAATCGATGCCGAGAAACTTTCTAAAGCGAGTTTCTGGGCGACGAACGAGAGAAAGCGATCATGTCGGTGACCTCGCCGAAGACGGACTCAAGCGATTGCGGGCACCTGCGCTGTCGGCATTCCCCTACGTCCATTCGCGTCCACGGCGACGGACTGTGGTCCTGGATAGATCCCACTGCTATGTTTCCAGCGATTTTTTGAGAAAGTTTCTCAGGTGCCGATCGGTGCCGTCCAAGGCTGGCGCGCACAAGGGAGAGTGACCGTGGATCTGTTCGACGTACGAAGAGCCCGTCTGCGCGTCAGCGCGGTCATCGGGGCCTTGATCACGCTGCTCGCGGTGGGGACGGTGACGGCCGTCAACGCCCAAGCGGCCGCGGGCTGCCGCGTGGCGTACGCGGTCTCGGCGCAGTGGCCGGGCGGTTTCACCGCCGACGTGAGCGTCACCAACCTCGGCGACCCGGTCGACGGGTGGAAACTGGCCTGGACGTTCCCCTCGGGGCAGCAGGTCACCCAGGCGTGGAACGCGACGGTCACCTCGTCGGGCGCCCAGGTCACCGCCGTCAACGCGAGCTACAACGCGGCCGTCGCGACCAACGGGACGGTCTCCTTCGGCTTCAACGGGTCGTGGTCGGGCAGCAACACCGCGCCGGCCGCGTTCACGCTCAACGGCGTCACCTGCACCGGAGACACCGGCGCCTCGCCGTCGCCCAGCCCGTCACCCTCCGCCGGCCCGTCGCGGTCGCCGTCACCATCACCGTCCGCCAGCCCGTCTTCGTCCCCCTCGCCGTCGCCCAGCCCGTCGCCGTCCGCGTCGCCCTCGCCGTCGCCGCAGCCGGGCGACGCGATGGCCATGGTCGCCGCGATGCAACCCGGCTGGAACCTGGGCAACACCTTCGACGCGATCCCCGACGAGACGGCGTGGGGCAATCCGCCGACGACCCAGGCTCTGCTCCACCACGTGCGGTCCCAGGGGTTCAACAGCATCCGGATCCCGGTGACCTGGAGCAACCACCACGGCCCCGCGCCTGACTACACCATCGACGCCGCCTGGCTGAACCGCATCCGCCAGGTCGTCGACTGGTCCCTGGCCGAGGGCTTCTACGTGATGATCAACCTGCATCACGACTCCTGGCAGTGGATCAACACCTACCCCGGCGACCGTACGACCGTGATGAACAGGTACACCGCGCTGTGGAGGCAGATCGCCGGCGCGTTCCGCGACTATTCGCCCAAGCTGGTGTTCGAGAGCATCAACGAGCCGCAGTTCACCGGCACCTCGGGCGACAGCGAGAGCGATCAGGTGCTGAACGAGCTCAACACCGCGTTCGTCCACCTGGTGCGCGGGTCCGGGGGCGGCAACGCCACCCGGCTGCTCGTGCTGCCCACCCTGAACACCAACGCCGAACAGGCCCGGCTGGACGCGTTGACGGCCACCTTCAACCAGCTCCACGACCCCAACCTCGCCGCGACGGTGCACTTCTACGGGTGGTGGCCGTTCAGCGTCAACATCGCCGGCGGCACCCGGTACGACAGCAACGTCGAGCAGGACCTCGTCGGCACCTTCGACCGGGTGTACAACACGTTCGTGTCCCACGGGATCCCCGTGATCGTCGGAGAATGGGCGCTGCTCAACTACGACCACACCCGGCCGGGGATCATCGAACGCGGCGAATTCCTGAAGTTCATCGAGGCCGTCGGCTACCACGCCCGCATCCGGAAGCTCACCACCATGCTCTGGGACGCGGGCCAGTTCCTGAACCGCAACGAGCTGCGATGGCGCGACCAGGGCATATACGACCTGATGAAGGCCGGCTGGACCACGCGCTCCGGCACGGCCTCGTCCGACCAGGTGTACGTGCCCCGCAGCGGCGCGATCACCAGCAAGACGCTCACACTCAACCTCAACGGCACCGCGTTCCAGGGCCTGCGGCAGGGCGGTGCCACCCTCGCCGAGGGCGCCGACTACACCGTGTCCGGCAACACCCTGACCCTCACCGCGGCGGCCCTCACCCGGCTGGCCGGAAACCGGGCCTACGGCGTGAACGCCACCATCGAGGCCCGCTTCTCCCAGGGCGCGCCGTGGCAGATCAGCATCATCACCTCCGACCCGCCGACCCAGGCCGCCGCCACCGGCACGACCTCCTCATTCGCCATCCCCACCCAGTTCCGCGGCGACCAGCTCGCCACCATGGAGGCCAAGTACGCCGACGGCAGCCCCGCCGGACCGGCCAACTGGACCCCCTACAAGGGTTTCTGGGACCACTTCCAGCCCGACTACAGCGCCAACACGATCATTCTCAAACCCGACTTCTTCGCTGAGGTCAACGACGGCCGCGTCACCCTCACCTTCCACTTCTGGAGCGGAGCGCAGGTCACGTACTACATCACCAAGTCCGGCACCACGGTGACCGGCGGCACCAGCTGACGAACATCCGGCGTACGCCGTGGCCCCACCGGCCGCGGCGTACGCCGGCGCGGGTGCCGGCGAAGGCCACCAGGTCGGCGGCTAGGGAAGTTGCTCGCGAAGAGCCGGCCACGGATCGAGCATCCTCGCTGCCGGCCCCACCGGCAGACGATGGCGAACGGTCTGGCCCGGAGCCCTTCAAGGCGCCGACTCGGCGTGCACCTGATCGAAGAGCTGCGTCAGACGCCCGAGCCCCGCCGCGGTCCGCAACACGTCAGAGTAGTCGCGCACGTGGACGATGCGGCCGTCGCGGGCGCGCAGAACGAGCACGAATCGGGAAGTGAACGGCCGCCCGGTCGCGTGGTTGACAGCGTCCATCTCACCCTCACAGATGATCACTTCGGCGTCGGCCGTCTCGTGAACGCACACCTCGCGTAATCCGGTCAGCGGCGGCTTGGACACTGTCCCCCATGCCGCTCTGAAGCCCGCGCGGATCTCCTCGCGCCCGTCGTACCGCTGCGACGGACCGCGATGCGGCGTCCAGAACACGAACTCGTAGATCGCCTCAGCGGCGAACAGATCGGCAAGCGCATCCGGTGAGAAGTCCAGCATCGCCTGGTGGAAGCGGTCGAGCAGGTCGCGTGGAGTCGCGGGCATCCCGCCTCCTCGATCGGCGCGGATTTCGGCTCGACAAACGTAGATCGAAGGAGGCGGCTGGGTCAACAAGCGTAGAGCGAATACGGTGGTTGATATTCATCCCCTGTTACAGCGATTACTGTGATTACAGAGAAACATCGGGATGGACGGCGGTCCACAGCAGGGAAGGGACGAGAGCCGATGAGCCTTCGTCAGTTCGAGTACGCCCTGGCCGTCGCCCAGGAGGGCTCGGTGACGGCGGCGGCGGAGGTGCTGCACGTCGCTCAGCCGTCGGTGTCCCAGCAGATCCGCGGCCTGGAGCGGGAACTCGGCGTGCAACTGTTCGCCCGTACGCCGACCGGGCTGGTGCCCACCGTGGTCGGCCGTGCGTTCCTGCGAGAGGCGGAGGCGGCGGTGAGCGCGGCGCGGCGGGCGAGGGCGACGGCGCGGGCCGGCGCCGACGAGCTGGTGGGCGAGCTGGTGGTCGCGGCGCAGATGGGCCTGGGCACGCGGCAGCTGCCGGGCGCGCTGGGCGCGCTGCGCCGCCGCTTCCCGCGGCTGGAGGTCACCGTCTTCGAGGAGCCGAACCTCGCCGAGCTGGAGCGGCTGGCGCGCCGGGGCGTGCTGGACCTCGCCCTGGTGGCCGGGCCCTGCGGGGAAGAGCTGTACGAGGGCCACCACCTCGGTGACGAGGAGTTCGTCGTGGTGCTGGGCGCCGGGCACCGGCAGCTCGCCGCCGACCGGGTGGAGCTGCGCGACCTGGAGCGGGAGCCGTGGGTGAGGTTCGACCACAACAGCGCGCTCGACGGCGTGCTGCGGGACGTGCTGAGAGACAACGAGCTGACCCCGACCACGGTGGCCCGCGTATCCCAGACGGCGACGGCCGTGCACTGGGCCGCCCACGGGCTGGGGGTCACGCTCGTCCCGGCCTCGGCGGTGCCCCACGGCTACGAGCACCTCGCGCGCCCGGTGTTCCCGGTCGTGTCCCAGCCCGTGGTCGCCGCGGTCCGGCCCGGCGCGGGCCCGGCGGAGACGGCCCTGCTCGAACTTCTGCGTCAAGAGACCTGGTACGAATCCAGTTCCTTCTCACCGGTGTCCTGACGGCCGAGCGGGGTGTCAGCGGCGGGTTTCGATCTTCAGGTCGCCCATGGTCACCGTACGGATGTGGTCACTGGCGAGCATGTCGTGCGGAGCACCGAGTTCGATCGCGCCGGCCTCGTCGAGGCGGGCCAGCTGGGAGGCGGTGAAGTCGACCTCAAGGGCGCCCAGATTCTCCTCCAGCTGTGCGGAAGTGCGTGCGCCGATGATCGGTGCCGTCACGCCCGGGTTCCGCAGGACCCAGGCCAGCCCGACCTGGGCGGGTGTGCGGCCCATCTCCGCGGCGACCTCCTTCACGACATCGGCGATGGCGAGGTTGCGTCCGGTGACCGAACCCAGGGCGACGTTGAAGTCCTTGCGGGTCCCGTCGCCGGACGCGACGTTCGCCGCGATCAGGTCGTCGCGGCTGTACTTGCCGGTGAGCACCCCGCCGGCCAGCGGCGAATAGGGGATCACGCCCAGCCCCATCTCGCGTGCCATGGGGATCAGGTCACGTTCCCCGGCACGGTCGATCAGGTTGTATTCGATCTGCAGCGCGACCAGCGGTGACCAGCCGCGCAGGTCGGCGATCGCCTGCATGCGCGACACCTGCCAGGCCGGTGCGTTGGAGATCGCCACGTATAGGACCTTGCCCTGCCGGACCAGATCGTCCATGCCGCGCAGGATTTCCTCGACCGGCGTCGTGAAATCCCACACGTGCAGGTAGAGCAGATCGATGTAGTCCGTGTTCAGCTGCCGCAGACTGGCTTCCACCGACGCGAACAGGCTTTTGCGGTGACTGCCTCCGGAATTGGGATCACCGGGCCGGCGCAGCGTCGAGTATTTCGTCGCCAGCACCAGGCTTTCGCGGTTGTCGCGGGTGAATTCCCCCAGCAGGCGCTCGGAGCTGCCATTCGTGTAGGTGTTGGCGGTGTCGATGAAGTTGCCGCCTCGCTCCACGTAGAGGTCGAACAGCTTCCGCGCCTCGTCCTGCTCGGCGCCCCAGCCCCACTCGGTGCCGAAGGTCGCCGCACCCAGCGCCAGCGGCGAGACCCGCAGCCCGGAGCGGCCCAGCAGCCGGTAGGTGTCGAGGGTGAGCGGCATCGCGTCCTCCTGTGCTCGTGAACAGTTGTCGAAAACAAGCCGACGACGCGCACATTCCGAAAATCGCGGCGGGCGCCCCGTCGAGCTGTTTCACCGTACGGCCGGAAAACAACGAGAATCAAAGAAGAAATGTCAGCAGGGGTCATAGGGAATTCCTATGGGACCCCGGCTCCTTCCGTCCGCGGCCGGCGCGGGAAGCGGATCGAGGCGTGCCCCGTCGACCACGTCCACGTCGGCTCGGGGCACATGGCGAGGCGCAGGAGGACGTATGCGAGATGTTCCGTAAGCTTGAGCGGACACCGTGGGCGCTGTTAGCTTCACCCGGGTGGACGACATGCGTGCACGGGCGGAGGCCATCGAGCACTTCGCGGCGGCACTGCGAGAACTTCGCAAATCGGTCGGCAACCCACCTTTTCGAGAAATGTCTGGCCGGTCGGGGGCGATTTCCCACACCACGTTGCACGAGGCCACGAAGGGTAACCGGCTCCCCAGTTGGGAGACCACCGTCGAGTTCGTCAAGGCGTGCGGCGCGGACCCGGCCGCGTACCGCGAACGCTGGGAGAGAGCGAACCTGGCGGTCAGATCGGCGAGCGCCGCAGATCCTTCGAACCGCGCGGGCACCTTGGCGGCCCGTCCGCCCGATGGACTCGACGCCTCCGTCGCGGACGTCGCGGACGTCGCGGAAGGTCCTACCGTGCACGGCGCCACCGGTTCGCACGCCTCGCGGCCGGCTGGTGAGACCCCGGCATCTCTGCTCACGCCGCCACCGCCCGACGAGATCGCGGGTGGCGTCCGGCCGGTCCCCGCTGCGCCGGGGGGCCGGGGGCGACTCCGGCCGGCCCGTCCGGCTGCGGCCGCGCTCGCAGTGGCGGCCGTCGGTGTGGCGACAGTGGTCGTCATCGCGGTCGCCGTCAATCGCGGCTCCGGGACCGACGGGCACAGCGTGAACCCGTCCGAGAGCCCATCGCAGACCGGGCTGTCGGCGGCCGACTGCCCGGTGCGCCCCACCAACCCGCCGTGGAGCCCGCCCGCCCACGAGGGTGATTCGGCGAAGTTCATCGGGGACATCACGCTCCCCGACTGCACGCGCGTCGGCCCCCGCCAGACCGTGACCAAGGTATGGCGGCTCAAGAACGCCGGGACCGTGCCGTGGAAGGGATATTCGCTGCATCGCCTCGACCTCCCGCAGCAGCCCGACCAGTGCCAGACCGTCCCCGACGTACCGATCAAGGACACGCGACCGGGAGAGATGGTCGACATCAGGACCGACATCACCACGCCGAGCAAGCCGGGCTTGTGCTACGTGCGGTTCAAGATGATGGAGGGTTCGGGACGGGTCGCATTCCCCGGAGGCCGGCCGCTCAACTTTCAGATCATCATCGGCTGACGCCTGTTCCCCGCCGTGCACGGCACGGCGGGGAACCAGGAGCGGACGGTCTCAGCGGGTTCAGGATGTGAGAGCGATCCCCTTGTAGTAGTACTTGAGGATCCTGGAGTAGCTCCAGCCCGCCTCGGCCTTGTCGCGAGAACCGTTCTGCGACATCCAGTCGCCGGTGACCCAGTGGCGGCACGCCGTCGTCGTTGAACAGTACTGGGCCTTGAAGATCTTCCCGCTGCGCGTCATCCGGATGCCCCACGTCGCATCCACCGCGGCGTTCGTCGCCGCAGTCGCGGAGCCGGGCTTGTACATCTGGCTGGACGTGTGGTCGGTGACGTCGTAGCACTGGCCGCTCGGCGTCTTGCTCGCCGACCTCAGCGCCCAGTACCAGCCGAAGTTCTTGACCGCGATCGCCCCGGCCTTGAGGGATTCCCTCGGCCAGTGCGACCGCCACTCGTTGGGCAGGACGTTCTTCACGTAGGTCTTGAACTCCACCCGGTCCACGCGATTGAGGGACTCCCGGTAGACGAGGATCGTCGTGGGCAGCTTGCTGTGCGTGCCGTCGGTCTTGCAGCCGGTCGGCGGTGCGGAGCTCAGGAACCGGTGGGAGGCGTTCTGGTTCTTGAGGCCGGGTTTGAGGTTGCCCTTGGCGCCGGGCGCGAAGTCCTGGTAGACGCTGCCGCCGTAGTTGCTGTTGTAGTAGACGCGGACGGTCTTGGCGCTGCGGTTCCAGACCGAGGCGGCGGCGTTCTTGACGCACTTGCCCTTGCCGGCGCCGGGCCCCTTGAAGTCGAAGCAGGAGGGCTGCCGGGTGCCGTAGTCGCCGACCGATCCGGTGAAGTCGGAGACCGATCCCTGGTTGTCGCTGTTGAAGTAGTAACAGAACTCGCCGGTCTCGCACACGCCGTTGCGGGTGGCCGCCGAGGCGGGCGAGGCGGTGGCGAGCACCGCCCCGCCGAGCACCGCCGCGGCCAGGGGCGAGATCAGCCGTGCAGTTCGTGGAGACACAGGTGCCTTCCTCTTCGTCAGGGGCCGCGCTGCGCTAGCGGACGTTGTAGCCCTGGGAGATCCAGAACGAGTTCGGGTTCGGGTTGCTCAGATGCGGGTCGCCGACACTCTTGGCGGCGAGCTTCTGCCGTCCGGGGCGCATCTCGACGTGGGTGTGCGCGGCACCGCTGGACGACACTCCGTGCCACGCCTCGTTCGCGATGATCTGGCCGCGCGCGATCTGCTGGCCCACACGCAGCGAGGACAGCGGAGCGGAGTGCAGGTAGATGATCGTCTTGTTCAGCGAGGCGTTGTAGACGGCGATCGTGGAGAGCCCGGAGCCGCCGTTACGTCCGTGTACGACGTTGATGATCTGACCACTGACCAGGGCATGGACAGCCGAACCCACGCTGCGCTTGATGTCGATACCCTCATGCCGGCCGGAGGTGTGGACGTAACCGTCGAAGCCGCAGCTGACGTAGCCGCCGCCCGTGTTGTACAGCGCGTACGACATGTTGACGCGCGCCGATGACGACGGGCCGAACTGGTGGGAGGCGTTCTGGTTCTTGAGGCCGGGTTTGAGGTTGCCCTTGGCGCCGGGCGCGAAGTCCTGGTAGACGCTGCCGCCGTAGTTGCTGTTG